>NZ_JBEGHG010000003.1:0-268680 GCF_040675865.1 Burkholderia sp. LMU1-1-1.1 | reverse complement strand
GGAAGGTCTATAGCGAGGGAAATGGCATCTGATAGCATCGTGCCGGCAAGTTAACACTTCCGGCCGCCGTTTACAACAAAAATGCCGCTAAAAGCTTAAGTTAGCGGCATTAGGACCTGACCCCGGATTTGCCTTGTATCAGTTGCTGGCCTTGTCGCGGGTGCCGGTGCGCTCGTACGTCACCAGGCGCGATTGCTCGGCTGCTTTGCCATTCACATTCACCACCGCGTTGCCCGGCCCGCGCACGATGACGTCGGCCTGGCCGGCCCACAATTGGCGCGCGTTGAGGTTGCCCGAGCCGCTCAGCTGCGCGGTCAGGGTGGCGGTCTTGCCGTCAAGTTTGACCTCGCCTGGGCCGTGCATGTTCAGCCGCACGCTCTTGCAGTCGGCCGTCGCCGTCAGGTCGCCGGAGCCGCCCACTTCCGCCTCCAGCGTGTCGCCGACCTTGTTCAGATGGATATTGCCCGGTCCACGGCTGCGCGCCACCGCGCGTCCGACCTGCAGCGTGTTGGCCTCCAGGTCGCCTGAACCGTTCACTTCCGCGCTCAGCATTGCCGTCGCCCCCGACAAGGTCATGCGGCCCGGGCCGCTGAGGATGGCGCGCACCGTTTGCGCCTGCAGGCCGCGCACCGTCAGGTCGCCCGAGCCGTGGACTTCGGCGTCGAGTTTCTTGATGTTGCCGGCGATGCAGGCGTCGCCCGGGCCGTGCAGCATGGCGCTGGCCGCTTCCGTGCCCAGCCCGCAAGCGTCGAGATCGCCCGGGCCCGCCACTTCGGCGCGGATTTCCCTGGCGTTGCCGCGCAGGGTGACCGATCCCGGCCCGTGCATCGCGGTGTTGATCTTGCCGGCGTTGATGTCGCCGATGTCGAGGTCGCCCGGCCCGTTGACCGAGATGTTCAGATCCTGCGTGACGCCGGCGGCGTTGATGTCGCCGGGGCCGTTCGAGACCACGTTCAGGTTGCCCGCCTTCAGGCTGCGCAGGTCGAGGTCGCCGCTGCCGGAGGAGGTGACCGTCAGGTCGGTCGCGGCGCCGCTGGCGTGGATGTCGCCGGCGCCGTCCGACGTCAAGCTGAGCGCCGGGCCCTGGAATTGTTGCAGATCGACGTCGCCGCTGCCTCCGCTGCGCAGGCTTTTCAAGGCAGCGGCGTTGATTCGTATCGTCACCTGCGACTTGTTGTCGTTGTTCCAGTTAAAGTTGAAGACCCAGCCGTTGCTCTTTTTGCGCGGTTGCCGCACGGTCAGCGTGTCGCCGCTGACCGAGGTTTCGATGTCGGCCAACTTTTTGCGGGGACCGGACAGTTCGATGCCGTTGCCGGCCTGGTTGGTGACGATCACGCGGAACGGGCCGTTCAGGTTGATGCTGGTGAACGGCGCGACGGTGCGGGTCTCGGTGACGATGGCGTTGTCGGGCTTGCTTTCGGCCTTGGTGTCGGCCTGGGCGTAGCCGGAGGCGATGGCGGCCGCCAGCAGGGTGCAGGCCAGCGCCTGGTGTTTGATCGTCTGCTTCATTTTTTATCTCGATGGTGGAAGTGGCGAGGAATGAACGATATGACAAAAGCAAGCAAGCGGCGCGCGGAATGGGACGGATGCGCGGAATAGTGGGATCAACGGCAAAAAAGCGGCGCTGAACTGCGAATCAACTTGTCGTCCGGGCCGCCGATAATGTCATAATCGGGGCATTGATGCTCGAGCGGGAAAACGGAAGCGGGGGCGGACATGATCAAATACATGGGGACCAAAAACACGAACGACGGTTCGGTGCTATATGTGTTCTTAATCAACGGCTTACAGAAGGAAATCCGGGAGGCGGCCTTGAAACAGTACCCGGGATGCTATGAGGCGCTGCCGGCGACCGCCAAGGCGCGTATCAGCGCCAACCGCTCCTGGTTATCGAAACTTTAATGATGATGTTTTATTTATTGCGGCGCCGCGCCGGTTTCTGCGCGCTGGCGGCATTCGCCATGCTTGTTTCCGGCGCCGCCCTGGCGCAATCGGTGCCCACCACCTTTGGCACCGTCATCGGCAACGGCCTGCTGTGCCGCGACCAGACCGCCAATTTCTTTTATTACGATTACCTGCTCAAGGCCTTCGGCCCGGCCTACAAGCACGACGGCGGCGCCTTCTGGTTCAAGACCGAGGGCGCCAACCTGTGGGGCACGCCGGTCTCCGAGGTGATGGTCAGCGACGATACCAGCACCTATATCTTCGTCGGCGCCGTGGCCGAGGCCACGCCGGAAGAGCTGGAAAAGGCGATCATCGCCCAGGTCGGCTTGCATTATGCGAGAATCGACACGTCGGCCTTCCCCGTGCGCGAGGCCAAGCCGGCCAGCCGCATCGTTTATTTCGATACCAAATCCAAGATTTACTGCGCGAAGTACAAGCCCTTGCCGCCGGTGCAGCCGCCCGCCGTGCGCCAGCGGCTAAAATAGGGTACGCGCACTCCCAAGGTCTTCATGTACACCCACTTTTTCAATCTGAAGCAATCGCCGTTTTCCATCGCGCCCGATCCGCGCTACCTGTTCATGAGCGAACGCCACCGCGAGGCGCTGGCGCATCTGCTGTACGGCATCGGCAGCGGCGGCGGTTTCGTGCTGCTGACGGGGGAGATCGGGGCCGGCAAGACCACCGTGTGCCGCTGCTTCATGGAGCAGATCCCCGAGAACTGCAAGCTGGGCTATATCTTCAATCCGAAGCTGTCGGTGGAGGAGTTGCTGCTGTCGATCTGTGACGAGTTCGGCATCGAGCTGCCGCCGCAGGGCGCCGGCGCCGTCAGCGTCAAGGGCTATGTCGACGCGATCAACGCCTATTTGCTGGCCAGCCACGCGCAGGCCAAGAACAATGTGCTGATCATCGACGAGGCGCAGAACCTGTCGGCCGAGGTGCTGGAGCAGCTGCGCTTGCTGACGAATCTGGAAACGAGCGAGCGCAAGCTGCTGCAGATCATCCTGATCGGCCAGCCCGAGTTGCGCACGATGCTGGCGCGGCCGGAACTGGAGCAGTTGGCGCAGCGCGTCATCGCCCGCTACCACCTGGGCTCGCTGACCGAGGCCGAAACCGGCGCGTACATCGAGCATAGGCTGGCGGTGGCCGGCGCGTCGGCGATCGCGCCGTTTCCGCGCCGTTTGATGGGATTGGTGCACAGCCTGGCCAAAGGCGTGCCGCGCCGTATCAATTTGCTGTGTGACCGTGCGCTGCTGGGCGCGTATGTCGAGAACCAGCCGCAGGTGACGCGCGTCATTTTGCGCCGCGCGGCGTCGGAGGTGTTTTCCGGGCAGGAAGTGGTGCCTGGCGCGCTGCTTGCCTCGTCGTCCGGCCGGCGCTGGCCGCTGGTGGCGGCCGGCGCGCTAGGCGGCGTGATCGTCAGCGCGGTATTGTGGCAGTTGGCGGCGCACGACGCGAAGCCTGGCATACAGAGTGCGCAGGCCGCTTCGACGACGCCGTCGGCATCCAGTGGCGCCGTTGTCGCCGCGCCGAAGGCGGCTGCGGCCGCGCTTGCTCCGGCGGCGTCCTTGCCGGCCGCTGCCAACGCTACGCCGGTGGCAGCGGCGGGTGAAGGCGCCGGCAAGGCGGCCGCCTTGCGCCAGCTTGCCGGAATGTGGGGGCTGGCGCTGGTCGACGGCGATCCTTGTCCAACGGCGGCGCGGCTCAATTTGCGTTGCCTGCAAACCAAAGGCGGCATCGACGAACTGCGTCAATTGGACCGTCCGGCGGTGCTAACCCTGCGCGACGATCCCGTCGTACCCAACTACGTGCTGCTGACCGCGCTGGACAAACGCAACGCGACCATCATGACACCCGGCGGCACGCCGCAGACGATCAGCCTGGAGGCGCTCGGCGCACGCTTCGGCGGCGAGTTCACCACGTTCTGGCGGGCGCCGCGCAGCTGGCGCGACGAGGTGTCCGTCGGCGATCACGGTCCCGATGTGGACTGGCTGGCCAAGCGCTTGTCGCAACTTTACGAGCTGAAAAAACCGCAGGAAAATCAACCGCTGGACGCGGCCTTGCGCAGCCGCCTGACCGAGTTCCAGACCGAGCAGCATCTCAAGGCGGACGGCGTGGCCGGTCCGAAAACTTTCATCCGACTGTATCAGTTGGGCGGCGTGCAGGAGCCACGTTTGCTGGCCCGTGCCGGCAAGGCCGACGCCGTGGCAGGGAAATAATATGTCCTATATTTTGGAAGCGCTGAAAAAAGCGCAGGCGGAACGTCAACTCGGCAACGCGCCGACCCTGCACGCGCCGACGCTGCAATCGGTGGACCGGTCCTCGGCCGGTGGACGACTTAAAAAGCCGTTGCTGCTGTTGATCGTGGCGATGGGCGTTGCGATCGCCGCGCTGCTGGTCATGGTGCTGAAGCCGGCTGCGGCGCCCGCCGATGCTCAGGCCGCCCAGGAAGTTGTTCGCGCCCCGGCGCCAGCCGCGCCGCCGGCTCTGGCGGCACCGGTCGTCGCCGCGCAAGTCTCGGCCCCGGCCCAGGTCGCCGCCGATAGTGCCGCGCCGTTGCCGGCGCCCGTCGCAGCGCTGCCGCCGCCGGTGGCCACGCTCGCTCCGGCGCCGCGCAAGCACGCCGATCCGCAAACAGCGCAGGCCGCGCCGGCGCCAGCCGTCAACCCGATCGCGGCCGCGACCGCCCCGGCCAAACCGGCTGTCGCGTTCGAGGAGCCGGTCCAGAATCTGCGCGATCTGCCCGAGCCCATCCAGCGGTCGATTCCGCAGGTCGCCGTCGGCGGCTACATCTACTCCAAGAATCCGTCGGACCGCTTGCTGCTGATCGACAAGGTCCTGCGCCGCGAGGGGGAGGAGGTCGCCCCCGGCCTGAAACTGGAAAAACTGAATCCCAAGGAAGCGGTGTTCAATTTCAAAGGTTACCGATACCGCGTTCCGTATTGAGCTGTCATCAACTTGTCACTCGGTAGTGATATTTTCTTATCATTGAAAACAATGCATGGGGGAATATCATGAAACATCTGAAACTATTGCCTTTCCTGATAGCCGCAGCTTTCGCCATGCCACGCGCGCAGGCGGCGGAAGTCGATGCCCAGCAAGAACCGATCGGCTACGGCGCCGGGCTGCTGTGCCTGGGCCTGGTCCTGTTGGCCAACGGCCGTTCGCGCAACGACGCCTTCAACCAAAAGAACGGCGAATAAAGACCTGGCCGGAAGCCTCGCTACGTCCTTAAATGTTGCTGCGTATAATGGCGGTAACAGGTTGGGGTAGAGAGAGGTTGATCAATGCAGCAAGAGAGTTCCGCGCACATGCGCAATGTCCTGGGCGTCATCGGGACGTCCGGCAGCGGTAAGACCACGTTGTTGGAATTCCTGATCGCCCGGCTGGCGGCGCAAGGGCTGAAGGTCAATGTCATCAAGCACAGCCACCACGACCTGGAACTGGAGCCACCACAGAAGGACAGCGCCCGCCTGCGCATGGCCGGCGCCGCCGAAGTCATGGTGGCGTCGCCGTTCCGGGTCGCTATCATCCGCGAACTGCGCGGCGCGCCGGAACCGTCATTGCAGGAACAACTGGACCGCCTGTCGCCGGCCGACCTGACCCTGCTCGAAGGGTTCAAGACGTATCCGATCGACAAGCTGGAAGTCTACCGCGCCGAGCAGGGCCGTCCGCCGCTGTATCCGCTCGATCCGCACGTGATCGCTGTCGCCTCCGACCTGCCCCGGCCCGCCGATTTGTCGCCCGACACAGTGTGGCTGGACTTGAACGCGCCCACCGAAGTGCTGGCCTGGCTGCTCGCCCACGTCGAGAAAAAACGTCAAAATAAATCGTCCGAAGGCTAAAGTTTTTTTCGAATCATCCGTAAAAGAAGTGATACCCCTTAAAGGAGGATGATATGGACGTTTCAAGTATTGCTCAAGCCGCAACCTCGATCGCGGAAACCGGCACCAAGCAGGCAGTCGGCATTGCTGTGCTGAAAAAAGCCCAGGACATCCAGGCTTCCAGCGCGCAGGCATTGATTGAAGCCATTCCTCCCGTGCCGTCGGCGCCGAAATTGCCTTCGCACTTGGGTAACACCATCAATACAACCGCCTGAACGGCGGTTTTTCGGCGCCTCTTGGCGCCAGGCACCGTGCTTTACGGCGTCTTTGCGCGATCGTTCGGTCCGCGCTTCTCCTTGACTTGAATCCTGTCAACAGAAACAAGCGTATCCGCGTTATTGCTGGTACGCTGCGATTCTGAATTCAACCATCCATTCGAGGAGACTCCCCATGAATAAACGTCAAGCCCTGATCGCCGCCGCCCTGGCCACCGTTTGCGCCGCCAGCGCCGGCACCGCCGCCGCCGTCGACCAAGATACGCCGAAGGAAAAGTGCTTCGGCATCGCCAAGGCCGGTCAAAACGATTGCGCCGCCGCCAACGGCACGCACTCGTGCGCCGGCCAGGCCAAGGTCGACAACGCGCCGACCGAGTGGAAATACGTCGCTAAAGGCACTTGCGAAAAAGCCGGCGGCAAGACCACGCCGCCTGCCAAGTAATCGCGGCGATACTCGCATAGCAATCGTCGCAGCCAGCGGAGCCATGTCGCCGCCACGCCTGTCCGAGCCGAAGCCGGGTGTCGGCGTTGGATTGCGGGCTCCGCACTATCGTCAGTTTCTCGAGCAGCGGCCGCGCGCCGCCTGGCTTGAGGTCCACACTGAAAATTACCTCGATCAAGCCGGCTGGGATAGCCACGTGCTGGAGCAGCTGCGCCGCGATTATCCGATCAGCTTGCATTGCGTCGGCCTGGGACTGGGCTCGGCGCGCGGCTTTTCAGAGCATCATCTGGACAGCGTCCGCAGCCTGGTGCAAAGGATCGACCCGGTGCTGGTGTCCGAGCATTTGTGCTGGGGCGCCGTCGGCGACCGCCACCTCAACGATCTCTTGCCGCTAACCTTGGACCATGCCGCGCTCGACATGCTGAGCGCGCGCGTCAACCGCGTACAGGACACGCTCAAGCGCCAGTTGCTGCTGGAAAACGTGTCGACCTATGTACGGTTTCAGCGGGACGCGATGAGCGAGGCGGAGTTCATGGCGGCGCTGGCGGCGCGCACCGGTTGCGGTCTGCTGCTCGATATCAACAACCTCTATGTCAACCAGTGCAACCACGGCGAAGACGCGCTGGCCGCCATCGCCGCGATCGCGCCCGGCACGGTCGGCGAAATGCATCTGGCCGGTCATCTGGTGACGCCCCAGGCCGTCATCGATCACCACGGCGCGGCGGTGGCCGACCCGGTCTGGCGGCTGTACGAGGCGGCGCTGGAGCGCTTCGGCGCCGTGCCGACGCTGATCGAGTGGGATACCGACATCCCGACTGTCGAGGTGCTGCTGGAAGAGGCTGCCAAGGCCGAGGTGCTGCACCGCCGCTATGCCGCGCGGGCCGCGCAGCCCTTGCGCGTGGCGGCCCCGGTTGCCGCGGAGGCGGGCGTCTCCGGCCTCGCCGAGACCCAACAGCAGTTCGCCGGCGCGTTGCTCGACCCCGGGCAGGCGGCGCAGGTGTTATCACAATTCAAAGGCGGCGACAACGAACACCGGTTCGCGCTCTATCGCGGCAACCTGAGCGCGACTTGGGACAAGACCTTGTCGGCCGCGTACCCGGTGGTGCGGATGCTGGTGGGGGAGGAGTTCTTTAGCGCTCTGAGTAAATCCTACGGCCGTGCCCATCCGTCCACCAGCGGCGATCTGAACCGTTTCGGCGCCGACTTCGACACCTTCCTGCGCCATTTTCCGCACGTGGCCGAGTATCCCTACCTGCCCGACATGGCGGCGCTGGAGTGGGCCTTGCACCGGGCGCACTACGCGCCGGCGGCCCGGGGGATCACCGCGCAGCGGCTTGCCGCCCTGTCGCCCGAACACATGGAGACGGCGCGGATGACACTGCATCCGGCCTGCCGGCTGGTGTCGTCGGAATGGGCCACGATACCTCTCTGGCAGGCACACCAGCCTGACAGCGGGATTGGTTTCCCCGAACACATGGCGGCGCCGAGCCATGGCGTGGTCGCGCGTCCGGGCTGGAAAACACGGGTGGTTGCGCTCAGCGGCGCTGGTCACGCGGCGCTGCGGTCATTGGGGGCGGGGAGGGATTTCGGCGCCGCGCTCGATGCCGCGTTCGACATCGACGAAGCCTTTGACGTGGCCGGCAATTTACAACTGTGGCTGGCGCACGCGCTGATCGTCGAAATAGATGGAATGGCTGAAACGGGGTGATCGTTATTGGCTGCCGGGCTTGAAAGCGCGCAGCACCTTGGCCTCGCCCGTCAAATCGCGGTGCAATTTGTTGGCGGCGGCCGTCAGCTCGATCATGCGGTCGATCTGGACGTCTTCAAACCGGGCCAGTTCCTCGGTCGCGGTCAGCAGCGCCTGCGCCAGCTTGGCGCGCGCGCCCTGGTACAGCGAACCGTGGTACTGATTGGTGTTCTTGAGCAGCTCCTCGGCGTTTTCTATCACCTGGCGCAGATCGTCGAGCAGTTTTTCCTGGGTTGGGCTATGTGGTTCAGGACCGTCCATGACGTCCCCTTGGTCGTAAAGAAACTGGTTGAAAAAGCCGGGTGGCAAGCAATTCCAATATAACTACGATATCGCCAGTCGGTTTGCGCATAATCAAACACGCTCACCCCCGTCTGCAGCGTTTTCTTGGCTGCGCTTACAGATTAGTACGTTATTGCTCAAAAGCAAGAGGAAATTACACGGCGTCAATGCTGATTTTGACGTCGCCGACGCTGACCTGCTGGCCGGCGCGGATTTTCGCCGTCTTGCGCAACTCCTGCTTGCCGTCGACTTTCACCGCGCCGCTGGCCACCATCATCTTGCCGGCGCCGCCGCTGTCGCACAATCCCACCAGCTTCAAGAGCTGGTTCAGTTCAACAAATTCACCGTTCAATTCGAAGCTTACTTTTTGCATTTTATCCTCTGTTGCCATGATATAAAGTCGGCACCGACGTCACTTCAGATAGTGTAGCGGCATTCCGACAGCCGCGCAGTTTACCCCAACGAATCGGGTTGTCACTTGGAAAAAAAATTGCTATCCTGAAGTCACTGCCAAATATTTAAGCAGTGCAGGGTGTGTTACCGAGGTCTTACCGAGCAGCATCATGAATAAGCTTTCCCTGACCATGCTGGTAATCGTTTCTCCGCTCTCCGCAGCGGCTGGCGCGGCCACATCCGATCCTTTGTTCCCCCAGCAAACCACGCCGGTGTACGAAAAGCGCGCCAACTCCGCATTATTGTTCGACGCCGCCGACCGGCAGTCGGCGCTGGTCGACCAGTTGCAGACCGATGGCGCGCGCCGTTATGCCGCCTTCGCCGGCGCTCCGCGTCTGCACTTCGGTGCGTTGCCGGAAAATCTTTCGTTGCTCGATCCGCTCGGACCCCTGTTGAACGAACGCAGCCGGCGTTATCTGAGCAGCGCGGAGTTCGAAAAGAAGACCGGGCGCGCGGTCGGCATTCTGACGATCGGCCTGTTGCGCGAGACCGGCTCCACCCTGGGCGGCGGCCAGCCCGGCACGTCATGGGGTATGAACAGCCGTCCCACCACCAAATTCACGTCGTTGTCGCTGGGGTATGCGCTGACGCCGCGCAGCTCGATCATGGCGATGGCGTCGTATGGCAAGACCGAGGGTTTTGGCGCGCCGGACAGTCTGATGGCGCAGGTGTCGTCGGTACGGACGATGGCATACAGCGTGGGCGTGTCCACGCGCCAGATCTTCTCGACCCAGGACCGGTTGGCGGTGACTTTGTCGGTGCCGGCCAAGGTGCGCACGGGGGCGCTGCAAAACGCCGACTCGGATGCGCGGGTCAGCTATGCCAATACCCAGGAGTTCGGCGCGCCGACTTTGAATCTGCGGCCCACCGCCACCGAGCGGGATCTGGAACTCGGCTACACCACCATGGTTGGCAAAGCCGGCAAGATGGGCAAGCTGACCGGCGCGGTGATGTTGCGCGTTAATCCAGGTCACGATGCGAACGCCCGGCCGGATGTGCTGACCGGGGTGCGCTACTCTTACGGTTTTTGATCAGGCCGCGTTCGGACGCGTCATGTCCAGCGGCACGATCCACTCGTCGAATTGCTCGGCCGTCACGTAACCCAGCGCCAGCGACGCCTCCTTCAATGTCGTACCCTCATGCTGCGCCTTCTTGGCGATCGACGCCGCCTTGTCGTAGCCGATGTGCGGCGCCAGCGCCGTCACCAGCATCAGCGAGCGTTCCATCAGTTCCGCGATGCGGCCGCGATTCGGTTCTATCCCGTGTACGCAATGTTCCTCGAAGCTGCGCATGCCGTCGGCCAGCAGGCGCGCGCTTTGCAGGAAGTTGTGCGCGATCAGCGGCTTGTAGACGTTCAACTCGAAATTGCCCGAGGCGCCACCCATCGTGATGGCGACGTCGTTGCCGAACACCTGGCAGCACAGCATGGTGACCGCTTCGCACTGGGTCGGGTTGACCTTGCCCGGCATGATCGAGCTGCCCGGCTCGTTCTCGGGGATGGTGATCTCGCCCAAGCCCGAGCGCGGGCCCGACGCCATCCAGCGCACGTCGTTGGCGATCTTCATCAGCGCGGCGGCCAGGGTTTTCAGCGCGCCGTGCGCCGACAGCAGCGCGTCATGGCCGGCCAGCGCGGCGAACTTGTTGTCGGCGGTGCGGAACGGCAGCGACAAGGTATGTTCGAGCTCGGCGGCGATGCGCACCGCGTATTCCGGATGCGCGTTGAGGCCGGTGCCGACGGCGGTGCCGCCTGCGGCCAGCTGCAGCACGCCGGGCAGGGCGGCGTTGATCGCGTGCTCGGCGAAGTCCAGATGGGCGACATAGCCGGAGAATTCCTGGCCCAGGGTCAGCGGCGTGGCGTCCTGCAGGTGGGTGCGGCCGATCTTGACGATGTCGGCGAAGGCCTCGGCCTTGGCGTGCAGGCTGGCGCGCAGCTGGCGCAGCGACGGCAACACCGTGTTGGCCAGCGCCTGCGCGGCGGCCACGTGGATCGCGGTGGGGAAGATGTCGTTCGACGATTGGCCTTTGTTTACGTCGTCATTGGGGTGCAGCTTGCGGCTCTCGCCGCGCACGCCGCCCATCAGCTCGGAGCCGCGATTGGCCAGCACTTCGTTCATGTTCATGTTGGACTGGGTGCCGGAGCCGGTCTGCCACACCGCCAGCGGGAACTCACCGGTGTGCTTGTCGGCCAGCACTTCGTCGGCGGCCTGGGTGATGGCGATCGCTTTCGCGCCGTCCAGCAGGCCCAGGTCCAGGTTGACGCGGGCGGCGGCGCGCTTGACGCTGGCCAGCGCGTGGATCAACTCCGGCGGCATGCGCTCGGTGGAGATGTGGAAATGTTCCAGTGAGCGCTGGGTCTGCGCGCCCCACAGCTTGTCGTCGGGGACATCGATCGGGCCAAAACTGTCACGTTCGCTTCTGTTGCTCATAATTCATCCTTGTGCGGAAGTCATCATATGTGGGCTTTTCAGTGTAGCGCAGTTTGGAAAAATTATCCTGGGGCTACAAAATTGGGAAAATCAGCCGTTATAGCCATATACCTTAAGACTACGCGTCACTACCGACTTCTATGCAGCGTTCCACACTTACACATTTGCTCCGCTCCCTTGCCTGCGCCGTATTGCTGGCGCCGGCGGGCATCGTGGCCAACGCGGCCGAGCTGGGCGACGTTTCCGCGCGCTCGTTCATCGGCCAGCCGCTGTCGGCGGACATCGAACTGGTGGCGCTGGCGCCGGACGAAGTGAACGCTTTGCAGGTGAGGCTGGCGCGGCCGGACGTGTTTCGCGGCGCGAACATCACCATGAACCCGGCGCTGTCGTCGGTGCGCATGTCGGTGGTCAAGCGCGACCAGAAGCAGTTTTTGCATGTGACGACCACGCGCGCGATCGACGCCGAATACGTCCATATGTATGTGGAATTGAGCGCGGCGGGGCGGCAAGATGTGCGTTTAGCAACGGTCTGGTTGCAGGCGGACCCCAATCCGCCACCGCCGCCGGCACCGGTGGCGTCGTCCGTGCCGGCGCCCAGCGTGATGACGTCGGCCGACGCGGAGCGGATCGCGGCGCAGGCGAGGGCGGAGCGGGCCGCCGCCGCGCCTGCCGCGCCGGCGGTGCGGGACCGGACGCGTCCGGCGCCGTTGCCGTCGTTGCATGAATCCGAGACAGGCGTGCCGGGGGCGCTCAAGGCCGCCGCGGCCGCCGCGACGCCGGTTCGGCAGACGCCGACGGTGGCGGTGCGGGATTTGCCATCGCGCATAGCCGAAGCGATGGGGACGCCGCGTAGTGCGCCCGCAGCCGCCCCCGCGCCGGCGCCCACGTCCCCGCCCGCGCCCGCGCCTGTTCCGGCCAAGCCGGCGGCAAAGCGCGACGCGGCCGCCGCCGACAACGCGGTACCGTTGCCGGTGGCGCAAGCCTTGCTGCCGCTGGGGCCGTTGCCGCTGCCCGCCGGCGTCAAACGCCCGGCCGCGCCCGCCGCATGCGCGCCGTCCGGCATCAGCGCCAAGGAATGCAAGGCGCTCGACACGCATAGCCTGGCCTTGTCCAGCAAGCTGGTGGAGCTGGAGGGGAAGATGAAGGCGCTGCAGGGCGCGATCAAAAATTCGGCGGCGACGCCGGCGGCCGCTCCTGCCGCCGCGCCCAAGGTCGGGCAGGCGGGCACGGCCGTGTTGGCGGCGGCTGGCAGTAGCGTGGCCGCCGCTGTGGCGGCACCGGCGGTGGACAAGACCGCGCCGAAAGCCGCGTCGGTGGCCTCGGCGGCGCCGGGAGCGGGGGCGGGCCCAGAAGCGGCATCGACCAAGGCGGCTGAGGACAAACCAGGCAAATCGAGCAAACCGGGCAAAGCCGGCGAAGCGCAGGCGGCAACGATGGATGGCGCCTCGGCGTCGGCCTCGGCGGCGGCCGGCTCGGCTTCCGCTTCGGCCTCCGCCGATGGGCATGGCGCCAACGCGTCGGCCTCGGCGGCGGGCGCCTCCGCCTCGGCGTCCGCGCCGGTTCCGCTCAAACGCGTGCTGCCCAAGCTGAAATACAAGAAGGAAAAGCCGGTCGAACGACCGACCAACTATGTCGCCTGGGGCGCCGGCGCGGTCGGCGCGCTGCTGCTGGCTGGCGCTGGCCTGATCTACTGGCGGCGCAAGAAGTCCGGCGCGGCGCCGCTGAAAATCTGGCAAGGCTTCCGCAAGAAAAAGCCGGCCGAGGCATCGGGCAAGCCTCAGGAGGCGCAGCCGCTGCACGAAGTCACACCCGAATCAATAATGCAATAGTAATAAGCTTATAACCTCAGCTTTGCCTGCGGTGCCTCGATCTGGGTTATAGTATTCGACGCTTTTTTGCACGCCATACCCCATTTTGAAAGAGCCATATGACCGCAGCAGATCTCCCGTCGCAATATCAGGAGCAGTACCAAGCCTTCAAACAACTCGGCCTTAAACTGGATATGTCGCGTGGCAAACCAGCGCCCGAGCAACTCGACTTGTCCAACGCGCTGACCGAATCGCTGGGCGGCTTCAAAGCCGCCGACGGCACCGACGGCCGCAACTACGGCGGCACCATCGGCCTGCCTGAAGCGCGCGAACTGTTCGGCAAGCTGCTGGACGTGCCGGCGGCGCAAGTCGTCGTCGACAGCAGCGCCAGCCTGTCGTTGATGCACGACGTCATCATCTACAGCCTGCTCAACGGCACGCCGGGCAACGCCCCGTGGGTGCGCGAGCCGGTGACCTTCCTGTGCCCGGTGCCGGGCTACGACCGCCACTTCGCCATCTGCGAAGCACGCGGCATCAAGATGATCAACATTCCGATGACCGAAGCCGGTCCGGACATGGACCTGGTCGAAAAGCTGGTGGCCGAGGATGCCAGCATCAAGGGCATGTGGTGCGTGCCGAAGTACAGCAACCCGGGTGGCGTGGTCTACTCGGACGAGGTGGTCGGCCGCCTGGCCGCGATGAAAACGGCCGCGCCGGACTTCCGCCTGATGTGGGACGACGCCTATCGCTTCCACCACCTGAGTGAAAAGAAACTGGAAGTGGCCAACATCCTCGACGCCTGCGCCAAGGCCGGCAATCCGGACCGCGCGATCGTGTTCGCCTCGTCGTCGAAGGTGACGTGGGCCGGGTCGGGCATCGCCGCGCTGGCCGCATCGCCGGCCAACATCGCCTGGTGGACCAAGCACGCCGGCATCCGCAGCATCGGCCCGGACAAGATCAACCAGCTGCGCCACGTGCGCCTGCTGAAGGATGTGGCCACCGTCGAAGCGCTGATGGAACAGCACCGCGCGCTGCTGCAGCCGAAATTCGAAGCCGTGCTGGCGCAGTTCGAAGCCTACCTGGGCGACGTGCCTGGCGTGTCGTGGACGCGTCCGCTGGGTGGTTACTTCATCGACCTAGTGACGCCGGAAGGTTCGGCCAAGCGTACCGTGGCGTTGGCGAAGGACGCCGGCATCACGTTGACGCCGGCCGGCGCCGCCTTCCCGTATGGGAACGACCCGAAGGACAGCCACATCCGCATCGCCCCGAGCTTCCCGTCGCTGGACGAGATCACCAAGGCCGCGCAGGGGATCGCGCTATCGTTGCGTGTAGCGTTGGCGGGTTAAACCTGAATAAAAAAAGCGCCTCGATGAGGCGCTTTTTTTGTTGGGCGGGCCGTTTTTATTGACGCGCCATGCCTGGTACCTGGTTCATCCAGGGATCGGTGACGTCGCGGATTTCGCGGTCGTTGGCCAGGATCTGCTTGAGCAGGTCGATCTTGCGCAGGCGCGGGGCGCCGCTCAGGGCGGGGACGCCGGTGGCGACGGCACGGGCTTCGGTGGCGCACTGGGTTTCCAGTTTGCTCAGACGATCCCAGTCGCCCATGCGTGCGGCGGCGGCCATCTGGTTGCTCAAACCGGCAATGTTTTCGTACATCGAGAGGACTTCGGTAGCAATCATATACCCACCCAGGCTAGTTATCTTCGGTAAACGGATTACCGCATGTCCTGATTAACGTCGCCTTAAACGGGAACTTTAGGGTATTTTGAAAAAATATTTGAAAAAGTCGAAAAAAAGCCGCCGTGCTCAAAAGCAGGCGGCTTTCGTTGCCGTTAAGGCAAGCTTGGCAGCTTACTTCACCAACTCCTCCAGACCAGCGCTGAGCTCGTCCGGTGATGGCATATCGTCAATCAATGCGTTGTCGTCCAGACCCAGTTCCTCGGCCAGTTCGGTCGGGTAGCAGGCGGCGATTTCCTCGTCGTTCAGTTCGGCCTGCTCGACGCGGGCGCGCCAGGCGGCCAGCGAGATGACGGCGGCCAGGCGATTGAGCTCGCCGTTGTGATGCGGCTCCGGGAAGGCCTCGATGGTCTCCGAGAAGGTTTGCGGGAACTTCCAGCGCTTGGCCAGCTCTGCGCCGACATCGGCGAAGGTGTAGCCGAACGAGCCCATCTCGGCGTCCAGGCGGCGCGCGTCCATCGGACCGGCGACCTTGTCGAGCGCGATGGCTTTTTCGGACATGGCCGAATGCATCACCAACTGGCCGATCGCGTGCATCATGCCGATGGTGAAGGCGAGGTCGGTGTTTTCCTTGGTCTTCTTGGCGATCCACTTGGCCGACACGGCGGTGTGCAGGCTGTAGCGCCAGAACTGCTTGAGGTCGAGGCCGGGAACGGTCTTGAAACCGCTGACCAGGCCCGAACTGATGACCAGGGTGCGCACGGTGACGAAGCCGAGCATCAGCACCGCGTCCTCGACCGTGCCGATGCTGCGCGAGACGTGATAGTAGGCCGAGTTGGCCAGGCGCAGCAGCTTGGCGCTCAGCACCGGATCGGTCGCCAGTTTTTTCGCGATCTCTTCGGTCGAGACGCTGGCCTTGTCGAAACTGCTGATCAATTCCTCGACGACCTTGGGCGCGGTGGGCAGCGCGGTCGGATTCTGGAACAAGGCGTCAAGTTTCATTTTTATCTCCTCGGTACTCATAATAGGGGCGTTGCTGTAGGCTAACTATATAGCGATTCCCTGAATGAAAGAAGTGATTTGATACCTGAGCGTATCTTTTCCGCCTTGTCGATACGTTACACTGGCGTCATGGAATCCGATCACATTGAAGAAATCACGCAGAAGACGCTGCAACACTACGAGCTGACGGCGCAGCAATTTTTCGCCGGCACCATCGATCACGATGTCAGCCAAAACATCGCCGCGCTGCTCGACGCGATCGAGGCGCCGGCGCCGTACCGCCTGCTCGACCTCGGGTGCGGTCCGGGCCGCGATTTGAAGACCTTCCGCGAGATGGGGCACGAGGCGATCGGCGTCGACGGCTCGGCCCGCTTCGTGGACATGGCGCGCGCCTACAGCGGCTGCGAGGCCTGGCAACAGGACTTCGTCCAGCTCGATTTGCCGGCCGAATATTTCGACGGCGTGTACGCCAACGCCTCGCTGTTCCACGTGCCAAGCGCGGCGCTGCCGGACGTATTGCGGCGCCTGCATGCCACGCTGAAACCGCGCGGTGTCTTGTTCAGCTCGAACCCGCGCGGCGACAACCGCGAAGGCTGGAACGGCCCGCGCTACGGCAGTTACTACGATTACGATACCTGGGAGCGTTACCTTGTCGCAGCAGGTTTTAGTGCCGTCCAACATTACTATCGGCCCAGCGGATTGCCGCGCGATCAGCAGCCGTGGCTGGCCAGTGTCTGGCGAAAGATTTGATTGTTGGCAGCGTTCGGGAACGCACAGAGCACCCGGCGGCTGGCGCCTATAGTGGACCCATCCACACAGCGCCAAGTTGTGTGTCCTGTAGCTTCAACAACGATAAAGGAGTTCATTATGAACAAGGATCAAGTTAAGGGTACGGCGAAAGACATCGGCGGCAAAATCCAGGAAAAAGCGGGCGAACTGGTGGGCAGCTCCGAACAGCAGGCCAAGGGCCTGAACAAGCAAGCCGAAGGCAAAGTGCAAAAGGGCGTCGGCGATGCCAAGGAAGCGATCGACGACGTCGTCAAAGGCAACCGCAACTAACAGCACCACGCCGCGCCCCAGGGCGCATCGCAGGCGATCATTCGCCGCATAAAAAAACAGCCGCATCAGCGGCTGTTTTCGTTTGCTCGTGTGACGGATCAAGCCGCGATGCGGTTGGTCGACAAATCCCAACCGCCGGCGGTATTGCCGCCCGCGCCACCGGAAATTTTTTGCTGCGTGTAGCGCCACTTCACTTTCGAAAACTTCAGCGACACCTGCTCCGACAGCACATCGCCTTCCTGGACGCTGGGCGACACGGTACCGACCAACACATTTTCCAGTTCGATTTCGAAGTACTTGACGCGCTCGCCCTGGCCATCGGCGCGCATGAATTCGAACTTCGCCTTCGGAATGGTCTTACCGGATGAGCACGTTTGCAGCAACACCGGCGACGCCAGGTCGGCCATTTTGAGCAGAGTGATCTCCTGGTGTTCGCAACGCTCGGCGGTATGGCCGCCGCTGGTCGAGGCGGTAGCCGATTTCGGCTGGCTCACCGCCCAGCTCACCGACTTGCATTCAATCCAATCCTTGTGCTTCTCGTCGGCCGACTCGCCCCGAATTCCGTCGATTTGCAGATAGACATCGATAGCCATAATTCCTCCTGGAATAGTAGTGAAACGATGCGAAACGCACCGCAGCGGGCATTATCGAATAATCAACAAATCTCCTCTTGTGGCCGCTCAAGCCCGCCCAAAAAACCCGGGGGTCAAGTCTGACATTCGGACACGGGCTGTTGTGTTAAGCGCCAACTTTCCTCTTAACGCCCCATTCGTGTCCGATTGCCAAAAAAAACCGGGGGTCAAGTCTGTCATTCGGACACGGGCTCTTGTTTTAGGCGCCAACTTTCTCTTAACGACCAGTTCGTGTCCGAATGCCAGACTTGACCCCCGCAGGGGTTATTTTGCGTCGGGCATGAGGTTCTTTTTGAAGAAGGCTTCGATGTTGCCGTAGACGTGGCGCTGCGGCGCGCGGCCGGCGATGCCGTGCTTGCCGCCAGGGTAGGTCATCAGTTCGAAGCGGACGTTGCGGCTGACCAGCGCGTCGATCATGCGTGTGGTGTTGGTGAACAGGACGTTGTCGTCGGCCATGCCGTGCATGAGCAGCAGCGGCGATTTCAGCCCGTCCAGGTGCGCGTAGACGCCGGCCGACACGTAACCTGCGGCGTTGGCTTTCGGCGTGCTCATGAACTGCTCGGTGTAGTGGGTGTCGTACAACGCCCAGTCCGTCACCGGCGCGACCGAGACGCCCATGGCGATCTTGTCCGACGCTTGCGCCAACAGACGCAACGTCATGAAGCCGCCGTAGCTCCAGCCGAATACGCCGATGCGCTTGGCGTCGACGAAGCTTTGCTTGCCCAGCCATTCGATGCCGGTCAGCTGGTCTTCGACCTCGACCTTGCCCAGGTTCAGGTAGTTGGCGTCGGTGAAGGCGCGCTCGCGGCGGAACGAGCCGCGGTTGTCCAGGCGCCAGACCACGAAGCCTTGCTGCGCCATGTATTGGTCGAACAGGTTGCCCCATTTGCGCGCCACGTGCTGCGCGTGCGGGCCGCCGTAGGTCGACAGGTAGACCGGATATTTCTTCACCGGGCTGAAGCCGCTCGGCTTGATCATCGAGTAGTACAAGGTCTGGCCGTCGTTGGCCTTCAGGGTGCCGTATTCGGTGCGCAGGTGCGCGTCCTTGTACTTGCCGTACGGGTGGCTGGCGTTCAGTTCATTGTGCTCGAGCCAGCTGATCATCTTGCCGTCCGGACGGCGGATGCTCACTTGCGGCGGGGTGTCCGGGTCGGAGAAGGTGTCGACGAACACTTCGCCGTTGCGCGAGAACGAGGAGTCGTGCCAGCCGTCGCCTTCGGTGATGCGCGTCGGCTTGTCGGCGCCGCTGCCGTCGAGCTTGAGCGCGTAGGTCTGGCTGTCGATGACGGCGTCGCGGTTCGATTGCACGAACACGCGGCCGTTTTTTTCGTCGACGGCGAGCAGCTTGTCGATGCCCCATTCTCCACTTGAAATCGGGTGCAGCAGCTTGCCGTTCAAGTCGTACAGGTAGAGGTGCTTGCGGCCGCTGCGCTCGGATGGCCAAATGAATTTGTCGTTGCCCAGGAAACGCAGGTCGTCGAAGATGCTGACCCAGGTCGGCGACGTCTCGGTGATCAGCACGCGCTGCGCCAACGTGGCGGCGTCGACCGACACCAGCTCCAGTTTCTTCTGGTCGCGGCTCTGGCGCTGGAACAGCAGGGCCTTGCTGTTGGCGCTCCAGTCGGCCCGCACCAGGTAGATGTCCTGCTCGGCGCCGAGGTCGACGTTGCGGCTCTCGCCGCTGGTCGGCGAGACGATCTTCAGCTGCACCAGCACGTTCGGATCGCCGGCGGCCGGGTAGCGCTGCTCGATGACGTCGGTGCGGTCGGCGTAGATTTCAAAGCGCTTGACCACCGGCACCGGGGCCTCGTCGTAGCGCTTGTAGGCGATGGCGGAGTCGTCCGGCGCCCAGTAGTAGCCGCTGGTCTGGCCCATCTCTTCCTGCGCCACGAACTCGGCTTCGCCGTTGTGGATGGTGCCCTTGCCGTCGGTGGTCAGCTGGCGTTCCTTGTTGGTGCTCAGGTCGATGACGAACAGGTTCTGGTCGCGCACGAAGGAGACGTAGCGGCCCTTGGGCGAGATCTTCGGATCGAGCACGTTGCCGCTGGCGACCATGCGCGCGGCGTCGGGCTTGCTGACGTCGATCAGGTACAGATTGCCGGCGATCGGCACCAGCAATTGCTTGCCGTCCGGCGACCAGCTGTAGCTGAGGATGCCCTTGAGGCTGGCGGTGCGGGCGCGCTCGCGGCGGGCCTTTTCGGCGTCCGACAGGTTCTCTTCCGGCACCAGGGTCTTGGAGTCGACCAGGCGGTGCGTGGACTTGTCCTTGAGGTTGTATTCCCACAGGTCGAGCTGGAACTGGTTGTCGTCGCGGCCGCGCAGGAAGGTCACGCGGGCGCCGTCGGGCGACACTTTCAGGCTGCGAACGCCGGGACCGCTCAGCGACGGGTCGGCATGGATACGGTCCAGGGTCAGTTTTTCGGCGGCGGCGTTGCCGCCGGCCAGCAGTGCGAGAAAGCAGAGGATAAAGCGCATGGAAGGTCTCTTGGTGGGCAATCCAAGACGATACCAGAGTCGTGTTTATGTGGCGAGATGGCAATGTTCTGAATCCATCCCGCAAAACCGTCTTTCCTTCGGCCTTATGTATCGCTTTGTTTCAGGCGCCGCGCACGCGCGCCAGCGACAGGTTGCGCAGCGACCAGCTCAGCAGCACGGCGGCCACCGTCAGCCCCACCACCAGCCCGATCCAGAAACCCGACGCCGCCATCGGCTCGGCCGGCGACCATGGCATCCATTGCGGCGCCAGGCCCAGCCAGCAGCCCAGCGGCAGCGCGAAGCCCCAGAACGCCAGCAGCTGGATCTGCATCGGCTGGCGCGACACCTTGTAGCCGCGCAGCGCGCAGGCGGCCGCCACTTGCGTCGAGTCGGACAGCTGGAACAGCGCGGCGAACAGCAGCAGGTGTGCGCACAGTTCCTGTACCGCCGGGTCGGACGTATAGGCGCGCGCGATCTGGTGGCGGAACACGACGATGAAGGCCGCCGACAACACGGCGAACGCCAGCGACATCCACACGCCGACCCAGGCCACGAACCGCGCCTTGAGTGGATTGCCTTCGCCCAGCGACTGGCCGACGCGGGTGATCAGCGCGATGCCAAAGCTGAGCGGCACCATGAACACCAGCGACGTGAAGTTGAGCGCGATCTGGTGCGCCGAGATCTGCACCACGCCGTAGCGCGCCACCAGCAGGCTGACCGCGCCGAACGCGCTGACCTCGGCGAAGTAGCTGATGCCGATCGGCACGCCCAGCCGCAGCATCGCGCCGATCTCCGGCCAGTGCGGCCATTCCCAGTGCGTGAACGGATAGGTGGCGCGGTAGGCGGGCGCGTAGCGTATCCAGGCCAGCATGGCGAACAGCATCATCCACATGCACAGCGCGGTCGAGACGGCGCAGCCGACGCCGCCCAGGGCCGGAAAGCCCCAGTTGCCGAAGACCAGCAGCCAGTTGACGAAGATGTTGATGCACAGGCCCATGATGGCGATCAGCATCACCGGCAAGGTCTGGTTGATGCTGGTGCTGTAGCCGTACAGCGCGCGGTAGGCGGCGAACGGCGGCAGGCCGATGCTGATGACGTGGACGAACAGCTCGGCCTGGCGCTGGACGTGCGGCGTCAGATACAGATGGGCGAACAGCAAGGTGGCGACGTTGGCCAGCGCGGCCGCCACCAGGCCGACGCCGAGCGCCTTCCATAACGATTGCCGCACCGTGTGCGGGATCTTGCGCAGGTCGGCCGCGCCGACGTCGTGCGCGACGATGCTGTTGATCGCCATCATGACGCCGCTGACGGTCACCAGGATGATCGACCAGATCGACGCGCCCAGCGACACCGCCGCCAGTTCGTCGGCGCTGGTGTGGCCGGTCATGGCGACGTCGGCCACGCCCATGCCGACGGTGGCCAGCTGGCCGATCAGCATGGGCCAGGACAGGCGCCACAACGCGGCGGCTTCGAGGCGGATCGACGACAGGGTGAAAGAGTGGGGCATAAGGTGAGCGGGGCGGCAGGCTGATGTGACGGAACCCGCCATTTTAACGGCTGCGGCGCACGATTGCATTTGGTTGCAATTTAGTTGGACTGCTGCGTATGCGAAACTTATAACATGCGCGTTATGTGTAGAAGAGGTCCACCCGGACGTCGCCCAACAACTATTCAGGTCAAAACTATGAAAAAATTCCTGCCCCGCTTGCTGAACGCCGCCCTGGCGCTGGCCGCTCCGGTCGTCTTCGCCTCCGCCCAGGCCGGCGAAATCACGCTTTACACCCACGACAATTTCGGCGGACCGGCGATCACCGTGCGCGACCAGGTGCCCGATCTGTCGTCCGACGGCTTCAATGACCGCGCCTCGAGCGTGCGGGTGCGCTCCGGCCGCTGGCAGCTGTGCGAGAACGCCAATTTTGACGGCCGTTGCATCGTGCTGGGACCGGGCGAATACCGCAAGCTGGAAGGCTTTAACGATGTGCTGTCGTCGCTGCGCGAGGTAGGCGCCGACGGTGATCGCGGCGATCGCGGCGACCGGGGCGATCGCGGTCATGGCCGGCACGGCGACAATGGCCGTGGCCGTGGCGGCGCGCCTATCGTGCTGTATTCGCAGTCCCGTTTCAACGGCGCCGAGGTCGAACTGCGCGACGATATCCGCAAGCTGGACCGTCTCGACTTCAACGACCAAGCCGGCTCTGTGATCATCCGCGAGGGTGAATGGCAGCTGTGCGACGACGCCGATTTCCGTGGTAAATGCATCGTTCTGTCGCCGGGCCGCTACGACAACCTGCGCGACATGGGCGACCGCATCTCGTCGGTGCGCCGGGTACGATAAGTGATGTACCGTGAGGCGCGCCTCACGGTGCTTTAGGCCTAGGCCTGCTTGCGGCGGGCCAGTCCGGCGACCACCGCCAGGCCCAGACCGAGCATCGCCCAGGTTTCCGGCTCGGGAACGGCGGTAACGGCCTGCTCGTTGAGCACAAGGTTGTCGACCAGGCTGAAGTAGGTCGCAGTGGATTGGTTGTAGACGAGTTCCAAGACGAGCGAGGTGAGGTTGTCGAAGCCGCTCAGGTTATACGTCGTCAGGCCGTACGGACTTGTACCGCCCGCGCCACTGAGCGTGTAGGTCTGCACGATGTTATTTCCGCTCACGTCGGTGCCGGTGAGCTTGACGGTACTGGTTTCCACGGCCCAAAACGTGGCGAGGTCGAGGCTGGCGAGCGAAAATGCTTTGTGAGCGATGTTGGTGACGGTGACCATGCCGCCCAAGTCCAGGCTGGTCGTCCCGTTGCTGGCGTGAGCGCCGTCGGCGCGCGCCGCCATGATCCAGGCGACTCCGTCCGTGAGGTTAAAATTGTAGCCCCCTGTGGCAAAGTCCGTGCCGACCGGCATGCCAATCTGGTCGCTGAGGGGCAACTCGTCAAAGGTGATGGTGGTGGCGTGTGCCGCGCCGGCTCCGATGGTGAAGGCGATGGCCAAAATAGCCGCGTGCAGTTTTGATGAAAACATTTAATCTCCCTAGTTTTATTTGAGTGGGAATAGTATCTGTTTCCAAATGAATAAGATATAAAATTGCAACTTTTTGCGGCGGCCGTGTCGCGCCCTCCCGTCTGAAGGGCGGCGGCGATGGCGGATTGCAGGTAAACTTCCGATCATTGTCGAGTCAAGTCGCCGGCCAACGCAGGCAAGAGTGGAGCGCAACGTGGAATACAAGGACTACTACCAGACCCTGGGCGTGGCTAAAACCGCCTCGGAAGACGAGATCAAAAAGGCTTACCGCAAGCTGGTCCGCAAATACCATCCGGACGTCAGCAAGGAAGCCGACGCGCAAAAGAAAACCCAGGAACTCAACGAGGCCTACGGCGTGCTGGGCGACGCCGAAAAACGCGCCGCCTACGACGACCTCGGGCGCGGTCGCCAGTTCCGCGCCGGCCAGGAATTCCGCCCGCCGCCGGACTGGGGACGCGGCTTCGGCGGCGGCACCGGCAATCCGGGCGGCGCCGCCCCGGGCGGCGGCTTCGGCGACACCGATTCGAGCGATTTCTTCGCCGACCTGTTCGCCAACCTGGGCGGACGCCGGCGCCAGCAGTATGCGTACGAGCCGCAGCGCGGCGACGACAGCCACGCCACGATCACCATCGACCTGGTCGACACCTACCAGGGCGCCACGCGCAACGTCAGCATGATGGTGGCCGAGCGCGACGCCGCCGACCGCATCGTCACGCGCGAGCGCACGCTCAGCGTCAACATCCCGAAGGGCGTGACGGCCGGACAGCAGTTGCGCCTGGCCGGCCAGGGCCAGCGCGGCGACGGCGGGCCGGGCGACTTGTATCTGGAAATCCAGTTCCGGCCCGATGCGCGCTACCGCGTCGACGGCCGCGACGTCTTCGAGACGGTGCCGGTGGCGCCGTGGGAGCTGGCGCTGGGCGCCGACATCGAGGTGGCCACGCCGTCGGGCAAGGTCACCGTGTCGGTGCCGGCCGGCTCGCAAAGCGGCCGCAAGCTGCGCCTGCGCGGACGCGGCATTCCCGGCAAGGAGGCCGGCGACTTATACCTGCTGTTGGAAGTGGTGCTGCCGCCGGCGAACACCGACAAGGCACGCGAACTGTATCGAACGATGGCGCGCGAGATGGCGTTCAATCCGCGCGCGGGAGGATGAGCTATGGGACAGGCTATGGAAGCAGCGGTGGGGCAGTCGCCCCTCACCGCCGTGTTGATCGATGAGACCGCGCTGACGCTCGAGGAGCTGGCGCGCGCCTGCGCGGTCGAGCGCGACTGGGTGGTGCAGCGGGTGCGCACCGGCATCCTGATGGAGTGCGACTCGGAGGATTGCGTCAGCTGGCGCTTCACCAGCGCCGACCTGGTGCGGGCGCGCCGCCTGTGCCAGATCGAGCGCGACTTCGAGGCCAACGACGATGTCGCCGCGCTGGTGGTCGACCTTTCCGAGGAAATCAGCCGCCTGCGGCGCAAGCTCAGCGCCGCTGGCGTGAAGTAGCCGCCGGCGCCTGTTTGACCGGCGCGGCGGTGATCGCCGGCGTCGTCGCGGCGGACGGCTTTTCGGTCGAGCGCTGATGGAAGGGCATGTGGATCGGCACGTGCTCCCCTCCCACCGTCGTGGGTTGTAGCTTGCCGCCGTATTCCTCGGCGATGCGCCGGTCCATGTCCAGAAACTGCTGCATGACCCAGCGGGTGGCCGGCCCCGGCTCCTCGTCGCCGCGCCGTATCACGTACAGCGGCGCGCTGAACGACGGCCCCTCGGCGACCTCGAGTCGCACCAGGCGTCCCGCGTCCAGGTCCCATTGGATGAATTCGACCGGCATATTGCCCCAGCCGATGCCGCTGCGCAGCAGCGCATGCTTGGAGCTGAGGTCGCCCAGGCGCCAGTCGCGCAGCGCCACCACGCCGAAATCCTGCCCCTTGGTCAAGGTGCTGCGGTCGGTCAGCACCAGTTGCGTGTGTTCGCGCAGCACCTCGTTGGAGATCTTGCCCTTGATTTGGGCCAGCGGGTGGTCGGGGGACACCACCGGCACCATCGTCACCACACCGCAGCTTTGGCGCTCGATGGTGTCGGCCGAGCCGGGCATCCAGGCGCTCAGGCCGATGTGGCAGGTGCGGTCCATGACCAGTTGCGTGACCGCGCCCAGCGCCTCGGTGCGCAGCCGCATCGACACGGTAGGGAACTCCTTTTGGAACGCGTGCAGAATGCGCACCAGCTTGCACGTTGAATACATCACGTCGACCACCAGCGACACTTCCGCCTCCAACCCGGCCGACAGCGCCTTGGCGCGCGCCCGCATGCCGTCGACCTTGAGCGAGACGGCGCGGGCGTCGGCCAGCAGCGCCTTGCCGGCCTCGGTCAGCACCGGTTTGCGCTTGCTGCGGTCGAGCAGTTCGATGTTAAGCTGCTCCTCCAGGTTGGCGATGGTGTAGCTGATGACGGACTGCGTGCGGTGCAGCGCCCGCGCCGCGTGCGCGAAGCCGCCATGGTCGATGACGGCGATGAACACGCGCAGCTGGTCGAGGGAGGGAAGGCCGGGGTCGCGCATGGTGGTTGCCTGTGGTTGATACGATGGTTGATACGATGGTTGATCATTGGATATCGATAAAATCGATCAGTAAGATTTAAATTTACTGTATTTCATCGATATTAATCCCGTTCTATGATGCGTGCAACCCTACCTCATAAAGGAAGCACAGCATGGCAACCGTCCTCCATATCAATAGCAGTGTTCGTCCAGGCTCCCTGACCCGCCAGCTCGGCGGTGAATTCGTCGCGAAATGGAAAGAAACCCATCCGTCCGACACCATCGTCTCGCGCGATCTGGGCGCCACGCCCGTGTCGCACCTGACCGAACAAGTGGTCGGCGCCTTCTTCACCCCGGCCGACCAGCGCAATGCCGACCAGGCCCACGCGGTCAAAACCTCCGACACGTTGATCGACGAGCTGTTTGCCGCCGACACCATCGTCATCGGCGCGCCGATGTACAACTTCTCGGTGCCGTCGGGCCTGAAGGCATGGATCGACCACGTCGCCCGCGTCGGCCGCACGTTCCAGTACGGCGCCAACGGTCCGCAAGGGCTCGTCACCGGCAAGAAGGTGTATGTGATCGTCGCCAGCGGCGGCGTCTACAGCGAGGGTCCTGCGGCCGGCTACGACCACGTCACCACCTATCTGCGCGCCGTCCTCGGCTTCCTGGGCATGACCGACATCACCTTCATCGTCGCAGAAGGCGTGTCCAAGGGTGAGGACGCGGCGGCCGCCGCGATCGCCAAGAGCCGCGCCGATATCAACGCCATCCTGGTCTGAGTTCTGCTCTAAATAAGCAACATAATCGCCGCTGAACGAAGCCCCGCTTGCGGGGCTTGTTCTTTGCTGCGTATCATGGAAGGCATATTCCGTCACGGAGCTTCACATGAAACGCAACCTGCATTTGCTGATCATCGATCCGCAAAACGACTTTTGCGATTTGCCGGCCGGCTATTTGCCGCTGGACCCGGCCACGCGCCAGCCGCGCGCGCCGGCGCTGCCGGTGCCCGGCGCGCACCAGGACATGCAGCGCCTGGCCGGCCTGATCAACCGTGGCCGCTCCGGCCTGACGGCGATCAGCATCACGCTCGACTCGCACCACCGCTTCGACATCGCCCACCCGACGTTCTGGATCGCCCGCGACGGCACGCCGGTGGCGCCGTTCACGCAGATCACGGCGGACGACGTGCGCGCCGAAAAATACCTGCCGCGCCATCCCGCCGCCTTGCCGCTGGCGCTGAACTATCTCGACAAACTGGAGGCCGCCGGACGCTATCAACTGATGGTGTGGCCGGTGCACTGCGAAATCGGCAGTTGGGGCAACAACGTCCATGACGACGTGCGCGCCGCCTATGGCGCCTGGGAGGAAGCCTCGCTCGGCATCGTCGCCAAGCTGGCCAAGGGCTCCAATCCGTGGACCGAGCACTATTCGGCCGTCATGGCCGAGGTGCCCTACGCCGACGACCCGGACACCCAGTTCAACACCAAGTTCGTCAACACGCTGGCCGAGGCCGACTGGATCTACGTGGCGGGGGAGGCCGGCAGCCACTGCGTCAAGGCGACCGTCGAGCATATCGCCGACCATTTCGGCGACCGGGCCGCGTCCAAGCTGGCGCTGATCACCGACTGCATGAGCCCCGTCGCCGGCTTCGAGGCGCAGTACCAGGGCTTCCTCGCGGCCATGCGGGCGCGCGGCGTGCAGCTGATGCAGGCGGGCGACGTGCTGCCCGAACTGCTGGCCAACGCCGCCCGCTGAAACCGGTCCGGCGGACAGGCGGGGACGGCCGTGACGATCGCCCGGCGCCAATTGCTGGCGGCGGCCGCCGCGTTGCCGTTGACGTACGCCCCGGCCGCCGCGCCCCCTGGCTCCGGCCCGGCCGACGGGACGCACACGTTGCGTTTCGTCTTTTCGCGTCCGTTCGACAATCCGCGCACGCAATGGCTGATCCGGGTTTACAGCCACCTGCTTGAAGACCTGGGAAAACGCTTCGTCTACATCGACGTGCCCCCGCTGCGCGCCACGGCGATGGTGCTGGCGGGCGAGGCCGACGGCGAACTGGGACGCACCTTCGACTATCAAAACCTGTTTCCGGCGTTGGTGCGGGTGTCCGAGCCGAACAACATCGTGCGGTTCGCCGCCTATGCGACGCGCACTGGACTGCTGTTCGACAGCTGGCCGGCGGTGCGGGCGCGCGGCCTGCGCTGCGAATACCGGCACGGCATCAGCGAATTGCGCGACATGCTGTCGCGCGAGCTGGCCGCAGGCGAATACTCGTATGTGCAGACCATCGCCCAGGGCCTGCAGAAGTTGCGCCTGGGGCGCACGGATCTATACTTCGATGTCGAAGAGGCGGTCAGCGATTTCATGTTTTTCCTCAGCGACGCCGAACGCCGCACCAGCGGTCTGGGTTCGTTGCACCAGGCCGGCGTGGTGCGCAGCACCACCGGCCACGCCTACGTGCGCGGTGCGCACGCGGCGCTGGCGCCGCAACTGGCGGCCGGACTGGCGCAGCTGAAGCGTCAGGGCACGGTCAAGCGCTATCTGACGGAGAGCCTGGAGGCGTATAAGCGCGGGCTGGAACGGCGCTGATCCACGCATCGGCCCCGCATGGCGTAAGATCATGGCAATATGCAATCTGGAGAGTCCATGAGTCAGCCTATCGTCCGCAGCCTGCTGGAGACCGATCTATACAAATTCACCATGTGGCAAGCGCTGCTGCATGGCCATCCGAACTCGCACACCGAATACGAATTCGTCTGCCGCAACACGCCGGTCTATCCGCTGGCCGAGCTGCACGAGGCGGTCGAGCGTGAACTCGACCATCTGTGCTCGATGGGGTTTTCGGACGAGGAGCTGAACTTCCTGCGCTCGCTGCGCTACATCAAAAGCGACTTCGTCGACTTCCTGACGGTGTTCCGCTTCCAGCGCAAATTCATCGACGTGCGCGTCGACGGCGACACCCTGGCGATCCGCGCGACCGGGCCGCAGGTGCACGTGATGGGCTTTGAGATCTACGTGCTCTACATCGTCAACGAACTATATTTCCGCCGCTTCGACCAGGCGGCCGCGCTGGCCGAGGGGCGCGAACGCCTCAGCGCCAAGATCGCCGCGCTCAAGGCCTTCGGCGCCGAGCCGGCGCGCCGCAACCCGTTCGAGTTTTCCGACTTCGGCACGCGCCGGCGCTTTTCCGGCGCCTGGCATGACGAGGTGGTGCAGCGCCTGTCGCGCGAGGTGCCCGAGTACTTCAAGGGCACGTCCAACGTCTACCAGGCGATGAAGTTCGGCCTGGTGCCGATCGGCACGATGGCGCACGAATACATGCAATCGTTCCAGGCCTTCGGCGTGCGGTTGCGCGACTTCCAGAAAGCCTCGCTGGAGGCGTGGGTGCAGGAATACCGGGGCGACCTGGGTGTCGCGCTGACCGACGTGGTGGGCATGGACGCCTTCCTCGACGATTTCGACCTGTACTTCGCCAAGCTGTTCGATGGGCTGCGCCACGATTCGGGCGACCCGGTGGTGTGGGGAGAAAAGGCGCTGGCCCACTACGCCGCGCTGCGCATCGACGCCAAGACCAAGCGGCTGGTGTTCTCGGACGGGCTGAATCTGGAAAAGGCGTTCGAGTTGTACCGCCACTTCGCCGACCGCATCATGACCGGCTTCGGCATCGGCACGCACCTGACCAACGACGTCGGCCTCAAGCCGCTCAACATCGTCATGAAGCTGGTCAACTGCAACGGCCAATCGGTGGCCAAGCTGTCGGACTCGCCCGGCAAAACGCTGTGCAAGGACGAGACCTTCCTGGCCTACCTGCGCCAGGTGTTCCACCACCCGGCGGCCCAAGGCCGCTAAGCCAAGCGTTATCTAAACCAGGTAGGGCGGATTAGCGCAGCGTAATCGGCCAATGCATGCGTCTAGACGGCTCATGCACTGGCCGATTACGGCGTTCCGCCTGATCCGCCCTACGAACATCGCTGAACTTAGCGCCTGAGGGAAGGGCGGGGCAAGGAGGCTGTGGCCGCGTGGGCCGGTTCAGGCCGGTCGGGCGCCGAAGCCGCTCATGATGGCGTCGGCGTTGCTGCTTTCATCTTCGTCGTAGATATCGATCGACAGCATGGCGCCGCTGCGTTCGCGCGCGTGCGCGGCGGCGGCCGGACCGCCCGGCGTCAGCGCGTCGAGGATGTTGCCGACGGTGCTGGAGGCCACGCTCGGCGGCAGCGGCGTGTGCTTGGTCAGCTTCACGGTGGACGGAGGAAAACCCTTGGCCAGCAAGGCGCTGCGGGCGCTTTCGGCGTCGGTCACCTGTTCGAAATTGCGGTGTATTGTGCGTGTCATGACGACCTCCTTGGTTGACCGGGGCGGGCGCGGCTTAGAAGCCGGCCACCACGGTTTCGAAATGCTCCACCTTGGGTGGTGTAGCGAAATAGCTGCCGACCAGTCCACGCCAGGACTGGAACGCCGGACTGCCACGGAAATCGACGGTATGGTTTTCAAGGGTCTGCCAGCCGATCACCAGATGGTAGGTGTCGGGCGTTTCGATGTCGCGGTCGAGGCGCATCGACAGGCAACCGGTGGCCGCTTTGAACAAGGGCACCGCTTCGGCCACGCCGGCCTGGAAGGCATCGTGGTCATCCGGCTTGATATATATCTCGGCGATCTCGTAAATCATGGGCATCCTTTTGAAAGTATGCCCCTATTGTGCCTCAACTGCGGCGGGTGTGCGCAGGATGAAGCGCATCGCCTGGCGGGCCAGCTCCTTGACGTCGGCGCCGCTGCCGGGTTTGTACCATTGCACGGTCCAATTGAGCGCGCCGAAGATCAGCAGGCGGTCGAACGACGACGGCATCGCCCAGTCGCCGGACAGGTGCAGCTCGGCGATGGCGCGGTCCCACACGGCCTCGTAGCGGTCCTTCAACGCCACCACGCGCGAGCGCGACGGCTCGTCGAGCGAGCGCCATTCGTACAGCAGCACGGCGATGTAATGGTGGTCGGGCGCCAGCAAGGTATGCAGATGGGCTTCGACCAGCTGGCGCAGGATCTCGCACGGCGGCAGCGGCTGGCTGCCGATGGCCTCGATCTCGGCCAGCGAGCGTTCCATGCCTTGCTCCATGATGGCGGCCAGGATGTCTTGTTTGGTCTTGAAATGATAGAACCAGCTGCCGGCCTGGATGCCGGCGGCGGCGGCGATATCGCGCACGGTGGTGTTCTCGTAACCTTTGGTGCGAAACAACTCGGCCGATTTCTCGATCAATTCCGCACGCAGTCCACCGCTTTCCCCTTTCAGGGGGCGCCCGCGTCGCTTGGGGCTGGGGGAGTCAATTGTGGCGGCGTTAGGCATGAAAAGGTGTCTGAACAGTAGTTTTGGTACATCCCATTTTAATGCAGCGACCTCGCGCCCCATTGAAAAAGTGTTTGAAATTGTTACTTTCCTGATGGAAGCAAGCGACTTTTGTGCTGCAATGCAACACTTTGGTTTGGCGGGCGATTGAGCGTGGTCAAAGGATTAACGTGAAGGAGGCATAGGCTGGTGGGTAGACACGGGAGCGAGCGATGACCAAGGCTGCTGCAATGGCTGTGCTTGACAACGGCAATCGCGCCGACGAGGATCGTGGGATGGAAACCGAGATGCAAATGCTGAGGCGGGAGGTCGGCGAAGGTTTCGCCGGGGTGAACGCGCGGATCGACGAGTTACGCCGGGAAACGACCGAGCGTATTGACCGGTTGCGTCAGGAAACAACGGAGCGAATTTTAGAAGAACGTAGAGATACCAACGCCCGGATAGACGCATTGCATCTGCGAATGGATGCGTTGCACAAGGAGACGCTCGCGCGGATCGATCAGTCGCGTAGGGAAGCATCCGATAGTTCCGCAGCTCTAAGCGCTCGCATGTTCGATCTCCATCGGGAAACAACAGCGCGTATCGATGCATTTAGCGCAGAAAGTCACAAGAGGATGGATCGCAGCGATATGCAGTTTCGCTGGCTGGTAGGTCTGATGATTACCAGCCTGCTGGCGACGGCGGGGCTATTCGCCCGCGCCGCGCACATGCTGTAACTGAAGGAAATTGGTGCCGGTATATTTCCCGACCGCCGGCGCCGGTAGTAGCCGCCTCCGGGAGGCGCTAATTGGTCGTTCTGTGTGAGAACTGGAACCATCATATCGGGCGATTGTGACAGGCGTTTGACCTCGGTTCCGAATGGGCATGCGTCGACGGGCAAAGTGCGCTAGAATGGAGGTCTGTGGGGACGACCTGGTTTCGACGTGGGTTGCAAAGCAGAGCAGGGCATACCGAGGGCTGGTTACCTCGTAAATACACCCAGAAAAACTTAACTGCAAACGATAACTCGTACGCACTGGCAGCTTAATTGCTGTTAGCTCCACAACACCTCGTCCCTGGGGTGGGCCGTTAAAAGCTGTGGAGTCATTTACAGGGACTCGCGCTGTGAGGGGTCACTTCGATCAGCGCTAAATCTAAGGTGAATCGCTAGTCCAAAACGTGCACGTCCGTGTTGTACTGGTTAAATTAAATGATAGTGCTAAGTATGTAGAACTGTCTGTGGAGTGCTTGCGGACGCGGGTTCGATTCCCGCCGTCTCCACCACAAATCCGATAAGCCGTTGATTCGTCAACGGCTTTTCTTTTTGCCCGTCCGGTTTGGCTTGGAATCCCAAGTCCCAAGTCAGCACCCCAAATCAGACCAGGAATGGCATTCAAGCTACCGTCACACCTCCACAGCAGCCGCTCAGGCGTTTTGCATTTCCGTATTGCAATCCCGCCGACCTCCGCCATCATTTCGCCTCTCGTGAAATTTACCGTAGCCTTCGAACCCCGAACGTCCGTGATGCGGGCTTCAAACTTGGCGGAACTATATACTGTGGTAGATTTAAGGAAAAAGATTCGGGATTTCACTGTGCTTGAGTGTTCATTGATTACACTCCGAGAAATATCTTTAGAAAAATTGAGGCAAACAAATTTTGGTCAACTCCAGATATACATTCAGGAGGAACCGAGGTTTTCGCTGAAAGTGATTTAATTATTCTTGAGCGCTTCGTTTGAATTAAATCATTCCGCCTTGTCCTTTTTACCAATCTCTTAATCCGGTCTCAAGACTTGGGTTTAATTCGTTCAAAATTCAGTAATTCCTTTCTTCGTGAAAATGTGCATGTGAGAGATGGCATAGTAAGTGTCCCCTTGACCGATTTGATAGCGTGCGTTGACGTAAAATTCGGTGGTCTCGACTTGTCGCGGGGGGCTGAGAACATTGCCATTTTCGGCGTGGTCCACAACCCACAGTGTCTCATCTGACACCACGAGGATGGGCAGGATGATAGTCTGTATGGGCATGGGGTCTGCCGCATTATGAGTAACGCAGCCTTGGACCAGGTCGTCCGCAGAAGCCAGAGCTTGGCTCCATTTTTCGAATATTTCGGTATCTTTCGACGAATATTGATTTGGCCCGAGCTTGCCGACCAACGCCGTCGCTTTTCCCGCTTAGATATTCGCAGGGTAGAGACTACTTAATTGAGTTCTTCGAGCCGCGCGAGGACCTACAAATGTGACCAACCCGCCGTCGCTATTTGTGTATCTCCCAGCTGGTTGCATTTTCTCGTTGAGGCTTTCACTCGCAACGCGAGGAATTCGGCTGATTAGCAACGGCGTGGAAGTACGCAGGCACTTGCATTCGATTGAGAGCAACAGGCGAAGTTGCGGTGTTGTATGAATTGCTACGCGGAGGTCGTATTGACGGGTCTTACCGGGGACACGGTCTGTGTATGAGCCACCATGTTCCGCCTCGTAGCGATGCATGCAGCTCTAGGCCAAAGTCGTCTTGTATCGCAACAAAATTCTTAGGTCCGTTGCAGTTAGCGGTACGTCCAAAGGCTTAGCCATTCCATCTCCATGGTACGCCGAAATCAATATCTTGGAAATTTCCATCTCATCGAATGCTAGCGTCGTTCCAATCCGCGATGTTGGATATTGTACTCGTCTCACAGTGACTGTGTTAAATTATCGTTTCTTTCAAATTTCCGAACAGGAGAAATAATGTCCTCATATTCCGAATTGCAGACGCAGATTGCTGAGCTTCAGAAGCAGGCCGAAGCAGCCCGCTCAAGCGAACTATGAGCTGCAAAGGCGAAAATTTCCGACATTATGAAGGAATACGGCTTGACTTTTGCGGACTTTGGCGGCACCGGAAAGGCGAAGTCCGCTAAGAAGCGTGAGCCGGTTGCTATCAAATACAAGGGCCCAGCGAGCGGAGCTACCTGGACTGGTCGCGGCCGTGCTCCCTTATGGCTTAATGACAAAGATAAGGAACAGTTTCTGATTAAATAAGCGATAAACAGCAGCCCCAATGGCTGCTGTTTTTAGAATAAATCAAAAAAAGACCATGTGGATTTTCGTGGCACTAGGCGTTCTATCAATGAACAAATCTCAGGTGCCAGATAAATTCTTCCGTCGTTCCAGTACTGCCTGAGACGTTCAAGCCACTGGGACCCGCCCCAAATTTCGCTCATGGATTGCAATAACAATAATTTATTTTCTTCAGTACCTGCGCAGAAAAAAAATTCTTCAAAGCCACCTTTTTCCAGCATAAACTCGCAAAGATGTCGTCTTATTCTGGGGGCCGCGTCGTCTCCCCTTGAGTATCCTCCGCCCATATATTTTCCAGATATCCGTTGTCCTACTTGATTTTCTAAATTCGTCTTCAACATCGCTTTACTATGTAGTCGCTGGAACGAAAATTCAAAAAGTTTTACTGCATTTTCAACCGTCAAAGCATTAGATGCGCTATCGAATATAACAAAAAGTGCTATATTTGAATAAGCATCGTAGTCAGAAGAATTTAATGTTATTAAATTTATCCAAGCTTCAGCAACAACGCGAGGCGTAGAGTCATTAAAAATATCAAGAGCTAAAGTATTAAGAAATTCAGCGTTATTTCGACCTGAATTAACATAACCATCAACAATATCCAACCTAAGACTTCTAAACTCCTTCAAACTCAACTCCAGTCGCTCACCGCTCAATTCAATAATTTCAACCACTAATGCGGGGGTATAGAATGTTCGGTCTCGGTCAACAAGTTTTTTAATTGCCTCATACATGCCCGCGTCGAGCATGCCACGTACCATTTCATTGGAATTTCCAATTGATTTCAAAAGCTCCCAATCCTTATTGTCTGGGGGGGACTCAAAAGAACGCCAAAAATCTGGTAGGCCTAGCAGTTCAATTTTTAACGCCGCCATTGTTAGTTTTACTTCAGCAAATGCTTGAACTTTAGCTAGAACATTGATATCGATATGCTTACATATTTGACTAAGCAGTGCGTAACCTAATGTACCAACCTCTGAAGGAAAACAAGCTTTGATAATTTTCGCTATTAGTGGAAGCATCTCGTTTTCGATGCTTTTTACAAATGCCAAAGTAGAGTCGTTGAAATCAACCCAACTCATCCCGCGCATATATGGAAGTATCATGGTAGCGACAATTTCGCATTTATTGGAATTTGATACCCTATTTTTTGAGAAAAATGCACCGGTTACAAATTCCCGTTTTATTAAATCACTATCTCCAATTTCCTTATAAAAATTCGATATGAGATTTGCAGCCTCAGAAATCCCTTGATCATTCTCATATTTCAATAATTTCCCACCAATGAGTGCCAGATACAGTACCGATTTTCTAGGGTATTTTGCATCGGAAATATAGCGCGCAATAAAATTTCTTAACTGTGTCTGCTGATATTCAAATATATCATCGACCAATATCGAAATACCCTCGCTTTCAATTTCATCTATCACATCACTTGCCACAGCAGACCTAATTAATTCATTTGAAACTAAAAGAGTAATTGCTGCCTGGGGCGTAATAGAGCGCAAGCTCGCTGCGCTCGAAAATACAAAATCCCGTCTCAGACGCGGGGGCATTTGATTCCAGATTAAAGAAACCGTAACATCATCTTCATTTTGATTTCCAAAAGACGCTATTGCAACTCTTTCGTATTTTGATGCATACACCTTGGCAATAATGTTCTGCATATCCAAATCACTACCAGAAAATCCGTCAAGGTCACGAATATTGCAATTTTTTTCTACGCCCCGCAGCGGCAAATCTATCTCAAAAGACTCGGCATAGCTATCAGAATTCGAACTGCCATTCGGCCTCTTAAAAGCATAAAACAAATCTGATAATCTGTTCAATTTTGCTACGGTAGAATAATCCAGTAAAATTGAATGTGTCCACACGCAACCTGGTCGCGGCATTTCGGGGGCCGCCCAAGTTTTAGAAATAACATATTTCTTAGCAGACTTTAATGGGTAGCCACAATAGTAGGCTGAGACTCCCGATATGTTTTGCGGCATTAGGTCGCTCATACGCGTCATCTCGGTCGCAGAATACTCGTCCAATACTATGGACGTACTCAATAATTTGTGTCCATCGCGATACCCATGAAGGGTTTGGTCCACATTGAAAAATAGACTATGATTTGATGACATTCTAAGAATCCTGGGGCAGCGTCAGCCAATATAGCGGGTCCGTCAAGTCGAACTGCGAAGTGTTTTTTCCTACTAAATTTACCCGTTCGGAAGGCTTGGCCAATATATTAAGCCTCGCTTTATCAGCGGGAAGCCGACCGCCTTGCGCGCTTACGCCATACATCCTCGACTCCCATAACTCGCAGTTAAATTCCAAATATTGATGTAAAAGAGGCCTATTGTCCTCCAACCATTTCACAGGAGTAATGTCAGGATTTGCACTTTGTGCTATATCCCATGCTGATATCATTACAACCAATTTCCGTTTTTTACTCTTGGAATCGACAATTGTTTGCAGAAGCTGAACTGCCTTAACCTGTTCTGGCATATCGCCGGGAACAAATTGCTTCCTTGGGCCATTGTTACTTTCAGGCTCAACTGACATAATTCCCGACATCTCATTAATTAAAATATCACTTGTTTTGGAATCGGCACTAGTAAAAAGAAAAATTCCACTAGATTTCCCCAATGCCTCGTAAAGCTCTTCGGTATAAAAACCGCTAACAATGGCGTCTTTTATTGACTCACCAGAAAAATCTGGAAGCTGAACCTTAATTGGAGTCCCATTTAATCCTACAGTCATATGCAATGTAACCCAACTATCAAGTCCCGCAGGAGTATGGTCAAGCTTTTCACATTTCAACCACTTATCTTGCAGGGTATACAAATGGGACTCGAATTCGTCAAGTTGACTCCAACGTAATATCGTATCAATTTCACTACTTAGTAATATATAGCTCATTGCTGCCAAATATGTACTTTTTCCGGTCGCAGGCATGCCTAGTATCAGGGTTGATGTTTCCATGTTATCTATTTATGGCGTTAATCAAATAATCATAATGGCTTCCACTATCCACTGATACAAAATCCATGCTAAAGGTTCGAGTGGCTGGAATTGGTATCCACTCCCGCATCAAGGTTTCCAACCCTTCCCCAAGGTAGAACTCTCCCTGATTGGGCCGCGCAGCCAATTTGTGTGCACTGATAGTAATATCACCTACAACCCGGCTCTTGACTTCGCTCACAAAGTGGTCGAATATTTCCTCAACCTGCTCTTTTCGGGAGGAAACTATTACCTCATCAAGTTTCGTTAAAACCACTTGAATCTTCTGCGACTGTCCCAAACCGGAAAACTGCAATAACGCTAGTACTATTCTGCGAATCTCGCCTATGTGCGAAGCAGCTAACTCAGGATTAATTAACTTGCGCCCATCCAAGAGCAAAACATGACAGTCTGCACGATAAATTTCTGGGAAATTTTCTGCAAATTTAGGCATTTTTATACAATCTTCAAATTCCTCTCCAGAGCGGTCCGCCATAAAAATATCAAAATGAGTTTTCTTCGAAACATCAAAGGAAGCTCGCAAATGCAAATATTCAATTGGCAAGCTCTTTTTTGTACGCTCGGTTACGGGAACGGATAAACCAGATTCGAATTGCGAGTAAAAACTCCTAGACTGAAAGCCCCTCAATGTCTTCGACCCGACAAAGCCGATTTGACCTAGACGTCGACGTTTCATAAGTTCATATAACATTGCCGCGATTGTTGTCTTCCCAGCGTCAGGACAACCGATAAATGAGATTACCAGGCCTCCGTGCCGCCGCAAGTGCCGATTTACCTCTATCTCCGACAAGCCCACACCGTTATGAACTTGACGAACACCCGGAGGTAACTCAATTTCGCTAGGCGGAGCAGATGGCGAAGGCACACCAGCCTCTAAAACCTCGTCGATAGCCGCAAATTCATAACGATTAGGACAATCGTCGGCAGAAAGACCATCGATGCACCCTCCGCCGCTTTCGGGATTACAGCCATCACGGTTGCACCGGCGCTGGAGTGACTCAGTCGTCATAACTGTTCCGTATTTTTATAGCTAAAATCTCGCGATAAATCTGTAATGAAAATTCCAGCGGCGAAATCTCATCCGCTATATCTATGTTTGTCTTCCTTTTAAACGTCCGTGTCCAATCGCTGTCGTCTTCATTTTCGCAAGCTAGAGCAATAGCAAATAAACCAGGTGTTAAGTGAAGGTATTTATCATTTGTATCATAAATAGCCCACGTTTTACGCCATGCAATAGGGCCAGCGACACATCCTTCAGCGAAGACAAAATTTTTCAAGGACGCTAGCTTCCGTCCTTCCCATAATGCCATCTTAAGTAAGGCAGGGGCGGCCACTGGTCCCTCATTGCTGGTCATTATGTTTGCGAGCTCTACCGCAGCTCGAAGCGCTGCCTCAGGAACCGAAAAGTCAAGTAAAGGGCGATTCGCTTCTTTACTCCAAGCAGATATAGCAAACCATTGCGCCTGAACCTGCTCCTCCAAAGAAATAGTGTATTCTACGAGCTTATTAAAATGGTTTACGAGGCGTTTATCCACTGCATCCGTGCGCTTAATCGAATCTTCGATTAGTGGTTTCACCGTTCCCCAACCCGTTACCCATGTATTATTTTGGGCTATATCCTCGGCATTTTTATATTTTACGGTTAAGTCTTGGGGTTTCAGCGTCCCCGCCTTATTGACGCTTCGTGCAACCGTTTGGTGCTCAACCAATTTCTTCTTCGCAAATGCTGGTAATAAGGGGTCAGGGCTAAAGACTCTTATTGTTCCATATTCGGCTACCTCTATGGCAAGACAGATGGAAGCCGCATAAGGTGAACTCGATTCAATTTCGGCCTTTAACAAAGCGGCTGCTAACAGCGCCACCTCTTTGTCAACCCCGTCGCTTCCGAAACCAGGGATAAATTCCTGCCCGGCTTCAAAAAACCAGTCCAGGTCGCCATCTGGCACTGCCAAATCGTAGCACACCAAAAGCAATGACATAGCTTGCGGGTAGTCTAATTCTGGTTGAATCTTTTCAATAAAACTGTTTCTTGTTTCGACATCCTGAACAGAAGTAGTCAATTCAAGCTTTTTGTATAACGCTCCGATATAGGCTTTATCTGCCACAGGACCCTCACTTTTCATTCAATAATTGGGAGATTCTATTTTGACTTTTGGCAAAAATCAATGCTCTCTTGATTTGCATAAACTGTGGAAAACCTTTATCTTCCTCCCTCAGCAATCCAAGATTTCGAACAATATCGTATTGCTCAGAAAACTGCATATCGTAGAATTCAGACAATATTTCAGACTCTGATTTTTGAACTTGTGCAGCAACACTTATATTTGTATTTATTGAAGAGTTTATCTGAGTTGCTTTAGGCAACGGCGAAACAAAAGGTTCCGGAACATTATCAACACTTGGCGGCGACCATTTTTCTAAATTTTTCGTATATTCGTGAGAACCATCTTGTCCCTTGCCCTTATAATCTTTGAACTGAGAAGGGTTTTGCTCCTGCCACTCGCGGGAAAATATTTTTACCAACATTTTCCTTGTGGAATTATCATTTGTAACTGAAATTCTTATAAAATTAAACCCAGGAAGCCAGTCACCTTCGTCGCGAACAGGGTTGACAGCACCGGCATACATAACTATTGAACTTCCGCTCTGACTTATCCGAGCTTTATGCTCATGGCCGTATAATTGAATTGCTGCGCGGTCATCTAATTCGTTTACCATCTCACTGCCATCTAACAACCAAGAGGGCGGGTGATGTGCAAACACCAAATATTCGATGCCGTCTTCTCGTTTGAGGTTCCAAGCCGCTCGGCCTATGTATAACTGCCCTTTGACGTCTTGCTGTCCGCACAGTGTAGTAGAATTCAGCCCTCTAATTCTGAGTTTCGAACCATCATCTAGCAACAAATCATGATGCCAAGAATAATTTTCCTTGGTTGCATAAAATGAACAATTATACTGCTGAGAAAAATCATTGTAGTTTTCTAGTGCCCGATAGAACAAATCTCTTGTTGCTTCAACGCCTAAACGACGCAAGAGTTCAGATTCCCGTTTTACATTGGTGGGACTTGCGCGAATTGCCGAGTGTCCATCCTCAATCAGAGGCTGTGCCTTTAATACAGAACGGTCTATATCGTGATTGCCGGGGCATACAATTATTTTGGCGTCGTGCGAGTTTGTACGGGAAAGTATTTCTTTCAACCATTCTTTAGCCAGCGAAAATTCGTCTTTCCTTCCAGCGAAAGCTATGTCACCAGAAACAATAATCGCGTCCAACTTCCCCCATTCCGCCACTTTTTTTTCTAAATCACGAATCATTTCGTCACGCATTTGCTCGTTTGGGTCATGTCCAATCTGATTGGGGCTAACCTTGAAATGGATATCTGATATATGTGCTATGTTGGTCGGCATGTGCTTAATAGGTAGTTTTGAAATTGTGATGTCCCGTCCGGCCAGACAATCGGTTACTTCTGCTGACTGCCAAGGAACTAACACTGGAATCTTAGCAACATTTTCATAGTTTAAGGTGTCTTGACAGTAGATTTATCACTTTTTAATCGTTTTCGTGGCAGATGGCGGCCGCGCTGGCCGTGGAGGTGGTGGCTAACGCATGGAATTCGCCTCTGCGGATTGCATTTTTGCCTGCGCTCATTGGACAGCTACCGTGCCGCCGATGCAAAATATGAGCACAAACGCGGGCGCATGAAATACAATTTCCACATGCCAGCCGATCCCCATCCCGCCCAGTCCACGCATGAAGATGCGCCCGCGCTGACGCCTGCGCAGCTGGTCGATTTGGTCGGCAAGCTGGAACGCGACAACGTCAATTTGTGCCGTCAGATGGCATGGTTCCAGCGCCAGATATTTGGTCAGAAAAGCGAGAAGCGCCATCCTGAACCGGAAGGTGTTCCTTTGGCAATTTCAAAAAAACTCTTGCATGGCTCAATCCTTGTCCTGCGCTATCCGTCGCATGACATCTGCAATCCATACGGGGGCCAGCGATGCATCGGCCAGCAGCACGGCCTTGTCCTCGGCGGTCAATCTGGCTCTGAGCTTAGCGACTACCTGGTCATCGATATGCGCCTGCTTGAAATGTCGCAATGCCTGGATCACCAGACCGCTGATGCGACCGGCCGTTGCCATATTGCGAGGTGTCGTGTGCTTCAGCAGAATGCTCTGATTGCCGATATGCACGGTGCGCGAGACGCCATCGGTCAGGAAGGCCAGCTTCATCGGCACTTGCTCCGTGAGTCCTAATAGATTTGCGGCGTAGGCGCCAGACGGTTGCAGGCGTAAACTCCCTTTGCCGGCAATCGCCTTCGCGATATCGTCGGCCGACGGTAATAGCGGTCCCAGAATCGCGTGCGTGCGTGGGACGTCGTACAGTCCTCTGGCCACTCTTCGAAGTGTCCCAGTGGCTGTTAAACGCGAGAGCACCTTATCGACGGCCGCACGGCTACCCAAGTGGAGAAAATCAACCGGGCTAAAGACTTTTCCCGCTTCGCTCGCCGCTAACTCGGCGCGGATAGCCGCGTCCACGCTGCCTCGAGAAGGCGGCGTTTGCTGAGCGGTTCGGCTTCGGCCGGAGGAGGGGGCATTGGTACGCATGTCAGAAAATATAGAACGTTTTTCTGACAAGGCAATCCTAACGTTAGGATTTCTGGGGTTTGGCGAGTGCAGCGGATGCGCGACACGCCAACCTTAGTTGAAGGCACCCTCGGCCCGCAACATCGCCACCGCGAGGTCTATAAAAGCCCGCACCTTGGGCGTTGACCGGCGTCCCTCGTGGTGGACGACATTTACCGGCACCGGCGCCGACTCGTACTGCGTCAGCACCGTCTTGAGCCTCCCGGCCGCCAGATGCGGCGCCACCATATAGGAAATCACCCGCGTCAGTCCAAATCCCCGCACCACGGCCGCGATGGCGGCGTCATTGCTGGTACTGACGAGGCGCGGACGCACGCGCACGACCAGCGGCTGACGCTCGGACTCAAAGCGCCACTCGGGCGAGGCGGTCAAGGCGCTGGCCAGGACGATGTCGTGCTCGCCGAGCTCCTCCGGCGTGAGCGGTATGCCGCGCGTCTCAAGGTAGGCCGGCGACGCACACACGACCTGCCGCACCTGGCCCACCCGTACCGCCTGATAGCTCGAATCGGGTAGCTGGCCAATACGAATCGCCACGTCGACCCCTTCTTCCATCATGTTGACCACGCGGTCGACAAAGCGGCATTCCACCTCGGTATCCGGATAGCGGCGCAGATACTCGGTCACCACCGGCGTCACATACATATCCCCGAACAGCACCGATGAAGTGATCACCAGCTTGCCGCGCGGCTCGCCATGCGTGCCGGCCGCCGCCTGCTCGGAATCGGCCACGTCGGCCAGGATGCGCCGGCAGTCGGCCGCGTAACGCGCGCCCACGTCGGTGACGCGCACGATCCGCGTGGTTCTGGTCAACAGGCGCACGCCCATCGTTTCCTCCAGCTCCGTCACCGCGCGTGTCACCACCGGCGGCGAGATCCGCAGCTTGCGCGCGGCGGGCGCGAAGCCGCCTTCATCGACCACGGCCAGGAAAATCGACATCGTGTACAGCCGATCCATATTATTCCTCTTTCAGGAATGGTTCATTGTAATTTGTCCATATTCTCATTATCCGGCAAAAGATTCAAACTGCAAGCGCTGAACAACACTTCGCTACCCACCCAAGGAGAAATGCCATGAGCCGCATCACCATCATCGATAGCAGCAACGCCAACGCCGAACAACAAGCCCTGCTCGACGCCATTCAAGGCCAGCTCGGCATGGTGCCGAACTTCCTCAAAGTATTCGCCAACTCGCCCGTCGCCCTGCGCGCCTTCCTGGGCTTGTACGGCGTGGCCAACGACGGCAGCCTGGACCATCAAACCCGCGAGCGCATCGCCCTGGCGCTGGCCCAGCAAAACGGTTGCGAGTACTGCGTCTCGGCGCACACCGCCATCGGCCGTAAAAGCGGGCTGACCGGCGACGAGATCAGCGCCGCCCGCCACGGCACCAGCGAAGACGCGCAAGCGGCCATCGCCGTCAAGTTCGCTACCAGCCTGATGGAGAAGAAGGGCGATGTGAGCGCCATCGAGATCGCCCAAGTGCGCAGCGCCGGCTTCACCGATGCCGACATCGTGGAAATCATCACCCACGTCGGCATGAACTTCCTGACCAACATCCTCGGCAAGGCCAGCAAAGTCGAGATCGATTTCCCGCAAGTCGAACTGAACTTGGCCGCCTGATTCCACCTTCCCACTTAAGGAGCATCACCATGAACTCTTCCTCTTCCGTCTGGGCCCGCCTGGCCGTCACCGCCGGCTTCGTCGCCATCACCGCCAGCGCCGCCGCTGCGCCTGCCGCCCCCGCCGCCTCGACCGCCGTGAGCTATCACACGGCCAGCATCGACGGCGTAAAAGTGTTTTACCGCGAGGCCGGCCCGAAAAACGCGCCGACCCTGTTGCTGCTGCACGGTTTCCCGACCTCGTCGCAGATGTTCCGCAACCTGATTCCGCAACTGGCCGACCGCTACCATGTCATCGCGCCGGACTATCCGGGCTACGGCCAGAGCGACCAGCCGCCGATGGACAAGTTCACCTACAGCTTCGATAACCAGGCCAAGGTGATCGAGAAATTAACCAGCCAGCTCGGCCTGACGAAATACGCGCTGTACGTGCAGGACTACGGCGCGCCGATCGGCTACCGCCTGGCCGCCGCCCATCCGGAAAAGATCACGGCGATCGTGGTGCAAAACGGTAACGCCTACGACGAAGGCCTGGACAACGAGTTCTGGCAGCCGGTCAAGGAGTACTGGAAAGACAAAACGGAAGCCAAGGCCGCCAAGCTGCGTCCGCTGCTGGAGATCGGCGGCACCAAATGGCAATACACCGAAGGCTTCCGCAATCCGGACGCGCGCGTGAGCCCGGACGCCTGGATGCTCGACCAAGCCTATCTGGATCGCCCGGGCAACAAGGACATTCAGATTGAAATGTTCTACAGCTATGGGACCAATCCGCCGCGTTATCCAGAATGGCAAGCCTATTTCCGCAAACACCAGCCGCCAATGCTGATCGTCTGGGGCAAGGGCGACAAGATCTTCCCGGCGGCGGGGGCAACGCCCTACCTGCGCGACCTGCCGAAAGCCGAGCTGCACCTGCTGGACACCGGCCACTTCGCCCTCGAAGAAGAAGGCGACAAGATCGCGAAGCTGATGCGCGAGTTCCTCGGCCGCAAAGTGAAACCTTAATCCACCTTTTTTCAGGAGCCATCATGGGCCGCGCATTTTCCGACATCACCTTTACCCCGAACGTGCGCGCCATGCAGGAACGCATGGGCAGCCGCGAGCAGTACGAAGGCTTCGACGTGATGACCAACCGGGCCGACCGCTTGGGCCGCATGGAGATCGAGTTCATCGCCCAGGCCGACCATTTTTACCAGGCCACGGTGAGCGAGACCGGCTGGCCATACGTGCAGCATCGCGGCGGCCCGGCCGGCTTCCTGAAAATCCTCGATCCGAAGACCGTCGCCTTCGCTGACTTTCGCGGCAACGTGCAATACCTCAGCGTGGGCAACCTGCAAAAGGACGACCGTATTTCCATCATCGTGATGGATTACGCCAATCAGATGCGGCTGAAGCTCATCGGCCGCGTGCGGCTGGTGGAGGCCGCCGACGATGCGGAGCTGATCGAACGGCTGCGCACGCCCGGTTATGCGGCGCGCATCGAACGCGCTTTCGTGATCACCATCGAAGGCTACGACTGGAACTGCCCGCAACACATCACGCCGCGCTTTACCGAGAGCGAAATCAACACCATGACGGCGCCGCTGCACGGCCAGGTCAAGCGCCTCAAGGAGCAGCTGGCCGCGAGCACCGCCAGGCAGCCTTTGAGCGAACTCGGCGATGGCCCGCTGGCGCTGGTGATCAGCGGGGTGCGCCAGCTAACGCCACGGGTGCGCGCCTATGAACTGAAAATCGCCGACGGCGGCAGCTTGCCGGCGGTCCAGGCCGGCGCCCACATCGACGTGCCGGTATTGCTTGCCGACGGCAGCGCCGCCACGCGCAGCTATTCGATCGCCTCCGATCCCGCCCGGCCCGGCGTCTACGAGATCGCCGTTCTGCGAGAGGAAGAGGGCAAGGGCGGCTCGGCCAGCGTGCATGAGGAATACCACCTTGGCATGCTGCTGCGCTGCTCGCTGCCGCGCAACGATTTCGCTTTGCCCGCCGACGGCCCGGTGGTGCTGATCGCCGGCGGCATCGGCATCACGCCGATCAAGGCGATGGCCCATACGCTGATCGCCGAGCAACGCGACTTCGTGCTGCACTATGCCGTGCGGTCGCGCAGGGAGGCGCCGTTCCTCGACCAGCTCGAACGCGAGCTGGGCCAGCGCCTGGTCGTGTACGCCACCGACGAAGGCCGGCGCCTGCCGCTCGACACGGTCATGGCCGGCGGGGGCGTCACCATCGCCTGTGGTCCGGCGCGCCTGCTCGACGATGTGACCGAAACCGGCAAGCGCCTGGGCGTGCGCGTGCTGATCGAACGCTTCGCCGCCGACGCGGGCGCCGTCAACCGGCCCGTCGTCGTGACCTTGAAGCGCAGCCGCAAGGTGATCGAAGTGCCGGCCAGCGCTAGCATTCTCGAAGCGGTGGAAGCGGCAGGCGTCGATGCGCCTTCCTCCTGCCGGGTCGGCAACTGCGGCACCTGCCGCGTCAAGGTGCTGGCCGGCACGCCGGAACACCGTGACAACGCGCTCAGCGACGAAGAGCGCATCGACCACATGTGCATCTGCGTCTCGCGCGCCAGTGGCGACACGCTCGAACTCGACCTGTAAGGAGCCGATGCGCGCCGAGCGGTCGGGTGCGGAAAGCCGATCCGATGCATAATCTCCCGTCGAGTATTATCGGGAGTAAAAATGAACGAACATATGGTGGCGGTGGAGCTGGAGAAGGCGTACCGCTTGCTCAATCACGGTCCGACGGTGCTGGTGTCTGCTACGCACGACGGTGTCGACAATGTCATGGCGGCGGCCTGGTCCTGCGCGCTGGATTTCTCGCCGCCCAAGGTGACGCTGGTGTTGGATAAGGCGACCAGCACGCGCGGCTTGGTGGAGGGCAGCGGCTACTTCGCGTTGCAGGTGCCCAATTTGGGCCAGGTCCAGCTGACCTACGACGTTGGCAATCTCAGCCTGGCCGATGCGCCGGACAAACTGAAAAAATTCGGGGTCGAGTTGTTTCGCGTTGGTGAGCAGGACACGCCGCTGGTCTCCGGCTGCTCGGCCTGGCTCATCTGCAAGGTGATCCCCGAGCCGCACATCCAGCAGACTTACGACTTGTTCATCGGCGAAGTGGTGGCGGCCTGGGCCGACGACCGCGTGTTCCGCAACGGCCACTGGGAATTCGACAAGGCCGATCCGAGCCTGCGCAGCCTGCATTACATTGCCGGTGGACAGTTCTACGCGATCGGGGAGTCGGCGCTTGCCGATACCGGCAAAGCGAGCGATCCGGAAGCATAACCCGCCAGGAACTCAATGTCGGAAAGACCTTTGGCTTTGCAGCCGATGATTACTGCGAGGAGCGTGGCATATAGCCAGTCAACAACGCACACTCCCAGTCGAGCCGTCCGCGCGACTTTGCCAGCGCCGCCATCTCCGCGTGCCTGTAGGGGACGGCGAAAAGGCTCGAACGCCACTGTCCATCGATATGTTCCACGATGCCATACCGGGCATCCGGCGATCCGGACTCGATCACATGGGGATACGGCTGATCATCGGCATAGGCCGGCTGGCCCACGCTGCCCGGGTTGACGATCAACTGCCCGCGTGCGCTACGGACGCTGCGCGGCACATGGGTGTGGCCGCACACTACAAGACCTGCATCGACCCCGCCCAGGCGCGCCTCGATCTCCGCCACGGTGGCCGCCGCGTCGACGGTTTGCAGCAGGCCGGTCACATCGCTGGTTGGCGTGCCATGACATGCCAGCACATCCGGTGTGATCTGCCGTACCGGCAGCAAGCCCGCGATCCATTCCAGCTCTTTCGAGGTCAGCTGCGAGTGGGCATACGTATCGCTGGCGCCCGAACCCGCATGCAGCGTCAAAATCTGGCGCTCATGATTGCCCGCCAGATGTATCCAATCCTGCGCCATCAAAAACCGCGCCGTCTCCAACGGCAGCAGCGGCCCGGACAGGCTGTCGCCGATGTTGACGACCAGATCCGTCCCACGCCGCTTGATGTCCGCGACGACGGCTTCAAGCGCCGGCAAATTGCCGTGGATATCTGAGACGAGGGCGATGCGCATCATGCGGCCTTTGCAAACGCGTCGAGCACATCGCGGGTATGGACGATGGCCGCGTATTCGCCGTCCAGATTGGACAGGGCCATGGCGTGCACGTCCTCGGCGCTCCTTGGCACGTCCGCGTAGTCGACTTTGGCGAACGCGAAACACGCATCCGCAACGACATGTGTGGCGAAACCGAGGTTGCCCGCCGTCCGCGCGCTGGCCTCCACCGAGTTGTTGGTGCTCACGCCGACGATGACCAGTTCACTGATGCCGCGCACGCGCAGCCATCGCTCCAGCCCGGTGTTGATGAAGGCATCGGGTACATTTTTCTCGATCACATAGGCGTCCGGCGACGGCGCGAACCGCTCCTGAAACTCGACCCCGATTTGACCCGGCCAGAACGGCGAGCCTATCGTTCTCGAGATGTGGCGGACATGGACAACCGTGGAACCGGCGGCCCGCCACGCGCGCAGCAAGGCCGAGATGTTTTGTTCCGCCTCGGGATTGTTGCGCGTGCCGGCCGCCGGATCGGCCATGCCTTTTTGCATATCGATGATGACCAGTGCCGCTGTATTTACTTGCATGGTTTGGCTCCAGATGGGTGTGTAGCGCATCGCCCTATGGGGTGAAGCGGATATGCCGATTGTATCCCGAGCATCGTTGTCACGACATCCGGACAGGGTAGAATTCCAGCTTCCACCCCACCCGACGATGGAAACAGGATGAACGTCGCCACTCTCTCGAACCCCGCGCCGTGAGCAAGACCAAGCCTGCCGGCGACTGGATCGTGCGCGCGCCGCCAACGGGGCGCATGGAGCGTATAGAGGCGTTCTTCTCTGGCCATGGCTACGAGCCGCACCGCCACGACACGTATGCGATCGGCCGCACCCTGGCCGGGGTGCAAAGTTTCCATTACAGGGGCGGGCGGCGCCACAGCGTGCCCGGCGCCACCATCGTGTTGCACCCGGACGAGGTGCACGATGGCGAGGCGGGGACCGACGCCGGCTTCCGCTACCGCATGATGTATATCGAACCGGCGCTGATCCAGCAAATCCTCGGCGGCCGGGCGCTGCCGTTCATTCAGCACGGCATCAGTGCAGATCCCCGGCTGTACGCGGCCAGCGAACTGTTGCTGCGCAGCCTGGACGCGCCGCTCGACGCGCTCGAGGAGGACGACGCGCTGTTCGACCTGGCCCACGCGCTGAGCGCGGTGTCGGCGCCGCCGCGTTCAAACCAGCCGTTCGACTACCGCGCCGCCGAGCTCGCGCGCGAGTTCATTCACGGGTCCCTGGAGCGCAGCGTCACGCTGGAGGAGTTGGAGCGCCACAGCGGGCGCGACCGCTGGAGCTTGTCGCGCGATTTCCGGTTGTTGTTCGGCACCTCGCCGTATCGCTACCTGACCATGCGCCGCCTCGACCTGGTGCGCTCGCTGCTGCTTCAGGGCCAGTCGCTGGTGGGTGCCGCCTTGCTCGCCGGCTTTACCGACCAAAGCCATATGACCCGCCATTTCGGCAAGACCTACGGCTTGTCGCCGGCCCGCTGGCTGAAGATGCGCGCCGGCTGACGTCCGCACAATCGTACAAGAAACGACGTCCCGTTTTGGGTACGCTGGGCACTCCTCAATCAGCAACAGGACGAACCCAATGAATACCGAGCAGACGGCGGCGCACGCCATCCACACCATTAATTTCGCGAAGAAATTCAGTTTATTTACCGAGCAGTGGGCACCCAAGGTGGTCGCGGAAATGAACGACTATCAATTCAAGATAGTCAGGCTGCAGGGGGATTTCATCTGGCACGCCCATGCCTCCACCGATGAAACCTTTATCGTGCTGGAAGGGTTGTTGCGCATCGATTTTCGCGACGGCCACGTGCTGGTGTCGCAGGGCGAAATGGTGGTGGTGCCCAAGGGAGTCGAGCACAAGCCGTTCGCCGAAGGTGAAGTAAAACTGCTGTTGATCGAGCCGCGTGGCGTGCTCAACACTGGCGAAGAACAAGCCAGCGAGCTCACCGCCGTCAACGACGTGTGGATCTAGCCAGCCGCGCCGATGGTTGCAGAAACCAACAGCATTGCCTTGCCATATACCCGTGTATATTATCGATCGGACATTGCGGCGAAACGTGCGTCCAAACCTAACCGGGTGATCACAATGAAAAATAAACTAATAGTGTTGTCCGCATTGATGGCAAGCCTGTTCGCATTGACCGCCCACGCCGCGCCGGATTGCGTCGGCGTCAAGGCGCCATTCTTCCAGAAGGCGAAAGACATCAAATGGGTGTGGAACCCGGCACTGAAAGCCGAGGAAAACATGGTCTGCGGCGACGCCACGACACCGGGTAAACCCTTCATTCAAATGCTGAAGTTTCCGCCGAATTATGTTGGCGACCGCCACAACCATCCGATCGACCGGGTGGTGATACTCCAAAGCGGCAAATGGACATCGACCACCTACGACGGTCCCAACGGCGCGGCCGAGGCGCACGTCATGGATAAACCGAACGATTACTATTACGAGTCGGCCAATTACGACCACAGTTTTAAAACCGGCAGCAAAGGCGCGATTATCACGGTATTGGGTTGGGACGGTCCCAACAAGCGCAACGACCCGAATAACAAATGAAAAAGGCCCGGTGCGCTAGCACCGGGCCTTTGGTTTCATGCGGCTAAGCGCGGATTACTTTTGCTTGCGGCGGCGGGCGACCACGCCCATCAGGCCCAGGCCGGCGAGCATCATCGCGTAGGTTTCCGCTTCCGGAACCGGCGTCACAGCGGTGCCGGTCGAGTACAAGGTGGCGTTCGACAGGGACTCGAACTTGGTGGTGAAGCTGTCCAGACCGGCGCCGGCGTCAAAGCGGTAGAAGGCGGTGACGTTGTTCGACTTTGTGCCGAAGGCGTCTTTTACATTGCCGAAGTGGATGCCGACGATGGTGTCGCCGTACAGTTGTTGGGTGAAGTTGATCGTGGTGCCGGTCAGGCCGGAGAGCATCGAGGTCGTTGGCACGGCCGACGTCAGGTTCACGCCCCATACTGCCAGATTCAAGTTGATCTCGGCGAGGCTAGGGTTGTTGCCGTTCAGGTTGCCATCGATGAAGCCGATGCAGCTGGCGCCGGGCACGTCGATATCGGAACCGGAACAGAGTGCCGTCGCTGCCATTGCGTTGCCTGCGAACATCATCGTTGCCAGTGCGGCGGCGGTTGAAAGTTTTTTAAAGTTCATAATTATTATCCCCAGAATTGAAATGCTGCGGTAGTAAATTGCACGCAGGAAACAGTTTTTTGGGTTTCTTTGAGCAATTCGATATGATGTGTTGAAGCATATCATGACTTGCTGTTTAAAAGACATGTTCATTTCTATTTCGCTAAATATCATTTCCACAATGAAACTTGTGTTGTAACCGCGCGAATCGGCAATAAAAAAGCCCGGTGCGCTAGCACCGGGCCTGGGTTCGTACGCCTAAGCGTCGGATTATTTTTGCTTGCGGCGGCGGGCGATTACGCCCATCAGGCCCAGGCCGGCGAGCATCATCGCGTAGGTTTCCGCTTCCGGAACGGCCGTCACGGACGCCTTGCCGGTCGAGTACAGCGTCGCGTTCGACAGCGAACTGAAGGCGGTGGTGAAGCTGTCCACACCGGCGGCGTGGCCGGCGTCGAAGCGGTAGAAGGCGGTGACGTTGTTCAGCTTGTTACCCTGCACATCGATCACATTGCCGTAGTGGATGCCGACGATGGTGTCGCCATACAGTTGTTGGGCAAAGTTGATGGTGTTGCCGGTCAGGCCGGAGAGCATCGACGTCGATGCCACCGGTGCCGTCAGATGCACGCCCCACACGCCCAGGTTGTCGTTGATTTCGGTCAGGCTCGGCTTGTTGCCGTTCAGGTTGCCGCTGATGAAGCCGATGCAACTGGCGCCGGTCACGGAAATGCTGGCGCCGGCGCATGAGGTGGATGGCGCCGGAAGGGTGATCACAGGGGTGGTGGTCGCTGGCGTGGTGGCCACAGGCGTGGCGCTGCCGCCGTTACCTTTGCCATTGCCGTTATTGCCCTTGCCGTTACCGCCGGCGGCTGCCATGGCGGCGCCTCCGGACATCAAGAGGACCAACGCTGCGGCGGTAGAAAAAGTCGTCAATTTCATGTCAAATTATCCCAAAAAATAGTGAATGATTACGGTGTGGTTGCGCGCCGGAAACAATTGGTTGGGTTTCTTTGAGCAAGGGTCGTGCGATGTGCCAAAGCATATCACGGTTAGCTGCTTTAAAGATACTTTAATTGCTACATGACAAAACAATGTGGCGTGAAATGAACCTTTGCCGCGCGCCCCGTCTGTGGCAAACATGCAAAATATGCATTTATAAATGCGGAATGATTCGTGGGCGTGGCACTCTATTCAACTTAGGCTTGCACGGTCATTAATACGGAGGAGCGATGAAACTGGAAACCCTTGCCGTCCACGGCGGCTACAAACCGGACCCCACCACGCGCGCGGTGGCGGTGCCTATCTACCAAACCGTCGCCTACGCGTTCGACGACACCCAGCACGGCGCCGACCTGTTCGACCTCAAGGTGCCCGGCAACATCTACACGCGTATCATGAATCCGACCCAGGACGTGCTCGAGCAGCGCATCGCCGCGCTCGAGGGCGGGGTGGCGGCGCTGGCGCTGGCCTCCGGGCAGGCCGCCGTCACCTACGCGATCCAGACCATTGCCGAGGCGGGCGACAACATCGTCTCGGCCGCCACCTTGTACGGCGGCACCTATAATCTGTTCGCGCACACCTTGCCGCAGTTCGGCATCAGCACCCGCTTCGCCGACGCGCGCGACCCGGCCTCGTTCGAGGGCTTGATCGACGAGCGCACCAAGGCCGTGTTCATCGAGTCGATCGGCAACCCGCTGGGCAACATCACCGACATCGAACAGATCGGCGCGATCGCCCACAAGCACGGCGTGCCGCTGATCGTCGATAACACCGTGGCCACGCCGTATCTGCTGCGTCCGTTCGAACACGGCGCCGACATCGTCATCCACTCGCTGACCAAGTATTTGGGCGGGCACGGCAATTCGATCGGCGGCGCCATCGTCGACTCCGGCAAATTCCCGTGGGCCGAGCACAAGCAGCGGTTCAAGCGGCTCAACGAGCCGGACGTGTCCTACCACGGCGTGGTCTACACCGAGGCGCTGGGGCCGGCCGCCTACATCGGCCGCGCGCGTGTGGTCCCGCTGCGCAACACCGGCGCGGCGATCTCGCCGTTCAACGCGTTCTTGATACTGCAGGGGATAGAGACCTTGGCGCTGCGCATGGAGCGCATCGTCGACAATGCGCGCGCGGTGGCCGAATTCCTCGGCGGCCACGCCAAGGTCAAGTGGGTCAATTATGCCGGGCTGGAGCAGCATCGCGACCATGCGCTGGCGCTCAAGTACCTGGGCGGCAGGCCGTCCGGCGTGCTCACCTTCGGCGTCGAAGGCGGCGTCGAGGGCGGGGCGCGCTTCCAGGACGCGCTGCAATTGTTCACGCGCCTGGTCAACATCGGCGACGCCAAATCGCTGGCCTGCCATCCGGCCTCGACCACGCACCGCCAGCTCAACGAGGAGGAATTGGCCAAGGCCGGCGTAACGGTCGACACGGTGCGCCTGTCGATCGGCATCGAGCACATCGACGATCTGCTGGCCGATCTGGAGCAGGCGCTGGCGGCCGTGTAAGCGCCGGGCCTTATTTCTTGTCCGGCTTGGCCTTGTCGGGTACGCGCGTGACGATCACCTCGCCGTCGACGACGGTGCAATCGATCACGTGGCTGCGCGAGACCGCCGCGTGCTGGGAGAACAGGTCGTGGTAGGGGCCTGTCTCTTCCAGGCGCAGGTCGATGCGGAAGCTCTGCAGGTGGTTGGCGGCGTGCACTTCGCGCACCCGCTGCTTGCGCACCTCCGCCTCCTTGTCGCTGCGGCCGTGCATTTGCGGGCCCTCGAAGTAGCGGATCAGCGCGCATTCGATGAGGTCGATGCGGTCCTTGAGCAGCAGATCGGCCGCGATCGCGTTCTGGTTGACCGGCATGTCGACCGGATCGCCGTCGTCGGACAACACCTCGACGTTCATGCGCTGTATCAGCAGCAACATGTCGTTGTCGTCGTTGTTGATCTGGTGGATTTTTTGTATCGCCGCCAGGCGACCGCGCGCCAGCCGGCCGGCCGCGTCCTTGGTTTGGCCGACGTATTGCACCTTGCTCTGGAAGCGCAGGTCGTTCTCGTATTGTTGCAGCACGTCGTGGATCGACAGCGCCTCGATCAGGCCGCCCCAGTTGAGCGTGATGAAGCGGTCGGTCATGACCACGGACGGCTTCTTGAGCGTGGCCGCGAACGGCACCGTCAGCTCGATGGTGATGCTGTCGCGCTTTTCCTCGGCGCCGATGACGATCGGCACCGTCAGCTTGAGGGAGAAGAAACCCCAGCTGGTCTTGCCGTTGATATCGAAGCGCACGCGCGGACGGTTGACGGCGAAATAAATCAGCCGCTTTTCCATCGTCGCTTCCAGGTCGAACTGGATGCGGCGCAGCTGGCGTCCGACCGGATCGCGGATGTCGGGCCGCTCGGGGAAGCCGGCCACCAGGTCGTACCAGTGATATTTTGCGTCGGCGACAGTGACCACCCAGGTTTGCGGCGCCGCCCCGCGCTGGGGCAGCAGCGGCAGCAGGTCGTCCAGTGGTTCGGCCGGCGGCGCCAGCAGATCGTGGAATGGCTCCGGCGATTCGGCAAACAGTTCGCCTATGCCCAGTTCTTCGGGGCTGGGATCGGGATAGTCGTCGGCGATTAGGGTCGGGTAATCGCTCGTCATGATGCGCACTCCAGGGTCTCGTTTGATTGGTCGTTTATTGGGACTTTTATTGACTACAGTATAGACCTTCCTTGTGATATTTCCACTTGGCAATGCCGGAAAGCGGCTAATTAGTCACACATTCTCACACTCCGCGGGGAACCCGGGCGTTTCGGCATGCTAGCGTTTGCCATCCGGCGCCGGCGGCACGGGCAGCGCGGCGACCCTGGCCTCGCCGTCGGCGATGAAGCAGCTCAGCAGATGGGACGGCGCCGGCGCCACCTGGTCCGAGCACAGCTTGTCGTAGTTGCCGGCCTCGGGCAGTTCGAGGTCGATGGTGAATTGCACCAGGTTGTTCGCCTGCTGCACCTCGGCCAGCCGCGCCCGGCCCAGCTTGCGTTGCTCCTGGGTGAGTCCGCGCGCGCCGGCGTCCTCGAAATGGCGGATCAGCGCCGCCTCGACGATGTCCATGCGTTCGGCCCGCAGCGCCTCGGCCGCGCGGGGATGGGCGTTGCAGGGCAGGTCGGCGGCGTCGCCGTCGGCGCAGATCACGTGCACGTTCAAGCTTTGCACCAGCAGCAGGGTGTCGTAATCGTCGCCGAGGCGCGCATGCAGTTTTTGCAGCGCCGGCAGCCTGGCCCTGGACAGGCGCGCATCCGGGTCGCGGGTCTGGCCGACGTGGATCACGCGGCACGGCGCGGCCAGATGGTTGGGGTAGGTCTGCAGGATGTCGTGGATCGAGAACGCCTCGATCAGGCCGCCCCAGTTGAAGGTGACGAAGGTCGGCGTCATCGTAACGGTCGGCTTTTTCAGCGTGGCGGCGAACGGCACTTTAAGTTCGATGGTCAGGCTGTCCCTGGCTTGCTCGCCGCCGACCAGCAGCGGCAAGGTCAGCTTGAGCGAGAAGAATCCCCATTGCACCGCGACGGCCGTATCGAAGCGCACGCGCGGCCGGGTGACGGCGAAGAACAGATGGTGTTTTTCGGCCACCGCCTCCAGTTCGAACTGCATGCGGCGCTGGTAGCGGCCGACGGGGTCGCGGATGTCCGGGCGTTCGGGGAAGCCGGCGATCAGGTCGTACCAGTGGTAGCGGGCGTCGGCCACGGTGACCATCCAGCTTTGCGGGGCGTGGGTGTGCTCCGGCAGGTCCGGGTTGAAATCGGCGAACTGTTCGGGGTAGGGCTGCGGGGATGGGGCAGCCTGTTCAGGGTTGATCATGATGGCCTGACGAAGAGTGGAGAAGTGTCCGCTGCTCCTGTTTCCATCACACCACGGTTGATCTAATGGAAATAAGTATTTCTACGCAGTAATTCGGAGACTATACCTGTCAGGCGTTTTGAGCAACAAGTTTATTTAGATGGATTCATGGGGCATACCGAAGCGTACGAATTGCCTCGGCGGCACGCCGTGATCGGCCATGCATGCGCCGCCGGGACGCGTGCATGGCCGATTACGCTGCGCTAATCCGCCCTACGTGTTTTAGATTTGATCAGCGTTATCCGGGCCGTGCGATCATTGGCCCCTTGGCGTCACGCCGCCAATTGCGCCTTGTCCGCCACGGCCGAGCGCATCAACGCCAGCAACTGCTCCGGCGTATCGAGCACCAGGTCGGCCTGCCAGCCGTGCGGCTCGACCGGGCCGCAATAGCCCCAGCCGCAGCCGATGCTCGGCATGCCGGCGGCCTGGCCGGCCTGGATGTCCCGCAGGTCGTCGCCAACATACCAGCACTGCTGCGGCGGCAGGCCCAGGCGCGTGGCCGCTTCCAGCAACGGCGCCGGATGCGGCTTGGCGTGCGCGGTCGTGTCGCCGGAAATGATGCAGGCCGCGTGTCCCAGCCCGATCTGCGGCAGCAGCGGATCGGTGAAGCGCGCCGGCTTGTTGGTGACGATGCCCCACTGCAGCCCAGCCTCCTCGATGCCGGCCAATAGCTCGACGACGCCCGGGAACAGCGTGCTGTGCACCGCCATCGCCGCCTCGTAGTTGTCGAAGAACCCTTCGCGCAATTCGACAAAGCCGTCGTCGCCCGGCTTCAGGCCGAAGGCGGCGCCGATCATGCCGCGCGCGCCGGCCGAAGCGGTCGGGCGCAATAGTTCATAGGCGGTCGGTTCCAGCCCGCGCACCGTGCGCAGCAGGTTGACGGCGGCCGCCAGGTCGGGCGCGGTGTCGGCCAGGGTGCCGTCCAGGTCGAACAGGATGGCGCGCGGCGCCGGGAGTGCGGTAGTCATAGGCAGGCGATCAGAGCGGACGGGTGGTGGCGACCAGATAATTGACGCTGGTGTCTTCGTTCAGGGAATAAATCTTGGTCAGCGGATTGTAGCCCATGCCCTTGAAACCCTTGAGATCGAGGCCGGCGCTGCGGACGAATTGCGACAGTTCGGACGGCGTGATGAATTTATCGTAGTCGTGGGTGCCGCGCGGCAGCATGCGCAGCACGTATTCGGCGCCGATGATGGCAAACAGATAAGCCTTAGGATTGCGGTTCAGGGTCGAGAAGAACACATGGCCGCCCGGTTTGACCAGGGTGGCGGCGGCGCGCACGATGGCCGCCGGGTCCGGCACGTGCTCGAGCATCTCCATGCAGGTGACGACGTCGAATTGGCCCGGCTCCTGGGCCGCCATCTCCTCGGCGGCGATCAGCTTGTAGCGCACCTGCACGCCCGACTCCAGGCTGTGCAGGTCGGCCACCTTGAGCGCTTTTTCGGACAGGTCGATGCCGGTCACGGTGGCGCCTTTGCGCGCCATCGACTCGCTCAGGATGCCGCCGCCGCAGCCGATGTCGATGACGTTCTTGCCGGCCAGCGGCACGCGCGCGTTGATCCATTCCAGGCGCAGCGGGTTGATCTCGTGCAGCGGGCGGAACTCCGAGGTCGGGTCCCACCAGCGATGGGCCAGGTCGGAGAATTTCTGTAGTTCTAATGGATCGGCGTTCATGGGCTCGGTGTTCCGTGGGAAAAGTATTCGCTATTCTAAAGCAGCGGGCATAAAAAAACCCCGCCGGGGCGGGGTTTCTGTGCGGCGCGGGCACCGTAGCGTTAATTTCTTAACGCAGCGGTGCGGGCATCTGCCTGTATTACTTGCTGGTGCCGACGACTTCGATCTCTACGCGACGGTTTTTAGCGCGGCCTTCTGCAGTTTTGTTGTCTGCGACTGGCTGTTTCTCGCCTTTGCCTTCGGTGTACACGCGGTTGGCGTCGACGCCTTTGGAGATGATGTAGGCTTTGACGGCTTCAGCGCGACGGATCGACAGCTTCTGGTTGTACTCATCCGAACCGACCGAGTCGGTGTGACCGACGGCGATGATGACTTCCAGGTTGATCGAGCTCAGTTTCGAGGTCACGTCGTCCAGCTTGGCTTTGCCTTCTGGCTTCAGCACGGCTTTGTCGAAATCGAAGAACGCGTCAGCGGCGAAGCTCACTTTTTGCGCGGTCGGCACTGGCACTGGCGCTGGGGCCGGGGTCGGTGCGGTTGGCGCAGGAGCGGCTGGCGGTGGTGGCGGCGGTGCTACGCATTTGCCGTTTTCCAGTTTTTCTGGCTCAACGCACAGTGGCAGGTCGCAACCTGGCACGGCATCGGCCGGGGTCCAGTAGCCGGTGCGCCAGCACAGGCCGAACGGGTCACGGGCGATCACGCCGCGCGAATCCTGAACGTAGGCGCTCTTAGGAGTAGCAGCCTTGATGTCTTGGGTGACGGGAGCGTACGGTGGAGCGGTAGGGGTAGGGGTCTGGGCGATTGCCGAGCCGGCGAAAGCTGCCGACACGGCCAACATCGAAATAAGTTTTTTCATATTTTTCTTCCTTTCGGGGGTGATATCCGCAGAAAAACTGCGCGACGTATATTACGTGGGCCGAATTCTACCACGCAGGGGCGTCACGCTTGTCTCCCGATTGCGAAACGAGCAATTAACTTCTGAACCATTTTGCCACAAGCGATCCGGGGGCGTGAAAAGGGGCCAACATGGCGCCGATTCGCGTCCGACCAAAATGTTGTTTTGTTGCAACGTGATTGTCGATAATAATTGAGTAATGTGTCATCAATATTACATGGTGTTACAACGCGTGAGGCAGCGCACACAAGGCATGGACACCGGGCTGGCGGCCAATTTGTGCTAGTTGCGCGGCCCGCATGCTAAAATCGCACGCTTGCCCTTCCAATTAGGATAGGGAGGGCAGGAGTGCAGTAAGTGCGGCATACATTGCTTAAAAGATAACCCACAGTCAAAGATCAGTCGACCCGCCAATGGATCAATTCGCAAAAGAAACAATCCCTATTTCCCTCGAAGAAGAGATGCGCAAGAGCTACCTCGATTACGCGATGAGCGTGATCGTGGGCCGCGCCTTGCCTGACGTGCGCGACGGCTTGAAGCCGGTGCACCGCCGGGTTCTGTTCGCGATGCATGAAATGAACAACGTGTGGAACCGTCCGTACGTCAAGTGCGCCCGCGTGGTCGGCGAGACGATGGGTAAGTACCACCCGCACGGCGACGCCTCGATTTACGACACGCTGGTCCGCATGGCGCAGGACTTCTCGCTGCGTTACATGCTGGTCGACGGCCAGGGTAACTTCGGTTCCGTCGACGGCGACGGCGCGGCGGCGATGCGATACACCGAGTGCCGCCTCGACAAGATTTCCGCCGAACTGCTGGCCGACATCGACAAGGACACCGTCGACTTCCAGCCCAACTACGACGGCAAGGAAAAAGAGCCGACCGTCCTGCCGACCCGCATCCCCAACCTGCTGATCAACGGCTCGTCCGGTATCGCGGTCGGCATGGCGACCAACATCCCGCCGCACAACTTGCACGAAGTGATCGCCGGCGCGCTGCACGTGCTGCGCAACCCGACCTGCACCATCGACGAGCTGATCGAGCTGATCCCGGCGCCGGACTTCCCGACCGGCGGCACCATCTATGGCGTCTCGGGCGTGCGCGACGGTTATCGCACCGGCCGCGGCCGTGTGGTGATGCGCGCCAAGACCCACTATGAAGAGTACGGCAAGGACGGCGGCCGCACGGCCATCATCGTCGACGAGCTGCCGTACCAGGTGAACAAGAAGTCGCTGCTCGAGCGTATCGCCGAGAACGTGCGCGACAAGAAGCTTGAGGGCATTTCCGACATCCGCGACGAGTCCGACAAGTCGGGCATGCGCGTGGTGATCGAGCTGAAACGCGGCGAAGTGCCGGAAGTGGTGTTGAATAACCTGTACAAGCAGACCCAGTTGCAGGACACCTTCGGCATGAACATGGTGGCGCTGGTCGACGGCCAGCCGCGCCTGCTGAACCTGAAAGAGATGCTGCAGTGCTTCCTGTCGCATCGCCGCGAAGTGGTCACGCGCCGCACCGTGTTCGAACTGCGCAAGGCGCGCGAACGCGGCCACGTGCTGGAAGGCCTGGCGGTCGCGCTGGCCAACATCGACGACTTCATCGCCATCATCAAGGCGGCGCCGACGCCGCCGGTCGCGAAAGCGGGCCTGATGGACCGTTCGTGGGATTCGTCGCTGGTGCGCGAGATGCTGGCCCGTACCGGCGAAGGCGACACCATCGGCGGCATCGACGCCTTCCGTCCGGAGCACCTGCCGAAGCACTACGGCATGCAGGCCGACGGCATGTACAAACTGTCCGACGACCAGGCGCAAGAGATTCTGCAAATGCGCCTGCAGCGCCTGACCGGCCTGGAACAGGACAAGATCGTCAACGAATACAAAGACGTGATGGCCGAAATCGCCGACCTGCTGGACATCCTGGCCAAGCCGGAGCGCGTGACCACCATCATCACCGACGAGATGACCCACGTGGTCAACGAATTCGGCGACCGCGCCAAGGATCCGCGCCGTTCGAACATCGAGCATAACGCCACCGATCTGGGCACCGAAGACCTGATCACGCCGCAGGACATGGTGGTGACGCTGTCGCACACCGGTTACATGAAGGCGCAGCCGATCACCGAATACCGCGCGCAGAAGCGCGGTGGACGCGGCAAGCAGGCCATGGCGACCAAAGAGGAAGACTGGATCGACCAGCTGTTTATCGCCAACACGCACGATTACATCCTGTGCTTCTCCAACCGTGGCCGCATGTACTGGCTCAAGGTGTGGGAAGTGCCGCAAGGCTCGCGCAACTCGCGCGGCAAGCCGATCGTCAACATGTTCCCGTTGGCCGACAACGAGAAGATCACCGTCATCCTGCCGCTGTCGGGCGAGAACCGGACCTTCCCCGAAGACCACTACGTCTTCATGTCGACCAGCCTCGGCACCGTGAAGAAGACGCCGCTGAAGGACTTCAGCAATCCACGCAAGGCCGGCATCATCGCGGTCGACCTGGACGAGGGCGACTTCCTGATCGGCGCCGCGCTGACCGACGGCGAGCACGATGTGATGCTGTTCTCCGACGCCGGCAAGGCGGTGCGCTTCGACGAGAACGACGTGCGTCCGATGGGCCGCAACGCCCGTGGCGTGCGCGGTATGAACCTGGACGAAGGCCAGCGCGTGATCGCGCTGCTGGTGGCGGAAAACGAGCAGCAGTCGGTGCTGACGGCGACCGAGAACGGCTTTGGCAAGCGTACCCCGATCATCGAGTACACCCGCCACGGCCGCGGCACCAAGGGCATGATCGCGATCCAGACCTCCGAGCGTAACGGCAAGGTGGTGGCGGCGACCCTGGTCACGCCGACCGACGAGATCATGCTGATCACCACCGGCGGTGTGCTGATCCGCACCCGGGTGGCGGAAATCCGCGAAATGGGCCGCGCCACGCAGGGCGTGACCCTGATCGCGGTGGAAGATGGCACCAAGCTGTCCGGCCTGCAGCGCGTGGTCGAAACCGACATCGACGAAGTCGAGCTGGAACCTGGTCCCGACGGCAAGCCTGCCGACGTGCCGGTAGCCGACGCTCCGGCGGCGGACGATACTTCTGCGGACGACAATCCGGCGGAATAAGCGCAGCAAACAAGCCCCGGTCGCAGTGTCGGACCGGGGCCGGCGGGGCCAGGGTTTATTTCGCGGATTAGTGCGACAATAAGACTGGCCCCGTTGTCATTTCAAGAGAGAATTCATGAAGAAAATCGTAGCAGCCGTCGTTTCCGCCTTCGCCCTGGTCGGCACCGCACCGTCGTTCGCGCAAACTTCAGCGCCGGCGCCAGCCGCCGCCATCGATCCGGCAACGCTGGCAGCCTCGCAAGAGCTGTTCGAGGCGATGAACCACCGGGCCATGATGACCGGGATGATGCAGCAGATGTCGCAGGGGATCGCGCAGTCGATGCGCGCCGGCGCCGAGGCGGGCATCAACAACAATCCGAAGCTAACCGCCGATCAGAAAAAGCAGGCGCTGGACAAGATGGAAAAGGAACTGCCGGGCGTCGTCAGTGCCATGCAGGGCGTGATGAACGATCCAGGGTTGATCGACGAGATCCTGGCCGAGACGGTGCCGATCTACGCGCGCACCTTCAGCGCCGATGAGCTGAAACAGATGACCGCTTTCTACCGTACGCCGGTCGGCGCCAAAATGCTCGCTTCGACGCCGCAGTTGATGGCGCAAGGGATGCAGGTCGGACAGCAGGTGGTCGCGCGCCGTATCGGACCGCTGATGCAGAAAATGCAGCAAGAAAGCAAACAGTAACCAACAAAGGATCCACAGTGACTCACATCTATAACTTCTCCGCCGGCCCGGCCGTGCTGCCGAAGGAAGTGCTGGCGCAAGCCGCCGCCGAAATGCTGGACTGGCATGGCAGCGGCATGTCGGTGATGGAGATGAGCCACCGCGGACCGGAGTTTATCTCGATTTACAAGGCGGCCGAGCGCGACCTGCGCGAGCTGCTGGCAGTACCGGACAATTACAAAATCTTGTTCATGCAGGGCGGGGGCTTGTCCCAGAACGCCATCATTCCGTTGAATCTGGTCGGCCACAAGCCACAACCAGCAACCATCGATTTCATACATACCGGTTCGTGGTCGGGCAAATCCATCAAGGAAGCGGCCAAATACGCCAACGTCAATATCGCCGCCTCGTCGGCCACCGGCGTGCCGCCGCAGTCGGAGTGGAAGCTCACCCCCGGCGCGGCCTACGTCCACATGTGCACCAACGAGACCATCGACGGCATCGAGTTCGACTTCGACACCGGCCTGCCGGCGGCGCAACCCGACGTGCTGATGGTGGCCGACATGTCGTCGCACATCCTGTCGCGCCGCATCGACGTCTCGAAGTACGGCCTCATTTTCGCCGGCGCGCAAAAGAACATCGGCCCGGCCGGCGTGACCATCGTCATCGTGCGCGAGGATTTGCTGGGCAAGGCGCTGCCGGTGTGCCCGTCGGCGTTCGACTTCAAGCTGGTCGCCGACAACGACTCGATGTACAACACGCCGCCCACCTACGGCATCTACATCGCCGGCCTGGTGTTCCAGTGGCTGAAGAAGAACGGCGGCGTCGCCGCGATGGAAAAGGTCAATATCGCCAAGGCGGAGCTGCTGTACAAGGCGCTCGACGTCGACGATTTTTACCAGACCAGGGTGGCCAGGGAAAGCCGCTCGCGCATGAACATTCCGTTCTACCTGAAGGACGAAAGCCAGAACGAAGCCTTCCTGGCCGGCGCCAAGGCGCGCGGCCTGCTGCAGCTCAAGGGCCACAAGTCCGTCGGCGGCATGCGCGCATCGATCTATAACGCGATGCCTATCGAGGGCGTACAGGCGCTCGTGGATTATTTGAACGAATTCGCCGGACGCAAAGCCAATATCGCCAGCAACGACTTGAAAACGCCATGACAGACAAACTCAAACCACTGCGCGAACAAATCGACGCCATCGACGCGCAAATCCTCGACCTGCTGAACCGCCGCGCCAAGGTGGCGCAGGAAGTCGGCCACGTCAAAGCCGAAACCAACGCCCCGGTGTTCCGCCCCGAGCGCGAAGCCCAGGTGCTGCGCGGCGTGGCCGACCGCAATCCCGGCCCGATGGGCAACACGGAGATGCAAACCATCTTCCGCGAGATCATGTCCGCTTGCCGCTCGCTGGAAAAACGCGTCACCGTCGCCTTCCTCGGTCCGGCCGGCACCTACAGCGAACAAGCGGTCTACCAGCAGTTCGGCACCGCCGTCGATGTGCTGGCTTGCTCGTCGATCGACGAGGTGTTCCGCGCCACCGAGGCCGGTACCGCCGAATTCGGCGTGGTCCCGGTCGAGAATTCGACCGAGGGCGCGATCGGCCGCACGCTCGACCTGCTGCTGCAAACACCGCTGACGATCAGCGGCGAGGTGGCCATCGCCGTGCGTCACAGCCTGCTGACCGGCAGCGGCAACATGGACGGCGTGACCGCCATCTGCGCCCACGCGCAGGCGCTGGCCCAGTGCCAGATCTGGCTGAACAATAACTATCCGGACGTCGAACGCCGCGCCGTCTCGTCCAACGCCGAAGCGGCCCGCATGGCGCGCGACGACCACTCGATCGCCGCCATCGCCGGCGAGCGCGCCGGCGTGCGCTATAGCCTCGGCACAGTCAAGGCGAATATCCAGGACGATCCGCACAACCGCACGCGCTTCGCCGTCATCGGCCATTTGCAAACCGGCCCGTCGGGCAAGGACCGCACCTCGATGGCCTTGGCCGCGCCGCACCGCGCCGGTTCGGTGTATCGCCTGCTTGGATCGCTGGCGCAGAACAACGTGTCGATGACCCGCTTCGAATCGCGCCCGGCCCGCAACGGCAACTGGGAATACTATTTCTACGTCGACGTCGAAGGCCACATCCAGAACGAATCCGTGGCCAAGGCGCTGGACGAGTTGCAGAGCAACGCCGCTTTCTTTAAGGTGCTGGGATCGTATCCCGTAAGCCTGACTTAATCTAAAACATAGAATAGAGACAGAACATGACCAAGAACTACGGACCAGAATACGTTAGAGCCATCGCCCCTTACCAGGCCGGCAAACCGATCGCCGAAGTGGCGCGCGAATTCGGCCTCGATGAAGCCTCGATCGTCAAACTGGCGTCGAACGAAAACCCGTTCGGCGTGCCGGAATCGGCGGTGCAGGCGATGACCGCCGCCGCCACCGATCTGGGACGCTACCCGGACGCCAACGGCTTCGAGCTGAAAGCGGCGCTGTCCAAGCGCTATGACGTGCCGGCCGACTGGATCACGCTGGGCAACGGCTCCAACGATATCCTGGAGATCGCCGCCCACGCCTTCGTCGAGCGCGGCCAGGCCATCGTCTACTCGCAGTACTCGTTCGCCGTGTACGCGCTGGCGACGCAGGGCGTCGGCGCGCGCCATATCGTGGTGCCGGCCAAGGCCTACGGCCACGACCTGCCGGCCATGCTGGCGGCCATCGACGCCGACACGCGCCTGGTCTTCATCGCCAACCCGAACAACCCGACCGGCACCTTCATCCCGGCCGCCGACATCCAGGCCTTCCTGGACAAGGTGCCGGGCAATGTGGTCGTGGTGCTGGACGAGGCATACAACGAATTCCTGGCCGAGGAAAACCAGTTCGAATCGGCCGAATGGGTCAAGAAGTATCCGAACCTGCTGGTGTCGCGCACGTTCTCCAAGGCCTATGGCCTTGCGGGTCTGCGCGTCGGTTTCGGCATCGCCCAGCCGGCGCTGACGGACCTGATGAACCGCATCCGCCAGCCGTTCAACGTCAACTCGATGGCGCAAGCGGCCGCCATCGCGGCGCTGAACGACAAGGACTTCCTCAAGCGCAGCGCGGCCAACAACGCCGCCGGCTATCAGCAATTCACCGAGGCGTTCAATCAGCTGGGACTGGAGTTCGTGCCGTCGTACGGTAACTTCGTGCTGGTCAAGGTCGGCAACGATCCGGCGGCCGGCGCGCGCGTCAACCTGTCGTTGCTGAAGCAGGGCGTCATCGTGCGCCCGGTCGGCAACTACGGGCTGCCGGAGTGGCTGCGCGTTTCCATCGGCCTGCCGCAGGAGAACGCGGTGCTGATCGCCGCGCTGACCAAGGCGCTGGCGGAGTGACAGGGGAGGATAACTTCGTGTTGAACAAGGTCGTCATTTTTGGCGTAGGCCTGATCGGCGGGTCGTTCGCGCGCTCGCTGAAGAAGGCCGGCGCCGTCGGCAGCGTGGTCGGCATGGGCCGCTCGGCGGCCTCGCTGGAGCGCGCCAAAGAGCTGGGCATCATCGATGTCATCGGCGCGACCGGCGACGAGGGCATGGCCGAGGCATTGCAAGGCGCCGACCTGGTGCTGCTGGCCGCGCCGGTGGCGCAGACCGAGGCGATCCTGTCGGCCATCGCGCCGCACCTGCAAGCGGGCACCGTCGTTACCGACGCCGGCAGCACCAAGTCCGACGTGGTGGCGGCCGCGCGCCGCGCGTTGGGCGGCAAGGTGGCGCAGTTCGTGCCGGGTCATCCCATCGCCGGCCGCGAAACCAACGGTCCCGAGGCTGCCATCGACGATCTGTATGTCGGCAAGAAGGTGGTGTTGACGGCGCTGGACGAAAACGCGGCGGAGGATGTCGAACGCGTGGCCGCCGCCTGGCGCGCCTGCCATGCCGTCATCCATCGTTTGACGCCTGAAGAACATGACAAGGTGTTCGCCGCCGTGAGCCATTTGCCGCATTTGCTGGCGTATGCCCTGGTGGACGACATCGCCAACAAGCCGCATGCGGATTTACTGTTCCAGTATGCGGCCAGCGGTTTTCGCGATTTCACAAGGATCGCCGGATCGTCGCCGGAAATGTGGCGTGACATCAGCCTGGCCAACCAGTCGGCGCTGCTGACGGAGCTGGACGCCTATCTGGCACAATTGACGGGACTGCGCGCCCGTCTGGCCGCCGGTGACGGCGCCGCGCTGGAGAGCGTGTACGGCAACGCCCAGCGTGCCCGCCACCAGTGGATTACCGCGATCGAGGCGGCCGAAGCGCCGCCTTCAAAAGATAAAGCTGAATAGACAGCAGAACAAGGAACAGTATGACCCACGAATATATCGACCTGGCGACGGTCGCGCATGTGGAGGGCGCGGTGCGCCTGCCAGGCTCGAAGTCGATCTCCAACCGCATCCTGCTGCTGGCGGCGCTTTCGCAAGGCGACGTCGCCATCGTCGACCTGCTGGCCTCCGACGACACGGCCGTCATGCTGGCGGCCCTGCGCTCGCTGGGCGTGCAGTGGACCGAGGAAAAAACCGCCACCGGCACCATCCACCACGTCAAGGGCGTGGCCGGCGTGCTGCCGAATAAATCGGCCGATCTGTTCATGGGCAACGCCGGCACGGCGATCCGTCCGCTGACCGCCGCGCTGGCCGTCATCGGCGGCGACTATAAGCTGCACGGCGTGCCGCGCATGCACGAGCGCCCGATCGGCGACCTGGTCGACGCCCTGAACGCCGCCGGCACCGACGTCGAATACACCGGCAACCCGGGCTTCCCGCCGCTGCACATCAAGCAGGGCAAGATCCACGCGCAACGCCTGTCGGTGCGCGGCAACGTGTCGAGCCAGTTCCTGACCGCGCTGCTGATGGTGGCGCCGCTGATGGCCACCGAGCACGCCATCACCATCGACGTCGAAGGTGAACTGATCTCCAAGCCCTACATCGAGATCACCTTGAACCTGGTGCGCCGCTTCGGCGTCAAGGTCGAGCAGGACGGCTGGAGCTCGTTCACCGTGCAGCCGGGCCAGGTCTACCAGTCGCCCGGCACCATCCACGTCGAGGGCGACGCTTCGTCGGCGTCGTACTTCCTGGCGGCCGGCGCCATCGCCGGCGGTCCCGTGCGCGTCGAAGGCGTGGGCCGCGATAGTATTCAGGGTGACGTGCGTTTCGTCGCGGCGCTGGAGCAGATGGGCGCGCAGATCACCATGGGCGACAACTGGATCGAGGCCAGGTCGAATGGCGTGCTCAAGGCCATCGACGCCGACTTCAACCACATTCCCGACGCCGCCATGACGATCGCGGTGGCGGCGCTGTACGCCGACGGCACCAGCACCTTGCGCAACATCGCCAGCTGGCGCGTGAAGGAGACCGACCGCATCGCGGCCATGGCGACCGAATTGCGCAAGGTCGGCGCCATCGTCGAGGAGGGCCCGGATTACATCAAGGTGACGCCGCCGTCCGTGATCACGGCCGCCACCATCGACACCTACGACGACCACCGCATGGCGATGTGCTTCTCGCTGGTGTCGCTGGACGGGGCCGCGCGCAAGGGCAACGTCATGCGCATCAACGATCCCAAGTGCGTCGGCAAGACCTTCCCCGAATACTTCGCGGCGTTTGCCGCGATTGCAAAATAAGTAGATTAAAAAACAATGGTCACATCCCAAATCCCAGTCATCACCATCGACGGCCCGACCGCATCCGGCAAGGGCACCGTCGCGCACCGCGTTGCCGATAAGCTCGGCTTCCATTACCTGGATTCGGGCGCCCTGTACCGCTTGACGGCGCTGTCGGCCCTGCGCCGTGGCACCGACCTGAACGACGAACACGCGCTGGCCAAGCTGGCCGAGCACCTGCAATGCAGTTTCCAGGGCGGCGATATCATTTTGTCGCAGGAAAACGTCACCGACGCCATCCGTGCGGAAGAGGTGGGCAACACCGCTTCAAAAATTGCAACATTCCCGACCGTGCGCCACGCGCTGGTGGGGCTGCAACTGGGGTTCCGCAAGGCGCCGGGCGTGGTGGCGGACGGGCGCGACATGGGCTCGGTGATCTTCCCGCACGCGGTGTTGAAGGTGTTTTTGACGGCGTCTGTCGCGGCACGGGCCGATCGCCGTTATAAGCAATTGATTGGCAAGGGAATTTCTGCTAATATGGAAGACCTACTGATGGATTTGCAGGCGCGGGACGACCGGGATACCCACCGGGCCATCGCGCCGCTGGTGCCAGCGGAAGGGGCGCATGTGCTGGATACATCCAATATGACCGCTGATCAAGCGGTCGAACAGGTGTTGCAGTGGTATGCGGCAGTGGGCAAGCCCCACTGAAATTGTAGCAAAGGCGGGTCCGGCAGGCCGAGTAAGTACTTACTTGCGGGACTTTGATCAACCTTAACCCAACTGAAGTCGCATATCGCGAGCCTTGTTGGCAACCTGGAAGTCACAATGTCTAATATGGAAAGTTTTGCAGCCCTCTTCGAAGAATCCCTGTCGCGTCAAGACATGCGTTCGGGCGAAGTGATCTCGGCTGAAGTCGTTCGTCTGGATCACAACTTCGTGATCGTCAACGCCGGCCTGAAATCGGAAGCATTCATCCCAGTTGAAGAATTCAAAAACGACCACGGCGAACTGGAAGTCAAAGTAGGCGACTTCGTTTCCGTGGCGATCGAGTCGCTCGAAAACGGTTTCGGCGACACCATCCTGTCGCGCGACAAAGCCAAGCGTCTGGCTTCGTGGCTGGCACTGGAAAAAGCGATGGAATCGGGCGAAATCGTCGTCGGTACCGTCAACGGTAAAGTCAAGGGCGGCCTGACCGTTCTGACCAACGGCATCCGCGCGTTCCTGCCGGGTTCGCTGGTCGACACCCGTCCAGTCAAGGACACCACCCCGTTCGAAGGCAAGACCCTCGAATTCAAAGTGATCAAGCTGGATCGCAAGCGTAACAACGTGGTTCTGTCCCGCCGCGCCGTCATCGAAGCTTCGATGGGCGAAGAGCGTCAGAAACTGATGGAAACGCTGAAAGAAGGCACGGTCGTGACCGGCGTCGTCAAAAACATCACCGACTACGGCGCGTTCGTGGATCTGGGCGGTATCGACGGCCTGCTGCACATCACCGACCTGGCATGGCGTCGTGTGCGTCACCCATCGGAAGTGCTGACCGTTGGCCAGGAAATCACCGCCAAAGTCCTGAAATACGATCAAGAGAAAAACCGTGTTTCGCTGGGCGTGAAGCAACTGGGCGACGACCCATGGACCGGTCTGTCCCGTCGTTACCCACAAAGCACCCGTCTGTTCGGTAAAGTCACCAACCTCACCGACTACGGCGCGTTCGTTGAAGTCGAGCAGGGTATCGAAGGCCTGGTCCACGTGTCGGAAATGGACTGGACCAACAAGAACGTCGCTCCAAACAAAGTTGTCCAACTGGGCGACGAAGTTGAAGTCATGGTTCTGGAAATCGACGAAGAGCGTCGCCGTATTTCGCTGGGCATGAAGCAGTGCAAAGCGAACCCATGGGATGACTTCGGCGTGACCCACAAGAAGGGCGACAAAGTCCGTGGCGCGATCAAATCGATCACCGACTTCGGCGTGTTCATCGGCCTGGCCGGCAACATCGACGGCCTGGTACACCTGTCGGACCTGTCCTGGACCGAAACCGGCGAAGAAGCTGTTCGCCGCTTCAAGAAAGGCGACGAGCTGGAAGCCATCGTTCTGGCCATCGACGTCGAGCGCGAGCGCGTTTCCCTGGGCGTCAAGCAACTGGAAGGCGACCCGTTCAACAACTTCGCAGCCATGAACGATAAGGGCGCGCTGGTTACCGGCACCGTGAAATCGGTCGAGCCTAAAGGCGCCGTGATCCAACTGTCCGAAGAAGTCGAAGGCTACCTGCGCGCTTCCGAAATCTCCCGCGACCGCGTGGAAGATGCCGGTACGCACCTGAAGGTTGGCGACTCCGTCGAAGCCCTGGTCATCAACATCGACCGCAAAGCGCGTTCGATCCAGCTGTCGATCAAAGCGAAAGACAACGTCGAGACCCAGGAAGCGATGCAGAAAATGGCCGCTACCGACAACAACGCAGCTTCGGGCACCACCAGCCTGGGCGCGCTGTTGAAAGCCAAGTTCGATAACAAGAACTAAGAACTAGTCGATGACTAAGTCCGAGTTGATCAACCGCCTGGCTGAGCGTTATTCTCAGCTGGTGGCCAAAGATGCGGAGTACGCCGTCAAGACCATTCTGGATGCGATGACCAACGCCCTGGCGACCGGTCAGCGCATCGAGATCCGCGGTTTTGGCAGCTTCGCTCTGAATAGCCGGCCACCGCGTATCGGACGTAATCCGAAGTCGGGCGACAAAGTGATGGTGCCCGAAAAACGGGTACCGCACTTCAAGCCGGGCAAGCAATTGCGCGAGCGGGTCGACGCGATGGTCGGGCAACCGATCATCGAGGACTGAAGCGTCTGATGGTTTGACAAGAAAGCGGCGTCCTCGGATGCCGCTTTTTTTTATGCACTTTTTTTGAAGTATTCGGTGACTAGTGCCATACTGGCGCTCTTAGAAATCCAGAACAGGAACCAGGCTGATGAAATTCTTATCCACCCTCATTGGAATCGTCCTATTCGTCTTGTTTTTTGGCTTCGCCCTGAAGAATACGCAGGAAGTCGATCTGCACTTTTTCCTCCACTATGACCTGCGCGGCCCCCTGGTGCTGATGCTGCTCGGCTTCTTCGTCGCCGGCGCCGTCCTGGGCGTGCTCGCGCTCACGCCGACCGTGTTCCGCCACCGCCGCGAAACGAACAAACACAAAACCACCATCACGACGCTGCAATCTTCGGCGCAGCAGGTCAACGCGCAGCCGCAGCCCGATGGCGTCACCACACAATAAGCACCACTATCAACGACAAGAACAAGCATGGAATTTGAACTCTGGATGTTATTGGGCATCCCGCTCTTCTTCGGCATGGGATGGATCGCCGCACGCGTCGACATCCGCCAGCTGGTGTCCGAATCGCGCACGCTGCCGCGCGGCTATTTCAAGGGCCTGAACTTCCTGCTCAACGACCAGCCGGACAAGGCGGTCGACGCCTTCATCGAGATCGTGCGCATGGACCCGGAAACGGCCGACATGCACTTCGCCCTCGGTAACCTGTTCCGCCGTCGTGGCGAGACCGAACGCGCCATCCGCGTCCACCAGAATTTGCTGTCGCGTCCCGACCTGCCGCAGGAGCAGAAGGAGCACGCCGAATATGAACTGGGCATGGACTACCTGAAGGCCGGCCTGCTGGACCGCGCCGAGGAAACCTTCAATCGCCTGATCCACAGCCAGTACGCGGTGCCGGCGCGGCGCGCGCTGCTGGAGATTTTCCAGCGCGAGAAGGAGTGGCCGCGCGCCATCGAGGCGGCCATCGGACTGCAGGAATCGGGCGCCGGTTCGCGCCAGAAGGAAATCGCGCAGTTCTACTGCGAGCTGGCGCAGGACGCGCTGGTGCACCTGCATCCCGAGGACGCGCTGCCGCTGCTGGAGAAGTCGCTGCAGGCCGACCGCGTCAACGTGCGCGCCACCTTGTTGATCGGCGACGCGCAGTTGGCCAAGGACGATATCGAGGGCGCGTTGATGACATGGCGCCGCGTCGAACAAATCAGCGTGCCGCACACCGCGCTGGTGGCGCAGCGCATGATGGACGGCTACCGCAAGGTCGGCCGCCCGCTCGAAGGCGTCAACCTGATCAAATCCTACCTGGAGCAGGCATCGTCGATCGATCTGCTGGAGGTGGTGTATAAAGCGGTGCTGGAGCTCGACGGCCTCGATGCCGCCAAGGACCTGGTGGTCGATGAGCTGCGCCGCACGCCGACGTTGCTGGGGCTGGACAAGCTGCTGGAAGCGCGCCTGGTCGATGCGCCGGCGAGCGTGGTGTCGGAGCTGTCGATGGTGAAGAACCTGGTGCACGGCTACACGCAGAAGCTGGCGCGTTACCAGTGCAGCCATTGCGGCTTCAAGGCGCGCCAGTTCTACTGGCAGTGCCCTGGATGCAGCCGGTGGGAAACCTACCCACCGCGCCGCACTGAAGAACTGAACGTAATGAACTAAGGCTGCTGGTTCATGTATTAACGGATGCATGGGTGCACGGGTGCGTGGGTCCACGGATCACGGATGCGCGGGTGCACGAATCCACGGATACACGTAGGGCGGATTAGGCGGAACGCCGTAATCGGCCATCCATGAGCCGCCGACGGAGCATGCATGGCCGATTACGCTACGCTAATCCGCCCTACGTGATTCAGATAGCGCATGCAGATAGTGCATCAAGACGAGCTTAATTAACAAACGAGGACCATGTGAGTACTTCCGTCACCGCTTTTCAATCCCCCGCACTGGACAAGGTGCGCATCCTGGTCGTCGGCGACGTCATGCTCGACCGTTACTGGTTCGGTGACGTCAGCCGCATCTCGCCGGAGGCGCCGGTCCCCATCGTGCGCATCGAAAAGCGCGAAGCGCGCCTGGGCGGCGCCGCCAACGTGGCGCGCAACGCCGCCGCGCTGGGCGCGCACGCCGGCTTGCTGGGCGTGGTCGGCGCCGACGAGGCGGGCACCGAAGTGGAGCAGCTGCTGCAAGGCGGCGGCATCCATAGCTACCTGAAACGCGACGACGCCATCTCCACCATCATCAAGCTGCGCGTGATCGGCCGCCAGCAGCAGATGGTGCGCATCGACTTCGAGGAAGCGCCGACCGACACCGTCCTGCGCGACAAACTGGTTCAGTTCAAGGCGCTGCTGGCCGACTACGACGTCATCATCCTGTCGGACTACGCCAAGGGCAGCCTGGTGAACGTGGCCGACATGATCGCCTCCGCGCGCGCGGCCGGCAAGGTGGTGATGGTCGATCCGAAGGGCGACGACTTCTCGCGCTACAGCGGCGCCACCGTGCTTACGCCGAACAAGTCGGAGATGAAGCGTATCGTCGGCAGCTGGAACAGCGAAGAGCAACTGACGGCCAAGGCGCAGCAACTGCGCGCGGAGCTGAAGCTGGACGCCTTGCTGCTGACACGTTCGGAAGAGGGCATGACCCTGTACACCGAGAACGACCAGTTCCACATGCCCGCGCAGGCGCGCGAAGTGTTCGATGTCTCGGGCGCGGGCGACACGGTCATCGCCACGATGGCGTGCATGCTCGGCGCGGGCGCGGGATGGAACGAAGCGGTGCAGACGGCCAACCGCGCCGGCGGCATTGTTGTGGGCAAGCTTGGCACGGCAACGGTCACCCGCGAAGAGCTGTTCGACGCGGGCGCCTGAGCGCCCGTTCATTCAATTAATCCATGGATACACGTGTGTGTTTGATGTACCTCATAAGTACTGCGTCAACCGTCACTCGGTCCTCTCCCGTTTAGGGTATTCAAGGCGCGATTTCCGCCCTTGCTAGAGACCAACCACGGAGACAGACATGTTCAAAAAACTAATGCTGGGTATTGCCGCGCTAGCCGCCACGATGAGCTTCGCGTTCGCACAAGTGGATGTCAACAAGGCCGATGCGGCCGCGCTCGATTCGATCAAGGGCATCGGCCCGGCCAAATCCACCGCCATTCTGGAAGAACGAAAAAAAGGCGAGTTCAAGGACTGGGCCGACTTTGAACAGCGCGTCAAGGGCGTCGGCGGCAAGAACGCCGCCAAGCTGTCCGAGGCCGGCCTGCAAGTGAACGGCAAATCGAAAGAGGGCGCTACGGCGGCCGCCAAACCGAAAGCCGACAAAGCCGCCGCCAAGGCCGCATCCACGCCAGCCGCAGCAGGCAAGTAAATCTGTCACACCAGCAAAAGCCCGCAGCCCGCGCTGCGGGCTTTTACGTTTTTATGTCTGGTAAGATAGCGCGACATTTTGATTGGAGCCGACCATGTCGCCGCTGAAGATTTCCAGGATACTCCACGCGGGCTATGTCTTCCAGCACGAAGGCACACAGATACTGTTCGATCCGATTTTCGAAAACCCGTTCAGCCGCAATTGCCACGCCTTTCCCGCCGTGCGCTTCGACCATGAACAGATTAAAAAGCTCACGCCGGACGCCGTCTTCATCTCGCACTTCCACGACGACCATTGTTCGATGGAGAGCCTGGACCTGCTGCCGCGCGCCACGCCGATCTATCTTTACTGCCTGTTCGACGAACTGTTCGCGATGATACGTGAGCTGGGCTTCACCGACGTTCGCGCGCTGGCGGTGGACGCGCCGGTGCTAGTCGGCGCGATTGAAGTCATTCCGCGCCGCGCGCTCGATGCCGATGTCGATTCGATGTTCCACATCCGCGCCGGCGGCTTGAACGTGCTGAACGTCGTCGATTCCTGGATGGACCCGGAGACGCTGGAACAGCTCAAAGCCTACGCGCCGTGGGACATGGTGCTGTGGCCCTTCCAGACCATGCGCGAGATCGACGTGATCGCGCCATCGCGCGCCGGGGGCGGCCGGCCGGAACTGCCGGAGGAGTGGCCGGAGCAACTGCGCGCGCTCAAGCCGCGCTACGTCGTCCCCAGCTCTTGCCAGTTCGTGCAGGAGCCATGGTCCTGGTACAACCACGCGCTGTTCCCGATCACCTACCGGCAGTTCGAGCGCGAGGTCGGCGCCTGGCTGCCGGATGCGCGTGTCGTCCGCCTCAATCCTTCCGTCGCGATGGCGTTGACGCCGCAAACGCTGACCCCGGCGGCGCCGCTGCCATGGGTGCTGCCGGTCGGCGAGCAGGACGTCGATTATCAATACGACGCCGACATCGCACCGCCGCCGACCTCCGACATCGCCGGCCATTTCGCGCCGCTGACGGAAGAACAAACCGCGCTGGTGCTGGACTACTGCGGCTCCGGGTTGCTCGATAAATACCGGGAGATGGAACTGCCGCCGGACAGTTATTTCGAGACGCCGTGCGTCTGGCAGTTGTCGGTCTACGACCACGCCGGCGGCGTGCGGCAATACCGCTACCGCATTCATGGCGACAGCATCGTTGCGGCGGGCGACGAGGAGGCGCCGACGTGGCGGACCGAAATCCCCATCGCCAAGCTATACGCGGGCCTGGCGCTGGGGGAGTCGCTGACGTCGATGTACATGCGAATCAGCGGCGCGCCGGCCGACGCCGACATCGTCGACGACCCGTTGATACGCTGCCTGTTCAACGACGCCTTCGGCGCCTACCAGGCCGCGCAACTGCGGCGCCTCAAAGAGCGGAACAGTTAGGCCGGCTTCGTCAGAAAGTCGAAGACGGCCGGGTTGGCGTCGATGGATGGCAACTTGAGGATTTCCTTATGCGTGAGCGTGTTGTCGGCATCCGTGTAGCCGGCCTGCCAATGCTCGTTCATCGTCCTGCGCGAAAACTCCACATCCTTGTACTGGCCCTCGTAGGTCGCCGAACGGTAGACCAGCTCAATGATGTTGTAGAGCGCCGGATCGCCCGCCGCCGCCAGCAACTGCGCTTGTGGACTGGCCGCCATGTCCGCCGGGATGATGGCCAGCAGTTCGCTCAGCGCCGTGTGCAGCTTCTTCACCCTGCGCAGGGAGTCGGTCGCCATGCGGGTACGGCTTGAATACTGGATCTCCTTCATGCGTGTGGCGACGCTGGCCATGTCGCGCGGCAGTTCGCCGCGCGCGCTCCATAAATCGACTTGCCAGACCAGCGTGTCGAGACCCGAGCTGTTGGACAGGACCCACTCCAGCGGCGTGTTCGACACCATGCCGCCGTCCCAGTATTTTTCGCCGTCGATCTCCACCGCATCGAAGGCCGGCGGCAGCGCGCCGCTGGCCATGATGTGTTCGACCCGTATGCGCTTGGTGGCGTTGTCGAAGTAGGCGAAGTTCCCGGTGCGGACGTTCACCGCGCCGACGCTAAGCCTTGTCTCGCGCGCGTTGATGCGATCGAAATCGACCAGGCGCTCGAGGGTGGCGCGCAACGGCGAGGTGTCGTAGAAACTGGTGGCCTGGCTGCCGCCGAATGGGAAGGACGGCATGCGCGGCTCGAAAAAACCCGGCACTCCCCGCACGAACGCGCTGCCCGCCGCGAGCTGGTTGACCCAGGCGCGCGCCGTGTCGACGAGCGTCAGGGCGCTCCAGTTGGCGCCGGGGGCGCAGGCGCCGCCATCGCTGACCAGTTCCCAGAATTCGCGCAGCCGCGCGACCCGGTCCTGCCGCGCGTTGCCGGCGATAATGGCGCTGTTGATCGCGCCGATCGAAATGCCCGACAGCCAATTCGGTTCGATGCCGCCTTCCAGCAGGCGTTCGTAGACGCCTGCCTGGTAGGCGCCCAGCGCGCCGCCCCCTTGCAGCACCAGGGCGACGCTGCCGAACTCCGATGGACCCACGCCGGCGGGCTTGAGCCGGCCGGCTGGCGATATGGTGGTATCGCGCCTATTCACGTTCGGGCACCGGCACGTTGAAGCCGTTCAGCGTGGTCGACACCAGCGCGTACAGGCCCACCAGGTAGATCAACTCGTTCGTGCCATGCTGGCCGAAGGTGTCGATCGCCAGCCGGTACAGCGGTTCCGGCAGCGTACCGCCGCGACTGAGCGCGTACGAGAAATCGAAGGCGACGTTCTCCTCCTTCGACAAATCGACCGGCTTCAGGTCCGCCACCAGCGCGGCCAAGCGCTCGGCCGACATGCCTTCCTTCTCGGCCACGGCGACGTGGGCATACAGTTCATAGGCGGCGTTGTAGCGGGCGCCGACGACCAGAATCGCGATCTGGCGCACGTTGTCCGGCAAGACGGCGTTGGCGGCCATGGCCAGGGTCAGGTCCCAGATCGCCTTGCCGATTCCCGGCTCGTGCAGCCAGGGATTCCAGGGGCCCATCAGGGCGCCGTCTTCGCGCTCGACCTTGAACGCGTTGAAGTTGCTGGCGATGCCTTTGCGCATGCTGTCGTACAGGTCTTTTTGTTCGGGGTTCAGTTCGCTCGGGGGGATGAGTGGAAGTCGCATTTTGTCCTCGGATGGTTGAAGTATGATGTCGAGGAAACAAATGGAGCACTGAGGCCTTGCGTGTTACCTCGGCTTTCATTCTGGCATGGATGAGTTCGGCGTTCGATTAAATCGCCCTTAAGGAGAAGATATGTTGGTAACACTTGGTCGCCGTATTTGCTTAACCGCCATGGCCGCGATGATGGCGCTCGCGGGGATGGGCACCGGCGTGGCGCAGGCGCAATCGGTGGCCTTCACCTTCGACGACGGCCCGCGGCTGGAGCAGACGCCGTTGATGTCGCCGCAGCAGCGCAACCAGGCGATGCTCGACGCGCTGGCCGCGCACAAGGTGTCGGCGGCGCTGTTCGTCACCTGCGACTTCGGCGCGACCAAGCCGGCCGGCTATGCGCTGGCGAAGGCGTGGGGCGATGCCGGCCATGCGTTGGGCAACCACACGATGACGCACCTGGACTTGAACGCGGCCAAGGTGACGCTGGCGCAGTACCGGCGGGAGATCCTCGATTGCGACCGCATCACGTCCACCTTGCCGGGGTATCAAAAGTGGTTCCGCTTTACCTTCCTGCGGGAAGGGAATACGCCGGAGAAGCGCGACGGCATGCGCAGCTTCCTCAAGGAGCAGGGCTATCGCAATGGGTACGTGAGCCTGGACACCAGCGACTGGCGCCTGGACGCGAAGCTGGACGAGGTCCTGCGGGCCAATCCCAAGGCGGATATCGAGCCGATCAGGCAGGCGTACCTGGCGCACGTCAAGCAGCGTGCGATCGCCTATCGCGATTTGTCGCGCAAGCTGGAGGGACGGGATATTCCGCAGGTGCTGCTACAGCATCACAACCTGATTAACGCACTGTGGTTGAAGGATGTGATCCAGCAGTTCGTCGATATGGGCTGGACGATCGTCACGCCGGCGCAGGCGTTCGCCGATCCGGTGTATCAGTTGCAGCCGGAGCGCGCGGTGCCGGGACAAAGCCTGCTGCTGTCGATCGCCCGCACGCGCGGCATGGGCAAGTTCGAGGGGTGGGAGCGGATCGTGGACGACGGCGATTTCGAGATCGAGCAGTTGGAGAAGGCCGGCGTCCGGTAATCGCTATCGCTTGTCGGCGGGTAAATTTGCCAAGAACGCGTGGATCTGCGACACCACCGCCGCGCCTTCGCCCACCGCCGCCGCGACCCGCTTGGTCGAGCTGGCGCGGACGTCGCCGATGGCGAACACGCCCGGCACGCTGGTCTCGAGCGCGGCGCGCGCCGGCATCTCGCGCGGGTACACCCCTTTTTCGAAGTTGGCCTTGCACTGCGATTTGGTGACGTCGAAGCCGGTGCGGATGAAACCGTGGCCGTCGACATCGACGCCGCAGTCCTCCAGCCAGCCGGTGTTCGGGTCGGCGCCGATGAACAGGAACACGCGGCAGACATCGTAATCGCATTCCTCTTCGCTTTTCGAATTCCGGACACGCACCTGCTTCAGTCCATCCTCGTCGCCTTCCAGCGCGACGATCTCCGAATGCGTGTGCAGCTCGATGTTCGGCGTGGCCTGGATACGTTCGATCAGATAGCTCGACATCGTCGACGACAGGCTGTCCTTGCGGATCAGCATATGGACCTTGGAGGCGTGTCCCGACAGGAACACCGCCGCCTGGCCGGCCGAGTTGCCGCCGCCGACCAGCACGATCTCCTCGGTCTTGCACAGCTTGGCCTCGATCGGCGACGCCCAGTAATAAATCCCCTTGCCCTCGAACTGCTTGAGGTTGGCCAGCGACGGCCGGCGGTAGCGCGCGCCGCATGACAGCACCACGGTCTTGGCCTGCAGGCGCTGCAGGCTGCCGCACATTTCCACCTGCAGCGGATAGGTGTCGCAGATCAGCCGGCCGGCGGGGGCGGGGATGGCGATCTCGACGCCGAACTTCTGCGCCTGCACGTAGGCGCGGCCGGCCAGCGCGCGGCCGGAAACGCCGGTCGGGAAGCCGAGATAGTTTTCGATGCGGGCGCTGGCCGCCGCCTGGCCGCCGAAGGCGCGGGTCTCCAGCGCCAGCACCGACAGACCTTCGGACGCGGCGTACACCGCCGTCGCCAGTCCCGAGGGGCCGGCGCCGACGACGATCACGTCCCACACCTTGTCGGCCGGCAGGTCCGGCAGCATGCCGAGGCAGCGGCCGATGTCGACCACGGTCGGGTTTTTCTTCACCACGCCATCCGGGCACACCACCAGCGGCAGTTCGTCCGGCGTCGGCTGGTAGTGGGCCAGCAGCTCGGTCGCTTGCTGGTCCACCTCCGGATCGAGCACGCTGTACGGATGGCCGTTGGCGGCCAGGAAGCTTTGCAGCGTGTGGATGCGGCCGTGGCCGCGCGGGCCGACGATGACCGGGCCGCCCGAGTTCTGTTCGATCAGGCCGACGCGGCGCAGGATCAGCGCGCGCACGATGCGCTCGCCCAGGTCGGCGTGCGCGACCAGCAGCGCGCGCAGCGATTCGGGCGGAATCACCAGCACTTCGACGTCGCCGACGGCGTCGGCGTTGCCCAGCGCCGGACGCCCCGACAGTTGCGCCACTTCGCCGGAGAATTGGCCGGGCGTGTGCGTGGTGATATACGAGGTGTTGCCCAGGCCGTCGAAGCGGGTGATCGCGACGCCGCCCTTGAGCACCAGCAGCATGCCGTAGCTGCTCTTGCCCGCCTCGGCGATTTTTTCGCCGTCGCTGAAGTGGCGCACGTGGCCGAAGCGCAGCATGTGCTTGATGTCGTTGTCGGACAAGGTCGGAAACATCTGGTGGCGGCGGCTCTCCAGGTCGGCCGGCAGCGCCGCCGGTGTTTCAGGGGTGGCGTCGGGCAGCATTTCAAGCGGTGAGGTGGACATGGCGGTCGTGTCGTGTAAGAGTGGGGTGGCGCGCGCGTGGTGCGATGCAGCGATGACGCAAGTCTAGCGCATGCGGCGCCTCCAGTCCAAAGACTTCCGGCACTTTACCTCCTCAGGCAGGGGACGGCCATCCCTTGCCATACGCGCAACGGCAACTCGGATTAAAATGCATGTTTTAGCGAAACCACTGAAGATTGAACACGATGGCTTACAAGACTCTGGAAGATACGATCGGCAATACACCGCTGGTGCAGCTGACCCGCCTGCCCGGCGCGGACGCGGTCGCGCGCAACAATATTATTCTCGGCAAGCTCGAAGGCAATAACCCGGCCGGTTCCGTCAAGGACCGCGCCGCCATGTCGATGCTCAAGCGCGCCGAGGAGCGCGGCGACATCAAACCGGGCGACACGCTGATCGAAGCGACCAGCGGCAACACCGGCATCGCGCTGGCGATGGCGGCGGCGTTGCGCGGCTACAAGATGTTGTTGCTGATGCCGGAGAACCTGAGCGTCGAGCGTCGCCAGAGCATGGCCGCCTACGGCGCGCAGATCATGCTCACGCCCAAGACCGGCGGCATGGAATACGCGCGCGACATGGCCGAGCAACTGCAAAAGGACGGCAAGGGCGTCATCCTTGACCAGTTCGGCAACCAGGACAACGCGCGCGCGCACTACGAGGGCACCGGCCCGGAAATCTGGCGCGACACCGACGGCCGCGTCACCCATTTCGTCAGCGCCATGGGCACCACCGGCACCATCATGGGCGTGTCGCGTTATCTGAAGGAACAGAATCCCGACGTGCAGATCATCGGCGCCGAGCCGGAAGAGGGCTCGTCGATTCCCGGCATCCGCAAATGGCCGGAAGCCTACTTGCCGAAAATCTACGACCGCACGCGCGTGGACAAGGTCGAGGCGGTGTCGCAGGCGTCGGCCGAACGCATGGCGCGCCGGATGGCGGCGGAGGAAGGTATCTTTTGCGGTATTTCGGCGGCGGGCGCCTGCGAGATCGCGTTGCGCGTTTCGCAGACGGTCGAGAACGCGACCATCGTGTTCATCGTGTGCGACCGGGGCGATCGCTATCTGTCCACCGGCGTGTTTCCGGCGTAAAACCTAGCGCGTAAAAAGACGCATCCCTCGCCCCTGCAAGAGGGGGGAGGGACACAAGGGTAAAACGGAGCAGGTCAGTGCCGGGGTAAAACTTAACCCTGGCCCTGGCCTGGTTCGCCTTCCTTTGGTTTGAACTGCTTATCGCTGATGCGGAACTTGTTGCGGCGGTCGCCCATCAAGTAACGCAGGTCGCGAATGCTCAGATCGCTTACTTCGTGCATGCGGATCAGCAGCGAAGCGCCCACTGGCAGGCGGTGGTGGCGAATTTTGCTGATCACTGGCGGTGCGACTTCCAACGCGCGCGACAGAGCCGCGTCGTTTTTCAAACGCAGGTTTTCGATCAGGGTATCGAGCAGGCGGTTGGGATTGTATTGCAGCAGGTCATCGCCATCCGCATCGTTGTTCATATCTATGCCGACTTGGTTTGTCATGATTTCGTCTTTTCCTTCTGTAAAGTTGTCCTGCAAAGTACAACACTCGGAGCTCGCTTTGCTGCGTTAATGTTCATCCTTACCAAGGAACGAATTTACACACGGACCGATTCCGGGATAACAAGTTTCATAATATATACACAATTATACAACATCTCGCAATGTAATACCCGACAGCAATAGAAAAAAATTGCAAAGTCGGGTATTGTTGTCCCGATGCAACATTGTGTGAGAATTATACACCGACTCCTGTGCTACGCTATGGTGCACGCTATTATTTAGCAACTAAAGTTAATTATAAGGCAATTCCGTTGTATAGATGCTTATGATTTGATGCTTTAGAAGCCAGTTTGGATGAATAATTTCCAAGTGTCAACTAAACAATACCGCGTGCAAGTGGGACGAACAACAGCCGTTACGGTTGCTTACATCCCTCATCGCCGTCCTTACACGCGCCCGCGCGCATTGCCGTGCGCCGTTTCTACTGTCCGCCGCGCGCCAGCCGCACCGCGCGGCCCAGCTCGATGACCGACATCGCATAGAAATAGCTGCGGTTGTATTGCGTAATTGCAAAGAAATTACTGTTGGCCAACCAGTATTCGGTTGGGTCGGCGCCGTTTTGCAGATCCACCAGACCATAGGTTTGTTGCTCCGGCACCGGTACAGTGGTGGTGACCCCCGCCGCTATCAAGTCCTGCGGCGCATATTTTGCCGTCAGGCCCTGGTGCAGCATCGGTTCCCACGCCTTGTTGGGCGACACGGCGGCCGCGTACACCAGCGGTCCGCCTTGTTCGCGCTCCCAGCCGTGTGCCGCGAGGAAGGCGGCCACGCTGCCGATGGCGTCGGTGCTGGAGCCGAGCAGGTCGATGTGGCCGCTGCCGTCGAAGTCGACCGCATATTTGATCAGGCTGCTCGGCATGAACTGCGGCATGCCCATGGCGCCGGCGAACGAGCCGCGCAGCGACAACGGGTCGATGCCGTCGCGGCGCGCGAACACCAGCGTGGACTCGAGCTCGCCGCGGAAGAATTCCATGCGGGCGGCGCGCTGCGGCGCCTCCGGATAGGAGAAGGCCAGCGTGGTCAGCGCGTCGACGACGCGGAACCGGCCGGTGACGCGGCCGTACACGGTCTCGACACCGATGATGCCGACCAGGATCTCGGCCGGGATGCCGTACAGCGCCTCGGCGCGGTTGAGCGCGTCGGCGTTTTCGTTCCAGAACTTGACGCCGCCGTCGACCCGCACCGGCTCGATCGTCAGCGTACGGTAGGCGTTCCAGTTTTTCGGCTTGCCCGGTGGCGCCGGCTTGACCAGCTGCACGGCGGCGTCGACATAGCGCACCTGCGTCATCAAGGTGTCCAGTTCCTTGCGGTCGAAGCCGTTGCGGGTGGCGACGTCGTCGAGGAAGGCGCGCACCTCCTTCCATTCGCCGAAGTTGACGTATTCGCCGACGTAATCGATGGCGGGTACGGTTTTCTTTTTGACGGGCGGGGCTTTTTTCTTCTTGGCTTTTTGTTGCATGCTGGGCGGCAGCGTGTAGCCGTAGCGGTCGACCTGGGCGTGGCTGGCGCCGCTGGCGGCCAGCAGCGCGGCGGCCAGCAGGGGGGTAATCAATGTCTTCATCGGCATAAAGGTAGCAGTGTTTTCAGCGTCTTGAGCGACGCCGTTCGTTGTTCGGCCCCGGCGCCGCCGTATTTCAGCGCGCCGTACAGGGTTAAAAATGTCTCCATCGCCGCGTGTTTTTCCGCGCTGGCGGGCATGTCCCGCAGACGGGCAGCATAGCTGAGCGGGCCTTCATCGGGGCGCCGCGCATAACCGTGACGCGCCTGCAGCCGGCAAAAGGCCTGGTACAGTCCGTCGAGCGGCGCGGCCGGCCGGCGTTGCCGCCGCCAGTGCAGCAGCCAGGCCAGCGCGCAGACCGATGCCGCACCGACCGCGCTGCGCCAATTGCCGAACACGGAACCTAGTTCCGCAAGGAAACTTCGCTGCCTCTCTGGATTGTAATCCAGGACCCATTGATTCCAAGAATTATTCAGCGCGGCATAGCGGAATCTGAGTTGCGCCAGCCACGAATCGGGGTCGTTTTGCAGTTCGATGAACTGGCCGAAGCCGAAAGCGGACGGCGCCGGCAGCGCCCGCGCCAGGTTGCGGGCGATGCGCTCGGGCGCGACGGCGCCGGTGGGATCGACGCGGCGCCAGCCCTGCGACGGGATCCAGATCTCGGCCCAGGCGTGGGCGTCGGACTGGCGCACCGTCAGGTAGCCGTCGAGCGGATTCATCTCGCCGCCCTGGTAGCCGGTGACCACGCGCGCCGGCACGCCCATGGCGCGCATCAGCACCACGTAGGCGCCGGAATAGTGCTCGCAGAAGCCGGCCTTGCTGGTGAACAGGAAGTCGTCGACCATGTCGCGCCCGGCCAGCGGCGGCTGCAAGGTGTAGTGGAAGGTGTCGCTGCGGAACATCGACAGCACCTGCTGCGATAATTGGCGCGCGTCCGCCGACTGCGCGGCCCGCTTGAGCCGTTGCGCCAACGCCAGCGTGCGCGGGTTGAAGCCGTCCGGCAGCTCCAGCCAGCGCGCCAGGTTGCGCGGCTCTTCATCGGCTTGCAATTGAAAATCGACATAGGCGCTGGCGGCGTAGCGCACCCGGCGCGCCAACGGTTCCATCGTGAACTGCTCCATTTCATCCGACTCGCGCACGTTGAAGCCCGGCACGCTGAAACGCGGGCCGGTCAGCTCCAGCAGCGCCAGCCAGCGTTTGCCGGTCGGTTCCATCGTCACCTCGTGGTGGATCGCCTGGCCGCGCACGCTGATGGCGATGTCCGTTCTTTGCGCGCCGCGCCGGCGCGGCACGCGGGTCCAGGTGCGGCCGTCGTAGTCGCCCAGCACGATGCTGCGCCAGTACAGCTGGTTTTGCGGCGGCACCCGGTCGAGGAAGCGCACGCGGAAGGCGACGTCGTCCGATTGCGCCAGCGACGACAGCGTCCCCGGCGCCATGCTGTCGGAGATGCCGCTGCGGCCGCTGTGGGCGTCGCCCGGCATGCCCCACAGCGGCCCCTGGATGCGCGGAAAGCCGATGAACATCAGCAGCGCCAGCGGCGCCGCCAGCAGGAACAGCTTGGCCGAGGTGCGCAGCCGCCGCGCCAGCGGCGGCACGGCGCCGGTGTACTGGAACGACTGCTGCGCCGTCAGCAGCACGATCAAGGTGGCGGTCATGAACAGCGCCGCCGCCATCGTCTGCGAATAGAAAAAGCTGGTCAGCAGCACGAAGAAGCTGAGGAAGATGACGACGAACAGGTCGCGCTTGGCGCGCATCTCCAGCAGCTTGAAGGCCAGCAGCAGGGTCAGCATGGCGACGCCGGCGTCGCGGCCCAGCAAGGTGCGGTAGGTCAGGTAGACGCCGGCCATCGCCGCCACCGCGACCGGCACCAGCAGCCACATCGGCGGCATGCGCTTGCCGCGCCAGGTGATGGCGGCGCGCCACAGCAAGGTGGCGCAGACGGCCGCGCTGACCCACGGCGGCAGGTGGGCGAAGTGCGGCGCCAGCACCATCACCGCGGCGACCAGCAGCAGCAGGGTGTCGGCCTTGTCGCGCGGCAGGGCCGCCAGGCGTCCCAGGCCCGCCGTCGGTCCGCGTCGCGGCGTATCGCTCATGCGCCGCCCTCCCGTCCGAACAGCGCCAGCGCGCGCAGGCAGGCGGCGCGGTGGGCGTCGCCCAGCGCCGGACCGTAGGCGTGCTGCGCCAGGCGGAACGTGTAGGGCAGGGCGCGCTGCTCCGCCTCCAGCACCCATTGCGTCATGCGCGACAGTTTCAATTCCAGGTCCAGTTGCAGCGGCAGGTCGGCGAAGTCCAGCGCCAGCTCGGCCACCGCGCCGCCCTCGAAATGCTTGGTCACCAGTTGCCCGCCGAGCGCCGGATCGTGGCGGGCGATCTGGCGCCAGGCCAGATGCCGCATCGGATCGCCCTGCTGGTAGCTGCGGATGCCGGCGAAATTGTCCAGTCCCACGGTGCCGTGGCCGTCCTCGCTGGCGGCGCCGCGCGACGGCAGCGGCTGGGCCGGCGATTCGGGTGCCGGATACACCAGCAGCCGCAAGTCCGGCTGCCAGTAGCTCCACGCCTTGAACAGGCCGAGCGGGAAGCGCGTCGTCAGCTGGATGCGCGGCGCGGCCAGCCAGCCGCGTTCGCGCGTCGGCGCCGACAGCACCACCACGCTGGCGCCGCCGGCCGCCACGTCCGTCACCTGGCGCGGCTCGCCGTGCGCCTGGAAGCCGAGCCGGATGGCGTAGCGATCGAGCCTGGTGGGGTTGGCCAGGTGCAGCTCGAACTGCGCCTCCTCGCCGGCGAACACCGGCTGCGCGCGGCCCGGCGCCAGCTTCAGGAGCGCAAGGTTGCGCGCCGTCAGGAACATGTCGGCCACCGCGCAGGCGCCGGTGAAGAAGGTCAGCGCGAAACCCAGGCCGAGGTTGTAATTGAGGGCGCCGATCAGCATGATCAACAGCAGCAAGGTGAAGGACAGGCCGGCGCGCGTGGGCACGATGAACACGCGGCGCGATGTCAGGGTGACCTCGCCCGGCTCGCTGCCGCGCAGCTGGAACAGCCATTTGTCACGGCCTTTGCGGTACAGCGCTTGCAGGCCGGAAGTCACTACAACGGCACCGATTTCTGCAACTGCAGCACCAGGTCGCGGCTGGCCAGCGCGACGCCGTGCGCCGCCTTGAGCGGACGCAGGCGGTGCGCGCAGACCGGCACCAGCACCGCCTGCACGTCCTCGGGCAGCACATGGTTGCGTCCCTCCAGCGCGGCCCAGGCGCGCGCCGCCTGCAACAGCGCGATGGCGGCGCGCGGGCTCATGCCCTCGGCGAACATGCCGTTCTGGCGCGAGGCGGCCGCCAGCGCCTGCACATAGTCGACCAGCGACGGCGACACGTGGATCTGCTTGAGCGATTGCTGGGCGGCGGCCAGCTCGGGCGGCGTCATCGCCGCCGGCAGCGTCTTGAGCAGCACGCGGCGGTCCTCGCCCATCAGCAGCGCGCGTTCGGCGGCGGCGTCCGGATAGCCCAGCGACAGGCACATGAGGAAGCGGTCCAACTGCGATTCCGGCAGCGGGAAGGTGCCGATCTGGTGGGTCGGATTCTGCGTGGCGATGACGAAGAACGGCAGCGGCAGCGGGCGCGTGACGCCGTCGGCGCTGACCTGGCGCTCCTCCATCGCCTCGAGCAGGCCCGATTGGGTCTTCGGCGTGGCGCGGTTGATCTCGTCGGCCAGCAGCACCTGGGTGAAGATCGGGCCGGGATGGAACACGAAGCCGTTCTTCTCGCGCTCGTAGATCGAGATGCCGTTGACGTCGGCCGGCAGCAGGTCGCTGGTGAACTGGATGCGGTTGAAGCGCAGCCCCAGCGAGATCGCCAGCGCGTGCGCCAAGGTGGTCTTGCCCACGCCCGGCACGTCCTCGACCAGCAGGTGGCCGCCGGCCAGCAGGCAGGTGAGTGCTTGACGTATCTGCAAGTCCTTGCCGACAATGATGTCTCCGACCTGGCGTGCCACCGCGTGCAATTTTGTGTACATGATATGTATGGTAGATTAGCGCCTGGGATCAGCAGAATCAGGAGCGGCGTTTGAACGATTCTATGCGAGAAACTGCGCAGCGGATATAGCGCGGTGACGCGGACCATTCGCAGAGCATGCGCCGCCCTGTAAAAACCATAGACATGACCACAGCCATTTACAGCCATCCCGATTGCCAGCGCCACGACATGGGCGACTGGCACCCCGAATCCCCGGCGCGCCTGCAAGCCATCGCGGACCAGCTGATCGGATCGCACATCAGCGACCTGCTGGAGCACCGCGAGGCGCCGCTGGTGGCGCTGGCCGACCTTGAGCGCAACCACAGCCGCAACGCCATCGCCATCGTGCGCGACAACGTGCCGGCGCCGGGCGGCACCTATCCGATCGACGGCGACACCTCGCTCAACGCCTGGAGCTGGCTGGCCGCCCAGCGCGCCGCCGGCGCCGCCGTGGCCGCGACCGACGCCGTCATCGATGGCGAGATCGATAACGCCTTCTGCTCGGTGCGCCCGCCCGGCCACCACGCGCGGCCGATCGAGCCGATGGGCTTCTGCCTGTTCAACAACGTCGCCGTGGCGGCCAAGCACGCGCTCGACGCGCGCGGCCTGGCGCGGGTGGCCATCGTCGACTTCGACGTCCACCACGGCAATGGCACCGAGGAGGCCTTCCTCAACGAGCCGCGCGCGCTGATGGTGAGCTTTTTCCAGCACCCGTTCTATCCGTACACCGAACCGGAGCCGATCACCGCCAACCTGGTCAACGTGCCGGTGCCGCTCGCCACCAAGGGCGACGCCGTGCGCAAGATCGTCACCGAGCAGTGGCTGCCGGCGCTGCACGCGTTCAAGCCGGAGATGATCTTCATCTCGGCCGGCTTCGACGCCCACCGCGAGGACGACATCGGCGGCATGGGACTGGTCGAGGCGGACTACGCGTGGATAACGGAACAGGTGATGGAGGTGGCGCGCCTGTACGGCAAAGGCCGCATCGTCAGCTGCCTGGAGGGCGGCTACAACCTGTCGGCGCTCGGGCGCAGCGTGGTCGCGCATGTGAAGGCGCTGGCCGAGATCTGATGCCGCCGGCCGGCGTTGCCCGGCCGGCTTCCCCTATTCCGCGCGCTTGAGGTGCTTGTCGAGGAAGGCTTCGACCTGCCGCCAGAAGGCGATATTGGTTTTCTCGTTGCGCCAGCCGTGGCCCTCGTCGTCGTAGATGAGGGACACGACGTTGGGGTTGTGCGCCTTGATGGCGTCGCGGAAGCGGCTGGCGTGGGCGAGCGGCACGCGGCGGTCGCCGGCGCCGTGCGCCATCAGCAGCGGTTGCTTGAGTTCGGCCGCGCGCAACAGCGGCGAATTGCGGCGGAACATCGCGGCGTCGGCCTCGCTGTCCGGGTCGCCGATCAAGGTGCGCATGCCGTAGCCGAGCTCCTCCTGCGACGCGTCCGACTCGCTCGACGTGAACATCAGCTTGATATCGGTCACGCCCGCCCACTCGACGCCGGCGCGGAAGATTTGCGGGTCCTTGATCAGTCCCATCAACGTGGCGTAGCCGCCGTAGCTGGCGCCCATGATGCCGATGCGCTTGGGATCGGCCCAGCCCTGCTTGACGGCCCACTGTGCGGCGTCGGCCAGATCGTCCTGCATCGCGCCGCCCCATTGCTTCCAGCCGGCCTCGAAGTGCGCCTGGCCGAAGCCGGTGCTGCCGCGAAACTCCGGCTGGATCACCACATAGCCGCGCGAAGCCAGGAAGGCCGCCTCCTGGTCCCACTCCCACGAGGCGCCGCGCACATGGGGCCCGCCGTGCACCAGCACCACCGCCGGGCGCGGCCCGGCCGCCTTGACGGCCGGCATGGTCACATAGGCGGGAATGGAACGGCCGTCGCGCGCCGTGTAGTGGTGGAAGCTGCGCGGCCCCATCTGCGCCGGCTTGAGGTCGGGATGCGTGCCGCCCAGGCCGATCACGGCGCCGGTGGCGCGGGTGTAGAGCACGTACTGGGGCGGCTGGCGGTCGGAGGCCGAACGGATCAGCAGCACGGGCGAGCCGAGGCAGTCGGCGCCGCACAGCACGGTGTTGATGGTCCCGGGCAGGGCGGCGTCGATCTTGGCCTGGTCGGCCTTCATGCGCCCGTTGAACCAGACCGTGGTGTCGGCGTCGGTTTCCAGATGGATGCCGATCAGCCGTTTGGTCGGGTAGTCGATCTCGGCCGTGCCGCGGAAATCGAAGCCCTCCGCCTCCACGGTGGGTTCCTTGTCCATCGCCATCGTCTTCAGGTCGTAGCGGAACAGCGCGGCATAGCCTTTGTGGGACGCTTGCACGTAGAGCGTGTCGGCGCCGTCGAAGAACAGCGGCGCGAAGCGCCGGTTCTCGTAACACAGGCCGTTGTCGATCTGGGTCCAGCTTGTCGCGTCCGGTTGGCGGTAGGAGGCGATGCAACGGCCCTTGACCTTCGACAGCACCACGCGCGGCACGGCGTTGGCGTCGGTGATCCAGCGGTCGCTGGCCTCGGGCTGGCCCCCCTCGAACGTGCTGCTCAGCTTGAGCGTGCGGGTGTTGAGCCGGTACAGGCGAGACGAGGCGGGGCCGAGGTCGGTGTGGTTCCAGCGGTATTTCTTCACCAGGATGTCGTCCGAGCCGTCGTTGGCGGCGCCGTGGAAGGCGTAGTCGGCGGTCAGGACGCGGCTGGTCAGCATCGAACCGGTCGGCGGCGCGTCGGTGTTGTGCGCCCAGTTGCCGTTGATCAGATGCCGGTGGTTGGCGCCGTCGCGGTCGATGGCGAACTCGTCCAGGTTGGTCTCGAAATTCAGGCGCATGTTTTTCAGCGTGAAGCCGATGCGGTTTTCGGAGATCCAATGGGTGGCGTGAAAGACGGCCGTCTCCGGATCGACCCGGCTGACGACCTTGACCTGTTTGAGGTCGGCGGTATCGCGGATCACCAGCGCCTGCGTGCCATCGGCCAGCATGGTAACCATCGCCACATAGCCGCCCTTGGGCGAGAGCGCGGCGTGGCTGACTTGACTGGTCTGGAAGAAGCCGGCGACGGCCGGCATGTCGTCGGCGGCGGCGTGGTGCAGCGCGGCCGCGCACAGTGCGGCGGCCAATAGGTAAAAACGGGAGCGTCGCATGCAATGACCAATGTCGTTAGGAATTTGGCAATCCTATTCGGTATGGACTTATTTGTCTATGCGCGGACGCAAGATCACCTTGCGGCAACTGTCCTTCTTGCGAAAAAACACCGGGGTCAGGTCCACCAATTCTACACGTCCTGGACCGTAGGGCGGGCGGTTTGCCCGCTACTGCTCAGCTTGTGTAGAAATGGTGGACCTGACCCCGGAGTTGCGGGTTGTTACTTTTTATCAGGCGTTGACGGCGTGGCCGTTTTTGGACGACCAGCGGTACAGGCCCACGACCACGAACGTGGCGACGATCAGCGAGATGATCATCGTGTGCGCTTCGCTCAGCGAGTTGTGGATGGCCAGCGGCTCGCCTTCGCCCGACAGCACGATCAGGCCGGCCAGCGCGACGTTGAACAAGCTCTCGCCGACGATGAAGCCGGACATGACCAGCACCGCGAGGCGCTTGGCCGTTTCGCCGCCGGCCGATTTGCCGCAGGCGCGCTCGAAGAAGTAGCCGGCCACCGCGCCCACCACCACCGGCGTGATCACCGAACTAGGCAGGTAGATCGCCAGGCCCACGCCCAGCGGCGGCAGGCTGTATTTGTCGTTGCTGGCTTTTTTCAGCACGAAGTTGATCGCCACCAGCACCAATCCCACCAGCACGCCGTAGCCGAGCAGGTTCCATTGCAGGTTGCCGCCGATGACGCCCTTGGCCAAGGTCGAGATCAACAGCGCCTGCGGCGCGGCCAGCGGCTGGTCCGAGATCGAGTCGAGGTTCGGCGCGCCGACGAAGCCGTTGGCGTGGTTGAGCAGCTCGAGCACCGGCGGCACCACGCAGGAACCGGCGAACACGCCGATCAACAGCGCGACCTGCTGCTTCCACGGCGTGGCGTCGACCAGTTGGCCGGTTTTCAGATCCTGCAGGTTGTCGTTGCCGATGACGGCCACCGCCAGCACCACGGTGGTGACGAACAGCGCGAAGGCGATCAGTGCCTGCGCCACTTCCGGACCCATGATGCTGCGGCCGACCATACCCACGCTCAGCGCCGCGCCCAGGATCGTCAAGATGGCGATGCCCGACACCGGCGAGTTGGAGGAGCCGATCAGGCCCGCCATGTAGCCGCACACGGCTGCGGCGAGGATGCCGGCGACCAGGATGTAGGCGATGCCGACGGCCACCAGCGGGAAGGCGATCGACGACAGCGGACCGCCCTGCAGGAAGCTGGTGAGCAGCCAGCCGGCCGGCACCATCGCCACCAGGGTGACCAGGCCGACGATGAAGATCGGCATATCCATCTCGGTGCGTTCCAGCACGGCGCCATCGAGCTTGGCGCGGCGCGCGGTCTCCATGGCCGATTTCAGGCCGCCGAAGATCGGCTTGGCCAGGCCGGCCAGGGTGATGATCGCGGCGATGCCGATCACGCCCGCGCCCATCATGCGCACTTCGGTTTTCCAGATGCCCAGCGCGTGGCCGGCGGCGTCGACGCCGGCGGCGGCCGGGGTCAGGGACGTCATCAGCGGCACCATGATGCCCCAGGCGATGACCAGGCCGGCGAGCATCGCCAGGCCGACCGTGATGCCCATCAGGTGGCCGGCGCCGATCAGCGCCAGCGAACCGGAGGCGCCGATGCCGGTGGCGCCGGCGCCCGTGCGGAAGTAGAACGACAATTCGCCGGCCATTACCTTGACGGCGGCGCCGGCGGCGAACAGCGCCGAGCTGACGGCGCCCAGCACCACCGCGCGCAGGCCGGCCTTGCCCTCGGCCGCGCCGGCGCGCGAGGCCGTGCCGACCTTGAGCACCTCGGCGGCGGCGACGCCCTCCGGATACGGCAGGTTCGATTGCGACACCAGCGCGCGGCGCAGCGGCACCGTGTACATCACGCCCAACACGCCGCCGATGGCGCAGGCACCGAAGGTCGGCCAGAACGGCACGTGCGCCCACCAGCCGATCATCAGCAGGCCTGGCAGCACGAAAATCACCGACGCCAGCGTGCCGGCGGCCGAGGCGATCGTCTGGACGATGTTGTTTTCCTGGATGGTGGCGTTCTTGAAGGCGCTCAAAAGCGCCATCGAGATCACCGCCGCCGGAATCGACGTGGCGAAGGTCAGGCCCACTTTCAGGCCCAGGTAGACCTGTGCCGCCGTGAATACCAGCGTAATCAGGATGCCCAGAATAATGCCGCGGAGGGTGATCTCCCTCGGGTTGGACGGTGCAGCTATGCTCATCTTCAGCACTCCGGTTGAAAAATATTGTTTATATGGTCAGAAAAACGGAAAAGCGACTCATGATATCCGAATCCCGTCCGGGTCAGCAGGTAAAATAGCGGATTGTCAGAACGATTTTGAAGGTCAGAGCATGTCGATACAATGGTACCCGGGGCACATGAACGCCGCCAAGAAGAAGGCGGCGGAGCAGATGGAGAACACCGATCTGGTGATCGAGGTGGTCGACGCGCGCCTGCCGGAGGCCAGCACCAATCCGATGGTGGAGGAGCTGCGCAAGTTCCGCCAGCGTCCGTGCCTGAAGATCCTCAACAAGATCGATCTGGCCGATCCCGCCGCCACGGCGGCGTGGGTAGCGTATTACAACGCGCAGGAGGGCGTGACGGCGTTCGCGATGACGACCAAGAAGCCGGCCGACGTCACGCGCGTGCCGGAACTGGCCAAGCAGCTGGCGCCGCACCGTGGCGTGCCGACCAAGCCGCTGCGCATCATGATCATGGGGATTCCCAACGTCGGCAAGTCGACCCTGATGAACGCGCTGCTCAAGCGCAAAGTGGCCAAGGTCGGCGACGAGCCGGCGGTGACCAAGCAGCAGCAGAAGCTTTATCTGGACAAGAACACCATCCTGGTCGACACGCCCGGCATGCTGTGGCCGAAGATCGCGCTGCCGAGCGACGGCTTGATGCTGGCCGCCAGCCACGCCATCGGTTCGAACGCGCTGATCGAGGAGGAGGTGGCGGTGTTCCTGGCCGACGAGATGCTGAAGTACTATCCGCAGCTGCTGGTGGCGCGCTACGGCTTCAAGGACATCGAAACGTTCGACGGCATCGCGGTGGTGGAGGGCGTGGCGGCCAAGCGCGGCTTCCGGCAGAAGGGCGGCGACCTGGATTTCGAGAAGGCGTCGCACACCTTCCTGGGCGACTACCGCAGCGGCACATTGGGCCGCATTTCGCTCGAGACGCCGGCGTCTCGCAAGGAGCGATTGGATGCATACGCGGTGGAGGCGACCGCCAAGGCGGCCGAAAAAGCCGCGATCGCCGAAGCCAAGGCCGCCGAATACGCCAAGGGCAAACGCGGGACGTAAACAACTTCGTTAGCACCCAACCCGCAGATCCGGGCAGGGGTCGTACCCCACTGGGTACGACCCCGCGTCCGCATCGCGGGTTGACTGTGCGGGTTACCCGAACTTGAAACTACTCACCGCCAGCGCCCCCATAAACGCATCCTCGTGATACGGCACCGCCGCCGGCTCGTCCTCGGCCGCGCCCAGCGCCACCATCAGCGGCAGCAGATGCTCCTCGCGCGGATGCGCCATGCGCGCCGCCGGCGCCTTCTCCCACTCGATCAATGCCGCCGTGCGCTCGGCCGGCGGCAGCGCCATGGCCGCGCGCAGCCAGCCGTCGAACTGATGCGACGCCGCCGCGCCCTGTGCGTTGAACGCCCGCAGATTGTGATAACTCAGGCCGCTGCCGACGATCAGCACACCTTCCTTGCGCAGCGGCGCCAATAGACGGCCCACCTCCAGATGCGTCTTCGGATCGAGTCCGTGCTTGAGCGACAGCTGCACGATCGGCACGTCGGCGTTCGGGTACACCGGGTACATGGCGCTGAAGGTGCCGTGGTCGAATCCACGCTGCTCGTCCAGCTGCGCGGGGTGTCCGCCGGCGTCGAGCAGTTGTTTGATGTGCGCCGCCAGTTCGGGCGCGCCCGGGGCGCTGTATTGCACCTCGTACGTGTGGGGCGGGAAGCCGCCGTAGTCGTACAGCATCGGCGGCTTGGCCGACGACGACAGCATGAAGTCGCGGCCTTCCCAGTGCGAGGTGACGACCAGCACCGCCTTCGGTGTCACGCCCAGTTGGCGCGGGATGTCGCGCAGCGAGGCGTCCAGCTTGGCGTACAGGTGGCCCACCTGGTCCATCATGAATGGCCAGGGACCGCCGCCGTGGGAGAGGAAGTAGGTGGGAAGGGTATGGGGGGTGCTCATGGTGGTGCTCCGGGTATGGTGTTGATATCCATACTATAGGGATGCGGGAGGCTGCGATCAATGCGCGAAATGTAGATAGGTCATATCTATTTCCTGAATCATGGAGGGGCTGGTGGCGGCTCATGGATGGCGGATTACGCCGTTCCGGCTAATCCGCCCTACGTGTCTCCGCGGTGTTCTTGGGCTCCGGGCCGGGGGAGGATGGGGGACCAACCGCGTATAATGCCCGGGTTCTGGTGCCTGCGCATGTGTTCACGTGCGCGGTTAAACGGGAAACACAGGGCCGCTTCCGCACTCCGCGAAGCGGCCAAGGTGTGCTGCCCCCGCAACGGTAACGCCCGCGCCTTGTCGAGATATGCTCCGACGACCGCGCCGGCCAGCCCGGATATCGGCCAGACAGGGGGGAGCGCGCGCCGTCGACCGGCGCGCGGCTTCCGTACACTTCCGACTTGCGGGGACGCAGGCGCGGATGTCTCTTTTGAAAACGATTTGCCATGAATTCCTTCGCGTTTGTTCCGCCTTCGGCGCCACGTTTGCTGGCCGCCGCCGTTTCCCTTTGCTTCATCGCCGCCGCCCTCGCGCCGGCCCCCTCCATCGCGCAAGATGCCGTCGGCGCGCAGGTCGCCCAAGTGCTGGCGCCGGTCGTTATTACCGGCTCCCGCTTCGACGCCGATCCGGCGCTGGCCCCGATCGGCGCCACGGTGATCTCGGCCGAGGACATCCGCCGCGCCGGCGTCAGCGACGTCAATTCGGCGATCCGCAAGATCGGCGGCGTCTATGGCCGTCAAAGCCTGAACGGCAGCCCGGATTTCGATCTCGATCTGCGCGGCTTCGGCACCAACAGCAGCCAGAATATGGTGATCGTCCTCGATGGCGTGCGCCTGTCGGAAAATGAGCTGAGCACCGCCATCCTGTCGACCATTCCGGTCGATACGGTGGACCGCATCGAAATCACGCGTGGCGGCGCCAGCGTGTTGTACGGCGACGGCGCCACCGGTGGCGTGATCAACATCGTCACCAAGAGCCCGGGCAAGAACACCCGACGTGGCAGCGTTTTCGTCGAAGGCGGCCGGTTCAACGCCGGCGAGGCGCGCGTGTCGGCGGCACAGGCCTGGGATGGCTTCGCGGCCGATGCGACCCTGGGCCACCAGCGCACCGACAACTATCGCGACAACAACGAATTCAAGCAAACGCAGTTCAGCGGCGGCGCGCAGTGGTTCAACAACCTGGGCCGCGTGGGCTTCCGCTATGAAGGCGCGCGCCAGGACATGCGCCTGCCAGGTTCGCTGACCGAGGCGCAATTCAACTCCAATCCGCGCCAGGCGGCCACGCCGAATGACCACGGCTCGCTCGACAGCGACCGCTTCACCCTCTTCAGCCAGTACCGCCTGGCCGGCTACGATCTGGCGGCCGACCTGTCGTACCGCAAAAAGACCGTCGATTCGGCTTACTTCTACACTGGCGGGTCGTCAGTCGGCACCAGCGACAGCAAGCAGATTCAGTTCTCGCCGCGCGTACGGCGTCTCGGCGAGATCGGCGGCATGCTCAATGAGGTGGTGGCCGGCGTGGACCTGAGCAAGTGGGAGCGCACCGCCGCCACCGCCGACGCCGAGCAGAGGTCGAAGGCGTTCTATTTGCGCGACGAACTGCGCTTCGACACCGCGCATCAGGGCCGGATTTCGGCGGGCGTGCGGCGCGAGATCTTCGACAAGAACTTTAGCAATCCGGATGGTTTCGCCACCACCGCCTACGACGTCGCACAGGGATTGAACGCCTGGGAACTGCAAGCGAGCTATATGCCGCTTACCGGCGTGACCGTGTTCGGAAAAGCGGGCCAAAGCTATCGGGTCGCCAACGCCGACGAAAACGCGTTCACGCCGGTGATCAATGCCGCGCTGCTGCCGCAGAAGTCGCGCGATCTGGAGCTGGGCGCCAGTTACGCCGACGCCTCGCGCAAGGTGACGGCGCGCGTATTCCGTCATAACTTGAGCAACGAGATCTTCTACGATCCGACGATGTTCGCCAACGTCAACCTCGATCCAACCAAACGCCGGGGCTTCGAACTGGATGCGGAACAGCGCATCGCCACCGACTGGACCGTCAGCGCGCATTACCAGTACGTCGACGCCAAGTTCCGCGAGGGCGCCAACAGCGGCAAGCAGATGGTGCTGGTGCCAGAGAACACGCTGAGCGCGCGACTGAGCTGGACTCCGGCCGATGGCCAATCCGCCGACATCGGCACGCAGTGGGTCGACAGCCAGCGTTACGGCTCGGACTTCGATAACAGCTGCTCGGGCAAAATTCCCGGCTTCGCCACCGTCGACGCCCGCTATGCCCGCAAGTTTGGCCAGTGGGAGTTTGCGCTGTCGGGCCTCAACCTGACGGACAAGCAGTATTACTCGCAGGCGTTTTCCTGTAAGGGCGGTATCTACGCGGCGGACGGCCGCCAGCTCAAGCTGTCGGCCCGCTACGAGTTTTAAGCGGGTTTTAACCCTCAGCCCGGGCGCGAACGGCCACCTCGCGCCTGAAAAGTGGTAATCTCCGCTCGTGGCGTGGTTTGACGTGTCACCCGCCACGCAAAGATGCGCTTTAATTTGGAACGGGTACGAAAATGAAAGAAATTAGCGACGAACGGAAGGCCGCCGAAGGCAAGGTGATGCATCTCTACAAGGAATCGTCACCAGTCATCGAGACGCTGTTCGAGTGGGCGTATATCAACCATGTCGCATGGAGCCTGGTGGTGGTGTTGATGGGCTTTGTCTTCTGGCTGGTGGTCGCCTTGGCCAACGCGGAAAATCAGCGCTATGCGTTGATGACTAAAAAGTGCGAAGACCCGATGTTCAAAGGCGAGATCGACAAGAAGTGCCTGCGGACCGTCGATTCGCGCGACCACTGGTGGCAGCACGTTACTTATGCGCTGAAAAACACCAGTCCGGAGAAGTAACCCAGACCACAAGCCCGCGACAGCGGGCTTTTTTACAAGGCGAGCGATGAAACAGGTGATGGTGGTGACCGGCAGCAGCCGGGGCATAGGCGCGGCGACGGCTTTGATGGCGAGCCGCCGTGGCTACGCCGTCTGCGTCAACTATGTCAGCAACGGCGACGCGGCCGAACAGCTGCGCGCGCAAATCGCCGGCGAGGGTGGCGAGGCGATCGTCGTGCAGGGAGATATGAGCGTGGAGGCCGACGTGCTGCGCCTGTTCGCGACGGTCGACGCGCAACTGGGGCCGATGACGGCGCTGGTCAACAACGTCGGCGTGCTGGAACAACAGTGCCGGCTGACGGAGATGTCGGCCGAGCGGATGCAGCGCGTTTTCACGACCAATATCATGAGCGCCTTCCTGTGCGCCAGGGAGGCGGTCAAGCGCATGTCGACGCGCGGCGGCGGGCAGGGTGGCGGCATCGTCAACGTCTCGTCCGGAGCGGCCCGGCATGGCGGCGCCAACACCTATATCGACTACGCGTCCTCCAAAGGCGCCATCGATGTGATGACCCTGGGCTTGTCCAAGGAGGTGGCCGAGGAGGGTATCCGCGTCAATTGCGTGCGGCCCGGCGTCACCGACACCGAGATCCACGCCAGCGGCGGCATGCCCGATCGCGTGGCGCGGATGGCATCGAGCCTGCCCATGGGGCGCGCCGCCCGGTCGGAGGAAGTCGCCGAGTCCATCCTGTGGTTGCTGTCGCCGCAGTCGTCCTACGTCAGCGGGGCGATCCTGGACGTCGCCGGCTCGCGCTAGCTCCCTTTAGCTGTGGATCACCACCGTGCAGGTGGTGCCGGCCACCAGCGCCAGATCCTTCGGCTTCTGGTCGATATGGATGCGCACCGGCACCCGCTGCGCCAGCCGCACCCAGTTGAAGGTCGGGTTCACGTCGGCCAGCAGCTCGCGTCCGACGCTGGCGTCGCGGTCGGTGATGCCGTGGGCGATGCTCTCGATATGGCCGCTCAGTTGCGCCGCGCCGCTCATCAGATGGACTTGCACCTGGTCGTTCACCTTCAATAGCGGCAGTTTGGTTTCCTCGAAATAGCCGACCACGTAAAACGACTCGCTGCCGATGACGGCCAGCTTGGCCGCGCCGACGGCGGCGAAATCGCCCGCGTGCACATTCAGGTTGGTGACATAGCCTGCCACCGGCGCCCGCACCACGGTGCGCTCCAGGTTGAGCTGCGCCAGGTTGCGCGCGGCCAGTGCCGCCTGGTATTGCGCCGACGCGGTGCCCACCGCGAATTGGGCCGTCTCCATGCTTTCGGCGGAGACGATGGAGCTGTCCAGCGCCGCGCGGCGGCTGGCCTCTTTGCTGCGGCGGCCTTTCTCGACCTGCTGCGACGCCAGCACGGCGTTGGCCTGCGCCAGCGCGTTCTGGTAGCGCGCCTTGTCGACGACGAATAGCACGTCGCCTTGCTTGACCATCTGGTTATCGCGCACCATCACGTCGGTCACGGTGCCGGCGACGTCGGCGCTGATGGTGACCACGTCGGCCTTGATGCGGCCGTCCCGGGTCCATGCAGATTCCATGTAATGGTCCCAGGCGGTGCGTCCGATCCACAGGGCCGCCGCCAGCAGCAGCATGGTCAGGAAGAAGCGGAAGATTTTAGATGCGCTCACGTTAGCTCTCGAAGATGGTTTGGATTATTTATATAAGATCAGCAGCAGCGCGCCGAAGATGCAGACGAACAGGCAAAGGCGCACCAGCGCCGGATGCCAGCTTTGGCGATACGCGCCGATGTGGCTCAAAACACTGTCCAGCGCGACCTGCAGCAGCAGGCTGGCGAGGAACAGCGGCAGCACGCCGGGCAGCAATACGCCGAAGAAGTCGATTTCACGCGGCATGATGGGGTTCTCCTGTTGATAGCTGGTCCAGCAAGGACGTGTAAATGGAATGCAGGTCGGTCAGTGCGGTTTGCAGGGGTGGGCGGCGCTCCGTCGCGGCGTCGGCCAGTACGGCGCGCACCGCTGTGCCGGCGTGCAACAGCGACTCCAGCGCGGTCGCGCCATGTGCCGGCGTCGGCGCGCGCAGGTAGTCGCCCAGGTTCCGCACCACCTGCTGCAGGCCGTGGCGCGCGGGGCCGGGCGGCGACGCCGCGATCAGCTGCCGCAGCTCGATCACCGCGTGGCCCAGCTCCAGCAAGGTCAGGCCCTGGCGCACCACCGAGCGCGCGGCTTCGCCCGGCGCCGGTCCCGAGGCTGCGTTCAACTGGCTCAGAAGATCTCGCACGCGGTTGTCGAAGCGGCGCTTGAGCCGGTGCAGCGGCGCCGTGCAGGCATTCAGCGCCTCGCGCCACAGCGCGGCGGCGACATGTCCCTTGTGGCCCATCGTGTGCTCGGGCAGCACCACCTTGAACATCGCCCAGGCGACCACCACGCCCATGGTCAGCGACAGTTCGCTGCTGATGAAGGCTTCGACGTCGTAGTGCATCTGGTTGGCCGGCACCAGCAACGTGGCCGAGAACATGCCGATGCCGATGCCCACACCCGCCCATTTGGGACCGGTGCTCAGGTAGGAGCCCAGCGCCAGCAGCGGCAAGGCCGCCAGCACCATCGGGCCGAAGTCGTCGGCCCGCGTCATCAGCAGAAACTCGGTGAGGAAGGCCAGCGGCATGGCGATCAGGAAGCCGGTCAGCACTTGCTGCACCAGCGCCGTCGGTCGCGGCGACGACGACGCCAGCGCGCAGAAGATGGTAGCCATCAGGATGGCATTGGCGGCGTAGGGCCAGGCCAGCCAGTACCAGGCGGCGGCGGTGATCAGCAGGGTGGCGCCGGCGCGGAAGCCGCTGGCGATGACGATGGCCGGCGGCGTCTTCGGCGTGTAGGCGCCGGGATCGCTGACCTGCTGGCGCTTCTCGCGCGTCAGGCCGTGGTACAGCGCCGCGAAGTCCTCCAGGTCGCGCACGAAGCGATCCAGCAGTTCGACCGCCGTGTCGAAGTCGATCTGTTGCGGGCGCCCCTCCAGCGGCTCGGCCGCCAGCCGCGCGCGTGCCGCCGTGATGTCTTCGGCCAGTTCCACGCGCATCCGGGCCAGTTGGCCTGCGGTCAGGTCGGGCTTCATCGCCCGCGCCAGATGCGCGTGCATCGGTTCTACCAGGTCCAGCACGGGGCCGCTGGCGTTGATGCGCAGGCGGTGGATGAGGCGGTGCAGCGTGTAGAAGGTGGTCAGCACCGTCATGAAAGCCGCGTTGAAGGCGTGCAGCTGGCGTGTGTGGGAGCGCGCGTGGTCGGCCTCGAAGAAGGCGGCCGCGCGGCCCGACTCCAGCGCGGCGATATCGGCGGCGAACTTCAGGTGGTTCAGCTCCGCCTCAGCCGGTGACAGGCGCCGCTCCAGCACTTGCTGGCAAAAAGTGATGAAGCCGGCGTAGCGCGTCTGCACGGTGCGCATGACGGCGTGCGAGTGGCGGCGCGGGAAAATCACGTCATGCACCACGGCTGCGCAGATGATGCCCAGTCCGACCTCTGTCACGCGGGTGACGGCCAGGGTGAACACGTGGGCCGGCGCGTCGATGGCGGGAACGACGATCATGCAGGCGGTGTAGCCGGCGAGCACAAAGCTATAGGATTGCTGGTTGCGGTGCATGGCGGCGCCGCCGGTGCATAGCGCGATCCACAGCGCCACGCCGATGAACAGCACCGGCGGCGACTGCGGGAACAGCGCCACCAGCAGCAGCGAAGCCGCGCAGCCGACCAGCGTGCCGAGAAAACGGTAGAAGGCTTTTTCCAGCACCATGCCGCTGCTGGGCAGCGCGAGGATGACGGTGGTCGCGAGCGCGGTGGAGGGGGAGTCGAGGCCGAGGCGGAAGGCCAGCCACAAGGCGGAGAAGGCGGCCAGCATGGCCTTGGCGACGAAGACCCAGCGCTGGCCTTCGGTGTTGAACCAGCCGGCGGTTTCAGAGCGCAGCCAGGCCGCTCCCTTGTTCACTCCCCGCGCCGCTTTGTGTTCCTGTGTTGGCGTGGCGGCGGAGGGAGGGTTCATGGTGTGGGTTAGTCTATGTAAGTGCTTCTAGGTTGTTCAACTGCCGTTTCAGCAGTGCTTCCAGTTGTTTGACTTCTTCCGCGTTGTAGCCATCGTAGGCGTGGGTGGTCGCAGCCCATACTTCCGGCAGCACCTTGGCGATCAGCGCGCGGCCGCTGTCGGTCAACGAGATCATCACGCAGCGGCGGTCGCCCGGGCGATTGCCGCGCGTGATCAGTCCCTGTGCTTCCAGGTCGTTGCACACGCGCGTCAGGTTGGCGGGCTTCTCCATGCAAGCCTCGCCCAGCGTGGAAGCGGTGGAGGTCTCGTCGTCCGAGCCATACAGCACCGCCAGCACCATGTAGCTGGCGTCCACCAGGTCATATTTGCGCAGCGCGGCATTGCTCAAATCTTTCATCCGTTTTTGGATGTGGTAGGTCATGCGCATCAGGCGCATCAGATCTTCGGGGAAGTCCGGCATGCGGGCATGGATGTTTTTCAGGCGCTTTTTAGTCGCTTCAAAACTGCTCATCGCCTTGCTCCTCTTATAATTTTGAAGGATTGATTGTACTTGGAAGCTCCCCGGTTAATCCACTTTTATGCCCCCGCCAAGCGCCGACATCAGCAAAGCGTAGTTATCCAGTTGTTTGCTCGCCACTTGTGCCATTTGCTGCTGCTCGTTTAACAAAGTCAGCTGCGCGTTGATGACATTGAGCGAGTCGGTCATGCCGGCGTTGTAGGCCCGCTCGGCCAGTCGCTGCTGACGGCGCGCCGATTCCAGCGCGCGCTGCGCCAGCAGGTCCTGCTGCTTGACGGAGGCGATCCGCACCACCGCGTTGGCCACATCGGACATCGCCTGTATCACGGTGGCGTTGTACTGTTCCACCGCGCCGTCGTAGAGCGCGGTCTGGTTGCCGAGTTGGGCGCGCAGCCGGCCGCCGTCGAAGATCGGCAGGCTGATGGCCGGCGTTATGCCGCGCATCTGCGAGTGGCTGTCGAGGAAGCGCGAGAAACCCAGTGACTGCAGGCCGACGAAGGCCGCCAGATTGATGTTCGGGTAGAAGTCGGCCTTGGCGCCGGCGATGCGCGCGCCGGCCGCTTCCACGCGCCAGCGCTGGGCGACGATGTCGGGGCGCCGGCCGACCAGCTCCGCCGGCAGCGTGTCGGGCACCGCTTCGCCGTGGCCCGCTTCCAGGGCCAGCTTCGGCCGGGCGATGGTCTCACCGTCGCCCGGTCCTTTGCCGATCAGTGCCGCCAGCTGGTTGCGCAACAGGACGATCGATTCGTCGATCTGCTCATGGTCGCGCCGTCCCGCCGGCAGCGTTGTTTCAATGTTGGTGACGTCGATGTCGCTCACCAGTCCCGCCGCACGGCGTTTGCGGGTGATCTCGAGAATGCGCTGCCGCTGTGCCAGGTTGTCGGCCACGCTGTCCCGCAGCGCGTAGTCGAGCGACAGCTGGATGTAGCTGCGCACGATGGCCGTCTCCAATGTCAGCCGCGCCATCTGCGCCTCGGCCGACGCCATGCGCGCCTCGTCGAGCGCGGCGGCGAGCGCGTCGCGGTTGCGGCCCCACAGATCCAGGTCGTAGGAGCCGGACAGGGTGGCGGTGTTCTTCCACGCGTAGTTGCCGGCCAGCGGAGCGGGCACGGTGCTGTGCGCGGAATACAGTTCGCGGTCGATGCTGGCCGAGGCGTCCACGCGCGGCAATGTGCCGGCTTTGGCGACGCCCGCCAGCGACTCGGCCTGGCGCACGCGCGCTTGCGCCGCGCGCAGGCCAGGGTTGTCGGCCAGCGCCGCGACCACAAGCTTGTTCAACTGTTCGTCATGCAGCGCTTCCCACCAGTGCTGCCCCGGCCAGGCCACGTCGGCGCTGGCGGCGGCGACGGCTTTGCCGGCGTTCAGTTGCGCGGGCTTGAGCGCGACGGCTTGCGGCTGGATGTGGCCCATGTCCGCGCATCCGCCCAGCACCGCCATCGCGCACGCCAGCATGGCGGCGGCGAGGGAGCGGGTTGATGGATGCGTGGTCATGGCGATCTGCTCGAGCTGCGATTAGTTGGCGACGTGTTTGCGGGTTTGCGCGACGTCGAAGTCCGCTTCCGTTTGCAGCAGCGTGCCGTTCTTGCGCGCTTCGAGGAACTCCGCTTGAACCTGGGCGCGGGTCAGGCCGGCCGGCTGTTGGGCCTTGCTGGCGGCGACCGTGGTGGCGGCGACGGCGTTTTGCGCGGCGGTGCTGCTGGTTGCCGCCTTGGTGGTGCCGGCGGTGGTGGTCGTGCTGGTCGTGCTGGTGGAGCTGGCCGCGCTAACGGCGGGCGAGGTGGTTTGCGCGATGGCGGCGCTGCTGCCGGCGATGGCGAAAACAATGGTGGCGGCGCGCAGCAGGTGGTTGGTGACGGTGCTCATGATGGACTCCTTCGTGTGTGTATGGAGTAACTATATCTATGAATAGTACATTTGTAAAGTAAAAAAATCCTATCGGCGCGATAGCGGCACCCGCGAGGCGTCTCCCCTATATGCGAGTGGGCGCACGGACCAAGCGCCGCAGCGGTGGTCCAATCGGGTTTTCATTGGAAGGAGTAGATCATGTCTGACAGTACACTCGACCCCGATAACATCCCGGCAGGTAACGATCGCGTGCTGGGGCGCGGCCATGGCACCCGTTCGCTCGGCCCGAGCGATAACTCCGACAGCGGCAGCGACGTGGCCGGCAATCCGGATCTGGCGCTCGACAGCGACACCGATGCCGAAGGCACCGGCGAGCGTGGCGACGTTGGCATCGATCGGGTGGAGGCGGGCGCCGACATCGGTTTCGATCATATCGAAACCATCCCCGGCGCCGATGCGATGGTGGACGGCGATTTCCACGACGTGGTGCCGTTGGAGGATGACGGCAGCGTGCCGGATGACGATGTGCCGCCGGATCAAACGTTAGAGCGTGGCGAGAAGTCGCGGTTGAACGGGCAGCCGGCTTCCCGCCAATAAGTAACTTATTTGTGGACGGAGGATACCGCCCACAGATTGATGTCGCCTTCTTTCGCTTGCTGGTCGATCGCGGCCAATTCCTCGACGCTGAAGGTGAGGTTCTTCAGCGCGGCGACGTTCTCGCGGATTTGCGCGCTGCTGCTGGCGCCGATCAAGGTCGACGTGATGCGCGCGTCGCGCAGCACCCAGGCCAGCGCCATCTGCGCCAGCGTTTGTCCGCGCGCCTTGGCGATCTCGTTGAGGGCGCGCACGCGGGCCAGGTTTTCCTCGCTCAGGTGCGACGCCATCAGCGAGCCGCCGCCAGGGCGGTTGATGCGGGCGTCGGCCGGAATGCCGTTCAAATATTTGTCGCTCAGGATGCCCTGCGCCAGCGCGGTGAAGGTGATGCAGCCGATGCCCTGTTTGCCCAAGGTGTCGAGCAGGTCTTCCTCGATCCAGCGGTTCAGCATGTTGTAGGACGGCTGGTGGATCAGGCACGGCACCTTCCACTCGTGCAGCAGGCGGGCGGCTTCGGCGGTTTTCTCGGCCGAGTAGGACGACACTCCGACATACAACGCCTTGCCCTGCTGGACCGCGTGCGCCAGCGCGCCCATGGTTTCCTCCAGCGGCGTCGCCGGGTCGAAACGGTGCGAGTAGAAGATGTCGACGTAGTCGAGGCCCATGCGTGTCAGGCTTTGATCAAGGCTGGCCAGCACGTACTTGCGCGAACCGCCGCCCTGTCCGTAGGGGCCGGGCCACATGTCCCAGCCGGCCTTGGTGGAGATGATCAGTTCATCGCGGTAGGGCTGGAAATCGGATTTGAACAGGTGGCCGAAATTGGATTCGGCGGAACCGTACGGCGGGCCGTAGTTGTTGGCCAGGTCGAAGTGGGTGATACCCAGGTCGAAGGCGGTGCGCAGCATGTCGCGCTGCGAGGCGAGGTTGTTGGTGTCGCCGAAGTTATGCCACAGGCCGAGCGACATCGCCGGCAGCTTCAAGCCGCTGCGGCCGCAGGTGCGGTATTGCATTTCTTCGTAGCGGTGGGGTGAGGCGAGGTAGGTCATTCGTGTCTCCAATCGGATTAAAAAAAGCCCGGCCTCGCGAAGAGGACCGGGCTTTTTCAGTGGTGCTAGTTCATTCAGGCGAAGTTGGCCGCCGCGAAGTCCCAGTTGGCCAGCTTGAAGAACGTCTCGATGTACTTAGGACGCACGTTGCGGTAGTCGATGTAGTAGGCGTGCTCCCACAGATCGCAGGTGATGAGCGCTTTGGCATCGGTGGTCAGCGGGGTGGCGGCGTTCGAGGTGTTGACGATGTCCAGCGAACCGTCGGCCTTTTTCACCAGCCAGGTCCAGCTCGAACCGAAGTTGCCGACGGCCGACTTGGTGAACTCTTCCTTGAACTTGTCGAACGAACCCCACTTGGCGTTGATGGCATCGGCCAGCACGCCGTCCGGTGCGCCTTTGCCGTTTGGCGTCAGGCTGTTCCAGTAGAACGTGTGGTTCCACACCTGGGCCGAGTTGTTGAACACGCCGCCGGACGATTTCTTGACGATCTCTTCGAGCGACAGGTTCTCGAACTCGGTGCCCTTGATCAGGTTGTTCAGGTTGGTGACATACGTCTGGTGGTGCTTACCGTAGTGGTATTCCAGGGTTTCTTGCGAGATATGCGGCGCCAGGGCGTCGATGGCATATGGCAGTGGTGGCAGGGTATGTTCCATTGTTGTTCCTTTGTTTGGGGTGTTAAAACCGAGGGTGAATTATGGCGAAACGTTCATCATTGTAAAGCGGATGCGCCTTCCATGCTCAAAAGGCCCGCTTTCCGTGTGGATACTCGGCGGCGCGGTCAGCGCACCCGGCGCGTGGTCTCGCGCACGATCAGTTCGAGCGGCGGAATCTCGCCCTGGGCGTCCTCGCCGTTGATCACGCGCAGCAGCGCGTGGGTGGCGATGCGGCCGATGTCGTACAGCGGCTGGCGGATCGTCGTCAGCGGCGGCGTCGTGTAGGACGAGCCCGGCAAATCATCGAAGCCGACCAGCGAGATGTCGTCCGGCACGCGGATGCCCTTGCGGTACAGGGCCAGCCGCGCGCCATAGGCGCTCAGGTCGTTGGCCGCGAACACGGCCGTGAATTGCTGGTGCGTATCGAACAGCCGGTTCATCGCCATCATGCCGCTGGCCTCGTGGTAATTGCCCTCGACGATCAGGTGCGGGTCGGCCTCGATGCCGGCCTCGTCCAGCGCGCGCTTGTAGCCGGCCAGGCGCTCGTCGGCGTCCATGTTGTTGGCGGGGCCGGAGATGAAGGCGATGCGGCGGTGGCCCAGCTCGATCAGGTGGCGCACGGCAAGATAGGCGCCGTATTCGTTGTTGATCTTGAAGCCCAGCGCGGTGCGGGTCTTGAGTTCGCGCCCGGTCGAGACGATCGGCCGCTGGGTGGAGAAACCGAGCACCGTCTCGTCGGAGATGCGGCCCGACAGCAGGATGATGCCGTCGACCTTGCGCGCCAGCAGCAGGCGGATGCGCTCGGCCTCCTCGTCGGCGTTCCAGTGGCCGCTGACGATGACCGAGGCGTAGCCGGTGCCCTTGAGGCCGTCGTCGACGCCGCGCAGCGTTTCATCGAAGAAAGGGGAGGAGATGTCCTGCACCACGATGCCGATGGTTAGCGAGCGGCCTTTTTTGAGGCCCTGCGCCATCTGGTTGGGGGCGAAGTTCATCTTCGCGATGGCGGCCAGCACGGCTTCGCGCTTGTCGTCGGAGACCTTGGCGGTGCCGTTGAGGATGCGGGAAACCGTACTGGGCGACACCCCCGCCTGGCGTGCAACATCCATCAGCGTCGACGGGCCGGAGTGGGAGGGGAGATCTGCCAAGGGGGAATCCTGTTGTTTAATTGTTATGAAAAGCTTTTCACCCAAGGTTACCATATTCGCTATCCTTTCGGCCAGTTCCAGTCGCGCATTGACTTTCCCCAGCGCCGGGTATCTAATGGAAAATGGTTATGAAATCGATTTCATAAAGGTGCTGCCGTATAATCCCGACAACGAACCGATAACGAACGCGTGCATCGCGGCACCCACAATAAAAAAGGAAGAGACATGGATCGCGCATCCTTTTCGCATCTGGCGAACGGCCCGCGCCTGCTGGCCGACATCGGCGGCACCAGCGCCAGCTTCGGCCTGGAGACGGCGCCCAATCAAATCGACGCCATCTGGGTCACCGACTGCGCCGCCTATCCCACATTGGGCGCGGCGCTGGTGGCCTACTTGTCGCAGCCGTCCACGGTGGCGGCCGGCGGCTACCAGGCGCGCTTCGCCGGCATCGCCATCGCCAATCCGATCGACGGCGACTGGGTCACGATGACCAACCACCACTGGTCGTTCTCGATCGAGGCGGTGTGCTCGCAATTCAGCTTGAAATCGCTGGTGGTGGTGAACGACTTCACCGCGCTGGCCAGCGCCTTGCCGTATCTGGCGGCGGACCACAAGCGCCAGATCGGCGGCGGCGTGGCGCGCGCCGGCGCGACCATCGGCCTGGTGGGCGCGGACGCGGGACTGGGCGTGTCCGGACTGGTGCCGTCCGGCGTCGACGGCCGCTGGATCGCCATCGACAGCGAGGGAGGGCACAGCACCTTCGCGCCGATGAACGAGCGCGAGATCGAGATCCTGCGCTATGCGCGCCGCTATCACGAGCATGTGTCGAGCGAGCGGCTGGTGTCGGGCATCGGCCTGGGGCTGGTGTACCGCGCGCTGTGCGAGCGCGCGCGCGTGGAGCCGCGCAACCTGGGCACGACGGAGATCATGGAGCAAGGCTTGCATCGCCTGTGCCCGGTATGCGAGGAGACGCTGGAGGCGTTCTGCGAGATGCTCGGGACGGTGGCGGGCAATGTGGCGCTGACCCTGGGCGCCAAGGGCGGCATCTACATCGGCGGGCGCATCGTGCCGCGGATGAGCGAGTTTTTCGAGCATTCCGGATTCCGCGCGCGCTTCGAGCAGAAGGGGCGCTTTTCGGACTATTTATCGCATATCCCGACGTATGTCATCACCGAGGAATATCCGACGTTGATCGGGATGTCGGCGATGCTGTCGGCAGGCTGAAACCCAACCGCGTAACCGTGGCCTGCGGCCGCCGCGTCACCGGGGTCGTACCCCGTACGGGGTACGACCCTGCGGTTATTGGGGGTTAAATCGGGGTTAATCGAGCGTCGGCTGCACCGCGTCGACGCCGACTTGCGCGCTGCCTTCGGCCAGCCGCAATGTCAATGTGCTTCGCGGCCGCAGTTGCGTCGGCGCGCGCACGATGGCGCCCTTGTCGTCCGTGACGATGGCGTAGCCGCGCTCCAGCGTGCGCTGCGGGTTCAATAACTCCAGCTGCGACGACAGGGCCGCCAGCGCGTGGCGGCGCCGGCCCAGTTGCGTGGCCACGCTGATCTCGGCGCGATGGCGCAGGCCCGCCAGCGCCGAGCGCGCCGCCCGCACGTCCGGCTTGTGCGCGGCCATCCGGCCGCTCAAGCGATCGAGCTGATAACGCGACTGCGACAGCGGCATGCGGTTGGCGTGCATCATCGCCGTCGACAACGCCAGCAGCTTCAAACGCTGCTGCTTGATCTGCGCGCCCGGGTTGAGCAGGCGCCGCGTGTAGTTATCCAGCGTTTGCGCGGCCTCGCTCACGCCGCGGCGCATGGCGCGGCGCAGGTCGGTGGCGTCGGCGCGCAGGGACGCCAGCCAGTCGGCGCGCGGCGTGGCCGCCAGCTCGGCCGCCGCCGTCGGCGTGGCCGCGCGCAGGTCGGCGGCGAAATCGCAGATCGTGAAGTCGGTTTCGTGCCCGACGCCGGAGATCACCGGCATGCGGCAATTGGCGACCGCGTACGCCACATCCTCGTCATTGAACGACCACAGGTCCTCGATGCTGCCGCCACCCCGGCAGACGATCAGCACATCGCATTCGCCGCGCAGCGAGGCCGCGTCGATGGCGGCGGCGATCTTCTCGGCCGCCAGCTGTCCCTGCACCGGGGTCGGATACAGCACGATGCGCACGTGCGGCGCGCGCCGCTTGAGCGCCGTCAGCACGTCGCGCAGCGCCGCCGCCTGCGGGCTGGTGACGATGCCGATCGTGCGCGGGAACATCGGCAGCGCGCGTTTGCGGTCGGCGTGGAACAGGCCCGCCGCGTCCAGCTTTTCCTTTAGTCGCTGGAACGCCTCGAACAGCGAGCCGACGCCGGCGCGGCGTATCGCTTCGACGTTGATCTGGTAGTCGCCGCGCGCGCCGTACAAGGTGACCAGCGCCCGCACCTCGACCTTGTCGCCTTCGCGCGGAATGAAGTCGGCGTACTGCGCGCGGCCGCGAAACATCACCGCCCGCACCTGGGCGGCGTTGTCCTTGAGCGTGAAGTACCAGTGGCCGGAACTGGCGCGGGTGAAGTTGGACACTTCGCCGCCGATCCAGGCCAGCGGGAACGAGCGTTCGAGCAGCCGCGCGACCGCCTGATTGAGGGCGGTCACGGTCATCACGGGGGCTGCGGCGGGGACGGAATCGGAGCGGTCGTCGAACATCATTGATTTCAAAAAAATAAACTATCCACACTATGTGAGATCTGTAACACAGTGGTCACACTGCACGTGAAGCGGTAGGTATTATAGATAGGGTCCTGATTTTAAAGGCTAATATTTCTGCCTTATTTAGAGGCAATGATTAAAAAGCCTTATGGATCAAGCACTTTAGTCTCCCCGATGGCAGTTACGCACAAAGTTATCCACACAAACTGTTCATGAAGAGATCTCGAAATCCCAGTTCTGTACGCCGATCTTGTGGATATCCATTTCGGCGGACAAGGTGAATAGGTCCGCGACTCGTTCCAGCGACATACCCCCGGCCATTTTATCTATCCAGAAGGCAAGCCCTGGCGCGTCGCTGTGCCGCCCGAAGATGCCTTGGTACAGCAGCTCGATGTCGTGCGCGCTGTCGCCGTTGAACACCATCGGATGCAACGCCTGCGATTCCACCGACTGGATGATGCCGATGGCGATCTTGCCCATGCTGGCGCCGTTGTCATACGCCGTGGCCCAGAACTCGACGCCCAGATGGTCGGCCTGGCGGCCAAGCACGCTTTGATACAAGCCCGTGATCGAAGCGAGCGACGCCGGGTTGTCGACATTGAGCGTGGTGTCGGCGAACTTCAGGCTTTCGGCGTTGATCACCAGTGCATGCTGCTGCGGCTGCGCCTTGGCGGTGATGATGGCGTAGCCCTGGTGCAGCTCGATCGTGTAGTTCGCGCTGGCGCCGTTGAAGGCGGCGCTGTCGCCACCGAGGCCGCCATGCAGGATGGTGGTGGTGTCGGCCGCCGCCGACGCGCGCGCCGACCCGGCGGCGGCCATGGCCACGGCGGACGGGGAATTGAACACCAGCGCATCGGCGCCGCCGCCCGCGAACACCGCGCCGCCGCTGGCGGAGGAGACGGTGAATTGCTGGCCGGCGGCGTCACCGGTGAGGATCTGGCCGGCGGTGTTGCCGTTGACGTTGACGGCGCCGATGACGGCGGCGAAGTCGATCGCGTTCAACACCAGTGTGCTGCCCGGGGCGAGGTCGCCGGCGTCGATCACCAGCGCGGTGTGCTGGCTGTCCGTGCTGGTGCCGGTCAAGGTCAGCGAGCCGGTGGGCGCGGTGGTCCCGCTGACCGGAACGATGGTGCTGACCAGCAGCGGCGTGCTGGCCGCCAACTGGCTCAGGAAGGCCACGCCGTTGCCCGTCAGGTGGCTTTGGTCCGACGAGGGGTGGTCCGGCGTCACACCCAGGATGGCCTGGATCAGTTGCTCGGTCGAGCTGCCGGCCGGCCGGCTGGCGCCGCTGGACGCGGTCAGGCCGTAGCCGGGGGCGATCTGGGCCAGCAAGAGGTTGGCGCCGCCGCCGGTCACCAGCGGAATGTCGGCCACGCCGGCGTTGCCGCTCGACTCGGCGCGGTTGTCGCCGACGATGCCGATCACGGTTTGGGTGCCAAGGCCGCCGCCGGGCAGCGCGACCGGCGTTTGCACCACCGCCACACCGTCGATGGTGGTGGCGGGCGGCGTGGTGGGTGGCGGCGCCGCCTCGATCGTCAGCGCCAGCGCCGCGCCGGCGGCCGAGGCGTTGCCGGCCGTGTCGAACTGCTTGGCGGTGAGCGTGTGCGCGCCCACCGTCAACGTGCTGCTGGTGATGCTCCAGTTGCCGGCGCCGTCGGCGGTGGCGGTGCCCAGCACCGTGGTGCCGTTGGTGTCGTACAGGCGCACCACGGCGCCGGCCAGCGCGGTGCCGGTCAGCACGGGCGTGGCGACGTTGGTGATGTCGTCGCCGGCGGTGCCGCTGTCACTGGCGACGGCCAGCACCGGCGCGCCCGGCGCCGCCGGCGCCAGCGTGTCGATGGTCAGCGACAGGCCGGCGCTGGCGGCCGAGACGTTGCCGGCGCGGTCGGTCTGAACGGCCGTCAGCGTGTGGGCGCCGTCGCCCAGCGTGGCGGTGGCGGTGCTCCAGGCGCCGCTGCCGTTGGCGGTCGCCGTGCCCACCACCGTCACACCGTCGGTGTCGTACAGGGTGATGGCGGCGTTGGCTTCGGCGGTGCCGGTGATGGTCGGCGTGGCGCTGTTGGTGATGCCGTCGCCCAGGGTGCCGCTGTCGCTGGCGCTGGCCAGCGCCAGCGCGGCCGGGGCGGCGGCGCTGGTGTCGATGACCACCGTCAGCGCGGTGCCGGCCGCCGAGACGTTGCCGGCGGCGTCGGTCGCGCGCGCCGTCAGCGTATGGCTGCCAACGCCCAGCGCGCTGCTGGTGATGCTCCAGTTGCCGCTGCCGTCGGCGGCGACGCTGCCGACCTGGGTGGCGCCGTCGAACAGATTGACGGTGGCGTTGGCCTCCGCCGTGCCGGTCACGGTCGGCGTGGTGTCGCTGGTGATGGCGTCGCTGGAGGAGGCGCCGCTGTCGCTGCCGGCGCTCAGCGCCGGCACGCCCGGCGCCGCCGGCGCGGTGTGGTCCAGCGTGTAGGTCTGGCCGGCCGTGTGGCCGCCGACGATGGCCACGGACGAGCCGTTCTGGATGCCGGTGCCGCTGGCGTTGAGGTCCAGCCGCAAGGTGCCGTCGCCGCTGATGCCATTGACGGTGACGGTGTACGTGTCGCCGCTGCCGGTGACCGACTGGATGGTGCCGGCGGCGGTGCCGCTGGCGGTCAGCGTGAAGTCGCCGGCGCCGACGCCGGTGACGCTCTGGCTGAAGACGACCGTGTAGCTGACCGAGGTGGCGCTGGCCGCCACCGTGCCCGGCGCGGCGGCGGCGCGCACGATGGAGCTGACGGCGGGGGCGTCGACGACGTCGATGACGAAGATCTGGAAGGCGTCGTTGCCGGCGGCATCGGTGGCGCGCACGTAGATATGGTAGCTGCCGGCGCCCAGCGTCTGCGCCGCCACCAGGCTGCTGCCCGAGAAGCTGAACTTGGCGTTGTCGGCGTCGATGGTGCCGTTGCCGACGGCGAAGTCGTAGCTGACGGCGCTGGCGTCGGTGGACGAGGCGGTGGCCACGGTGGCGCCGTTGGTGGCGGCGGCCAGCGCGACGGTGGTGGCGCTGAGCGCCATGGCGGTCGGCCCGATCGTGTCGACCCGGTAGGTGTAGGCGCTGGAGGCGGCGGAGACATTGCCGGCGATGTCGGTTTGCTTGGCCGTCAAGGTATGCGCGCCCTCGGTCAGCGCGCTGGCGGTGATGCTCCAGTTGCCGGCGCCGTCGGCGGTGGCGCTGCCCACCTGGGTGGTGCCGTCGCTGTCGTACAGGCGCACTGCGGCGCCGTTCTCGGCGGTGCCGGTGATGGTCGGCGTGCCGTCGTTGCTGATGCCGTCGGTGCTGGAGCCGCCGCTGTCGCTGGCGGCGTTGGCGCCGGCGATGGTCGGCGCCAGCGCGATGGTGTCGATGTTGAGCGTCGGCGTGAGGCCGGCCGCGCCGCCGTTGCCGGCCACGTCGGCGTAGCTGGCGGCGGTGACGGTGATGCTGGCGGCGACGTTGTCGGTTGCAGCCGCCGGCGTGAAGGTGGCTGTGCGCGTCAGGCCGGTGCCGGAGATGGCGCCCAGGGTGCCGCCGCTGACGACCACGTCGCCGCTGCTGCCATCCCAGGTGAAGGTGGCGCCAGGGTCGCTGCTGAAGGTGAAGGTGATGGTGGCGGTTTCGTTGGCCTTGAGGCTGGCGACGTTGCTGGTGATGGACACCGTAGGCGCGGCCGTCATGATCGTCACGGTTTGCGTGGCCGAGGCGGCGCTGGTGTTGCCGGCGGCGTCGGTGGCCTTGACGCTGACGCTGTGCGCGCCGGCGGCCAGCGCGCTGCTGGTGAGGGTCCAGTTGCCGCCGGTGGCGATGGCGGTGTCGAGCACGGTGGTGCCGTCGGTGTCGTACAGCCTGACGGTGGCGCCGGCTTCGGCGGTGCCGGTGAAGGTCGGCGTGGTGTCGTTGGTGATGCCGTCGGAGGGGCTGGTGCCGCTGTCGCTGGCGCCGGCCAGCGCCGGCGTCGACGGCGCCGATGGCGCCAGCGTGTCGAAGGTCAACGACGGCGTGGCGCCGGCGCCGCCGCCGTTGCCGACGGTGTCGGCGTAGCTGCCGGAGGCCACGGTGATGCTGGCGGTGCCGCCGTTGGTGGACGCGGTCGGCGTGAAGGTGGCCGTGCGCGTCAGGCCGGCGCCGGAGATGGCGCCCAGCGTGCCGCCGGTGACGACCACGTCGCCGCTGCTGCCGTTCCAGGTGAACGTGGCGCCGGGGTCCTCGCTGAAGGTGAAGGTGATGGTGGCGGTCTCGCCGGCCTTGAGCGTCGACACGTTGCTGGTGATGGCCACGGTCGGGGCGACGCCGTCGACCACCAGCGCCTTGTTGGCGCCCAGCGAGCCGGCCGTGCCGGGCGTGGGCAGGGTCAGGGTGGCGGCGGCGCCGCCGCTGGTCTGCGTGATGCTGCCGCCGTTGAGGCTGAGCGCGCCGGTGCTGAAGAGGTCCAGGTCGCTGCTGCTGTCGCCGGCCTGCACGGTGTAGGTGAAGGTCAGCGTGTTGGTGGTGCTGCCGCCGACATAGTTGATGGCGCGGCCGGCGCCGCCGGTGGCCAGGGTCAGCTGCGGCGTGCCGGTCACCGTGACGGCGGCGTCGAAGCCGACCTGGATGCTGATGGTGTCGCCGACCTTGTAGCTGCCGTTGGCGGTGCTCGAGGTGATCGACGTCACGGCCGGGCCGGGGGGCTGGATATTGGTCAGCGCGAAGTCGTCGAACGACAGATAAATCATTTTTCCGTTCTGCGAACCCGGGTCGGCCGTCACCCTGAGCTGGGCGATATTGGTCAGGCCCGAGAACGACGCGGTCACGAAAGTGGCGGCGCTACTAGAGGTGGTGACCGTCTGCGGCGTGCCGACTTGATTGCCGGCCGTGTCGTAGCCTTTGAAGATCAGGTTTTGCGCCGCCGTGCCGTTCTGGAAGCCGGAGACTTTGATCGATGTGGGCGTGAAGACCTGCCCGTTGACGAACGAGAACGTCAGCAAGGTTTCGCCGATGGAATAGGCGTCGCTGCTGACGTATCCAGCGCCGTAGCTTATGGCGCCTTGGGTGGCGCCGTCGATCTTCAATTGGTAAGCGCCGAGGCCGTTGACGTTGTAGAGCACGTCGCCCGCCGCCGAGGCCGGACTGCCGGTGTTGGCGAACCGCCCCGTAGTGTCGAAATTGACGCTGGCGCTGGCAACCGCCAGCGTCTGTTGATACAGCGCGGCCAGCGCCGGGTCGACCACGGCCGTCGTCTCTACCTGTCCGCTGTGGATTTCCAGCCGCCAGTCGCCGCCCTGCGCGGCGGCGCCGGTCAGGTTGGTCGAGGCGGCGACGTCGGCGCCGGTGGCGTCGGCCAGGCGGTCGATGAAGGCGGCGCCGCCGCTGCCGGCGCCGACGTCGCAGCCGTACAGCAGGATGTCGCCGCCGTCGGCCATGGCGCCACCGATCGCGGCGAGCTCGGCGCGGTGGGCGCCGAGGTTGCCGCCGTCGAGCTTGAGCGCGCCGAAGTTGACCGCCGCCGTGGTGCCGTGCGAGATGATGTGCAGCGCGTCGATGCCGGTGCGTCCGGCCAGGATGGCGGCGATCTGTTGCAGCCCGTCGCCGCCGGCGTCGAGCACGTGCACCTCGCCGCCGGCCAGACCCTTGAGCAAGGTCGGCAGGTCGGCCACGTTCGATTCGATGAAGGTGATCTCGGTGCGCTGGGCGATGACGAGCGGTGCCGGCTGCGCGGACGCGGCCGCCGGGAGCGTGATGGCCTCGGGCGCGCCGGCCATGATCCCCAAGCGCCACGGCGCGCCGTCGTCGTCGAGATGGGTATGGATGCCGTTGGTGTGCTTGCTGGTCATGATGGGTTCCCTGGCAGGGCCGGTTGGTTGCTGATCACATTCGCGCGACTGCCGTTGCGGTCGCCCCAGAAGGACAGCTTGGAATATTTTTCGTACAAATCGGGCGGCAGGATGGTGCGCCGCGCCTGGAACTCGACCTTGGCGCGCACCCGGTGCAGGCCGGGCACGCCCAGTTGCAGGTCGAAGTCGACGGCGTCGTACTCGATGTGCTCGAAGTCGTGCTCGAACGCCGGCTCGCCGATGAAGTCGTAGATCAACGGGATCACCTGTTGCGGCGCGCGCGACAGCAGGTCGTAGTCGACCACCAGCAGCGACTCGGCCTGTTCGCCGTAATAGGCTTCGCGCAGCGCGGCCCAGGCCGAGCCGACCATCTGGTCGTGCTGGATCAAGCCTTCGAGCCGGGTGTAGACCGAAGCGCGGCCGCCCGCCTGGTTGAACAGGCGCGTGTTCTCATACGGATTGGCGCGGTACAGGCGCTCGATGCTGTCCATGACCCAGGCGACGTTGCGCACGCAGACGATCACCTTGGCGCCGGGGAACAGGTCGCGCAGCAGCGGCAGCCTGCCGCACCACAGCCGGTTGGTGTCGAACACCACCTCGTTCGGATGGTCGCTGTAATAGGCGTCGAACAGGCCGCGCAGCAGGGCGCGGCGCTGCCGGGCGTCGACCAGCGTGGCGAATTCGCTGCCGGCGCTGACCTGGCCGAGCAGGCCGCCGGCCAGGTTGGCGACGGGACTGCTGATGCCGGCGTGGAAGCGGGGATTCTGGCGCAGGATGGCGGACAACAAGGTGGAACCGGAGCGGGGCAGGCCGGAAATGAAATGATAGGTGCGGTCTTGAACGGGCATGGTGGACGCGAACGCCGGCGATGGGACGGCGGGTAAGGTTTGAACAGGAATAAACTTTATTTAACTGTGGCATATTTAGAGGCAAAGTTTCTCCCCAATTGTCACAATCGGTCGCTATGTTGTTGATACAAGACAATTTCGGTGTTCAGGCGGGATTGTTCCAGCCACGCGTACAACCACGCCAACCGGTCGAGCAGCGCCGGTTGCGGCGCCGCGCCCCAGCGGTCGGCGGTGGCGGCGTCGCCGCTGAACGGCGCGCCGTGCTTGGCGTGAAAGGCGGCGCGGCGCAGCATGTTGACCCGCTCGGTGCGGCCGGGGCGGATGCCCAGCCGGGCCAGCAGCGGCAAGTCGGGCAAGCGGGGCAGCTCGGTGTAGTTCAGCAGTAGCAACGGTTGGCCGCCGGCCTGCGCCGCCAGCGCCGTCTCCATCAGGGCGCGCAGCACGTGCAGGCAATAGCGGTCGAGGTCGGACGGCGCCAGTCGGTCGTGGTCGCCGTTGCCGCCATCCGTTTCCCCGGCCGTTTCCGCGCCTTCCCCGGGCTGGCCGAAGGCGATGCCCAGCCAGGCAGGATCGATCAGTCCCGGCAGCATTTGCGGGCCGCGCTGGCGCCGGTGCGAGGCCAGCACCTGCAGCGGCTCGCGGTACAGGAACACCATCGGCGTGTCCGGGAAGGCGGCGCGGAACAGCGCCAGGTCGCGCAGGTGCCAACTGTCGAGTTTGATCACCAGATGGCGCTGGCGCGGATCGCGGCGCTGGCCGAGCGCGCGCACCAGCGCGCGCAGGCGCACGATGTCGGCGGCGGCATCGACGCCTTCGCGCCGCCGCAAGAAGTCGTCCAGCACCGGCGGCTCCGACAGCGCCACGCACGAGGGCAGCGTGGCCAGCATCTGGGTCAGCAGGGTCGAACCGCAGCGCGAAACATGGAAGATGAAGGCGGTCGGCGCCAGCGCGTCGGGCAGCGTCGCCGGCGCCCGCCAGTCGCTGAAACACAGCTGGCGTTCGGCAGGGGGCTGGTGCCGGAAGGTGTCGGAGAAAAACGGCTCGCTGAACGGGCGCTCGCCGAGCCGGCGCCACCACAGGCCGTCGGGATGGTCGCTGACGGCCACCGGATACCAGCCGCTCAGCGACCCGGCCTGCGCCAGGGTGATCTCGGGCGCGCGCAGCAGTGCGCGGCGCTGGGGCGCCAGCGGGTACTGGTCGCCCTCGGCCACCTCGCCCAGACGCGGCGGTGCCGACGGCGCCAGGCCGGCCTGGGCGAACAGCCGGCGCAGCCAGGCATTGACGTGGCAGTCGAGCACCAGGTGGACGCGGCTGCGCGCGCTGCGGTTGTGGACCGCGTGGGTGCGGCCGGCGTTGAGGTACCAGGTGTCGCCACGGCTGAAGTGGATGTCCTCGCCGTCGATGCGGAACGTCACGGACGGATCGGTCTGCAATGGCACGTGCAGCCGCGCCAGGCCATCCTCGAAGGCGGTGGCGGCGTCGCGGTGCGGCTTGATGACGGCACCCGCTTCCAGCGCCATCAGCCGCACGGCGGCCTTGTCGCACTCGAAGGCGTCGAGCACGGCGCGGAAATACGGACATTGCGCCAGCGCCGGCGTGTCGAGGAAATTGACGTCGGACAGCGCGCCGATGTGGCGCGGCTGGCCGTCCGCCGAGCGCAGCGCCAGGCAGCGCCAGCCGCCCTCGTAGTCGCGCGTGTTGAAGTGTTCGATCCATTGCGGCGCCAGCAGCGCGTCGAGTTCGGCCTGCAGCCGCGCGGCGTCAAAGCTGAGCGGCAGTTTCAGGTAGCGGGTCGACGCCGTCGTCATGGGGCCGCCGGCGTGGCGGCGGGGTCCCACCGCATCGGCTCGAACAGCTCGTCGCCGGCGCCGGCGCGGAAACCCAGGTCCAGATACAGATGGCGGGCCGGCTGGTTGTCGCGCCGCACCTGCAGGTCGAGCGGCACGCCGGCGATTTGCGCCTGGCGCTGGACCCAGCGCAGCAGCGCGCGCGCCACGCCCTGTCCGCGCGCCTCGGGCAGCACGGCGATGTCGATCAGGCGCAGACGGTGCGGGCGCCAGTCCAGCACCAGCTGCGCCACGCAGCGCCCGTCGCGGTGCAGCAGCCACTGGCGCGCGCACGGGTACTGGCGCCGCTGGCCCTCGGCGTGCACGCGCTGCTGCATGGCGATCAGCGCGTCGACCACCGGGCCGTCGCCCAGCCGCGTGAGGTCGTCGCGGGTGGCGCGGTACAACGCCGCCAGCAGCGGCTGGTCGGCGTCGGTGGCCGGGCGCAGGTCGAGCGCCGGCTCGGCGCCCGCCAGGTCAGTTGCGGGTGGGGTAGATTCCATTCAGGCAGATGATGTAGTTAAGGACGAGAAAAGGCGGCATAGTCGGCACCGGCGTGTTGACGCTCACGCTGACCGTCGCCGGCGTGCCGCCGCCGGTGGGGGCGACCGTCACCGAACCGTTGCCGCTGACCGTGGTCTTGACGCCGCCCAGGATCACCGGCGCGACCGCCGGCGCGCTCGACACCTGGTAGATCGCCGCGCCGGAAGCGCCGGCCGCCGTGCTGGCGAGTGTGGCGCCCGGCGTCGCGGCCAACTGGCCGCCGGTGCCGGTGCTCACGCTGATCTCGGTGGTCGCGCCGAGCCCGCTCAAGGACAGGGTCGCGTTGTGGGAGTGCGCGGGCAGGTTGGCCGCGGTCAGCGCCACCGCGCCGGTGCCGGTGCCGACGGCGGCCACGGTCTCCGTGCCGCCTTTCTGGGCCAGGGCGCGATTGGTAAGCGGCGCCTGGCCGTTGGGTCCGAGCACGGTGCGTCCGCGCAGGTCGGGCACGCCGAAGTCGTTGACGCCGTCGCCGCCGTACTGGGTGCTGAGGATAGAGAACAAGGCCTGGTATTGCCGGACCTGCAAGAGGCGACCGTCGCAGAATGCCCAGCCGGCCGGCGCGAAGGTGCCCGGCCAGGGCAGGATGGTTCCAAGCAATGCGTCCATTGATATCTCCGGTTGCCGGCCGTGGCCGGTGTGCTAGGGGGGGCGGGAAGCGGGGCGCTCCCGGCGCTAGCGCCGACGCTCGAGGCCGGCTTGCAGCCATCTTAAAGACGTTTTGAATTTAATAGCAATAAAAGCAATACTTCCAAGTTGGTAGCGTTGTATCTTTTCAATATCGGGAATTTCACGTTGACGCCGCCGAGCCTGCCTGCGTGTTTTTTGCGCATGGGCATAAAGATGAGATGAATCAAGCACTTGGATGTTGTCCGGTGGCCTTGCTCACAATCTTATCCACACAAAATGTGCAGAAGTGAAAGTCTCGGTGGACAAATCCTGTTCTCGCCTGAAAAAACGGCGAATCGTCATCATTGCTGTTTTTTTACTCAAGGCAAAAATTCCCTTATGAATCAACGATCTTTCACGATGTGGGAGCGGTTGCGCACAATCTTATCCACATCAAGTGTGCAGAAGTCGCTGGCCGGCGCGGCGGAGTTATCCCCGGCGGCGGCTGGCGGGCGCTGCGTCTATTTTACGCATGGCAAAAATAGCCTTATAAATCAAGGGGCTGGGGCGTGTGGAGTAGCCTTGCTAACAATCTTATCCACAAATTTTGTGCAGAAGTGCACAACCCGGCGGCTAGCGGCATAAAAGTTGTGTTGTGGATAAGTACTTTGGGGATTACACGCCGCTGGTCCCATCCTTGCCAGTTTTTTGCGCAGGAACATAAAGCTTATTGAAATCAATGGCATGCGGATCGATGGCATGGCTTGCGCACAATCTTATCAACAGAATGTGGGCATAAGTTGGCACAACTTTTGCAATGCATAAAGCGGGCCATGGTGCCGCGGTGTGCGCTAATTTTGAGCTTCGATATTTTTCTGTTTTAAATCAACGACTTGAGTTGTGTTGATGGGTATTGCGCACATTGTTGTCCACAGAAAATGTGCAGAACTCCCCAAACGCATGCTACTTGCCGAGTGTCGTCCAACAAGATACATTGCGCCTTCGGGTTCATATCACTACAGGAGTTCGTTTTGCTCGCTATCTTCCAAGCCGCAGGTTGGCCCATCTGGTTGTTGTTGATCGCATCGATCGTCGCAACGGCCTTGATCATCGAACGCTTGCTGTACCTGCGCCGTAGCAAAATCCTGCCGAAAAAGCTGCTCGACGAGGTGGTTCAGGTTTATCGCGGCGGCAACGCCAACACCGGCGTCATCGACAAGCTGGAAAAAAGTTCCCCCTTGGGCGTGGTGTTGTCGGCCGCGCTGCGCAACGTCGACGCTCCGCGCGAAGTGATGAAGGAATCCATCGAAGAGGCCGGCAGCGGCGTGGCCCACACGCTGGAACGCTTCCTCACCACCCTGGGCACCATCGCGACCCTGGCGCCGCTGATGGGGCTGTTTGGCACGGTGGTCGGCATGATCGAGATCTTCGGCTCGCAAAACGCCTCCGGCTCCAACCCGGCGCAACTGGCGCACGGCATTTCCGTGGCGCTGTATAACACCGGCTTCGGCCTGGCCATCGCCATGCCGACCCTGGTGTTCTACCGCCACTTCCGCGCCCTGGTGGACAGCTTCGTCATCGAGATGGAGCAGCAGGCGGTGAAGTTTGTCGACATCGTGCACAGCAAGCGCAAGTAAGGACGTCCGCATGAATTTCCGCAAAGGCCGGCACCGCGAGGACCCCGAGATCAACCTGATCCCGTTCATCGACGTGCTGCTGGTGATTTTGATTTTCCTGATGGTCTCGACCACCTACAGCAAATTCACCGAGCTGCAGATCACCTTGCCGACCGCCGACGCGCAGAAGCAGGAAGAAAAGCCGTTCGAGCTGAACGTGACCGTCGACGCCAAGGGCAACTACACGATCAACGACGAGCCGGTGTCGTTCCGCGACGTGGCCGGGTTCGCGCAGTCGATGAAGTCGGCGGCCGACAAGGGCGGCCAGCCCGGCAAGTCGCCGGTGGTGATCGTCAACGCCGACCAGTTCGCGATGCACCAGATGGTGATCAATGTGATGGAGGCGGCCCGCATCGCCGGCTACGACAAGCTCACCTTCGCCGCGCAGACCGCTGCCGCCAAATAAGTGTCCGCATCTTCCGCCACCAAGTCGTCCGCGCTGGAAGCGACGCTGACGCGCAACTGGCTGCGGCGCGGCCCGCTTGCCTGCGCGCTGTGGCCGCTGTCGCTGCTGTTCCGGGCGTTGAGCGGCTTGCGCGCGGGACTGTACCGCGCCGGCCTGCTCAAGTCGTCGCGGCTGCCGGTGCCGGTGGTGGTGGTCGGCAATATCTATATCGGCGGCACCGGCAAGACGCCGCTGACGATCTGGCTGGTGCAAGCCTTGCAGGCGGCCGGCATGCGCCCGGCAGTGGTCTCGCGCGGCCACGGCAGCGACGCCGACGGCGCGCGCGAGGTCGGCGCCTTGTCGACGCCGGCCGAGGTCGGCGACGAGCCGTTGCTGATCAAGCAGCGCACCGGCTGCCCGGTCATGGTCGGGCGCGACCGCGCCGCCACCGGCCGCGCGCTGCTGGCGGCCCACCCCGACGTCGATATCGTGCTGACCGACGACGGCTTGCAGCATTACGCGCTGCGACGCGATATCGAGATCATCCTGTTCGACGGCCGTGGCGCCGGCAATGGCTGGCTGCTGCCGGCCGGGCCGCTGCGCGAGCCGGTCTCGCGCCGGCGCGACTTCACCGTCATCAACGCGCCGCTGCTGACCGACGAGCTGGTGCGCGCCGTCGGCTGCCAGCCCCGACAGTCCATGTCGGGGTCAGACCCCGACATCAGATCCGCCTCGGCAACAATGTCGGGGTCAGACCCCGACATGTTGGCGCCGATCCAGATGACCTTGGTGGGCGAGTACGCGGAGCAATTGCGCGACCGCGGCCAGCGCCGCCCGTTGGCCGGGCTGAACCAACCCGGCCTGCGGCTGGCGGCGGCGGCCGGCATCGGCAATCCGGCGCGCTTCTTCGACATGCTCAAGGCCGCCGGCCTGTCCATCGCCGAGCTGCCTTTGCCCGATCATCACGACTTCGCCGACCGCCCTTTCGCGCGCCTGGAGGCCGATATCATCTTGATGACCGAGAAGGATGCAGTAAAATGTGCGCAAATTGAAGAACTCAGAGACGACCCGCGACTGTGGGTCGTCCCGGTAACGGCGCGCATCGATGCGGCGCTGGCCGACCAAATCGTGGAGAAATGTCGTGGACGCTAGATTGCTTGATATCCTGGTATGCCCGGTCTGCAAAGGCCCCCTTGAGTACGATAAGAAAGCCCAGGAGATGATCTGCAAGGGCGACCGCCTGGCATTCCCTATCCGCGACGGCATCCCGATCATGTGGGCCGACGAGGCTCGCACGTTGCAAGACAAGGTGGATTGAGCGGTGCCGCTCGTCTCCCACCCTGTGTCCCCGTTCGTCGTCATCATCCCGGCGCGGCTGGCGTCGACCCGTTTGCCGAATAAGCCGCTGGCCGACCTCGGCGGCAAGCCGATGGTGGTCCGCGTGGCCGAGCGCGCCGCGTTGTCGGGCGCCGCGCGCATCATCGTCGCCACCGACCACGAAGACATCCGCGCCGCCTGCGCACTGCACGGCGTGGAGGTGTGCATGACGCGCGCCGACCACCCGTCCGGCACCGACCGCATCGCCGAGGTGGCGCGCACCCTGAATCTGCCGGCCGGCGCCGTCGTCGTCAACCTGCAGGGCGACGAGCCGCTGATCGATCCGGCGCTGCTGCAAGCGGCCGCCGCCCGCATCGGCGCCGACGTGCCGATGTCGACCTGCGCCCATCCGCTGCACGACGCCGCCGACGCCTTCAACCCGAACGTGGTCAAGGTGGTGTTGGACAAGGCCGGCCGGGCCCTTTATTTCTCCCGCGCGACCATACCGTGGAACCGCGACGCCTTTGCGCAGTCCAAAGAAGCACTGCCAGCCGGCTACGTACCGCTCCGCCACATCGGACTGTACGCCTACCGCAATGATTTCCTGCAAGCCTACCCGGCGCTGGAAGCCTCGCCGCTGGAATCGATCGAAGCGCTGGAGCAGCTGCGCGTGCTGTGGCACGGCTATCCGATCGCCGTCCACATCACCGACTCGGCGCCGGCCGCCGGCGTCGACACGCCGGAGGATCTGGCGCGGGTGCGGTTGTCGTATCCGCTGCCGTATTGATATAGATCAGCTTACCGGCATAAATCAATCATAAACAGGAAGCAAGTGCGATATTCATACGGAATATCTCTGTATGCTCCTGTTTTGCCAGTGAAGAAGGGCGCAAGCCGTCACAAATTGGCGTTTAGACGAAGTTTTGTGGTAAGTTTCGTACCAACATAGTCGGACTTGCAGTATTTCTACTGTTTCCACCACACACACTAACCACATCCAAAATCTGTTTTAGGAATTTTTCATGCGTCTTATTCTTTTAGGAGCACCAGGTGCAGGCAAGGGCACCCAGGCTAATTTCATCAAAGAAAAATACAACATCCCCCAGATCTCGACCGGCGACATGTTGCGCGCCGCGATCAAGGCCGGCACGGAGTTGGGCGTAGCCGCCAAAAAAGTGATGGATGCGGGTGGCCTGGTCTCCGATGACATCATCATCGGCCTGGTCCAAGAACGGTTGAAGCAGCCCGACTGCGCCAACGGCTATCTGTTCGACGGCTTCCCGCGCACCGTCGCGCAAGCCGACTCGATGAAGGACAACGGCGTCGTTGTCGACTACGTGCTGGAAATCGACGTGCCGGACGAGTCGATCATCGAGCGCATGGACGGCCGCCGCGTGCACCCGGGTTCGGGCCGCGTCTACCACGTCAAGTTCAATCCGCCGAAGGTCGACGGCAAGGACGACGTCACCGGCGAAGACCTGGTGCAGCGCGACGACGACAAGGCGGAAACCGTCAAGAAACGTCTCGACGTTTACCATAATCAGACCGAAGTGCTGCTGGGTTACTACAATACCTGGGCCCAATCGGGCGAGCCTGGCGCGCCGAAATACCGCCGCATCGCCGGCGTCGGTCCGGTGGAACAAATTCGTGACAGCGCGTTTGCCGCGCTCGCCGAATAAGCGTTAAAGTAGAGCGGACCGAGTGTCCGCTTTTTTAACGCCCTTGTTTTTGACCAAGCCGGCAAAAGCTGGATGCCCTCCCGATTTGACGTTTTGCAGTTCGCAGGTTAGTCGGCTGTCCCCACCGGACAGCTACTGAAGTGTGGTTTGTAGGCTCGTTCAATAAAAATAAGGGGACACTATGGCAGCCAGTCTTTGGTTAGCAGTCGGTTGCGGCGTTATCGCCGTGGTTTATGGTTTATGGTCACGTAGTTGGATTTTGCGCCAGGACGCGGGCAACCCGCGCATGCAGGAAATTGCACTGGCCATTCAGCAAGGCGCCGCCGCCTACCTGGCGCGCCAGTACCGCACCATCGGCATCGTCGGCGTGGTGCTGCTCATCCTCATCGGGGTACTCCTCGACATCAACACCGCCATCGGTTTCCTGATCGGCGCGGTGCTCTCGGGCGCGTGCGGCTTCATCGGCATGAACGTGTCGGTGCGCGCCAACGTGCGCACCGCGCAGGCCGCCACCAAGGGCATGAACGAGGCCTTGAACGTCGCCTTCAAGGGCGGCGCCATCACCGGCATGCTGGTGGTCGGGCTCGGCCTGCTGGGCGTGGTGCTGTTTTATATGTACCTGATCGCCGGCCTCCCGCCCGACCTCGGCCCGAATCTGCATAAGGTGATCGAGCCGCTGATCGGGCTGGCATTCGGCGCCTCGCTGATCTCGATCTTCGCGCGGCTCGGCGGCGGCATCTTCACCAAGGGCGCCGACGTCGGCGCCGACCTGGTCGGCAAGGTCGAGGCGGGCATCCCGGAGGACGACCCGCGCAACCCGGCCGTGATCGCGGACAACGTCGGCGACAACGTCGGCGATTGCGCCGGCATGGCCGCCGACCTGTTTGAAACCTACGTCGTCACCCTGATCGCCACCATGCTGCTGGGGGCGCTGCTGATGACCACGTCGAGCACGGCGGTCGTCTATCCGCTGCTGCTGGGGGCGGTGTCCATCATCGCCTCCATCATCGGCTGCTCGATGGTCAAGGCCAAGCCGGGCAAGAAGATCATGTCGGCGCTGTACACCGGGCTGTGGTGGGCCGCCGGGCTGTCCCTGATCGGCTTCGCGGTCGTCACCTGGCAGGTCTGGCCGGACGAGGCGATGCGCATGCGCATGCTCGGCTGCACCGTGGTCGGCATCGTGCTGACCGGGCTGATGGTCTACATCACCGAGTACTACACCGGCACTGACTTCTATCCGGTCAAGCACATTGCCGAGGCGTCCACGACCGGCCACGGCACCAACATCATCGCCGGGCTGGGCGTGTCGATGAAGTCGACCGCCTGGCCGGTGCTGGCCGTGTGCGCGGCGATCCTGGTCTCGTATCAGCTGGGGCAGCTGTACGGCGTCGCCATCGCCGCCACCTCGATGCTGTCGATGGCCGGCATCGTCGTCGCGCTCGACGCCTACGGCCCGATCACCGACAATGCCGGCGGCATCGCCGAAATGGCCGGCATGCCCGAATCGGTGCGCGCCATCACCGACCCGCTCGACGCGGTGGGCAACACCACCAAGGCCGTCACCAAGGGCTACGCCATCGGCTCGGCCGGGCTGGCCGCGCTGGTGCTGTTCGCCGACTACACGCACGCGCTCGAATCGGCGGGCAAGAGCATCACCTTCGACCTGTCCAATCCGATGGTCATCGTCGGCCTGATCATCGGCGGCCTGATCCCCTACCTGTTCGCCGCGATGGCGATGGAGGCGGTGGGGCGCGCGGCCGGCGCAGTGGTGGTGGAGGTGCGCCGCCAGTTCCGCGACATCAAGGGCATCATGGACGGCACCGGCAAGCCGGAGTACGACAAGGCGGTCGACATGCTGACCGCCTCGGCGATCAAGGAAATGATCGTGCCCTCGCTGCTGCCGGTGGTGGTGCCGGTGGTGGTCGGCATGCTGCTGGGATCGGCCGCGCTGGGCGGCATGCTGATGGGCACCATCGTCACCGGCCTGTTCGTCGCGATCTCGATGACCACCGGCGGCGGCGCCTGGGACAACGCCAAGAAATACATCGAGGACGGCCACTTCGGCGGCAAGGGTTCGGAGGCGCACAAGGCGGCGGTCACCGGCGACACGGTCGGCGACCCGTACAAGGACACGGCCGGCCCGGCCGTCAATCCGCTGATCAAGATCATCAACATCGTCGCCTTGCTGCTGGTGCCGTTGCTGCCGGCCTCGGGCTGGCTGGCGGTCAGCGCGCCGGCGATGGCCGCGCACGCGCCGGCGCGGATGGCGCCGGCGGACGCGCCGCCGCCGCCCCGTTCCGCCTCGCCGCTGACGGAGGGCGCGCCGCTGGCGCCGGGCATGCCACCGCCACCGCCCCCGGCATCGGAACCCGCGCCGGTGAGGTAGCAGGGCGCAGGAGGTTACGAATTGTTTCAAGGCCTTCCGTGCGGCGCGATGCCTGCTAATAATACGAACAGGCGTCGCACTTTGGAAGGTGATGAAATGAAAGCTCTGAAACCAGCCGCGCTGACGGCGGCGTTCCTGCTTGGATCGTTACTTTGCGCCAACGCCTGGGGCGACCCCGCGCCCGCGCCGGCCAGCGGGGACGCTTACGCCAGGCTGCCCGTGTGCAAGCTCAGCGAAGACGGCAAGCGGCTCGCGGTGGAGCCGTGCCGCACGGCGCCGGCCGCGGTGCCGATGCCGCGCCGGCCGGTGCCGCTGACGATACAGCCGATGCCCAGCAACAAGCTCGCGCCGCAAGTCGCCATGCCCAAGGCGCAGCCGTCCACCCCGATCGAAACGCTGATGCAACCGCCGGGCACGCCGATACCGGCGATCGGCTGCACGGCCGGCGGCTGCTACGACCCCAGCGGCGTGCGCCACAACAACGGCCCGGCCGGCACCACGATCACACCGGCAGGCAAGATGTGCCAACGAAACGGCGCTTGGCTGCAGTGCTGATGGCGGCGCTGCCGGCTATTCGCATGCACAGACCGTTACACTTGCGCGAGGGGTGTGAGAATTGGTGAGTTTTCGGCCTGCATTTTCGGCTAGTATTGCTGGCTATATTTCAGTTTGGTAATCATTGTCACTTAAATATTGGGATGGGCCGCTGACCTATCTTCGCGCCACCGATTAAGGAAGTATGAAAACAAGTTCCTCCTCCCGCCCTTTGTTACACCGTCTGTTTTCCCGTTTTGCTTCCGGCTACGGTCCGCAGCTCACAGCCCTCATTGAAGAACGCGCCGAGATGGTCATGGACAGGCTCGTCAACGAACGCATCGATGCGCTGTTGGCCAAGGCGCCGACGCCGCCCACGGCGGCGGTGCCGCCCAAGATATTCCTGCCGCCGATAGATCTTTACCAGTCGGACCCGGCCTCCCCGTTCATGCGATATTCGACGTGCTCGGCGGCTGACTTCTACCATCCGGAGTTCTCCCGGATCGCGCGCGATCTGGCCATTCCGCCGATGTTGCACCGGAAGTTTTGGGAATGGGCATACATCGTCCATATCGCACGCAGTCGCGGCGTGATCGGCGAAGGCAAGCGGGCGCTCGGATTCGGCGTGGGGGCCGAGCGCATGCCAGCGTTGTTCGCCAAGGGCGGCATGCGGGTGACGGCCACCGACGCGCCGCAAAGCATCGACAATGCCCAGGGCTGGAGCGCCACCGGACAGTACAGCAACGCCATCGATAGCATTCCGTACCAGGGCATCCTGGACAAGGACGATTTCCTCGAGCGCGTGCGCTTCCAGGAGTGCGACATGAACAATATCGGCGACGACGTGGTCGGCTACGATTTCTGCTGGTCCTCGTGCGCGCTCGAACACCTCGGCAGCTTGCGTCTGGGGATGGATTTCATCATCAACAGCGTCGAGAAGACGCTCAAGATCGGCGGCGTCGCCTGCCACACCACCGAGTTCAATCTCAGCTCGAACGACAGCACAGTCGAAAGCGGCGACACGGTGCTGTACCGCCGCCGTGATCTGGACGCGCTCATCGCCGAACTGCGCGAACGGGGGCACCAGGTCGACGAGTTCGTCGTCGCGCCGGACGCCCATTTCCTCGACGGCTACGTCGATACCCCGCCGTTCGCCACGCCGACGCCGACCGAGGGGCCGGCCCATCTCAAGCTCGAGCTGTACGGCTATGCCTGCACGTCGGTCGGCATCACGGTGGTGCGGGGGCGCTGAGCCCCCGACAAGCCCGGTCGAGCGGGCGAATTTTTCCCGTTCCGGCCGCGAATTTGGCTACAATTGCGTTTGATGTGACGTTTACGTAAACGTCATGCAAATGCGATCGGAGACCTCATGCATATTCACGACAATGTATTTCTCATCACCGGCGGCGCGTCCGGGCTGGGCGCGGCGACGGCGCGCATGATCGTCGAGGCCGGCGGGAAGGTGGTGCTGGCCGATGTGCAGGCCGAGGCCGGCCAGGCGCTGGCCGCCGAGTTGAAAGGCGTCTTCGTCCAGACCGACGTGACCGCCGAGGCCGACGCCGTCCGCGCGGTCGCGGCGGCCGTGGCGCTGGGCACGCTGCGCGGCCTGGTCAACTGCGCCGGCATCGCGCCGGCCGCCAAGACCGTCGGCAAGGAGGGCGCCCATCCGCTCGAGCTGTTCCAGCGCACCATCAATATCAACCTGGTCGGCACCTTCAACATGGCGCGCCTGGCGGCCGAGGCGATGGGCAAGAACGCCGCCGTCGATACCGGCGAGCGCGGCGTCATCATCAACACCGCCTCGGTGGCGGCCTTCGACGGCCAGATGGGACAGGCCGCCTACGCGTCGTCCAAGGCCGCCGTCGCCGGCCTGACCCTGCCGATGGCGCGCGACCTGGCCCGCAGCGGCATCCGCGTGATGGCCATCGCGCCCGGCATCTTCGAGACGCCGATGTTGATGGGCATGCCCGCCGAGGTGCGCGACGCGCTCGGCGCCATGGTGCCGTTCCCGCCGCGCCTGGGCAAGCCGCATGAATACGCCCATCTGGCCAAGGCGATCATCGAGAACACGATGCTCAATGGCGAGACCATCCGCCTGGACGGCGCCATCCGGATGCAAGCCAAGTAAAACGGTTTAAACGATTTCGTGTAGGATGCCAGAGTGATCGGGCGCGCCCAGGGGGGGCTTTCCCGGCCGGCGCGCCCTCTATTTGGAGAGCCCATGATTCGTTTAAAGACACTGGCGCGCAGCGCCGCACTGGCCGTACCGCTGTTGGTCGTTCTGCACGCGCCGGTCCACGCGCAACGCGCAACGCCGGACGCCGCACCGGAAATCGCCACCGGCTACGCCGAGAAGGCCGGCAAATCCTCGCAAAAATTCATGGTCGCCGCGGCCAATCCGTTGGCCACGCAGGCCGGCTACCAGATGCTCAAGCAAGGCGGCGCGGCGATCGACGCCGCCGTCGCTACCCAACTGGTACTGACCCTGGTCGAGCCGCAATCGTCGGGCATCGGCGGCGGCTCCTTCATGCTCTACTCGGACGGCAAACGCGTGCAGTCGTACGACGGCCGCGAAACGGCGCCCGCGTCGGCCGACGAACACCTGTTCCAGGATGCCGACGGCAAGGCCGTCTCGCGCGAGGTCGGCGTGATCGGCGGCCGTTCGGTGGGCGCGCCCGGCGTGCTGCGCATGCTGGAGCTGGCGCATAAACAGCACGGAAAACTGCCGTGGAAAACCCTGTTCGCGCCGGCGATCAAACTGGCGGAGGATGGCTTCGCCGTCAGCCCGCGCCTGAACGCGCTGATCTCCTACGACCGCTATCTGGCCCGCGACCCCGTCGCCAAAAAATACTTCTTCGACGACGACGGCAAACCGCGCCCGGTCGGCTACATCCTGAAAAATCCGGAACTGGCGCGCACGCTGCGCGAGATCGCCGCCGGCGGCGCCGACGCCTTCTACAAGGGCCGCATCGCGCGCGACATCGCCGCCAAGGTGGCCTCTCATCCGACCAATCCCGGCAAGCTGACCGCCGCCGACATCGCCGGCTACCAGGCCAAGGAGCGCGCGCCGATTTGCAGCGACTACAAGGCGTGGACCGTGTGCGGCGCGCCGCCGCCTTCGTCCGGCGGCATCGCCATCGCCCAGATGCTGGGCATCCTGGAGGTCAAGGACATCAGCCCGTACAAACCGGTCGACGGCATGCCGACCGCCGAGGGCATCCACCTGTTCTCCGAAGCGGGACGGCTGGCCTACGCGGACCGCAACCGCTACGTGGCCGACACCGATTTCGTGCCGCTGCCGGGCAAGGGCGTTGGCGCCATGCTGGACAAGGCCTACCTGTCGCAGCGCGCCGCGTTGATCGGCGAGCGCTCGATGGGCCGCGCCAACTACGGCACGCCGGCCACCATGCAGGTCGCGTGGGGCGCCGACACCGCCATCGACAAGCCATCGACTTCGCACTTCGTGGCGGTCGACGCCTTCGGCGGCGGGCTGTCGATGACCACCTCGGTGGAAGACGCCTTCGGCGCGCGCCAGATGGTCGACGGCTTCATGCTGAACAACCAGTTGACCGACTTCTCGTTCGATTCGCAGGACGCCGACGGTCCGATCGCCAACCGGGTGCAGGCCGGCAAACGCCCGCGCAGCGCGATGTCGCCGACGCTGGTGTTCGACAAGGGCACGCACCGGCTGGTGCTGGCCACCGGCTCGCCGGGCGGCTCGGCCATCATCAATTACGTGGCCAAGGTGCTGGTCGGCACGCTGGACTGGAAGCTCGACGTGCAGCAGGCCATCAGCCTGCCGAACATGGGCAGCCGCAACGGCCCGACCGAGATCGAGGCCGGGCGCGTGGCGCCGGCGGTGATCGAGGAGCTCAAGGCGCGCGGCCACCAGGTGCGCGAGGCGGACCAGAACTCCGGCCTGCAGGGCATACAGCGCCGCGTCGTCGACGGCAAGGCGCAATGGTTCGGCGGCGCCGATCCGCGCCGCGAGGGGATCGTGCTGGGGGATTGATCGGGCCGGCCGCCGCGGGGTTTGTGGCAAAGTCGCCGAAAAGCGGCTGCCGCCTTCCCCAAACGGCGGATACCCTGATAACCTTGGCGCATGGGAATTCAAAAGAAAACAGGCTTGATCCTGACGGGAGGCGGCGCCCGCGCGGCCTACCAGGTCGGCGTTCTACAGGCGATCTCGGAGATACTATGGGAGGCGGGCTGGCCGCCGGCGCGTAATCCTTTCGACATCATTTGCGGCACCTCTGCCGGCGCGATCAACGCCACCGCGCTGGCCTGCCGTGCCGATAATTTCGGCGAGGGCGTGCAAAAGCTGCTCGACGTCTGGCAGCATATCGAGGTCGAACAGGTCTACCGCGCCGACTCGCTGGGCGTGATCCGTTCCGGCGCGCGCTGGCTGTCGTTGCTGTCGTTCGGCTGGCTGCTGCGCAAATGGCGCGCCGCGCCGCCGGCTTCGCTGCTCGACAACACGCCGCTGGTCGGCCTGCTGCACCGCATGCTCGACCTGCCGCGCCTCGACACGGCGCTGTCCGAGGGCCTGCTGCACGCGCTGGCCGTCACCGCCTCGTCCTACACCGCCGGCAACCACCTGACGTTCTACCAGACCGCCGCCGACATCGCGCCGTGGATACGCATGCAGCGCGTGGCGCTGCAGGACCAGATCGGCGTCGAGCACCTGCTGGCGTCGTCGGCGATCCCGTTCATCTTCCCGGCCACGCCGCTGTACATGGGCGGCCACCGCGAATACTGCGGCGACGGCTCGATGCGCCAGTTGGCGCCGATCTCGCCGGCGATCCACCTCGGCGCCAGCAAGGTGCTGGTGGTGGGGGCGGGGCGCCTGACCGAGCCGGCGCGCAGCGCCGCCGAAAAAAGTTCGGCGCGCTATCCCAGCCTGGCGCAGATCGCCGGCCATGCCATGTCGTCGATCTTCCTCGATTCGCTGGCGGTCGACATCGAGCGCCTCGAGCGCGTCAACAAGACCTTGTCGATGCTGCCGCCGGAGCTGCTCGAGCAGACGCCCCTCAAGCCGGTCAAGCTGCTGGTGATCGCGCCGTCCGAACGGCTCGACGATATCGCCAGCCGCCATATCGCCAGTTTGCCGGCGCCGATACGCACCATGTTGTCCGGAATCGGCGCGACCGAAACGCGCGGGGCCGCATTGGCCTCGTATTTATTGTTCGAATCGACTTATACTTGCGAGTTGATCCGCCTCGGTCAGCGCGACACCCAGGCTCGTAAAGAGGACGTGCTGGCCTTCTTTGAATCCTGAACACCGATTTGTGGAACCGTGTTGCCGTTTTTTAGACGATTATCCAGACTCTCGCCGGGTCCATTGCTGTTGGCCGCCCTTCTGCTGTGGGGACTCGGCATGGCCGCCGCATGGGCCGGCGCGCCGCCGCGCACCTTGCGCTTCGAGCAGCTCGGTGTCGAGAACGGACTGGCGCAGGAATCGGTGCTGGCCATCGCCCAGGACACGCAGGGATTCATCTGGCTCGGCACCCAGGCCGGCCTGACCCGCTTCGACGGCTACCGCACCGTCACCTACAAGAGCGCCGTCTCCGATCCCAATAGCCTGGTCGACAATTGGGTACGGGTGCTGCACGTCGACGGCACCGGCCGGATGTGGGTCGGCACAGACGGCGGCCTGGATCTGTACGATCCGGCCACGCGCCGGTTCACCCACTTCGCGCCGCAGGAGCCGGGGCAACGCGGCAACGGCAACCGCCACGTGCGCGCCATCGTCGACGATGGCTTGGGCGGCCTATGGGTGGGCAGCGCCGACGGCCTGCATCACTTCAACCCCTCCACCAAGCGCTTCACCAGCTGGCATCACGACGCGGCCGATGCGGGTAGCCTGGCCAACGACCAGGTCAACGCGCTGGCGCGCGACGCCGCCGGGCGCCTGTGGGTGGCCACCGCCACCGGCCTCGATATGCTGGCGCCGGGCGCGGCGCACTTCCGCCACTACACCCTGGACGCCGGCGGCGACAGCCGCTTCAACGCCGTGCTGTCGCTGCAGGTCGACAGCGCGCAGACGCTGTGGATCGGCACCATGGGCGGGCTGGAACAATGGCGCCTGCTGGGCGTCGAGCCGCAGCGCCGGCGCCTGGGCGCGCGCGAGGGCATCAATCCCGGGGTGAGCGTCACCACGCTGTACGAGGACGTCGAAAACCAGATCTGGGTCGGGACCCAGGCCGATGGCCTGTTCCGCTGGCTGCCGGCCGAGAACCGGCTGACGCAGTACCGCCACCAGTTCAGCGATGGCCACAGCGTGGCCGACAACCAGATATCGGCCATGTTCCGCGACCGGGTGGGCACCTTCTGGGTCGGCACCTGGAACGATGGCGTCAGCCGCGTCGACATGGGCAGCGGCGGTTTCGCGCGCATCGTGCGCCAGTCCGACATGCTCAACTCCGTGTCCGACAACAAGGTGCGGGCGATCGTCGCCGAGGGCGGCACGCGGCTGTGGCTGGGCAGCGGCGGCGGCTTGAACCTGTACGATCCCGTCACCGGCGAGAGCCGGGTGTGGCGCCACGATCCGCGGGACCCCAATAGCCTGAGCGACGACCAGGTCACCGCGCTGCTGCGCGAAAAAAACGGCAACCTGTGGATCGGCGGACGGGCGGGCGTCAACTACCTCAATCCGGCCACCGGCGCGATACGGGCGGTGTCGTTCATGAGCGCCGACGTCGGCAGCGACACGGTGCGCAACATCGTCGCCGACCGCGCCGGCATGTTGTGGGTCGCCAGCCGTGGCGGCCTGCACCGGCTCGATCCGCGCACGATGGACGTGCGCACCTTCCGCCACAACCCGGCCGACGGCACCAGCCTGGCCGACAACGTGGTGCGGCCGATCCTGGAGGACCGCCGCGGCCAGCTGTGGGTGGGCACCTTCAACGGCCTCGATCTGCTGGACCGCAAGACCGGGCGCTTCCGCCACTTCCGCCGCGACCCCGCCGACCCGCTCAGCCTCAGTCACGACGAGGTGCACTGCCTGTACGAGGACGCGCGCGGCACGATCTGGGTCGGCACGGCGGCGGGCCTGAACCGGATGGACGTGGCCCCGGACGGCGGCATCCGCTTCCGGCGCTACCTGCGGAAGGACGGCATCGCCGACGACGCCATCGCCTCCATCCTGCCCGACAACGCCGGCAACCTTTGGCTGAGCACCAACAGCGGCTTGTCGCGGTTGAACATCGATTCGGGGCTGGTGCGCAATTACAGCGGCGCCGACGGCACCATCGAGGGCGCCTACTTCGACGGCGCCGCGCTGCGCACGCCGGACGGCACGCTGTACTTCGGCGGCTTTAACGGCATCACCGCTTTTTCGCCCGCGGACGTGCGCGAAAACAGCGTGGCGCCGACGGTGGCGATCACCGACTTCCAGATATTTAACAAGTCGGTCAGGGCCGGGCAGGGCGAGCATGCGAAGGTGCTGACGAAGGCCATCGAGCACACCAGCGCGCTGACCCTGAGCGAGAACGATTCCGTGTTCTCGCTGGAGTTCGCGGCGCTGCACTACGCCGCGCCCCAGCGCAACCGCTTCGCCTACCAGCTGCAGGGCTTCGACGAGGACTGGGTGGTCACCGACGCCACCAAACGCTTCGCCACCTACACCAACCTGGACCCGGGCACCTACACCTTCCGCGTCAAAGCCGCCAACAAGGACGGCATCTGGAACGACAACGCCGCCAGCCTGCAGATCACCATCCTGCCGCCGTTCTGGAAGACCTGGTGGTTCCGCAGCCTGATCGCGTTGTTGTTGCTGAGCGCGGCCTACGCGGCTTACCATGCGCGCGTGCGCAGCCTGCGCCGCCAGCAGCAGCGGCTCGAGCAGCTGGTCGGCTCGCGCACGGCGGAAGTCGAGCATAAGAACCTGCTGCTGCAACAGCAGAAGCAGGAGCTGGAACTGCGCCGGCTGGAGGCCGAAGCACAGCGCGCCGAGGCCGAACAGCGCCGCATCGACACCGAGCGGCAGAAAAAGGAAGTCGAGCGGCAGAAGGAAAACGTCGAGCAGGCGCACCGCAACATCTCGGTGCTGAGCGAGCTGGGACGGGAGTTGAGCGCCACGCTGGACATGGAAACGTCGATGCTGACGCTGTACCGCCACGTGCATCACCTGATGAGCGCCCAGATCTTCGGCATCGGCTTCGTGCGAGAGGACGACGGCGTGATCGATTTTCCGTTCGCGATCGAGGGCGGCGTGCGCACGCTGCCCTACCAGCGGCGGCTCGATGAACCCAACCAGCTGGCGGTGTGGTGTGTCACCCACCGCAAGCCGATCTTCATCAACGACATGCGGGCCGAGTACCGCGACTATATGGACGATTCCGGGCTGGAGTCGGTGATGTTGTGCGTGCGCGAGGATGGCGTGCAGCTGGCCGCCGCGCAGTCGACGCTGTACGCGCCGCTGATCGCCGGCGACAAGGTGGTCGGCCTGATTTGCGTGCAGAGCACGCAAAAGAACAGCTATCAGCGGGTCCACATGGACATGTTGCAGACGCTGGCCTCGCACGCGGTGGCCGGGCTGGAAAACGCGCGCGCCTACCAGCAGCTGGAGGAGGCGCTGCAAACGCTGCGCCAGACGCAGGACCAGCTGCTGCTGCAGGAGAAGCAGGTGCGCCTGCACACCGAGGAGCTGGCGCTGGCCAACCGCGCCTTGCAGGACAACGACGAACGTCTGCGCCTGGCCAAGCAGAAGGCGGAGGACGCGACCCGGCAAAAGTCCGAGTTCCTGGCCAATATGAGCCACGAGATGCGCACCCCGCTGGCCGGCGTGATCGGCATGCTGAGCTTCGCGCTGCGCGACGGCCGGCTGCACGACAGCACGCGCGAGCAGATCCTGCGCGGCCAGGCCAACGCGCAGTCGCTGCTGTCGATCATCAACGACCTGCTGGACTTCTCCAAGATCGAGGCGGGCAAGCTGACCATCGAGAACATCGACTTCTCGCTGTCGGCGGCGGTGCACAACGTGGTCGGCTTGTTCGAGGAGCAGGCCGCCGCGCACAGCGTCGGCTTCAGCCTGGAGTTCGGCGACGGCCTGCCGCAGTTCGTCGTCGGCGATCCGACGCGGCTGCGCCAGGTGCTGGTCAACCTGGTCGGCAACGCCTTCAAGTTCACCCAGCACGGGTCGGTCATGATGCGCGTCGAGCGCGCGCCGGACGATGTGCAGGGGGATGGGCGGTCGCGGGACGGCCGCAAGGGGGCGGTCAACCGCATCCGCTTCACCGTCGCCGACACCGGCATCGGCATCGAGGCCGACGCCATTCCGCGCCTGTTCCAGCAGTTCGAGCAGGCCGACGCCTCCACCACCCGCCGCTACGGCGGCACCGGCCTGGGTCTGGCGATCTGCCGCCAATTGGTGGAGCTGATGGGCGGCAGCATCAACGCCGTCAGCACGCCGGGGCGGGGCAGCGTGTTCTCGTTCGAGCTGCCGCTGGCGAACGGCGTGCCGCCGCCGCTGGTGCCGCATGTGCCGCGCGAACCGCACAGCCACCAGCTCAAGGTGCTGTGCGCCGAGGATTTCCCCACCAATCAGATCATCATCCGCATGATGCTCGAGGACCTGGGCCACAAGGTGGACATCGCCGCCAATGGCGCGCTGGCCGTCAAGGCCTGCGCGCTGACGCGCTACGATTTGATCCTGATGGACGGCCGCATGCCGGAAATGGACGGCGCCAGCGCCACGCGCCTGATCCGCTCGGGCGGCACCGAGGCGGCCCCGGTGCGCGACCAGGAGTTGATGATCATCGCGCTGACCGCCAACGCCAGCGAGGAGGACCGCAGCCGCTACATTGCCGCCGGCATGGACGATTTCCTCACCAAGCCTATCGACGAGGACAAGCTGCACTTCCAGCTAAGCCGCGCGATCGAGCGCCAGTTGCAGCGCGGCGTGAGCCTGCCGCGCATGGAGCCGCGCCGTCATCCCGCCATCGGCACGCCGGAACTGGACGCGATGTTCGGGGTCGAGCCGGCCGCCTCGGAGCCGGCCAGGCTGGCGCAGCACAGCGGTGCCGGTGGCGACCTGAAAGCGCGCCTGCGCAACGCCTTCAACCAGGACGCGCCGCTGCGCCTGGCGGAGTTGGAGCGGGCCTTGGCGAGCGGCGACGGCGAGACCGCCAGCCGCCTGCTGCACGGTATGAAGGGCAGCGCGGGCTATCTGGAGGAGCAGGAGTTGCAGGCGCTGTGCGGCGAGCTGGAACTGTCCGCCGATCATAACGACTGGCCGCGGATCGCCGATGCGATGCCGAAGCTGCGCGTTCTGCTGGAACAGGCCGGAGCGACTAGCACGCTGTAAGCCGCCGCGCGCAATACCCAACGTGTTTGCGACACCCTCCTAAGCTGGCGACAGCGGGATTTATGCCCTGTTTATAATGTAAGATCATCACAAGTGCCCACCAAAGGCAAATTGCCGGCAAAGGCACAGGGAGTTACATGAAAGTTCTGGTAGTCGACGACGACGTCGTCTCGCGCATGGTGTTGATGCATTTGATCGACAGCTGCGGCAAGTTCGACATAGTGGAAGCGGAGGATGGCGCCGACGCGTGGCGGCAGTTGCAGGCCGGCTTGCGGCCGGCTATCTGCTTTTGCGACCTGCGCATGCCCAATATGTCGGGCATGGAGTTGCTGCGGCACGTCAAAGGCCATGCCGATCTGGAGGGCATGCCGTTCGTGCTGGTGACGTCGGCCTCCGACAAGGACACCTTGCAGGAGGCCACCGATGCCGGCGCCGCCGGCTACATCGTCAAGCCGTTCCAGGCAGAGCAGGTGCGCGTCCATCTGGCCGGCTTTCTCGACCAGGCGGCCAGCGGTTCCGGACACAAGGCCGAGGACCCGGCGGCGACATTGCGCCGCCTCGGCATCAACGCCGAGCGTCTGCTGGTTTATCTGAATGGTTTCCGCAATCAGTTGGCCGCCGCCGGCGGCGATCTCGATGCGCTGCTGGCCAGGGGCGGGCAGCAGGACGCCCAGGCGCGGATCGAACGGCTGCACGCTGGCTGCGTGACCCTTGGCCTGGGCGGCGCCGCCGCCGCGCTGAAGGGCTTGGCGCCGGGCCGGTTGTCCAACGAGGCGGTCCAGGCGGTGCTGTCGGATGTGATGCGGGCGGTCGATCAGCAGGCCGAATTGGTTCGCAAGAGCACCGTTGGCTGACAGCCGTATTGATTTCGCTCTGATTTCGTTCCGCACATTGCGCTTGATGCCGAGATAGTTTAAGTTTAAAGTATCTCTGACATTGCCACTTCAGGGCGACCATGAACCAATCCACCGACAGTCCCGCCGGCACCGCCGCCAGCGCCCACACCGACCATTTCGCGCGCGACCATTTGCCGCCGCCGGAACTGTGGCCGGAGCTGCGCTTCGACCTGCCCGAGCTCCAGTACCCGCCGCGCCTCAATTGTGTGGATGAGTTGCTGAAAGGCGCCACCGGTTTCGACGCGCGCAGCGCGATCCTCGGCGAGCACGGAAGCTGGACCTACGCCGGCTTGCGCGAGCGGGTCGACCGCATCGCCCACGTGCTGCGCGGGCCGATGGGACTGGAAGCGGGCAACCGCGTGCTGCTGCGCGGCGCCAACAATCCCATGATGGCCGCCTGCATACTGGCGGTGATCAAGTGCGGCTGCATCGCCGTGCCGACCATGCCCCTGCTGCGCGCGCGCGAGCTGGCCGCCATCGCCGGCAAGTCCGAGATCAACGCGGTGCTGTGCGCCGAAGCGCTGCGCGCCGAGCTGGAGGCGGTCGATCTGCCGTTGCCGCAATCGGTGCGCGAACGGACCTTGTGGTTCGGCGGCGAGGACAGTCCGCTGGAGGCGCTGATGGCCGCGCAGCCGGCCAGCTTCGAGGCGGTCGACACGGCGGCCGACGATGTATGCCTGATCAGCTTCACGTCCGGCACCACCGGCATCCCCAAGGGCACCATGCATTTTCATCGCGACGTCATGGCGATTTGCGACTGCTTCCCGCGTTCGGTGCTGCGCTCGCGGCCCGACGATGTGTTCATCGGAACGCCGCCGCTGGCCTTCACCTTCGGCCTTGGCGGCCTGCTGCTGTTTCCGCTGCGGGCGGGCGCGGCGGCGGTGCTACTGGAGAAACTGACGCCGGAAACGCTGCTCAAGGCGATCGAAAAATACCATGCCACGGTGTGCTTCACGGCGCCGACGTTCTACCGGCAGATGGCGCAGATGGCCGGCGCCCACGATCTGGCCAGCCTGCGCGCGACCGTGTCGGCCGGCGAGGCGCTGCCGGCGGCGACGCGCGAGGCCTGGCGCCGCGCCACCGGACTGGAAATGATAGACGGCATAGGCGCGACCGAACTGCTGCACATCTTCATTTCGGCCGCGGGCGACCAGGTGCGCGCCGGCGCCACCGGCAAGCCGGTGCCCGGCTACCAGGCCTGTATCCTCGATCACGACGGCAAGCCGGTCGGCCCGGGCGTGATCGGACGGCTGGCGGTGAAGGGCCCGACCGGCTGCCGCTACCTGGCCGACGCGCGCCAGCGCGAGTACGTGCTCAATGGCTGGAACCTGACCGGCGACGCCTACGAGATGGATGCCGACGGCTATTTCTACTACCGCTCGCGCACCGACGACATGATCATCTCCGCCGGCTACAATATCGCCGGCCCGGAAGTGGAGGACGCCCTGCTGCGCCATCCCGCCGTGGCCGAATGCGGCGTGATCGGCAGGGCCGACGACGAGCGCGGGCAGATCGTCGAAGCGCACGTGGTGCTCAAGCCGGACGCCGTGCCGTCGCCGCAACTGGCGGCGCAGCTGCAGGAATTCGTCAAGCAGCAGATCGCGCCTTACAAGTATCCACGTTCGATCCGTTTCCTCAAGGCGCTGCCGCGCACCGAGACGGGCAAACTGCAGCGCTTCAAACTGCGTACGGAAAATCCATGAACATCCTTTGCCTGGGCGGCGGCCCCGCCGGCCTGTATTTCAGCCTGCTGATGAAGAAGCGGAATCCTTCCCACCGCATCACCGTGGTGGAGCGCAACCGGCCCTACGACACCTTCGGCTGGGGCGTGGTGTTTTCCGACCAGACGCTGGGCAACCTGATGAACGCCGACGAGCCCACCGCGCGCGAAATCCTTCGCTCGTTCAATCACTGGGACGATATCGACGTGTTCTTCAAAGGGAGCAAGGTCACGTCGGGCGGCCACGGGTTCTGCGGCATCGGCCGCAAGCACCTGCTGAACATCCTGCAGAAACGCTGCGAGGAACTGGGCGTGTCGCTGGTGTTCGAGACCGAGGTGCGGGACGACCAGGAGCTCGCCGCGCGCCACGAGGCCGATCTGGTGATCGCCTCGGATGGCCTGAACAGCCGCACGCGTACCCGCTACGCGGACAGCTACCAGCCGCGCATCGAGGCGCGCCAGTGCCGCTTTGTCTGGCTGGGCACGCGCAAGAAGTTCGCCGCCTTCACTTTCGCCTTCAAACAGACGGCGCATGGCTGGTTCCAGGCGCATATCTACCAGTACGACGGCGAGACGTCGACCTTCATCATCGAGACGCCGGAGTCGGTGTGGCGCGCGGCGGGGCTGGAGGAGATGGGCCAGGCCGGGGCGATCGCCTATTGCGAGCAGCTGTTCGCCGAGCAGTTGGACGGCCACGGCCTGATGTCGAACTCGCCCCACCTGCAAGGGGCGAACATGTGGATCAAGTTCCCGCGCATCGTCTGCGACCAGTGGGTGCATTGGAACGAGGCCGGCGGCAAACGCATGCCGGTGGTGCTGATGGGCGACGCCGCCCACTCGGCGCACTATTCGATCGGTTCCGGCACCAAGCTGGCGCTGGAGGACGCGATCGAGCTGGCGCGCTGCTTCGGGCGGGGAGAGGATGCCGCGCAGTTGGAGACGGCGCTGGCGGCCTACCAGGATGCGCGCGCCGTCGAGGTGGCCAAGCTGCAAAGCGCGGCGCGCAACTCGATGGAATGGTTCGAGAACGTCGAGCGCTATTCCGCGATGGAGGCGCAGCAATTCGCCTACTCGATGCTGACGCGCAGCCAGCGGCTGTCGCACGAAAACCTGCGCCTGCGCGACGCGGCGTACGTGGCCGGCTACGAGGACTGGTTCGCGGCCCGCGCGTTCGAACAGGCGGGTTTGCCGGTTCCCGCCACCAGCGCTTCGACCCGCGTGCCGCCGATGTTCACGCCGTTCAAGGTGCGCGACCTGCTGCTGAAGAACCGCATCGTGGTGTCGCCGATGGCGCAGTACAGCGCCGTCGACGGCGTCGTCGGCGATTACCACCTGGCGCATCTCGGCGCCCGGGCGATGGGCGGGGCGGCGATGGTGTTCGCCGAGATGACCTGCGTGTCGGCCGACGCCCGCATCACGCCGGCCTGTCCGGGCCTGTATACGCCCGGGCACACGCAGGCCTGGCGGCGCATCGTCGATTTCGTCCACCGGAACAGCGACGCGCACATCGCCGTGCAGCTGGGCCACGCCGGCGCCAAGGGCTCGACGCGCGTCATGTGGGACGGCATCGACCGGCCGCTCGAGACGGGCAATTGGCCGCTGGTGTCGGCCTCGCCGCAGCAGTACCTGGCCGGCGTCTCGCAGACCGCGCGGGCGATGACCGTGGCCGACATGGACCGTATCGAAGGCGATTTCGTGCGCGCCACGCGGGCGGCGGACGAAGCGGGCTTCGACTGGGTGGAGCTGCACTGCGCGCACGGTTACCTGCTGTCGTCCTTCATTTCGCCGCTGACCAACGAGCGCGGCGACGAGTATGGCGGCAGCCTGGAGAACCGCTGCCGCTATCCGTTGCGCGTGTTCGCGGCCATGCGCGCCGCGTGGCCGCGCCACAAGCCGATGAGCGTGCGCATTTCGGCCCACGACTGGGTCGAAGGCGGCATCACGCCGGACGATGCGGTGCGGATCGCGCGCTTGTTCAAGGCCGCCGGCGCCGATATGATCGATTGCTCGTCGGGACAGGTGAGTAAGCTGGAAAAGCCGGTGTACGGCCGCATGTTCCAGACGCCGTTCGCGGACCGGATACGCAACGAGGCGGGCATCGGCGCGATCGCGGTGGGTTCGATCTTCGAGGCGGACCACGCCAACGGCATCATCGCGTCGGGACGCGCCGATTTGTGCGCGGTGGGCCGGCCGCACCTGGCCAATCCGGCGTGGACGCTGTGCGAGGCGGCGAAGCTGGGTTACACGGCGGTCGGCTGGCCCAAACAGTATCTGCCGGCCAAGCAGCAGATGGAGCGCAATATGGAGCGCGAGCGCCAGTTGGCCTCGGCGAACAAGGTTGAACCACGCGGGACGGATGAATGAACGACGCATTGAAATCACTAGGCACATTACCTTTGGCCGGCAAACACGCGCTGGTCACCGGCGGCTCGCGCGGCATCGGCGCCGCCTGCGCGCAGGCCTTGCTGGCGCGCGGCGCGCGCGTCACCCTGGCCGGCCGCGACGCCGCCGCGCTGGCCGCCGCGCAGGCGTCGATGCGCGCCGTGTCGCCGCCGGGCGCCGACATCGGCACCCAGGTGCTGGACGTCGCCGACGAGGACTCGGTGCGCGCCGGTTTCGCCGCCGCCGCCGAACGTTTCGGCCGCATCGATATCCTGATCAATAACGCCGGCCAGGCCGCCGCCGCGCCGTTCGGAAAAACCGGCGCCGCGTTGTGGCAGCGCATGCTGGACGTGAACCTGAGCGGCACCTTCCACTGCACCCAGGCGGCGCTGCCCGCCATGCTGGAAGCGAAGTGGGGCCGCATCGTCAACGTCGCATCGACCGCCGGCCTGACCGGCTACCGCTACGCCGCCGCCTACACCGCCGCCAAACACGGTGTGGTCGGCCTGACCCGCGCGCTGGCGCTGGAGGTGGCGACCAAGGGCGTGACCGTCAACGCCGTCTGCCCCGGCTATACTGAGACCGATATCGTGCGCGACGCCGTCGCCAACATCGTCGCCAAGACCGGCCGCACCGAAGACGAGGCCCGCACCGAACTGGCCGCCGGCAATCCGCAAAAGCGGCTGGTGCAAAGCGAGGAAGTGGCCAATGCCGTGGTCTGGCTATGCCTGGCCGAATCGGCCGCCATGAATGGACAGTCCATCGCCGTCGCCGGCGGTGAAGTCATGTGATGTACAAGGACGTTATGCCCCCATCAGACAACGATCAAGAGAAACAAAACGATGCCGATCCATCCGCGCCGGACGAACAAGCGGCGGGCGGGGAGCCGGTGCTCGACCTGGCCAGCCGGCTGACGCAGGACCATCACCAGTCGCTCAAACTGTGGCTGCGGATGCTGTCATGTACCGTCAAGATCGAAACCGAAATCCGCACCCGGCTGCGCGCGACCTTCGGCATCACGCTGCCGCGCTTCGACCTGATGGCGCAGCTGGAGCGCTATCCGCAGGGCCTGCGCATGGGCGAGCTGTCGAAGCGGATGATGGTCACCGGGGGCAACATCACCGGCATCACGGACCAGCTGGAGCAGGAAAAGCTGGTGGTGCGCGTGCCCGACCCCAAGGATGGCCGCGCCTACAGCGTCAAGCTGACGGCGGCCGGGCGCCGCGCCTTCACCGAGATGGCCGTGGTGCACGAGGGCTGGATCGCCGAACTGCTGCAGGATATGTCCGGCGCCGACAAGGGCCGGTTGATCGACCTGCTGTCGCAGATGAAGCAGCATTTGTACGCAGCCGATCGTTCCGCCGACCGCAACGCCGACGAAAAATAGGGACAAGAAAAGGACAACCCATGCGATATCTTCAAGGCGAAGCCCACCGGCTGCCCGGCAACCGCGCCACCCTGGCCGGCTACCGCGCCGGCCATTTCCTGTTCGAGGCCGACGACGGCGTGGCCACGCTGACCCTGAACCGCCCGGACCGCAAAAACCCGCTGACCTTCGACTCCTACGCCGAACTGCGCGACCTGTTCCTCGCGCTGGCGCGCGCGGACGATATCAAGGCCGTGGTGATCACCGGCGCCGGCGACAACTTCTGCTCCGGCGGCGACGTGCACGACATCATCGGCCCGCTGACCAAACTCGACATGCCGGGCCTGCTGGCCTTCACCCGCATGACCGGCGACCTGGTGAAAGCCATGCTGGCCTGTCCGCAGCCCATCGTGGCCGCGATCGACGGCATTTGCGCCGGCGCCGGCGCGATGCTGGCGCTGGCGTCGGACATCCGCATCGGCACGGAGCGCAGCAAGACCGCTTTCCTGTTCACCCGCGTGGGCCTGGCCGGCTGCGACATGGGCGCCTGCGCGCTGCTGCCGCGCGTGATCGGCCAGGGCCGCGCGGCAGAACTGCTGTACACCGGGCGTTCGATGTCCGGCGCGGAGGCGGAGCGCTGGGGCTTTTTCAACAGCTTGCGGGCGCCGGAGGAGCTGGCGGACGCCGCCCGCGCCTTCGCGCGGGGACTGGCCGCCGGCCCCACCTTCGCGCACGGCATGACCAAGAACATGCTGCGGCAGGAGTGGAGCATGGGCGTCGACCAGGCCATCGAGGCGGAGGCGCAGGCGCAGGCCATCTGCATGGCGACCAACGACTTCCACCGCGCGTACCACGCCTTCGTGGCGAAGCAAAAACCCGAATTCGAAGGCGACTGAAAGCATGAGCGACAAAACCTATCTGGCGTGGCCGTTTTTCGATGAGCGCCACGCGGCCCTGGAGCGGCGGCTGGACGAATGGGCCGCGCTGAACGTCTCCGGGCATCATGACGCGGACGTCGACGGCGCCTGCCGCCGGCTGGTGCGCCAGTTGGGCGAGGGCGGTTGGCTGCGGCACGCGGTCGCCGGCACGGCGCACGGCGGCGAGGCCGACGTCATCGACACCCGCGCCATCTGCCTGATCCGCGAGACGCTGGCGCGCCACGACGGCCTGGCCGATTTCGCCTTCGCCATGCAGGGGCTGGGTGCGGGCGCCATCAGCCTGCATGGCGGCGCCGCGCAGCGTCAGGCCTACCTGCCACGCGTGGCGCGCGGCGAGGCCATCGCCGCCTTCGCGCTGTCTGAGCCGCAGGCCGGGTCCGACGTCGCCGCCATGCGGTGCGCGGCGGCGCGCGACGGCGACGACTATGTGCTCGACGGCGAAAAAACCTGGATCTCCAACGGCGGCATCGCCGACTTCTATGTGGTGTTCGCCCGCACCGGCGAACAGCCCGGCGCGCGCGGCATCAGCGCCTTCATCGTCGATGCCGGCACGCCGGGCTTCGAGATCGCCGAGCGCATCCAGGTGATCGCGCCGCATCCGCTGGCGCGCCTGGTGTTCAACGGTTGCCGCATCCCGGCCGCCAACCGGATCGGCGAGGCGGGGCAGGGCTTCAAGGTGGCGATGGCCACGCTCGACGTGTTCCGCACCTCGGTCGCCGCCGCCGCGCTGGGCTTCGCGCGGCGCGCGCTGGACGAGGCGCTGGCCCACGCCACGCGGCGGCCGATGTTCGGCCAGATGCTGTCGGACTTCCAGCTGACGCAGGCCAAGCTGGCGCAGATGGCCACCGGCGTCGACGCCGCCGCCTTGCTGACCTACCGCGCCGCGTGGCAGCGCGATCAAGGCCGCAAGGTGACCAGGGAGGCGGCGATGGCCAAGATGACCGCGACCGAAACGGCGCAGCAGGTGATCGACGCCGCGCTGCAGATGTTCGGCGGGCTCGGTGTGGTCAGCGGGCAGCCGGTCGAGCGCCTGTACCGGGAGATCCGCGCGCTGCGCATCTACGAGGGCGCCACCGAGGTGCAGCAATTGATCATCGCGCGCGAGCTGCTGCGCGAGCAGACCGACAAGGACGCATGATGGAGATACTTCAACCGCCGCACTGGGCCAAACCGCGCGGCTATTCGAACGGCGTGGCCGCCAGCGGCCGCACGGTGTGCGTCAGCGGCATGATCGGCTGGGACGGGCAGGGCGTGTTCCATACCGACGATTTCGCCGGACAGGTGCGCCAGGCGCTGGAAAACATCGTCGCCGTGCTGGCCGAGGCGGACGCGCGCCCCGAGCACATCGTGCGCATGACGTGGTACGTGATCGACCGCAAGGAGTACGTGGCCGCCTACAAGGAGGTGGGGGCGGCGTACCGCGACGTCATCGGCGCGCACTATCCGGCGATGACGGCGGTGCAGGTGGCGGGACTGGTCGAGGACCGCGCCCGCGTCGAGATCGAGGTCACGGCGCTGGTGCCGTAGGCGGCATCAGCGCCGCCGGGCGTCAGCGCGACGACACGCGCGCCGTCGCGCTGCGCTGGCCGGCCAGCAGCGCGACGATGGCCGGCTGGTTGAGCATCACGCGGCCGCCAACGGCGGTCAAGTGCTGGGAGTCGAGATAATACAGATCGGCGCGCCCGCTGTAGCTGCAGCGGCCGGCCGCGCACAGCGTGGCGGCCGGATCGACCAGCATGACGGCCGGATAGCGGCGGCCGATGTCGTCGATGTAGGCGCTGGCCACGTCGCCCTTGTTGATCACCAGGCTGTCGGCCGCCGTTTGCCCGTCGCCCGATGGCGGCATGCCCAGCATCGTCGCCATGGCCTTGCGGGCCGGGATCAACGCGGCGGCGACCGCGCGCACCGGATCGAAGCCGAACATCGGCACATCCTTGACCAGTACCACCGTCTTGCCGGCGGCGGTCATCATACCCACCGTCGCCGCCAGCCCCTGGCGCAGATATTCACGGCTTTGCCCGGGCGTCACCTCGGCGTCCGGTTGTGTGTCGAGTACGAAGCGCTGGCCGGCCGCCTCCTGGTCGAAGGGCGCCGACCAGTACCCGGCCAGCACCACGGTTTTGATGGCGGGATCGTCGCGCACCCGGGCCAGCGCCGCCTGGTTGAAGCTGGCGCACTCGCGCGCGTGCGGCGGCTGATTGAGCATGCGGCGGCTGACGCCCTGGAGCGCCGGACAAGAGGCCTTGGTCAGCTGGTTGAAACCGATCCCCTGCCGGGACGCCAGTGCGCGCAGGCCGCCGGCGATGGCGGCCGCGTGGCTGTCGCCGATCAGCGCCAACGATCCATGTCCGGCGGCCGCGACGCACGCCGGCGATAGGTTGAGCGCCGTTTGGCCGTAACCGACCAGGCACACGTCGCCGGGCATCGGGGCGCTGCGTTCGATGGCGACGAAATCGTCGGGCAGGCGCTGCGGCCATCCGCGCCCGGCGGCCAGGCCGGCGCCGACGGCCAGCATGACCGCCGTGGCCGCGCCGTAGCGCCACAGCGTGCCGGCGTCGCCGGTCGTGCTGGTGCGGAATGGCCGTTCGACGAACCGCCACGAAGCGATGGCCAGCAGGAACGCCAGGGCGACCAGCACCAGCGCCGTGCCCACGCCAAGCGGGCGGTCCGCCACCAGCCTGGCGAAGCTGAGCATCGGCCAGTGCCACAGATACCAGGAATACGACACCAGGCCGACGAACACCAGCGCCTTGCTGCCCAGGATGACGCGGTTGACCAGGCTGCCGTTGGCGGCGATCAGCATCGCGGCGCCGAGCACCGGCAGCGCGGCGGCGATGCCGGGGAAGGCGGTGGTGTGGTCATACAGCGTCACGGCGGCCAGCACCGCCACCAGTCCGCCGGCGCCGAGCGCCTGTTTGACCCAGGCCGGCGGCGCCCGGCGCGCAAGCGCGGCGCGGCCGTCGTAATGGGCCAGCAGGGCGCCGATGCCGAGTTCCCAGGCGCGCGCCGGCAGCAGGAAAAAAGCCGTCGATGGATTGCGCGACGTCATCCAGACCGAAGCGATCAGCGACAAGGCCGTCAGCGCCGCCAGCACGCCGCCGACGCTCCATTTATAGCGGCGGATCAGCAGCAGCACCGGCGGGAAAAACAGGTAGAACTGTTCCTCGACGCTGAGCGACCAGGTCATCATCAACGGCTTGAGCTCGGCCGAGGTTGAGAAATAGTTGGCGCTTTTCCAAAAATAGATATTGGAGACGGCGGCGATGTTGGCCACCGCGCTTTTCGAGAAGTCCTGCATTTCGGCACCGGTCATGACCGGCGCGCCCGTGACGAAGCACACCAGCAGCACCACGAACAACGCCGGCAGGATGCGGCGGGCGCGGCGCGCGTAGAACTTGGCATAGCTAAAACGTTGCTCGCTGATTTCCCGCTGGATGATGCCGCAGATCAGGTATCCGGAGATGACGAAGAAAATGTCGACGCCGACGAAGCCGCCGTCGAAACCGGCCACCCCGGCGTGGAACAGCACCACGCAGAGCACGGCGATCCCGCGCAGGCCGTCGATGTCGGCGCGGTAGTTGGAAGAGGGTTTGCTCATGCCGCCACCATGAAGGCAGTGCGAAGTGCACCAGTCATGGATAATGCACAAAAAATAAACTTTTGGCAATCTTGGCGATGCGGCCGGGCGGCGCGGATCGCTCCGCGCCGCCGGTGTTGCGCTTTAGTTCTTGATCAGCACGCCGCGCGCAGTCGACGCGGTCCAGACGCCGCTGTCGGCCAGCACCGCCACCGCGATCTTGCCCAGCGCCGGATCGGGCCAGTTGAAGGTCGTCGACGAGCCGTTGGCCAGGAAGCCGCTGTCGTAGTACAGCGCGGTGCCGACCCTGACCTGCAGGCGGATCGTGGCGCCGCCGGTGGTGACCGACGTGAAGCGCATCTTGTCGTTCCGCTTGAGCGCGCTCCAGCTGACGTGGCTCGCGCCCGTGCTGTAGTTGACCTGGCTGAGCTTTTTCTCGGTGTACGGGAAGACCAGGGCCTGCTGCCAAGTATCGAAGCTGCCCGGTCCGTTGCCGCCGCCGCCGACCTTTTGCCAGTCGCCGCGCATCGACAGCACGCCCAGCTTTTGCGGGTCGTCGAACGAGTTGCCGTCGCCGTCCACCCAGCTCTCGCCCCACACCACCGGCCGCAACGCCGCGCGGATGCGCTCGAGGTCGGCCACCACGCGCGTGTCCCAGCCGTTGGGCATGAGCGTGTAGTTGGCGCCGTTTTCGACATAGATGCCGAACGCGACGTCATAGGTGCGGTCGACCACCATGGCGCCGTACACCTTGAGCGTGTTGGCCACCTTGCGCAGCGCCGGGCTGGTGATCGATTTGTGGTCGAACGAGGCCGGCAACATCATGCGCGTGCCGAGCGGGATTTGCCCGGTGTTGGTGTGGGCCGTGCTGTCGGCCGTGGTGGCCGGGAACACATAGCTCGGCTGCGTCACGCCGTTGGCCAGCGACTGGCTCGGCAGCGCCATGGCCAGGGCGTGCTTGTAATACTCGGCGCCGTCGTCGATCTCGTGGCGCCGGATCAAGCCGCCCGATGGCGGCACGCCCGACGAGCGCACGCCCTGGGTCCAGTGGACCGCGTCGCCCCAGCCACGGCCGTCGAGCCGCGTCCACGAGTACATGGTGGCGGTCCACTTGCCGCCCACCCAGCGGAGCTGGAAGAACGAGTGGACGATGCCCGTTTGCGTGTCGATGATGTCGGCGTGGCCGTCGCTGCCGCTGGCGCCGGTCACGCCGACCGGCCAATGCGGCAGCGTGACGTTGCGCGAGTAGCTGGCCGAGTCCGGGTCGGCCACGTTATAGACCGTCATCGGCGTGTCGGTGGCCGAGGCCTTGAACACCGTGAGCGAATACGGGCCGTCGTCGATGGCTGGCAGCCATGTCGGATTGAAAACCGGCTTGCGCAACTCGAACGTGCCGAAGTGGGGACGGATCGGACGTGCGTTCCACGGCGAATCGACCGAGAACGGCCGCTTGTAACTGCCCCATCCGGAGGGAGAGTCATAGGCGTTTTGGGCCTGGGCGGTGAATGGAATCGACGCCATCATGGCGCCGGCGATACAGGTTGACGCGAGCAATGCACGCAGTCGGGTAGGGCTAAATCTCATGTACAGTCCTCGAAAATGATGAAGGCTGTAACTGACCGTGAGCAATTTGTGCTTTTATGAAAGTTATTATAGGGCATTAAATTTCCTTTGTAAAATTTCTTTTTGGAATATTTACAGTGCCGACTGGCTACATTTGGTGCTTGATAAAACCATTTGTTGCCAAAAATGGTGCATCGCAGAATTTTTTATATCTCAGGATTAATGCCGATGGCAGGGCCATATGGCGATCCGCGCACTTATTTTTTGTTGCGACGCAAAAATCCCCGCGAAAGCAGGTAAGATGTTCGAATGCTAAAGTTTTTCCTGCATATAAAACACTTATCTTTCGTGGGGGAATTATGCTAACGCTGCAACAAACGTCGGCTTTGTCGGGGCACCGTCCCACCGGTTTTGACTATCTGCGTATTCTGTTGGCCGTTTTTATTGTCGCGTGGCACTCGGTTTCGATTTGCTATGGCGCCGCCGTCGAGAAGCAATATTTCCTGCCGATCCGGCCGCTGATCCTGACGTTCGTGCCGGCCTTTTTCGCGCTGAGCGGATTCCTGGTGGCGGGCAGCCTGTTCCGTACCAGCCACTTGCCGAGTTTCCTGACCTTGCGCGCGCTGCGCATCTTCCCCGCGCTGTGCGTCGAGGTGGTGATCTCGGCGCTGCTCATCGGCGCCGCGCTGACTACGCTGCCGCTGAACGAGTACTTCTCCAGCCCGATGCTGCACAAGTACTTCCTGAACATCCTGGGGATCATCCAGTACACCTTGCCCGGCGTGTTTGCCGACAACCATACGAACATGGTCAACGGCCAGCTGTGGACCATTCCGTACGAGCTTGAGTGCTATATCGCGATATCGATTTTGTACGTGGTGACCTTGCACCGTCGTCCGCGCACGTTCGTGGTGCTGCTGGCGTTGCTGACGGTGGCCGTGACCGTGCGCAGTTTTACCAAGGACCTTGGCGAGTTCAACTTCAAGCCGTCCGGACGTTGCGCGCTATGGTCGTTCCTGTGGGGCGTGGCGCTGTACACGATGCGGGAAAAGATCAAGCACAGCACGCTGGCGTTCGTCGCGTGCATCGGGGTGGCGTGGCTGGCGTTGCAGTGGCGCGAGGGGGAATATTTCGCTTCGGCGGCGATCGCCTATATCACCGTGTATATCGGCCTGATCGATTTTAAGAAGACGTTTGTGCTGCGCGCCGGCGATATTTCTTACGGTATCTATTTGTACAGCTATGCGATCCAGCAGGCGGTTTATCAGCTGTTGCCCGATCACCGTGCATGGCATGAGAATTTCATTATTTCGCTGGCGGTGTCGTGCTGCGTGGGTTATCTGTCGTGGACGTATGTGGAAGAGAAGGTGCTGAACCGGAAGCAGCAGGCGCTGGTGTTTGTGAAGTCGGTGACCGACCGCTTGAGTGCGGCGTTGCCGAAGCGGACTTGAAGGGGATTGTGACTCGTTTTGGCACGGTCATGAGGCGACCGTAAAACACGTGGGGCGGATTAGCGCGCAGCGCGTAATCCGCCCCACGTGTTTTAGAACGATGCCTGGCTTGTGGTCGACCAGTTAACCGGCGGCGGCCGACAAGGGTTGCGCGGGCGCGTCTTCCGCGCGGTCGGCTTGCTTGCCCGGCAGCTTGACGCGGTTGTAGCGCACCGCCACGATGACGATCGCCATCAGTTGCAGTATCCATATGATGCGGCCTTGGTAGCGGTCGTGCGGCGTCGACAGCGCGCCGCAGACGCCGGCGTTGATCAGCATGCTGAGCAGCATGATCGTGATCAACGTCAGCTCAGGGTACCGGCGCCGCCTGAACAAGACCACCACCGCCGCCAGGCACACCAGCAACGCCGCCACGCTGGTGATCTGGATCAGCAGCGCCGAATACGAGACGTTGAACGTGCCCGTGGCCGCGCGCGTGCCCTCGAGCACCGCCTGCTCGTCGGCCGGGATCTTCGGTTCGAAATTCTGCACCATGCCTGGCGCGTAGACGAACTCCTCAAGCCCGATATACCCCAGCTGGGCGCCGATGTTGCGCGCCGAGTTTTCCATCACCTGCAGCGGATACGCCATGAAGACCGCCTTGGCGAAGGCGAAATCCTGCTGCCCGAGGCGGGTGCGGGCATCCTTCGACGCCAGCGTGAAGACGCCGATGCGCGGGTCCGCGCTCCACAGGAAGTCGTCCGACGTGGCCCGCGTGAAGTCCCGTGCGTACTTGCAGACCTCGAATCCGGCCTGCGGGCACTGGGTCTGCACGAAGGTGTTGCCCGGGCCGTCGGCGAGCAGGCGCGCGGTCATGAACGGCGGACGGATCGGAGTGGTGTTGGTGAAGTGGCGCACGCCGAAGTTGAAAGCCGCCTCGCCGGCCACGCCGACGAATACCAGTCCGACCGCGAGCGCGACCGCCGGCCAGCGGATCGGTTCGCGGCGGTTGAGCACCAGCCACACCACGACCAGCGTGATGATGGTGGCCAGGATGATCATGATATTGGCGGTGTGGAACAACACGGCGGCCACGGTGAGCAGGGCCCAGAACAGGCGCACGCCGGTCGGCGCGCGCGGCATCATGACGAGGGCGACGACGCCGGCGATGCCGAGCCCGGCGAACACGTCCGGCATCAGCATGCTGTTGAAGTAGGGTAGCGGGCTGGCCACGGCCAGCAACAGCAGCGTGGCGGCGATGGTGCGGTAATCGACGGTGTAGCGCTGGCGCAGGAAGGTGGCGATCATGGCGGTGGCCAGCAGCGCCTGCAACAGCGGCACACCCTTCAGGCCCAGCACGCAGGCGGTCAGGAACATGAACATGCCGTAGTAGATCGAGCGGCCCGAGATCACGCCGCTTTTGTCGGGCGAGCTGCTCAGCTGCGCGGACGGCGCGGGGGCGGGCGCGCCGCTGGCGGCGGCCGCTGCCGCGCGGGCGTCGTCGGCAGGCGTCATGCCGGCCGTCAGCCAGTTGCGCGCCGTTTTGGTTTCCACCAGCAGGTTGGCGGCGCTGGCGGCGCCCTTGATGTAGGCGGTGGTGTCCTGGAACAGGAACGGCTGGCCGTTGAACCAGGCCGGCCAGCTCAGCAGAAATGGCAGGACCAGGAACGTCAGCAGTTTATAAATATTCAGGGTTTTCATCGTGTCAGCGCGTAATGTTCTTTTTGTTGAAAACAAAGAAATTTGCCATGATGAAGTTGGCGAACAGGCCGGCGATGCTGCCGACGGCGGTCGACAGGAAAGCGTTGTGCTGGGTGAACGGCAGCGTGGTGAAGGCGAGCATCGAGGCCGCCGCGTTGATGCAGGCGCCCGGCAGTTGCGAGATGGCGAACTTGAATAGTTCGCGCCAGCTGGCGCCGCCGGCCTGGTGGCGGAAGGTCAGTGCCCGGTTCAGCGCCCACGACAAGGTGATGGCCAGCGCCACGCTGATGACGCGCGCCAGCGACGGCCAGCCGGTCAGCTTGATCAGCAGCCAGAAGCAGGAGGCGTCGAACAGAAAGACGACACCGCCGATGCAGCCGAACTGGAGAAACTTGATGAGGAAGGCGGTGTCGAGGCGCATGGGCTTACTTTTGGCGGGTGAAGTAGCGCGGGGTCGCCAGGAAGGACAGCTGCTTGATTTCGCGCCGTCCCTGGGTCACCGAGGTCAGGATCAGGCCGCACACGGCGCTCAGGATGCCGAGCATGACGATGAAGGCCGACAGGATCGCCGTCGGCAGGCGCGGCACCAGGCCGGTGTGCAGGTAGTCGCTCAGCACCGGCAGGAACAGCGCCAGCGCCAGCAGCACGGCGGCGGCGCCGAAGGTGTTGAAGAACAGGGCAGGGCGCTCCAGCTTGATCAGCTTGAAGATCATCCACAGGATCTTGAAGCCGTCCTTGTAGGTGCTCAGCTTGCTCACCGAGCCTTCCGGGCGGGCGCCGTAGTTGGTGTCGAAGTCTTCGCTGCGCATGCGCAGTTCCAGGGTGTGCACGGTCAGCTCGGTCTCGATCTCGAAGCCCTTGGACACCACCGGGAACGATTTGACGAATTTGTGCGAGAACACGCGGTAGCCGGTCAGCATGTCGCGCGTGGCGCGGCCGAACAGCTTGGCGACGATGGTGGTGAGCATCCAGTTGCCGAACTCGTGGCCCTGGCGATACGCCTCGATCGCGGTCGAGTGGCGCACCGCATTGATGCAATCGAGTTGCCCCTCGACCAGCCGCTGCACCATGGCCGGCGCCACCGAGGCGTCGTAGGTGTCGTCGCCGTCGACCATCACGTAGACGTCGGCGGTGATGTCGGAGAACATGCGGCGCACCACGTTGCCCTTGCCTTGCAGCGGCTCGTGCATGACGACCGCGCCGGCGGCCAGCGCGATGGCGCTGGTGTCATCTTTTGAATTGTTGTCGTAGACGTAAACGGTGGCGTTTGGCAGCGCCAGTTTGAAATCGGCAACCACTTTGGCCACGGTGGTCGCTTCGTTATAGCAGGGTACTAAAATGGCGACGGAAATATCTGACAAATTTTTTTGTTCGAATGTCATTGCTGGCAATCCTTCAAAATGAACGGGGGCAACGGATATAGCGTTGCGGGCGACGACGCCGCGTTGACTTTATCCTAATGCCGCTAGTATAACGCTGCGCTGCACAAAAAGGTTGTCAAAGGAAAATCAAACACCAACTTTCGCGATGAAATATGGGGCTCCAGGCCAGCCGCGAGCGACGGGCAAGAAATGCCTTGGTGTACTTAATTGCCTTTTGGAAATCTTTTCGACGGCTGGCGTGTCGGCCCGCGTATCCAGACTTGCCACTGCGGCAGGTTCGGCGTTAGGGGCGAGGGGGCTCGCGTCCTGCGGCGTCAGCCAGGCGGGATGGAAGTGGTACTTGTCGGTGTGAAGCGGCAGGCCGATTTGCCAATTGCGGATCATACACTGCCGGGGGGGCGCATGGGCGCCGCCGTGGGAGGCGTGCGCGAGCGGTGGTCCCCCCGACTGGAATCGAACCAGTATCCCACGCTTAGGAGGCATGTGCACTATCCATTGTGCTACGGGGAGGACGCTAGAGGCGAGCGCATTATAGCCCAAGCCGCGCCCCCCGTGCGGACCATGCCGGGCCGGCGCGCGCAGAATACCCTTGGCAAACAGGAAACGCCACGCTACAGTGCCGAGGTTGGCCGAGTCGGCCCCAGCTCCCCACGCCATCATGGACCAATCAGACATTATTTCGATCTCCCAGTTCCCGGTAGAGAGCACCACGCAGCAGCAATTGGCGCGCCGCTTATTGCACGCTGTCGATGCCAACCAACAAGTGATGCTGTTTTTTGCCAACACCAACCTGGTCGTCAAAGGTCGTTTCCTGCTGGCGCATACGGGCGACCCGTCGCTGCTGCTGGTGAACGACGGCGTGGGGCTGGATATCGCCGCGAAGTTACTGCATGGCAGGAAGTTCAGGGAGAATTTGAACGGCACCGACTTCACGCCCTTTCTGTTCCGCCAGAGTCCGACTCCATTAAAGGTGTTCATGATCGGCGGCAAGCCGGAAGTGCTGGCGCGCGCGGCCGAGCATGTGCGCACGGTGCTGGGCCAACAGGTGGTCGGCGTCTGCGACGGCTATGACGGCATGCGCCAGGGCGGCCTGGTCGAGCGCATCAACGCCAGCGGCGCGCAAGTGGTGCTGGTGGCGATGGGCAATCCGATCCAGGAGCACTGGATCGTCGAGCACCGCGCCACGCTGCGGGCGAATATCTTCATGGGGGTCGGCGCGCTGTTCGACTTCTGGGCGGGCGACAAGCCGCGCGCGCCACGCCTGTTCCAGCGCCTGCGCCTGGAGTGGTTGTACCGCCTGAGCCTGGAGCCGCGCCGCCTGCTGCGCCGATATACCTGGGATATCCTGGTGTTTCTGCGGCTGTGCTTTAAATACCGCTAGGACACCGCAGGCGGCGCCGCTAACTCATGCGGAAGCGGGTGCGACACCCCAGCGCGCCTGCTGATATACATATTTGGCGAAGCGGGTCAGCGGTTTCTCGAGCAGGAAATGGCACAGCAGTCCGGCCGCGACGCACGCCAGTATCGCGGCGATCGCGGCGCCTTCGACGGCGACGGACGGGTAGCCGAGCCGGCTCAACTTGCCCATCGCCCTGGGCGCCACCGTGTACAGCACGGGAATGTGCACCAGGTAGATCGAATAGGACGCGTCGCCCAGCACGACGATGGCGCGCGGCCAGCGAATCTTGCTTTCCGATAGCAGAACAAAGGCGAACAGCAGCGCGGCCGGCACGCCGCGCGTGAGCAGCCTGAAACCCTGGTCCACCGGCACCGGGGCGAATATCGCCAGCACGACAAGTCCGGCCGCCAGGCAGGCATAGGCATGCTTCGCGACCAGTGCGCCTTTCATATAGGCGCTGGCGATCGCGGCGCCCAGCAAAAACTCCAGGATGACGCTATTGAACAGGAAGGCGCGCAGCACCGAGCCATCGGGCAAGACGGCGCCGATGGCGTACCCGCCGCCGACCAGGATGGTCGCGATCGCCAGAATGCGGTTTCTGTTCATCAGGATGGATGCCGCGAACACCAGGTAGAAAAACACCTCGTAGTTGAGCGTCCAGCCGACCCCGAGAATCGGCTGCAGGATGCCGGTCTCGTTGAACGAGGGGATGAAAAACAAGCACAGCAGCCGCATCGGAGCGAGGTCGAAGCTCGAGCCGCCGGCGCCGGCATTGTGGTAGGCCTGGCCCAGCAGGTAGAGGGTCACCACGGCGTACAACGGCCATACTCGGATGAGCCGGTTGGCCAGGAAATCGCCCGTCGATTTCGTGCCCTGTTCGTAGGGCCGCGAAATATACATCATCAGAAAACCACTCAGCACGAAGAACAAATCGACCCCCATCGCGCCCAGGTCGACCAGGATGGGGTTCGACAGCGGCGGCGGGGGCGCCAGCTGAAACTGGGCGGGCAGGTTGATCGTGACCGCGCGCAGCACGTGGTGGACGACGACGGCCAGCGCGGCCAATCCGCGTAACGCTTGCAGCGAAGATATGTTTTGTTTGGACATGGTGGATGGCTGTTGGGCGGCGTGACCATTGTCCGGCCGGCGTCGCTGCGGTTTGTTGAAATGACACTGAATATTTCTATATTACATTCAATATGTCATATTTGCAACTACAGTTGCGACGCTCGCAACACAGCCGGCGCAACTGGCGTTCCCGCGCGTCGCGCTGCCCGATGACCGGGAGTTTTCTTTGGAGGTGTTCGGGAGATGACTGCGCACGGAACGCGCCGGGCTGGCCGGCCAGTCCTGGTGTTTTCGTGGCTGCGAGTAGCGCCGGCGCGGGGTCTTGCCGGCGGCGCGTGGGAGCGGGCTTAGCCTGGTTGGCGCGAACCGCCCCGCAGGCGCAGGCGCTGGCGCAACAGTTCCAGCAGGCGCCGGGTAAGCCGTTGCAGCGCCGGTTCGAGATGCTGCGCGATCAGCCAGCTGGCCGCCAGCACCAGCGCCACGGCGGCGGCCAGGGCGGCCCAGCGGTTCCAGCCGCGCAGCACCAACGCGCCCATGATGGCGCCGCCGACCACTTGGTGGAGCAGATACAGCGGGAAGGTCATCATGCCGGCGGTGCGGATCGCGGCCCGCGCCGCGTCGGGCAGGCGGTGCCAGTGCGCATTGGCCTTGACCGACCACACCATGAACGCCATCGCCGCCAGCCAGGTAACGCACGGCGCCAGCGCGCCGTTGTGCACGCCGAACTCGGCGTTACCGCCCGCGTTGTGGGCGACGACCTGCACGCAGCCGGCCGCCAGCAGCGCGACTATCCACGCGACGTTGGCGCGCGCGTGGCGCTTGACCAGCTCCAACCACAGGAATACGCCGAGCGCGAAGAACACGCCGTGGTGCACCAGCAGCAGGGCGGCGAGGCGCGACTCGCGCACGGCCGCCAGTTTGAGGCCGAGTCCGGACGCCGGCTCCGTCACGGTCACGGCCAGCCAGAACAGCGAGCTGACCGTGCCCAGCACCATCGCCAGCGGGCGCACCAGCGAGAAGCGGCCCAGGCAGATGATGCCGAGCACCGTGGCGTAGAACGCCACCTCGATGCCCAGCGTCCAATAGGCGCTGTCGATCCAGGGACCCCACGGGAGGAAGGCCACGCTGTGGCGGAAGCCCCGGTACATCTCCTCGGCCGGACTGAAGCCGACCGCGATCGTCGCCAGCAGGGTCAGCGGCGCGCAGATCCACGCCCCCGGCGCCAGGCGCACCACGCGGCTGGAGAGAAACCCGAACGGCGTCGCTTTCTCGCCGGAGAAGGCGATCACGAAGCCGGAGATCACGAAGAACACTTGCACGCCGATCCAGCCGAAATGGGTGAACGGGGCCGTCTCGGGAAAAGTGACCGCCTGCCGGGAGGCGTTGCCGATGAAACCGTGCGGACTGACGGTGACCAGGTAGCAGAAGTGGAAAAACATCACGATCACGGCGGCGGCGAAGCGCAGCACGTCGAGGCCGAGCAGATGTTGTTTGGGGGCGGGGCTAGTGGTAACGGTCATGGGGGCGGTCGTTGTGGCCGGGGTCGCGCGCGACCCCGGTTTTTTCACGGAAATATTTTATCCTCGACAACTATATCGATTTTTCCGGAATGGCCGCGTTCGGTAGGAATCGGCCGCTTGCCTCAGGCTGCCCGCCGCACGCCACCCGGCAGGTAAGCGCGGATCAGCAGCAAGGCTTGTTTTGTCACGCGTTGCAGCGCCGGTTCGAGATGCTTGGCGATCACCCAGCTGGCCGCCAGCACCAGCGCCACGGTCGCCGCCAGCGCGCGCCAGCGGTTCCAGCCGCCCAGCACCAGCGCGGCCATGATGGCGCCGCCGGCCACCTGGTGCACCAGATACAGGGGGAAGGTCATCATGCCGGCGGTGCGGATGGCGCCGCGCGCCGCGCCGGGCAAACGGTGCCAGTGCGCATTGGCCCTGACCGACCACACCATGAGGGCCATTGCCGCCAGCCAGATGGCGCACGGCGCCAGTGCGCTGTTGTGTACGCCGTACTGGGTGTTGACGCGGGCGTTTTCGGCGACGATCTGCATGCAGCCGGCGACCAGCAGCAGGGCGATCCATCCCAGATTGGCGCGCGCCTGGCGCTTGACCAGCGCCAGCCACAGGAACACGCCCAGCGCGAAGAACACGCCGTGGTGCACCAGCAACAAAACGACCAGTCGCGACTCGCGCGCGGCGGCCAGCTTGTGGCCCAGTGCGGACGCCGGGTCGGCCATGGCCACGGCCAGCCAGAATAGCGCGCTGAGCGCCCCCAGCACCATTGCCAGCGGCCGCACCAGGGTAAAGCGGCCCAGGGCGATAATAGCCAGCACCGTGGCGTAGAACGCCAGCTCGATGCCCAGCGTCCAGTAGGAGCCGTCGATCCACGGGCCCCACGGTAGGAAGGCCATGCTGTGGCGCAGGCCGCCCATCATGTCCTTGGCCGAAGCAAAGCCGAGCGCGGCCGTGACCAGCAGGGTCAGCGGCGCGCAGATCCACGCGCCGGGTCCCAGGCGCACCACGCGGCTGGCGAAAAACCCGAACGGCGTCGCTTTTTCACCGGAGAAGGCGATCACGAAGCCGGAGATCACAAAGAACACCTGCACACCGACCCAGCCGAAATGGGTGAACGGGATCGTCTCGGGAAAAGTGAGCGATTGCCGCGTGGCGTTGCCGATGAAGCCGTGCGGGCTGACGGTCGCCAGGTAGCAGAAGTGGAAAAACAGCACCATCGCGGCAGCGGCGAAGCGCAGCACATCGAGGCCGAGCAGATGTTGTTTGGGGGCGGGGCTGGCGGCAACGGTCATGGGGTGGTCGATCAGTTTTGGGAGGCGGGCCGCGCGGGACGGCGGGTGCTGGATATTATAATGAAACTATTTAAAAATTGATAACTTTATTTATTTTCTTGCCAAGTCTGCCGCGCGCCGGGCGCCGGAGCGCCGCGCCGGCGCGAAGGAAACTGGCACCTTGAGCGCCACTGTCGGTACAATGCACGTTTCTTCCCATCTCAACGACGGCGCGCCCGCTCGCGGCGCGGCGTCAACACACTCTACTCACTATGGCTGTCATCTCTCTTTCTTCGGCGCAACTCGCGTTCGGACACGTCGCGCTGCTCGATCACGCGGAATTTTCTTTGGAGGCCGGCGAGCGCGTCGGTCTGATCGGTCGCAACGGCACCGGCAAGTCGTCGCTGCTGAAGGTGATCTCGGGCCGCTTCAAGCTCGACGACGGCTTGCTCGTGATGCAGCAAAACATCCAGATCGCCTATGTCGAGCAGGAGCCGGCGTTCGATCCGGAAATGACGGTGCACGACGCCGTCGCCGCCGGCATGGGCGAGCTGCCGGCGCTGCTCAAGGAATACGACGCGCTGACCGGCCAGTTCGGCCAGGGCAACGACGACGCCGTCATGGAGCGCATGCACGACATCCAGGTCAAGCTCGACGCCGGCGACGCCTGGAACCTGTCGAACAAGGTCGAGACCGTGCTCGACAAGCTGAACCTGACCGGCGACATGCTGATGAAGACGCTCTCGGGCGGCATGCAAAAGCGCGTGGCGCTGGCGCGCGCGCTGGTGTCGGCGCCGGACGTGCTGCTGCTCGACGAACCGACCAACCACCTGGACTTTACCTCCATCCTGTGGCTTGAGGGCCTGCTGCGCGACTTCAAGGGCAGCGTGCTGTTCATCACCCACGACCGTTCCTTCCTCGACAACGTCGCCACCCGCATCATCGAACTCGACCGCGGCCGCCTGCTGTCGTATCCGGGCAATTTCACCACCTACCAGACCCGCAAGGCCGAGCAGCTGGAAAACGAGGAGGTGGAAAACGCCAAGTTCGACAAGTTCCTGGCGCAGGAGGAGGTGTGGATACGCAAGGGCGTCAAGGCGCGCCGCGTGCGTGACGAGGGCCGCGTGCGCCGCCTCGAGGCGTTGCGCCTGCAGCGCACGGCGCGCCGCGAGCAGCAGGGCCAGGTCAAGCTGGAGGTCGGTTCGGGCGAGCGCTCGGGCAAGATCGTCGCCGAGCTGGAAAACGTCAGCAAGCGCTTCGGCGACCGCGTCATCGTGGACAACTTCACCGGCACCATCCTGCGCGGCGACAAGGTCGGCCTGATCGGCGCCAACGGCGCCGGCAAGACCACCATGCTCAAGATGATTCTGGGCGAATTGTCGCCGGACAACGGCACCGCGCGCCTCGGCACCAAGCTGCAGGTGGCGTACTTCGACCAGATGCGCACCCAGCTCAACGAGGAGGCCAGCCTGATCGACACCATCTCGCCTGGCAGCGACTGGGTCGAGGTCAACGGCCAGCGCAAGCACTCGATGAGCTATCTGAACGACTTCCTGTTCTCGCCCGAGCGCTCCCGTTCGCCCGTCAAATCGCTCTCCGGCGGCGAGCGCAACCGCCTGTTGCTGGCGCGCCTGTTCGCCAAGCCGGCCAACTGCCTGGTGCTCGACGAGCCGACCAACGATCTGGACATCGACACCCTGGAATTGCTTGAGGAGTTGCTCGAGGAATACACCGGCACCGTGTTCCTGGTCAGCCACGACCGCACCTTCCTCGACAACGTCGTCACCCAGGTCATCGTCGCCGAGGGGCAGGGCCAGTGGCGCGAGTTCGTCGGCGGCTACAGCGACTGGGAGCGGGTGCGCGACACGGTGGCGGCGGCGCCCAAGGCCAAGCCGGCCGCCGTCAAGGCGGCAGAGCCGGTCTCGACGATGGCGGCGCCGGCCGCCAAGGCCAAAAAACTCAGCTTCAAGGAACAGCGCGAACTCGACGAGCTGCCCAAACTGATCGCCGCGCTCGAGGACGAGCAGAGCGCGCTGGCGCTGCAGCTGTCGGACCCGGATTTCTACAAGAAACAGGCGGCCGAGGCCAAGCGGGTCAACGCCCGCGTCGAGCAGATCGAGGCCGAATTGCTGGCCGCGCTGGAAAAGTGGGAAGAGATCGAGGCGCGTCAGCGTTGAGGCGTGCGCGGACGAAAAAATGTTGCGGTGCGGTATAGACACCCAAGGTTGCTTCAAATATAATTTTACGGCGCCGGCGACCGTCGGCAGCCGTCAAAAATGTAATGTGTGGAAGTCTTGTTATCACGGTGATATGATTCAGCGTCGCCGTCGCGGCCCCGCTTGCGGCGCTGCCGAAACGGGGCTGTTTCACGGGGTTTTCCACGGTGCGCCGTCCCGGGCACACACTCTCTAGGACTAAGAGCAAAAAAATGTTGAGATCGCTTACAAAAACCTCCCGGCCGTTTCCCCTGTCGACGCGGACGGCGCCGTGGGCCTGATGCGCGCGCCCGGCGCCGGGCAACTCATCGCGTTGCCGCTGATTATCAGCGGCTTGTTCACCACCTCCGCGCGGGCCCAGATCAGCGACACGATCCAGCCCTACGTGTCGGCCGGCTATGCTTACGACGACAATTTGCTGCGCCGTGACAACACCCGCAATTCCGACGCGGCCCAGTCCGACACCTACACCACGCTGGTGGCCGGCGTCGCGCTCGAGCGCCCGATCGGGCGCCAGGTGGTGACCGCCTCGGCGCGCGCCAGCAAGGTGGCGTTCGACAAGAATAGCGAACTCGACTATACAGGCAAGGATGCCGCCGGCGAATGGAAGTGGCAGCTGGGCAATTACCTGAGCGGCCACGCCGGCGCCAGCTACAGCGAGTCGCTGGCCTCGTTCGCCGATTTCAGCTCGGCCCAGCGCAACCTGCGCACCGACACCAAGCGTTACGTCGACGGCAACTGGCTGTTCCACCCGTCGTGGCAGGTCCACGCCGGCTACATCAACGAGCGCTTCGGCTTCGACCTGCCGGCGCAGAGTTTCAACAACCGCACCGAGAAGACCGCCGAAGCCGGCTTCGACTACATCGCCAGCAGCGGCAGCACCTTCGGCATGGTGGCGCGCCGGCTCAAGGGCGAGTATCCGAACCAGGGCGTCAACCCGTTCACCGGCGCGGCCATCGACAACGGCTACGACCAGGACGAGCTCAAGGTCAACATCCACTGGCTCGCCAGCGGCGTGACCCAGCTCACCTTCCTCGGCGGCTGGGTGCGGCGCACGCACGAGACCGACAAGCAGCGCGACGACAGCGGCGTCAACGGCCGCCTGATCGCCAACTGGACGCCGCTGGGCCACACCCAGTTCAACGCCATGGTCTGGCGCGAGTTCGGCGCCGCCGAAGGCGTCTTCGTCAACAGCGCGCTGAGCACCGGCGTCAGCGCCGGCGCGTCGTGGGCGCCGACGGCCAAGCTGACCTATAACGCCAACCTCAAGTACGAGCGGCGCGAGTTCGAGCCGCTCACCGGGGTCACCGGCCTGAGCGGCCTGACCGACAACGCCCGCACCGGCTCGCTCGGCGTCACCTACCAGGCCTGGCGCCAGGTAAGCCTGAACCTGAACGGCTTCACCAGCCGCCGCTCCGGCAGCGCCGCGGCGTTCACGTCGAGTTACCGCGCCAAGGGCCTCTCGTTCACCGCCACCGTAAAGTTCTAAGCGTCATGACGGTCAACGAGAGTCCCCTGATCACCTTTTTCGAGCGCGTGGTCGATCCCCTGATCATCATGGGGATGTTGTATCTATGCACGGTCGCGCTCGGCGCCAGCTTCACCGGGTACTCGCTGGTGCTGACGATCATCGCCTTCTTCGTCGCCTCGTCGGTCTACAAGTATATCGATCCCTACCGCAGCTGGCACACCGGCGGGCGCTGGGCCGCCGCGCGCGACCTGGTGCTCGGCTGGCTGCTGACGGTGGTGCTGCTGACCCTGATCGGTTACGCCAGCGGCATGGTGCCGCACTACGACCGCACCGTGGTCGTGGTGTGGATGGTGGCCACGCCGGTGGCCATGCTGCTGTGCCACCTGGCGGCGCACCGGCTCGGCGCCGATCCCCGCCGCGGGCAGTTGAGCTCGGTGGTGATCGTCGGCGCCAACGACGTCAGCGTCAAGTTCGCCGCCACCATTGGCCGCCTGCCCAACCTGCTCATGAACGTGCACGGCTACTTCGACGACCGCGGCCCGGAGCGCCGGGTCGAGGGCGTGGCCCATCCGATGCTGGGCAGGATGTCCGACATCGCCGCCTACGTGCGCCAGCACCAGATCAAGATGATCTTCATCAGCCAGCCGATCTCGGCCCAGCCGCGCATCCGCCAGCTGCTCGACGAGCTCGAGGACACCACCGCGTCGGTCTACTTCCTGCCCGACATCTATGTGTTCGACCTGATGCAGGCGCGCTTCGGCAGCGTCGGCGGCATGCCGGTGATCGGCATCCGCGAGTCGCCGTTCACCGGCGTCAACAGCATCATCAAGCGCTGCAGCGACATCGTGCTGGCGCTGGCGATCCAGATCATGCTGATCCCGCTGATGCTGGTGATCGCCGTGGCCATCAAGCTGACCTCGCCCGGACCGGTGATCTTCCCGCAGCGCCGCTACGGCCTCAACGGCGAGGAGATCATCGTCTACAAGTTCCGCTCGATGACGGTGACCGAGAACGGCGACAAGGTGGTGCAGGCGACCAAGGGCGACCAGCGGATCACGCCGGTCGGCGGCTTCCTGCGCCGCAGCTCGCTCGACGAGCTGCCGCAGTTCCTCAACGTGCTGCAGGGGCGCATGAGCATCGTCGGGCCGCGCCCGCACGCGGTGGCCCACAACGAGCAGTACCGCAAGCTGATCAAGGGCTACATGTTGCGCCACAAGGTCAAGCCCGGCATCACCGGCTGGGCCCAGGTCAACGGGCTGCGCGGCGAGACCGAGACGCTCGACAAGATGGAGGCGCGCATCGAGTACGATCTGGACTACTTGCGCAACTGGTCGCTGTGGCTCGATTTATGGATTATCGTGCGCACGGTGCTGGTGGTGGCCAAGCGCGAGAATGCCCACTAGGCCCGCATGGACGGGCGACGGACGACGGACCATCGGGAGGACGCCGAATAGAAATGCTGCATTGCGATATTTGTGCCACAATCCGGGTTGAGGTTGCATTTAATGCATAGCCTTTATAATATTGACAATCGTTTGCGCGGAACGCATACTCTGCCCCCACGCCTGCCGCAGGGCCGGCGCGCCGCCACGAGTGACTGAGGAAGACATTTTGAACCATACACAATTCGACGGCGTCGCGCGACGCCACCCCCTGCGCCGCGCCGGCGTCGGCGCGCTGGCGCTCCTGCTGGCGGCCGGCCTGGCCGCCTGCGGCAAGGGCGAGCAAAAGTCCGGCCAGGCGCTGGTGAAGGTCGGCAGCGAGGAGATCACCGCGCTGCAACTGAACGAGGAACTGGCGCGCTCGGGCGTGCCGGGGGCCCAGCAGCAGCAGGCCCGGCCGCAGATCCTGGCGTCGCTGGTGGACCGCCAGCTGCTCATCAACGAGGCCATCAAGGACAAGACCGACCGCGACCCCAAGGTGGTGCAGGCGATCGAGCGCGCCAAGTCGCTGATCCTGGCCCAGGCCTACCTGCAGAAGAAGGTCGGCACGCCGGCCAAGCCGACCAAGGACGAGATCCAGGACTACTTCGACAAGCACCCGGCGTTGTTCTCCCAGCGTAAGACGATCGACATGCGCCAGCTGGTGCTGCCGACGGCCGACCTGACCGACGCCCTCAAGAAGGACATCGACGACGCCAAGTCGCTCGACGACGTCGCGGCCTTGCTCGACCGTAAGAGCGTCAAGTACGCCCGCAACCAGATCTCGCGCAGCTACGCCGACCTGGCGCCGGCGTTGGGCGACAAACTGCTGTCGCTGCCCAAGGGCCAGCTGTTCATCATCCGCGAGGGCGAGCGCAGCACGGTGGTCACCATCACCGACGTGCGCGACACGCCGGTCGACCTGGCCGCGTCGACCCAGCAGATCGAGCAATACCTGATGAACACCCGCGGCAAGGAAGCGGCGGCGGCCGAACTGGCGCGCCTGCGCGCGGCCACCAAGATCGAGTACGTCAACAAGGCCGACGAGCCGGCCCCGGCCGGCACGCCGGGCGCCCCGGCGGCCCCGGCCGCGCCGGCGGCGGCGGGCACGCCCGGACACGACGACGCCGCCGCCCGCGGCGTGGCTGGACTGAAATAACGGCGCGGCCCGTCGGGCCGTCCACCGCACACACGGAGAACATATTATGAAACGAATCGTATTTTGGATGATGGCGTCGCTGCTGGCGCTGACCCTGGGCACGGCCGGCGCGGCCGAACTGCTGCTCGGCCCCGGCGACGTGGTCAAGGTCTCGGTCTACAACAACCCCGACCTGACCACGGAGACGCGCGTGAGCGCCTCCGGCTTCATCACCTTCCCGCTGGTGGGCCAGGTGTCGGTGGCCGGCCTGCCGACGGCGGCGGCCGAGAAGAAACTGGCCCAGCTGCTGGTGTCGGGCGGCTTCGTCAAGAACCCGCAGGTCAACATGATCGTCACCGTGCTGCAAAGCCAGCAGGTGTCGGTGCTCGGCCAGGTGGGGCGTCCGGGCCGCTACCCGCTGGACGGCAGCCGTAGCGTGCTCGACGTGCTGGCGCTGGCCGGCGGCGTCAGCGCCGACGGCGGCGACACCGTCACCGTGCTGCGCACGCGCAACGGCGCCACCACCAAGGACGTCATCGACGTCGCCGAGCTGGTGCGCACGAGCAACATGAAGGCCGACCTCGACCTGAGCGGCAACGACGTCGTCTACGTCGAGCGCGCGCCGCGCTTCTACATCTACGGCGAGGTGCAGCGTCCCGGCATGTTCCGCATCGAACGTTCGATGACGGTGTTGCAGGCGCTCGCCGCCGGCGGCGGCCTGACCGCCCGCGGCACCGAGCGCGGCCTGCGCATCAAGCGCCGCGACGCCGAGGGCAAGCTGCAGGTCCTCGAGGCCAAGTACGACGACCTGGTGCAGAACGACGACGTGCTGTACGTGCGCGAGAGCCTGTTCTGATAGTGCCGACCGCCGGCCAGCCGGCGGCCCGTCCGCCCCTTTTTGAAAGACAACCATGAACTTCACCCATTTGCTCCTGGCGCTGCGCGCCCGCTACAAGATCGTGCTGATGATCCTGGCCGTGACGGTCGCCGCCACGGTCGTCATCAGCCTGCTGCTGCCCAAGGTCTACAAGGCCAGCACCGCGCTCGTGCTCAACACCAAGGGCGTCGATCCGGTCACCGGCATGAGCCTGCCGGTGCAGATGATGTCCGGCTACGTCGTCACCCAGGCCGACATCATCCGCAGCAAGAGCGTCGCGCTCAAGGTGGTCGAGAACCTGCGCCTGGCCGACAACCCGGCCGTGCAGCAGCAGTTCGCCGACTCGGTCAAGGGCAACACCGACCTGACCATCAAGGAATGGCTGGCCAACCTGTTGCTGGCCAAGGTCGACATCGAACCGGCGCGCGACAGCAGCGTGCTGACCATTAACTTCCAGGGCAGCGATCCGAAGTTCGTCGCCGCCGTCGCCAACGCCTTCGCCGACGCCTACATGCAGTTCAGCGTGCAACTGAAGACCGATCCGGCGCAGCAGGCCTCCGGCTTCATCAACACCCAGATCAAGCTGCTGCGCGAGCAGTACGAGGTGGCCCAGAGCCGCCTGTCGAAATACCAGAAGGACAACAACATCTACAACGCCGACACCCGCGTCGACGTCGAGATGGCGCGACTGAACGAACTGTCGAGCCAGCTGGTGCAGGCCCAGGGCCAGTCGATGGAGGCGCAATCGCGTTCGCGCCAGGCCACCGGCAACGCCGAGGGCTCGCCCGACGTGCTCAACAACGGTTTGATCCAGGGTCTGAAGTCCAGCCTGGCGATGGCCGAGGCCAAGTTCGCCGACACCTCGGCGCGCCTGGCGCCGAACCACCCGCAATACATCTCGGCCAAGTCCGAGGTCGACAAGCTGCGCGCCAGCCTGAACGAACAGATCCGCATCGCCTCGAGCGGCGTGGCCGGCACCAACACCATCTACAAGCAGCGCGAGAGCGAACTGCGCGCCGCGTTGGCGGCGCAGAAGGCGCGCGTGCTGGAGATGAACGGCGCGCGCGACGAGTTCGTCGTGCTCAGCAACGAGGCCGACAACGCCCGCCGCTCGTACGAATCGGCCATGCAGCGCTACAACGCCACCAACCTCGAAGGCCAGTCCAAGCAGTCCGACATCGCCGTGCTGTCGACGGCGAGCACGCCGTCGTCGCCGTCGTCGCCGCGCCTGATGCTGAACCTGGCGCTGTCGCTGGTGATCGGCACCATCCTCGGCGGCGGCGCCGTGCTGCTGCTCGAGATGCTCGACCAGCGGGTGCGCTCGGCGGCCCACATGGGCGACGCCTTCGGCCTGCCGGTGCTGGGCGTGATCGCCACGCCGCGCGCGGCCAAGCGCGCGCTGCGCCGCAACCGCCCGGCCGCGCCGATGGCGCAGCTGCAGTAACGACCCGACCCGCAACCGGGCACACCGACTCACACGGAGCATCCACATGAATTCGAATTCCACCGTCCCATCCTACCCGGCGCCGGAGCTGCGCGACAAGCCGCACGCGTCGTCCGTGCCGGACCGCTCGATCGGCGCCATCCTGATCAAACAGGGGCGCCTGTCGGTGGCCGACGCCGAGAAGGTGATGCGCCACCAGGTCGAGCACAACGTGCGCTTCGGCGACGCCGCGCTGGCGCTGGGCGTGCTGAGCACGGCCGACATCGAGTTCGCGCTGTCGCGCCAGTACGACTATCCCTACCTGCTGCGCGGCGAGAGCGCCATCAGCGAGTCGGTGGTGGCCGCCTATGAACCGTTCACCGCCCGCGTCGAATCGCTGCGGGCGCTGCGCAACCAGCTGATGTGGCGCTGGTTCGAGACCGGCGAGGAGCGCCGCGCGCTGGCCATCACCGGCGCCGAGCGCGGCGACGGCCGCAGCTTCCTGGCCGCCAACCTGGCGGTGGTGTTCTCGCAACAAGGCCAGCGCACCCTGCTGATCGACGCCGACATGCGCCACCCGAGCCAGCACGCGCTGTTCGGCCTGGAGAACCGGGTCGGCCTGTCGTCGGTGCTGTCGGACCGCAACGGCGTCGAGGCCGTGCAGCGGGTGCCGGCGCTGCTGGACCTGTCGGTGCTGACGGCCGGCGCGCCGCCGCCGAACCCGTCCGAACTGCTGGGCCGTCCGGGCCTGGGCAAGCTGCTGCGCGAGCTGGCCCCGCAGTTCGACGTGATCCTGATCGACACCCCGGCCGGCGGCGAATGCTCGGACGCGCAGATGGTCGCCGGCCGCGCCGGCGCCGCGCTGGTCGTCACCCGCCAGGACGCCACCCACGTCAACCAGGTGCACAACCTGATCGGCGCGCTCAGCGAAGCGCGCGTGCACCTCGTCGGCACCGTGCTGAACAACTTCTAACGCGATGGACACCATGGCCACCCAACCAGTCAGCGCGCCGCGTGCGGCGCTGGCGCCATCGATCCTGCTCCTGGTCGGACTGGGCGTGGTGTATCTGCCGACGTTCTGGGACCTGTTCCACGGCGCCTGGAGTTCCGACCGCAACGCCCACGGCCCGATCGTCATGACCGTCGCCTTCGGCTTCCTGTATTTCCGCATGCGCCAGCTGTTGTCGCAGGAGCGCTTCGAGCGCCGTCCGGCGCCGGTGGCCGGCGCCGCCGCGCTGCTGCTCGGCCTGGTGCTGTACGTGCTGGGCCGCTCGCAGGGCGTGCTGCTGTTCGAGGTCGGCTCGCTGATCCCCGTGCTCAGCGGCGTGCTGATCGCCTTCTACGGCGTGCGCACCTGGTCGCGCATGTGGTTCGCCTTCTTCTTCATGCTGTTCATGATTCCGCTGCCGGCCTCGATCGTCGACGTGGTGACCCTGCCGATGAAGATCGGCGTGTCGTACGCCACCGAGCACCTGCTGTACTGGTTCGGCTACCCGATCGCGCGCAGCGGCGTGATCCTCACCATCGGCCAGTACCAGTTGCTGGTGGCCGACGCCTGCGCCGGCCTGAACTCGCTGTTCACGCTCGAGGCGCTGGGCTTGCTGTACATGAACCTGGTGCGCCACCCGTCGGTGGTGCGCAACGTCGTGCTGGCGATCCTGATCGTGCCGATCTCGTTCACCGCCAACACCTTGCGCATCATGTTCCTGTCGCTGATCACCTACCACTTCGGCGACGCCGCCGGCCAGGGCTTCCTGCACGGCTTCTCCGGGCTGGTGCTGTTCCTGTCGGCGCTGCTGCTGATCATCGGCGTCGACAGCGCGCTGAGCTGGCTGGTGCGCAACCGCACCAAGCGCGACGACGACGAGCAGGCCGGCCTGCAACTGCCGGCGGTGGCCGCAGGCGCCTGGCGCCAGCTGACCCACGTGGCGCTGCGCCCGGCGCTGGCGATGCTGGCGGCCATGGTCGGCACCGTCGCGCTGGCGCACGCGCTCACGCCGACCCTTGAGTCGGTGGCCGGCGGCACGACCTTGGCGACCAGCGTGCCGACCCGCTTCGGCGACTGGACCGAGGTGCCCAACGCCAGCGCCCAGGCCGAGCTGTCGACCGCCGAGGACGGCGGACGCAGCCTCGAGCAGCCCTACGACGACGTGCTGATGCGCACCTATGTCAACCGCGACGGCGTGCAGGTGATGCTGGCGCTGGCCTATGCCAAGGAACAGCGCCAGGACGTCAAATTGCACCTGCCGGAGATTTGCTATCCGGCCCAGGGCTACAAGGTCATCGCGTTGAGCCCGGCGAGCCTGGCGGTGACGCCGGCCGGCGCCTTGCCGGGCAAGCACATGGTCGCGTCCAGCCAGAACCGGCTCGAGGCGGTCACCTACTGGACCCGCATCAGCGACGCCTATCCGCAGGGCGGTTTCGACATGCGCATGAAGATCTTCCGTGACGGCCTGGCGGGCAAGGTCGCCGACGGCATCCTGGTGCGCGCTTCGACCCTGGTGCGCGACCAGAGCGAGACCAAGGCCGCGTACGCGGTGCAGCAGGACTTCCTGCGCCAGCTGGTGGCGGCCAACGATCCGCGCGGCCACAAGCTGGTGGCGCGCTGAGGCGATGGTGTTTGGATGTCGATGTGACAGCGGCCCCGGAAGGGGCCGTTTTCTATTGGCCGGGGGACCGTGGCGTATGCGTTTCAACGGTCACCGACCGACGGCCTGTCACGTATGCGTTTCAACGGCCGCATCGACCGGCGGCCTGTGACGTATGCGGTTTCAACGGAATCACGTAGGGCGGATTAGGCGGAACGCCGTAATCCGCCATTTATGCGCCGCCGGCGGCGCATGCATGGCGGATTACGCTGCGCTAATCCGCCCTACGTGTTTTAGATGGGCTTCGGGTTTGACTGTCAGGCCAGCGTGCCGGCCATGGTCGGCTTGAACTGGCGCCGGCGCAGCTGCCGCAGCGCGTGGCGGCGGGTGGCCGGCTCGCCCGCCATGACCAGCAGGTCGCCCAGGCTCAGGCGGATCTGCGGATACGCCCCCAGCGAATTGAGCAGGCCGGGCAGGGCGCGCCCGCCCTTGCCATGCTTGGCGTAGAACAGTTTCGCGGCCTGGACGATGCGGTCGCCCGACTTGAGCGTGATGCGCTCGAACTCGTGCGACACGTCCATCAGATAGCTGTTGGCGCCGATGTTGTACGCCGGGCCGCCATGTTGCACCAGCCGCACCCACATTTCCCAGTCCTGCCACGCCGGCATGGCGGCGTCGAAACCGCCGGCCTCGCGCATGCGCACCGGCGTCGTGAACACCTGGTTGCCGATGACGTTCTCGCCCAGCAACGCCTCGTAATCGGCCACCGGCGCCGCGTTGGCCAGGGTCACCGCGCCGCCCTGGTCGACGATGCGGCGGTCGAACAGGCACGAGAAGCGCTCGCCCGTCTGTTCGCGCGCGCGCCAGGCGGCCAGGAAACGCTCAAGCCGGTGCGGCAGGAACATGTCGTCGTCGTCGAGGCCGGTGATGAACTCGCCCTCGGCGATGTCCAGCGCCTGGTTGCGCGCGGCGCAGGCGCCGAGCGAGGACTCGTTGTGGATCAGCTTGACGTTGTGCGCGCCCTGCAGGCTGCGCACGTAGTCGCAGGTGCCGTCGGTGGCGCCGTCGGAGACGATGATCAGTTCGACGTCGGCGTGGGTCTGGCCGAACACCGACTGCACCGCGCGCCGCAGCAGCGCCTCGCGGTTTTTAGTGGGGATGTAGATCGTAACGAGTGTGCCCATGGGACGCTCCGGTAAAAGAAGGAAACAATACGGCGGGACGGCGCGCGGCGCCGTCCGCTAGCCGCCCAGGCCCGCCATTTTTTTCAAGTCCTGCACCAGCGCCTTGGAGAACACGAACGTCAGCGCGCCGTACACGGCCGCGCCGAGCAGGCCGACCACGATCAGCTGCATCTGCGGTGCGGCCTGCCGGGCCAGCAGCCATTGCTGGGCCGGGTAGATCGCGGCCACCATCAGCAGCGCGAACAGCGGCGCCTGCCAGATGGCGCGCGTCAGCGCCCCGAGGTCGCTGTGCAACTGGCGGGTGGCGTAGTAGAAGTGCGGCAAGCCGTTGAGCACGTTGGCGACGAGGTAGCAGATCGCCACCCCCTCGATGCCCCATTGCACGCCGATGAAGAAGCTGCCGACCTGCAAAATCGCCCCGAGCAGGCCGAGCCGCATCATCAGGTCGGTGCGCCCGGTCGACATGAACACGGTGCCGGTGGTGGTGATGAGCGACTGGATGAAACCGACCGGCGCCAGCCAGGCCAGCACGATGGGCACGGTGGCCCATTTCGGACCGAGCGCGACGGTGACGAACGGTTCGCGCAGCACCCACAGGCCGGCCATCATCGGCGCCGTCATGGTGGCGATCAGGCGCAGCGCGCGCAGGTACAGCAGCGCCATCTGCGGGCGGTCGTTTTGCTGGCGGCTCATGACGGGGAACAGCGCGCGCCCCGCGACCGCGCTCATGCTTTGCAATGGGAACATCATCAGCTTGTAGGCCTGGGCGTAGATGCCCAGCTGCACCTGGCCGAGCACGCGGCCGATGACCAGGCTGTCGGCGTTGCGGGCGAAGAAATTGATGAAGCTGAAGCCGGTCAGGTTGCCGCTGAAGCCCCACAGCGATTTGAACTCGTCCATGCTCCAGACCCACTTGGGGCGCCAGCCGTTCGCCAGCCACAGCTGGACCGTCGACACGGCCGCCGCCGTCAGCGTCTGCCACACCAGCGCGTAGACGCCGAAGCCGGCGTAGGCCAGCGCCACCGCCGCGAGCAGGCCCGACAGCGCCGACACCAGTTCGATCCGCGCCAGGGTGCGGAAACCGGAGCGGCGCTCGAGCAGCGCCTGGTGCACGGCGCTGGCGCTGGTGACGGGAAAGGCCACCGCCAGCAGGCACAGCACCGGCGCCAGGCGCTCGGTGCGGAAGTAGCTGGCCGCCACCGGCGAGGCCGCGCACAGCACGGCGGCCAGCAGCAGGCCCATGCCGACGTTGAGCCAGAACACGGTGTTGGTGGTGTGGTCGCTGAGGTCCTCCTTCTGCACGATGGCGGCGGCGGTGCCCATGTCGCGCAGCAGGTAGGCGAAGTTCATGGCCACGGTGGCCATCGCCAGCAGGCCGTATTCGGAAGGGGGGAGCAGGCGCGCCAGGATGACCAGCGACACCAGTTGCAGCACGATACGTGCCGCTTGCGCCAGCGTGAGCCAGCGCGCGTTCGACATGGCGGACATCAGGCGGTGCTTCTTTCATTGGTGAAACCATAGGCCGCGATCATGGCCTGGAGTTGTTCGTCGTTGTAGCGGGCGCCGACGTTGTCGAGCCACAGCGCCACCTCCTGGGAACCGTCCCAGCAATAGATCTCGTGGCGGGCGTCGGCGCGGCGGAAGGTGGCGCCGCGGGCGCGCGCCATCCACCAGAACCAGATGTCGTCGCCGCGCGGGCACAGCCGCGTGAAGGCGGCGACGTCGAGCACCTCGGGGCCGAACACGCCGGCCGGGTACAGCGTGCCGCCGATGCCGGTGGGGAAGTTAAGCCGGCTCGACTCGTTGTTGGCGGCCTCGAACTCCCAGTCGTTATACGACAGCGGCAGGCCGGCGGCGTCCAGGCGCATGCGGTGCATGCGGTGGCAGATCACCTCCAGCTTGCCCGGCACGCGCGCCTCGGTGAGCTGGCGCAGCCAGTCGCGCCAGTAATACACGTCGTCGTCGGCGGTGACGATGGCGCGCTGTTCGCCTTGTTGCAGCAGCGGAATCATTTTCTTGTACGAGCGGGTGTCGTCGCAGGCCTCGATCTCCAGGCCGGCCGCGCGCAGCGCCGTCACCGCCGGCGGCAGCTTGTCCATGTCGCCATGGGCGATCCACAGCACCACCCGCGCCGGCGCCTGCGACTGCGACAGCAGCGACTTGAGCGTCAGGTGCAGGGTGGCGAAGCGGGGCGGGTAGGAGGTCAGCGAGACCACCACGTCGGCGCCGCCGTTGGCGCCGCGGCGGGCGCCGTAATGGCGCCCGTACGCCAGCCAGTCGCGCTCGAGCACGACGAGGCGGCGCAGGTTCGCGGCGCGCTGGGCCAGCCGGCGCGCCTTGTTCTTCAACCAGCTAGTCATCGAGCGTCCTAGCCGGCGTGCTTGCCGGCGCGGCCGATCGCGTGGTATTCGACGCCTTCCTTGCGCATCGTGGCCGGCTCGTACAGGTTGCGGCCGTCGAAGATCAGCGGCTGCGACAGCGCGGCCTTGAGGGCGCCGAAGTCCGGGCTCTTGAACGCTTTCCATTCGGTCATGATGATCAGCGCGTCGGCGCCTTCGACCGCGCTCATCGGCGCGTCGCTATAGGACAGGCCGCGCTGTTCGGCCGGCAGGTCCGCCAGGTCCAGTTCGAAGGCGTGGCGCGCCTCCTCCATCGACACCGGATCGAACGCGACCACCTTGGCGCCGCGCTTGAGCAGTTCCTTGACCATCACGCGGCTCGGGGCGGCGCGCATGTCGTCGGTGTTGGGCTTGAAGGCCAGGCCCCACATGGCGAAGGTCTTGCCGCTCAGGTCCTCGCCCAGGCGGGCGACGATCTTGCCCAGCAAAATCTGCTTTTGCTGGTTGTTGACCGACTCGACCGCGTGGAGGATCTCCAGGTGCTGGCCGAACTCGCCGGCGCTGCGCACCAGCGCCTGCACGTCTTTCGGGAAGCACGAGCCGCCGTAGCCGGTGCCGGCGTACAGGAAGCTGAAGCCGATGCGCGGGTCGGAGCCGATGCCCTTGCGGACGTTTTCAATGTCGACGTCGAGCTTGTCGGCCAGGTTGGCCAGCTCGTTCATGAACGAGATGCGGGTGGCCAGCATGGCGTTGGCGGCGTATTTGGTGAACTCGGCCGAGCGCACGTCCATGTACAGGATGCGTTCGTGGTTGCGGTTGAGCGGGGCGTACAGTTCGCGCATCTTGTCGCGCGCCTGCTGGCCGGCGGCGTCGGTGTCGGCGCCGATGACGATGCGGTCCGGGCGCATGAAATCGTCCACGGCCGCGCCTTCCTTGAGGAACTCGGGGTTCGACACCACCGTCACGCCGACGTCGGCGCCGCGGGCGGCCAGTTCCTCGGCGATGGCGGCGCGCACCTTCTCGCCGGTGCCGACCGGAACCGTCGATTTATCGACGACAACCTTGAAGGCGGTCATGTGGCGGCCGATATTGCGCGCTGCAGCAACGACGTATTGCAGGTCGGCCGAGCCGTCCTCGTCGGGCGGGGTGCCGACCGCGATGAACTGGATATCGCCGTGCGCGACGCTGGCGGCGACGTCGGTGGAGAAGGTCAGGCGCCCGGCGGCGCGGTTGCGCTCGATGATCTCCTTCAGGCCCGGCTCGTAGATCGGCACGCCGCCATTATTGAGGATGTCGATCTTGCGCGCGTCGACGTCGAGGCAAAACACCGAGTTGCCCAGCTCCGCCAGGCAGGCGCCCGTCACCAGGCCCACATAGCCCGATCCAATCACCGTAATTTTCATTCGCGTTCCTTATTTTCACTGTTTGCGCGCCGCCGGGGACCGCACGGCGCAGTATCGTTACATCACTATCTCATGCTATGCTACGCTGCAGCATTTGTTGGGAATTTTACACGTTATCGACATTTGCATCGGATTATTTTGAATCGAAGCGCGCGCGCCGTCGGCCGCGCGGGTGTCGTCCCGTTACGGCCCATTGCTATTCTTGCATGCTAGAATAGCGGGTGGCGCGCCTGGCGGAACAATTCGGGGCCGGCCGTGGCACGGTGTCTTTTTAACGCGTTAGCAGGAGTTTTAAGTTGGCAAAGATCGATGTCTTGTTGCCTGTCAAGAACGGAGTTGATTTCCTTGCGGAATCGCTCGACAGCCTGTTGGCGCAGACGTTCGCCGACTGGCGCGCGCTGGTGCTCGACCACGGTTCCACCGATGGCAGCGCCGAGATGGTCCAGGAGTACCAGCGGCGCGACCCCCGCATCGAGCTGCACCGCCTGCCGCACGCGCAGGGCCTGTCCGGCCTGCTCAACGCCGGGCTCGATCTGGCCGACGCCGAATTCGTCATGCGCCACGACGCCGACGATGTTTGCGTTCCCGAGCGCATGGCGATCACGCTGGCGGCCTTCGCCGCCGAGCCCGAGTGCGTGGCCATCGGCGGCCAGGCCTTGGTGATCGACGCGGCCGGCGCGCCGCTGGGCGAGATGTCGGTGCCGGTGGGGCGCGCGCGCGTCACCGCCGCCGGCCTGTTCCGTAATCCGGTGGCCCATCCGACCGCCATGTTGCGGCGCAGCGCGATGGTCGAATTGGGCGCCCGCTACGGCGTCGATTTCCTCGGCGCGCTGGCGCCGTCGCAAAGCCTGGAAGTGCCCAACCTGGCGGAGGATTATTTCCTGTTCGGCCAGTTGGCCGTGCTGGGCCGGTGCGACAACGTGCCGCAGCAATTGATACTCTACCGTTGGCACGGCAACAACGTCAGCGCCACCAAGTTCATGGAGCAGACCACCTTGTCGCTGGCGATCTCGCGCTTTTTGATGCGCTCGTTCTGCGCGCGGCACCGGCTGCCGTATGTCGATCCGGCGCCGTTCTGCAACCACGGCGGCCTGCTGCTCGACGTCGACGGCCGGCGCAATTTCGACGCCGACTTCGCGCGGCTGGCCGACGTGCTGCGGCGCGGCCTGGGCGATTCGCCGGCGCTCGAGCGCGAGTTGCGCTACCGGCGCGCGCTGGCCACCCGCAACGGCGCCGGCCTGCTGTGGCGCTACCGGGCGTTCCGCGCCGCCCACCGGCCGGAGACGGGCGAATGGAATGCGATACGCTCCTGGCTGATCCGGCTGTTGCCGGGCAAGCGTCGGCTGCGCGTGGCGGCCGAACCGGCTTGAGCACACTTTTTGGCGGGCCGCGCCGCGATGCGCGACCTCCGTTCTTATAACTGATAGGTACACTATGGCAACTCTGCCCAACTTGGCCTCGCTCAGGTCGTTCAAGGCGCCCGACATCCTGAGGAATCCGTTCCGCCCCGTCTATCTGGTCGGGGCGCTGCTGGTGCTCGTCGCCGCCTTCCTGGGGGCGGCCACGCCGATCCTGGTGAACCTGATGAACGGCAGCCTGGGCAAGCTGATGGCGCTGCCGGCGGCGCTGGTGATCGGGCTGTTGATCATCTACGACCGCAAGCTGACCTTGCTGATGATTATCGTGCTGCGCGCCAGCGGCGACAACGTGCTCGAACTGACCCGCTTCTCGATCGGCAGCTACCCGCTGGGCATCGGCGGCGTCATCAACGGCATGGTGATCGTGCTGGCCGTCATGCTGGTCCTGGAGCGGCCGGGCAACATGCCGCGGCGCGGCTACACCGCGTGGTGGCCGTTCCTGCTGCTCACCTTGCTGGGCATGATCCTGTCGCCCGAGCGCGGCGAGGCCGCGCGCCTGTTCCTGACCCAGGTGTCCTACTTCGCCATGTTCGTCGGCGGCTATTACTGCGTGCGCAACCGCGAGGACTTCCGCGCCTGTCTCAAGCTGGTGATGTGGTCGTCGGCGATCCCGGTGATCTACGCCTTCGTCTCGATGGCCATGGCGGGCGGCCACATCGGCGGCGAATTCCGGCTGCGCAGCACCTTCGGCCACCCCAACGTGCTGGCCTTCTACCTGACGGTGGTGATCGCGCTGGCGTTCTACCTGCTCAAGACGCTGCCGGCCCACACCACGATGCGGGTGCGCGTGTTCATGTCGCTGTACCTGATCGTGCTGTTGTGTTTGTTGCTGCTGACCAAGACGCGCGCCGCCTGGAGCGCCGTCGGCTTCGCCTTCGGCCTGTACGCCCTCATTTTCGAGCGCCGCTACCTGATTTACATGGGCGTGCTCGGCGCGATCGGCCTGCTGATCCCCGGCGTCGGCGACCGCCTGTTGGAACTGGGCCACGGCAACGAGGTGACCATCTACGCCAACCTCAATTCGTTCGCGTGGCGCGTTTATCTGTGGCAGACCGGCATCGACTACATGCAACCGCTGAGCTTCCTGACCGGCAACGGCCTGCAGTCGTTCATCAAGTATTCGGTGATCTTCTTCCCGTTCGCCGGCAAGATCAACTACGGCGCCCACAGCGTCTATGTGCAGCTGCTGTTCGAACTGGGCGTGTTCGGCCTGGTCACCTTCTTCTGGCTGGCCTACTCGATGATGCGCCAGCTGTGGCCGCTGCTCAAGTTCGACCGCCTGGCCGGCTTCACCTTGCTGGTGCTGGTGGCCAACCTGCTGGTGTGCAGCTTCAGCGACAACATGTTCTATTATCTGTCGTACAACTGGTATCTGTGGTTCGCGGTCGGCGCCGGCTGCTCGCTGTGCCTGCACCACGCCGCGGCCGCCCCGGCGCCGGCCGCCCGGGCGCGCTGAACCATGGTTATGCCGCATCGTTCGCTTTCCCCCCTGCCGGCCTCCGCGCCGGCGGCGATTCCCTCGCCGGCCGCGCCGCCCGCGCATCCGCCCCACCTGTCGGTGCTCGACGGCTGGCGCGGCATCAGCATCCTGTTCGTGCTGGCGGCCCATCTGCTGCCGCTGGGGCCGCACCACTACATGTTCAACTACAGCGTCGGCATCCTCGGCATGGTGGTGTTCTTCAACCTGTCGGGTTTTTTGATCACCTCGTTCCTGCTCAAGGACCAGCGCGTGTCCGGCTTCCTGATCCGGCGGTTTTGCCGGGTGCTGCCGCTGGCCTGGTTGTACATGCTCATCGCGCTGGCGATCGCCGCCGCGCCGCTGGCGACCTGGGCCGCCCACTACCTGTTTTACGCCAACCTGCCGCCCGGCGACGGCCGCCTCAACCTGCTGACGCCGATGACCGAGCACCTGTGGAGCCTGTGCATGGAGATGCAGTTCTACGTCGGCGTGGCGCTGCTGGTGTGGGTGCTGCGGGCGCGCGGCCTGCTGTTGCTGCCGCTGCTGGCGCTCGGTTTCACCGGGCTGCGCGTGTGGGACATCGTCACCGCCTCGTCGGTCAGCTATTACCGCATCGACGAGATCCTGGCCGGTTGCACCTTGGCGCTGGCCTACCACGGCAAGCTCGGCGCCAACGCCCGCGGCTGGCTGGCGCGCGTGCCGCAACTGCCGGTGCTGGTGCTGCTGACCTGGTCGTGCATGCCGCAGGGCCAGTGGCTCAACTACCTGCGCCCCTATCTGGCCGCGCTGCTGGTCGGCGCCACGCTGGTGCGTCCGGACGCGGTCCTGGGACGGGCGCTGCACGGGCGCTTCCTGATCTTCGTGGCCGGCATCTCGTACGCGCTGTATGTGATCCATCCGCTGCTCATGCATAGCTGGCTGGGCGACGGCGATGGCGATCTGATGGTCAAGTACGCCAAGCGCCCGCTGTTGTTCCTGGTGCTGTTCCTGCTGGCCTGGCTGTCGACCCGCTATTACGAGGCCTGGTTCATGGCCCTCGGCCGCCGCTGGGCCGGCAGGCTGGCCGGCAAGCCGGCCGGCGCCAGCGCCGCCAAGCCCGACGACGTTACCCTTCCACAGCCCTAACGCGCTTCGGCGCGCGCACCCAAGCGATCTTCATGAAAATAGCGTATCTCATCAATCAGTATCCCAAGGTCAGCCACAGTTTCATCCGCCGCGAGATCCTCGCGCTCGAGCGCCAGGGCTTCGAGGTGCAACGCATCGCGCTGCGCGGCTGGGCCGACCAGCTGGTCGACGCCGAGGACCTGCGCGAGCGCGACAAGACCCGCTACCTGCTGCGCGACGGCGCGCTGGCGCTGGCGCTGTCGACCCTGGGGGTGATGCTCAAGGCGCCGGGCCGCTTTGTCGGCGCGCTGGGACTGGCCCTGCGCATGGCGCGCCGCGCCGACCGGCCGTGGCCGCTGCACCTGATCTACCTGGCCGAGGCCTGCCGCATGCTTGGCTGGCTGCGCGCCTCGGGCGCGCGCCACCTGCACGCGCACTTCGGCACCAACCCGGCCGAGGTGGCCATGCTGGCGCGCGCGCTGGGCGGTCCCGCCTATAGTTTCACCGTGCACGGTCCGGAGGAGTTCGACAAGCCTGAGTTCCTGCACATCAAGGAAAAAATCGCCCGTTCGGCCTTCGTCGTGGCCATCAGCAGCTTCGGCCGCAGCCAGCTGTTCCGCTGGATCCCGTACACCGAGTGGCCGAAGGTCGAGATCGTCCACTGCGGCCTCGAGCCGGTGTTCCACGCCGGCCCGGCCGTGCCGCCGCCGGCCGCGCCGCGGCTGGTGTGCGTCGGCCGCCTGTGCGAGCAAAAGGGGCAGCAACTGCTGGTGCGCGCGGTGGCGCAGCTGGCCGCGCGCGGCGTGCCGGTCGAGCTGGTGCTGGCCGGCGACGGCGAGATGCGCGGCGAGATCGAGACCCTGGTGGCGCGCCACCAACTGCAAAACGCTGTGCGCATCACCGGCTGGATCAGCAGCGACCAGGTGCGCGAGGAGATGCTGGCCGCGCGCGCGCTGGCGCTGCCGAGCTTTGCCGAGGGCTTGCCGGTGGTGGTGATGGAGGCGATGGCGCTGCGCCGCCCGGTGCTGACGACCTATGTGGCCGGCATTCCGGAGCTGGTGCGCGACGGCGTCGAGGGTTGGCTGATCCCGGCCGGCGACGTCGACCAGCTGGCCGCCGCGCTCGAGCGCGCGCTGGCGACGCCGCTGGATGAACTGGCCGCGATGGGCGAGCGCGCCCACACGCGGGCGCTGGCGCGCCATTCGATCGACACCGAGGCCGCCAAGCTGGCCGCGCTGATCAAGGCGGCCCGGCAGGATTGAGCGGCGCACGATACCTACCGCCGCGGCGACCCCGCCGTCGGCAAACCATGGAGTGTTGGTGATGAAAATAGCGTACTTGATCCAGGCGCATAACAATGTCGCTCAGCTGCAGCGCTTGCTCGCGGCGCTCGACGGCGCGGACGTGTCGTTCTTCGTGCACATCGACAAGAAGGTCGATATCGGCCCGTTCGCCCACCTGGCCGCGCCCAACGTGACCTTGGTCGAACCCCGCGTGGCCGTCTATTGGGGCGACTTCAGCCAGGTCGAGGCGACCTTGGTGCTGATCGCGGCGGCCTTGGCCAGCCCGGCCGGCGCGACGCGGCTGGTGTTCCTCAGCGGCGCCGATTTCCCGATCCGCTCGAGCGCCGAGATCGGCCGCTTCTTCGCCGAACGTCCGCAAGCGGAGTTCATCAACACGGTGGCGATGCCGGCCGACGCGATGGGCAAGCCGATCTCGCGCCTGACGCGCTTCCATCCGCGTCCGAGCGCGCCGCGCGTGGTGCGCGGCCTGCAAAAGGTGATGCTGCGCCTGGGCGTGCTGCCGCGCGAGCGCGACTACCGCCAGCACCTGGACGGCCTGCAGCCTTACGGCGGCTCGAGCTGGTGGGCGCTGACGCGCGCCACCTGCGAACACATCCTGCGTTTCGTGGAGCAAAAACCGTCGGTGGTGGAATTCTTCAAGCATACCGCGTGTCCGGACGAATCGTTTTTCCAGACCATCGTCTGCAATACCGAAGCGGCCGCCCATGTGGTGCCCAACCTGACTTACACCGTCTGGGCGCCCGGCGCGGCCAGCCCGGAATACATGTCGGAGAAACACTTGCCGGTCCTGCGCGAGGCCGCGCGCACGCGCGTGACGACCTCGTTCGGCGAGACGGACATCCTGTTCGCGCGCAAGTTCTCCGACCAGCAGGCCGACGTGGTGGCGCAGTTGACGCGCCAGATCGCGCAGGACCAGGCGGCGCGGTAGGGCGGAAGGCCACGCCGCCGCAGCGCGCCGTCCGCGCCAGGGCCTCGATTCAGGAAGTGAGGAAGCGGCGCTGCCAGCGCCATGCGTCGGCGCACATCTGGTCGACGCCGCGCGTGGCCTTCCAGCCTAGCTCGCGCTCGGCCAGTTCGGTGGCCGCGTAGCACACCGCGATATCGCCGGGACGGCGGGCGTTGATGGTGTACGGAATCGGCTTGCCGCAGGCCTTCTCGAACGCGCGCACCATGTCGAGCACGCTGCTGGCGGCGCCGGTGCCGAGGTTGTAGGTCAGCACGCCGGGGCCGGCGGCCAGTTTCTCGAGCGCGCGCAGGTGGCCGACCGCCAGGTCGACCACGTGGATGTAGTCGCGCATGCCGGTGCCGTCGGGCGTCGGGTAGTCGTCGCCGAACACGGCCAGCCGCTCGCGCCGGCCCTCGGCCACCTGGGCGATGAACGGCAGCAGGTTGTTGGGGATGCCGCGCGGGTTTTCACCGATCTGTCCGCTCTCGTGGGCGCCCACCGGGTTGAAGTAGCGCAGCAGCGCGATGCCCCAGTCGGGCGCCGCGCGGGCGTGGTCGCGCAGGATGTTTTCGATCATCAGCTTGGAGCCGCCGTACGGGTTGGTGGTGCGCAGCGGCGAGTCCTCGGTGATCGGCACCGTGTCCGGATCGCCGTAGACGGTGGCCGAGGAGCTGAACAGGATCCGCTTGACGCCGAACTCGGCCATCGTCTGCAGCAGCACGATGCTGCCGTACACGTTGACGTCGTAGTAGCGCAGCGGCTGCGCCACCGATTCGCCGACCGCCTTCAGGCCGGCGAAGTGGATCACGGCGTCGAACGCGTGGGCGCCGAACACGGCCGCCATGGCCGCGCGGTCGCGGATGTCGGCCTCGACGAAGCCGGGCGCGCGCCCGCCGAGCTCGGCGATGCGGCCGACGACGCCGGCCTCGCTGTTGGACAGGTCGTCGACGATGACCACGTCGTGGCCGGCGTTGAGCAATTCGACGCAGGTGTGGGAGCCTATGTAGCCGGCGCCGCCGGTGACCAGAACTTTCATCGGTATTCCTTTTCCAGGGTTGACTTTGGGAGCGCTTGTTCGCGGGCTTGTTCGCGGGTTTATTCCGTATCGCGCTTGGAACGTACCCACTCGACCTGGCGGTTGACCAGGAAGCCGATATACACCGGCACCTTCCAGAACACATACAGCACCGCCATGGCCAGGTTGGCCGCGCTGAGGATCTTGCGGCCGTAGCGCCACCACGCCACTAGCACCGCCACGCCCAGCGCCGCCAGCAGCGCCGCGGCCGCCAACAGCGGTCCGGCGCCGCCGCCGAACAGCGCGAACACGGCGGTGAGCGCGCCCAGCGCCAGCACCATCAGCACCAGCAGCGCCAGCGGCGGCACGGCCAGGTCGAGCGCCATGCCGACCATGCCGGGGCGGCCCTTGAACACGCCTTCGAGCAGGAAGCGCGGCGCCGCCGACAGGATCATGCTCAGGTGGCCGTGCTCCCAGCGCTTGCGCTGGGTCTCGGTGCCGGCGTCGCTGGCCGGGAAGGTGCTCGACACCAGGGCCTGCGGACAGAACAGCGGCGGCGTGCCGGCGCGCGCCAGGTCCATGCCCAGCTTCATGTCCTCGACGATGTGGCCGTTGGCCAGCGAGGCCGTGCTGATGATGCTCCACGGGAAGGCCATGCCGCTGCCCATCAGCGGGCAGGGGATGCCCAGGCGCAGGAAGCCGAGCGGGCGCACCAGGTTCTTGACCGCCCAGGCGAATTCGGCGATTTTCTTCATCGGGCCGCTGCCCGGCGGCGAGCGCATCAGGTACAGCGCCTGCACCGGGCGGCCGCTGGCGACGGCGGTGCGCGCCAGGCGGTCGATCGCGCCGGGTTCGACCAGGCAGTCGGCGTCGACGATCAGCATCACCTCGGGCGGGTCCTCGGCCAGGCAGCGCACGCCGAAGTCGAGTGCGTAACCCTTGCCGCGCAGGTTGGCGTCGAAGCGCTCGCGCACCTCGGCGCCGGCGGCGCGGGCGGCGCCGGCGGTGTCGTCGGCGCAGTTGTCGGCCACCACCAGCACCCGGTCGCCGTCCTGCAATTGCGGCAGCAGGGTGGCGATGGTGGCGCCGACGCCGTCCTGTTCATTGTGGGCCGGCACCAGGATCGCGATCCGCGGCCGGCGTCCGGCCAGGGGCGCGCCGGGGCCGGGCGCGGCGATGGCCAGCAGCGATTGCGTCAGCAGCACCAGCACCGGCACCGCCAGCAGCGCCAGCACTATATAGAGCAGCCCCGCCAGCACGGCGCTCACGCGGCGCTCCGGGCGCCGAGGGCGTCGCCGGCGGCCACGCCGTTCGCTAAAATCACGCGCGCCGGCGCGCCGACGGCGGTGGCGCCGTCGGGCACGTCGCACAGCACCACCGACATGGCGCCGATGCGGGCGTTGTCGCCGATGCGCACGCCGCCGAGCACTTGCGCGTAGGCGCCGAATTCGACGTTGTCGCCGATGACCGGGGTCGGCCCGTCGGGATGGCGGTTGCCGATCGTGACGCCCTGGCGCAAGGTACAGTTGGCGCCGATGACGGTGTCGGCGTGCAGGAAAATATTACCGAAGTGCCAGATGCGCAGGCCCGGGCCGATGGTCGCGCTTTTCGGCAGGCTCACGCCGGTGGCCGTTTCGATCAGCCGGAACAGCGGCCAGTACAACGCCAGCGCCACCTTGCGCGCGGGGCCGGCGGGGCGGCGGTCGAGGCGGCGGCCGAGACGGTACAGCCAAACGGCCCAGATCGATTGTTCTTTCAAAAAAGGGCGGCGCAGCGCGTAGCGTTGCAGGTCCGCCGCCCAGTCCGGGTCGTGGCTCATGGCGTGTGGCTTTCGTGTCGGGGCAAGGCCGCCGCAGGTGGGCGACGGCATCAAAACATGTATTTTAATCCACTTGCCGGAGAGCCGTTGTTTTTTTGGTGCAGCGCAAAAGAAAAGGCGCATGGCCGACGCCGGGGGGCGTCGGGCATGCGCCGGAGCCCGCTCGCGCGGGCCGAAGGCGGAGCGCCTTATTTCTTGGCGGCGACCGTCGTGACCGTGTCCGGGGCGACCGCCAGCTCGGCGCGCACCGTCGAGACGGTGTTGACGCCGCTGGTGGCGATCAGCACGATCCAGCCGCCGTCAGGCCAGACGAAGCGGGCCGATTCGCCGTTGCCCAGGTTGCCCGACGTGAACTTGACCGTGTTGCCGGAGTAAACCATGACGCGGAGGCGGGCGCCGCCGGTGGCGGTGACGGAGAATTTCTGCGTGCTGCCGACTTTGGTCTTGGCCCAGGTAACCCGGGTCATGCCGCTGCCATTGCCGTTGCTGACCACGGTCGGGGTGGCCGATGCGGGGAACACCAGCGCCTGCGCCCACTGATCGAAGGTCGGCGTGGTGGTGCCGGAGGTGCGGCTCCACGGACCGCGCATCGACAGCGTGTTGATGCTGGCCGGGGCGGTGACGGTGATGGACTTGCCGTTGCCGTCGACCCAGCTCTGCGCCGAGACCACCTGGCGCAGGTTGGCCCGCATACGGTCGAGCTCGGCGGCGACGCTGTTGCTCCAGCCGTTAGGCATCAGGTTCAGCGGCGAGCCGGTTTCGGCGTAGATGGCGAACGGCGTGCCGGTGTTGCGGTCGACCACGTATGCGCCGTAGGTCTTGAGCGTGTCGGCGATCTTGCGCAGTTGCAGGTTACCGATCTTCGAGGTGTCGTAGCTGGCCGGCAGCATCATCAGCGCGCCCTGCGGGATCTTGCCGTAGTTGGTCTTGGTGGCGTCGCCGTCGGACGAGGTGGCCGGGTAGACGTACGGGTTGGTGGCCGACAGCGCGTTGTAGGTCAGCGACATGGCCAGCGCGTGCTTGTAGGTCGGCGCGCCGTCGTTGATTTCATGCGTGCGGATCAGGCCGGCGGCGGCGGGCACGCCGGTGGCGCGCGCGCCGTGGTAGTAGTGGGCCGGATCGCCCCAGCCGCTGCCCTTGGTTGGCGACCACGCGTACAGCGCCGCTTCCCACTTGCCGTTGACGTTCTTGAGCTGCCAGAACGAGTGGATGATGCCGGTGACCGGATCATAGATGTCGGCGTGGCCGTCGGCGCCCGTGGCCGGCAGCGTGTCGGTCGGCCAGCGTGGCAGGGTCACCGGCGCATTCGTCAGCGTGTCTGGATTGTTGGGGCCGGCAGCGCCGTTGCGGCCGGTCACGGTCACCGGTTTATCAGTGGTCTTGGCCAGGAACAGCCCGGTCGACCACGTGCCCCGTTCGATCGCCGGGTAGTAGCTCGACTTCGGGATTTCGTACGTGTCCAGCACCGGATTGATCGGGCGCGAGTTCCACGGCGACGTGGCCGCGAACGGTTTTTGGTAGCTTTCAAAGCCGGTGCTCGCCGGCGCGGCGGGGGTCTGGGCGCTGACGTTGAAGGCGAGCGCGCAAGTGCCGAGCATCGACCAGCCGACCAGTTTAGCGACATGTTGGCTAGAGGCGCCAGTTGATTTCCCGAAGAACATGATTAACTCCTGAATATAGATGAATGTGGAGGGCGTCAACCGCATCCCTGAAAAATATTATACACAGAAATTCTTGCCGCATGGAATTATTTGAACTTGCAGGTTTAAACCTGACGTATTCCTGCAAATAACCGCGGACCTGATGGCGGGCTTGTCATTTTCTATTTCCTTCCATTCAACGCCGGGGCGTCCGGACGGCCGGGACCGCGCTTCTTGCGTAAATAACACCGGGTATTTTTTAAAGTTAATATAATCAATATATTAATTAGTCCGGTTTGGCGGTTATTAAAGTATGGCGACCGCGATTAAATATCATGGGTATTAAAATAGAATTAAATAACATGCGGTGCGCGGGTCTTGATATGGTTCCGTAATTAGGCGCGCCGCGTTTGCGGCCGCGCAAACGTCCGCGCCGCCCGCTCATGCCAGCGGAGCGGGCCCGCCGGCGCCGGTCTGCTATATTTCGGTAGCGAAACGCAAGAGACGGGCGCAGGCCGGGAAATTTATGTGCACACGCAGCATTTTTGCTGGTAAAAATGTTGTTGCTATGTCATGATCCTACCGTTTAGTCCAGCGCGCGGGCCCCGGCGGGCCCCTGCGTTGCACGTGCCGGCCCCCGTCGGCGGACATTTTTTTTACCCATTTGAAGAGGACCATATATGAAGGCGATGATCTTGGCAGCAGGCAAGGGAACCCGGGTGCGCCCGCTGACGTTTGACTTACCGAAACCGATGATACCGGTGCTCGGCAAGCCGGTGATGGCCTACCTGATCGAACACCTGGCCAAATACGGCGTCAACGAAATCATGGTCAACGTCAGCTATCTGCACGAAAAGATCGAGGAGTACTTCGGCGAGGGCGACCAGTACGGCGTGCAGATCGGCTACTCGTTCGAAGGGTACACCAATGACAAGGGCGAGGTCGTTCCGGAGGCGCTCGGCTCGGCCGGCGGCATGAAGAAGATCCAGGAGTTCGGCGGCTTCTTCGACGACACCACCATCGTGCTGTGCGGCGACGCCGTCATCAACCTGGACCTGAAGTCGGCGCTGTTCGAGCACCGCCGCAAGGGCGCCAAGGCCAGCGTGATCTGCCGCGAAGTGCCGTGGGACAAGGTCGAGAGCTACGGCGTGGTCGTCAGCGACAAGAACGGCGCCATCCAGCAATTCCAGGAAAAGCCGAAGCAGGAGGACGCGCTGTCGAACTTCGTCAGCACCGGCATCTATATCTTCGAGCCGGAGATCCTCGACCTGATCCCGGCCGGCAAGGTGTTCGACATCGGTTCCGAGCTGTTCCCGCTGCTGGTCGAGAAGGGCGTGCCGTTCTTCTCGCAGAACCGCACCTTCAGCTGGATCGACATCGGCAGCGTCAAGGATTACTGGGAAGTGTCGCAGAGCGTGATGATGGGCGAGGTGGCCCACATGGACGTGCCCGGCATCCAGCTGGCCGACGGCATCTGGGCCGGCCTCAACACCAGCATCGACTGGGAGGGCACCACCATCGAGGGCCCGGTCTACATCGGCTCGGGCTGCAAGATCGAGGCCGGCAGCACCATCATCGGCCCGACCTGGATCGGCCACGGCAGCCATATCTGCGCCGGCGCCAACATCGTGCGCAGCGTGCTGTTCGAGTACACCCGCGTGTTACATAACGTAAAACTGGACGAGATGATCGTCTTCAAGGATTATAGTGTCGACCGCGCGGGCGAGATGCGCCATGTGTCAGAGTATGGCGATGGCGAGTGGACCAACGCCCGCGACCGCCGCAACAAGCGGCGCAACCCGGCCGAGGCCGATAAATAACAAGGAAGTTGCATGAAAATTTACCCGGTAATCCTGTCCGGCGGCGCCGGTACCCGGCTGTGGCCGTTGTCGCGGGCCGTGCTGCCCAAACAGCTGCTGCCGCTGGTGTCCGATAAGACCATGCTGCAGGAAACCGTGCTGCGCCTCGACGGCGGGGCCGCTTTCGCGGCGCCGCTGATCGTTTGCGGTAACGAACACCGCTTCATGGTGGCCGAGCAGTTGCGCGAGATCGGCGTCCAGCCGCTGGGCATCCTGCTCGAATCGGCCGGACGCAACACCGCGCCGGCCGTGGCCGCCGCCGCGCAATATCTGCGCGGCATCGACCCCGAGGCGCTGATGCTGGTGTTGCCGGCCGACCACGTGATCACCGACCGCGCCGCCTTCCACGCCGCCATCGCCAGCGCGGCCGAACTGGCCGGCGCCGGCGCGCTGGCCACCTTCGGCGTGGTGCCGACCGCCCCGGAGACGGGCTATGGCTACATCCACCGCGGCGCGGCGGCCGGCGCCGCCTACCAGGTCGACCGTTTCGTCGAGAAGCCGGACCTGGAGACGGCCCGCGGCTTCCTCGCCGACGGCGGCTATTACTGGAACAGCGGCATGTTCCTGTTCCGCGCCGAGCGCTACCTGTCGGAGCTGGCGCTGTTCGCGCCGGCCATCGCCGGCAGCGCCGAGGAGGCCGTGCGCAAGGCCTACCGCGACATGGACTTCTGCCGCCTGGACGAAGCCGCCTTCGCCGCCTGCCCGTCCGATTCGATCGATTACGCCGTCATGGAGCGCACGCAACACGCGGTGGTGGTGCCGGCCGACATCGGCTGGAGCGACGTCGGCTCGTGGTCGGCGCTGCGCGACGTGCTGCCGCATGACGCGGACGGCAACGCCACCCGCGGCGACGTCTATCTGGACGGCGTGAGCGACTCGCTGGTGCGCGCCGAGGGCCGCATCGTGGCGCTGGTGGGGGTGCGCGACCTGGTCGTGGTCGAGACCGCCGACGCGGTGCTGGTGGCCCACAAGGACCAGGTGCAGCGCGTCAAGCAGATCGTCGAGCATTTGAAAACCTCCGAGCGCACCGAGCACCTGCACCACACGCGGGTCTACCGCCCGTGGGGCTCGTACGAGGGCATCGACGCCGGCGACCGCTTCCAGGTCAAACGCATCACGGTCAATCCGGGCGGCAAGCTGTCGCTGCAGATGCACCACCATCGCGCCGAACACTGGGTGGTGGTCAGCGGCACGGCCCGCGTGACCTGCGGCGACAGCGTCACCTTGTTGTCGGAAAACCAATCGACCTACATTCCGATCGGCATGAACCACCGGCTGGAAAACCCCGGAAAACTGCCGCTGCACCTGATCGAGGTGCAGTCCGGCAGCTACTTGGGCGAGGACGACATCGTCCGCTTCGAGGACGTCTACCAGCGCGCCTGACGCGAAAAAGCCCGGCCGCGCGGCGGCCGGGCTTGTCGATGCTCCGCCACGCCCGCCTTTCGGCGGGCGTTTGCGTTTATCCCTGCTGTTCTATTGCGTCTGCGCCGAGCGTTCGGCGCCGGCGTCGCCGGTCACGGTCTGCGTCAGGTAGGTCACGGCGCTGCGGCTGTAGCTCGGGCGCATGTGCAACGGGTCGGTGTAGATCGGCGCGCCGGCCGCGTCGAGCACCGGGCACTCGTTGTTTTTGCACAGATACTGGCTCGGGTCGATCACCTGGGCGCCGTTGGCGGCGGCGATGGCCTGCAGCCGCGAGCGCGTCTTGGCGTTGTCGGCCAGGAACTTGTCGAGCTTGAGGGGCTCGATGCGCGGCAGCGGCTGGATGCTGCGGAAGCGCGAACCCTCGTACATATTGCGCGGATCGTACATATTGCCGCTGGGCGGTTGCAGCACGATGAATACCCGCTTGCCCAGCTGGCGCAGGTGGCGCACCGTGTCCTCGAACGAGGCGTAGGCCAGCTCGTGGGCTTCGGCCGACGGGAACGCCAGCTTGCCCTTGCCGGTGTCGTACTCGATCTCGTGGTTATAGCCGGCGAAGTGCACGTGCCAGGCCGCGCCGATGACCACGGTGGTCACGTCCGGCTGGCTGGCCAGGTCGTAGGCCGAGGCGATCGCCTTGCGGCACTGCGGGAAGCGGATCAGCGGCAGGCGGATGGCGTTGAGGATGGGCGGGCAGCCGCCGGCCGTGGCGAACACCACCTTGTTATAGCGCTGCGGCGCCGACGCCGTCAGTTGCTCCATCTGCGGGCCGTACTGCTGGATCAGCGAGTCGCCGATGAACACCGTCTTGCCGGGGGCCCCGGCGGCCAGCTGCTGGAACACGATGCCGTTGTGGCGCAGCGGCGTGAAGCGCTGGCCGGGGAAGTCGAAGTCGTTGAGCGCGTTGAGGTAGATGTCGCTGCCGTGCACGTCGATGCGTTCGCGCAGCGCGCCGGCGCCGACGGCGATGCCGAGCGAGGCCATGACGACCATGCCGGCCGTCAGCCCGCCCACCACGCGCCGCTTGGAGGCGACGCCGCGCAGCGGGATCTCGACGAAGCGGTAGGTCAGCCAGGCCAGCGCGAGGGCGCCGGCCATCAGCGCGATCTTGAGCTGGTAGGACGGCTTTTCACCATAGATGATGTAGGCGAACGACAGCAGCGGCCAGTGCCACAGGTACAGCGGGTAGCTGATCAGGCCGATGCGCGTGGCCAGCCAGTTGCCCAGCACGACGCGGTTGATCAGGGTGGTCGGGCCGGCCATGATCAGCAGGAAGGTGGCCGACACCGGCAGCAGCGCCCACCAGCCGGGGAACACCGCCTGCGGCGTGATCAGCGTGAACGAGGCGACCATCAGCAGCGCGCCGGCGATCGACGCGGCGCGCTTTTGCTTGTCGCTCCAGGCCGGACGGTGCAGGTGCAGGTAGGCGCCGACGCCGCCGGTCATCAGTTCCCAGAAGCGCGACAGCGGCGAGTAGAACGCCGCCGTCGGGTTGTCGTAGACGGTGCCGAGGTTGACGGCCATCGAGGCGGCGAACACCAGCCCCATGACGATGGCGAAATTGAGGCGCTTGCGCATGACGGCCCACAGGATCAGCGGCCACAGGAAGTAGAACTGTTCCTCCACGCCCAGCGACCACAGGTGCAGCAGCGGCTTGGTGGCGCCCGAGTTGTCGAAGTAGCCTGACTCGAACCACAGCACCAGGTTGGCGATGAAGCCGCCGCCGGCGGCGATGTGCGTGCCGACCTGGCGGAATTCGCCGCGCAGCAGGATGTACCAGGCCACGGCCAGGGTCGCGGCCATCATCACCAGCAGCGCCGGGAAGATGCGGCGCACCCGGCGCGAGTAGAAGTCGAACAGGCTGAAGGTGCCCGCCTCGAGCTGGGTCAGCAGGATAGAGGTGATCAGGTAGCCGGAGATGACGAAAAAGATGTCGACGCCGACGAAGCCGCTGACAAACCAGAGCGGCCAGCAATGGAACAGAATAACGGCCAGCACGGCGACGGCGCGCAGGCCGTCGATATCCGGACGATATTTGACGGCGTGGCTGCCGGGTACGATGGGTGCGGTGCGCAGAATAACCTCCTGAAAATTTTGGACTACCCGAAAATATGTGCCGGCGGCGCCGGAAACCGTGTGTGCGATCGGTCGTTGTATGGTCCATGGGCCGTCTGCCGGGTTGCAGCGGCGCGTGGTATTGCTTGACTGCCAGCTTTGTGGCATTTAAGAAAAGCGCTGTCCACCCAAAATTGTAATGTTGTTAAACGCTTCGTGCAGCATATTTTTTACGCGATTGGTTAAATGGACACGCGGGGCTGCGATGCTGTGGCGTTTTTTGTGTTTCCTAAAAATAACATTTCCCGTAGCGCATGATCGAAGACAAGTCTTTGATTGTTAAGTAAATATTTTTAAATGACGAGTTCGCTCGTAGTGGATTGCAAGCTGCAATTTCGTATCGCGAAATGCAAAAATGTCGCGCTGCAATATTTTTTTCACGCTGTGAAAAGACTTTCAAAAAAAATATGTAAAATAAAAAAAGAGCAACTAAATGGCTAGCTTTATGATATGATGATGTCTAGTTGCTAGTGAATAAACAAGTGGCCGGCTCCGGCGGCCTATAATCTACTAAGGAAATTTTAATGAAACTGAAACATATCTTCGCCGCAGTACTGGCCGCCGCTTCGTTCAACGTCATGGCTGCCGATCAGTCCGTACAAATCTACGTGACCCCGCCAACCAGCGATGACAACCACTTCAACGGCAAGGCCGTTGCTGGCGACGGCTTGCTGTCGGGTGGCAGCGACGTCATCACCTTCACCGGCCTGGCTGCTGGTTACTACCTGGTGGACGTCAGCGTCAGCGGCCAGAACCTGACCTGGTCGGCACAGTCGAACCTGAACGGCGTTCCTGGCGAACTGACCTCGGCCGGCAAAGGCCGTTACGCTTTCTTCAGCTCGAGCCCGGCGTCGTCGTTCACGCTGAACCTGTTCGGCACCCCGCTGGCCGGCGCCACCTACAGCGGTGACGTGACCGTGACCGCCGTTCCAGAAGCCGAAACCTACGCAATGATGCTGGGCGGCCTGGGCCTGCTGGGCTTCATGGCTCGTCGTCGCAAAGCTAAAAACGCCGCTTAATAGGCACCGCGTTCGCCGCGGCCGCGCCCAACGGCGCGCGCGGCATGAAAAGCCCCGGCTACGCCCCGGGGCTTTTTTTATTTTTACGGCCATCTTTCTGCCTCTATAATGATGCAAGTCCGATCACGCCGATCGGCGCAAGCGGAGGAGGGACGGTGCGCGCTACGCCCTGTGACACACGTGGTACACCGGTCGCCGGCGCCGTCATCGCCGCGCTGGCGCTGGGACTGGCATGGGCAGGTCCGGCCGCCGCCGCGCTGGCGCCTTCCCAGCTGGCATTGGTCGTCAACGATGACGAACCGAACAGCGTCGCCATCGGCGCGCTCTACCGCGATGCCCGCGCCATTCCCGAAAAAAATATCGTCCACGTGCGCATCCCCAAGTCGCCGCGCCAGCTCACGCCGGAGCAATTCGCCCCGCTGCGCCAGCACATCCTCGACCGGCTCGGCCCCGATATCCGCGCCGTGCTCATGGTGTGGACCGCGCCGTACGCGGTCGGCTGCAATTCGATCACCTCGGCGCTGACGCTGGGCTACGACGCCGCCCAGTGTTCGGCCCCTTGCGGTCCGGGCAAGCCCAGCGGCTGGTTCGGCGCCGACCAGGTCTCGCCGGCCATGGCGGCGATGAAGATCAGCATGCTGATGCCGACCGGCTCGGTGCCGCTGGCCAAGGAGCTGATCGCCCGTGGCGGCACCCGCTACTTCCGCTTCCCGGTCGCCAGCGCCTACTACCTGACCACGTCCGACAGCTTGCGCAGCGTGCGCTCGCGCCTGTTCCCGCCGGCCGGCAAGGTGGCCTCGCACGATTTGACGATCAAGCGGCTGAGCGCCGACGCGCTCGAGGACGCGCAGGACATCATGTTCTACCAGACCGGCATGGTCAAAGTCGACAAACTCGACACGCTGCGTTTCCTGCCGGGCGCGCTGGCCGACCACTTGACCTCGACCGGCGGCGACCTGCTGGGCGAGGGCCAGATGAGCAGCCTGCGCTGGCTCGAGGCCGGCGCCACGGCCAGCTACGGCACCGTGTCCGAACCGTGCAACCACGTGCAGAAATTCCCCCATCCGACCGTGCTGCTGAAACGCTACCTGAGCGGCGACAGCGCCATCGAGGCCTACTGGAAAAGCGTGGCCTGGCCGGCGCAGGGCGTGTTCATCGGCGATCCGCTGGCGGCGCCGTATGCCCGCTGAGCCCGGCGGCGGAGCGTAGCGGGGCGCGCGTTGGCGCCGATGCAACACTTGATACATGTGAAACATATCGCTGTCATGAGGCGGTCATGACGATGTCATAATATGCAAATTGCTATATTTAATAACAATGCTCACCTGGACCGTTCATGACAACTCTCCGTATTCCATCCATCCCCCGCGCCGTCGCCACCCCGGGCCGCCGCACCCTGATCGCCGCCGCGCTGTCGGCTGCCCTGTCGGCGTCCGCGCTGGCCGCGTCGCCGGTCGTCATCAGCCAGGTCTACGGGGGCGGCGGCAATTCCGGCGCCACCTTCAAAAACGATTTCATTGAACTGTTCAACCGCGGCGACGCCGCCGTCGACATCACCGGCTGGAGCGTGCAGTACGCCAGCGCCGCCGGCGGCACGTGGGCGGTCAGCAAGGTCACCGGCAATGTCACCTTGCAGCCGGGCCAGTATTTCCTGCTGCAACAGTCGGCCGGCAGCGGCGGCACCGAGAGCTTGCCGACCCCGGACACGCTGGGCTCGCTGGCCATGGGCGGCAGCGCCGGCAAGGTCGCGCTGGTCAACAACAGCACCGCGCTGAGCGGCGCCGCGCCGTCGAGCGCCTCGCTGGTCGATCTGCTGGGCTATAACGCCGGCTTCTTCGAGGGCGCCAACGGTCCGGGCCTGAGCAACACCACCGCCGCGCTGCGCGCCGCCGGCGGTTGCACCGACACCGACAACAACGCCAACGATTTCGCCACCGGCGCGCCGACCCCGCGCAACAGCGCCACCGCGCTGCGTCCGTGCGGCGTGCCGCAGGCGCCGCCCATCGTGGCAAGCTGCCCGGCCAACCTGGCGCTGGCCTTCGGCGTCGACGGCAGCGCCGAACTGAGCGCCACCGACGCCGACGGCATCGTCAACAGCGCCGCCATCACGGCCGGCGCCGTGCCCGGCATCAGCCTGGTCAACTTCCTGGCGGCCGGCGCCGCCGGCGGCACCGCCAGCGCCACCCTGGGCGTGGCCTCCAGCGTCCAGGCCGGCAGCTATCCGGTGGTCGTCACCTTCGGCAACGACCAGGCCCAGCAAGCGATCTGCACCATCAACGTCAGCGTCGCCGCGCCGGCCACGCTGACCCACACGATCCCGCAAATCCAGGGCAGCGGCGACACCAGCCCGTACGCCGGCACCGTCCAGACCACCGAGGGCGTCGTCACGGCCAAGGTCGGCACCAGCTTCTTCATCCAGGACGAGAACGGCGACGGCGATCCGCTGACCTCGGACGGCCTGTTCGTCTTCACCACCGCCGCCAACACCGGCACCGTGCAGATCGGCGACCGCGTGCGCATCAGCGGCACCGTCACCGACTACGCGCCGGTGGCCGGCGGCCGCGTCTACACCGAACTGACCGCCATCACCGCCATCGTCAAGCTGGCCGGCGGCATCGCCGTCACGCCGACCAACGTCACCCTGCCGCATCCGAACCTGGGCCAGCTCGAAGGCATGCTGGTGCGCTTCACGTCGCCGCTGACGGTCAACCAGCTGCAATACCTGGGCGACCGCGGCGAAGTGACCCTGGCCTCGGGCCGGCTGGAGACGGCGACCAATAAATACCGCGCCGGCACGCCGGAGGCGATCGCGCTGGCCGCCGCCAACGCGCGCAACCAGATCATCCTCGACGACGGCATCTTCACCACCCCGAGCGTCATCCCCTACCTGGGCGCGGACGGCTCGCTGCGCGCCGGCGACACCGTCGACAACCTGACCGGTGTGATCGACTTCGGCGCCAAGGGCGGCGGCGGCGCGGGCTTCAAGCTGCAGCCGACGGTCGCGCCGGTGTTCTCGCAGGACAATCCGCGTCCGGCCGCGCCAGTGCTGGCCGCCGGCAACGTCAAGGTCGCCAGCGCCAACGTGCTGAACTACTTCACCACCTTCACCAACGGCACCGACATCACCGGCGCCACCAGCCAGGGTTGCGTGATCGGCGGCGGCGCGCCGTCGCGCTCGAACTGCCGGGGCGCCGACAACATCACCGAGTTCAACCGTCAAAGCGTCAAGATCGTCGGCGAGCTCAAGGCGCTCGACGCCGACGTCTACGGCTTGATGGAGATCCAGAACAGCGGCGACTACTCGGTCACCAAGCTGGTCGACGCGCTCAACGAGGCGATCTCGCCGGGCACCGGCCTGAAGACCTACGCGGTCGTGCCGCAGCCGCCGGCCACCGGCACCGACGCCATCCGCGTGGCGATGATCTACAAGCCGGCCACCTTGACGCTGGTCGGCAACGCGCTGTCCGACGCCGACGCCATCAACAACCGGCCGCCGATGGCGCAAACCTTCAAGGCGGCCAACGGCGGCAAGTTCTCGCTGGTGGTCAACCATCTGAAATCCAAGGGCAGCTGCCCGGCCGCATCGAACGTCGACGGCGACAAGGGCGACGGCCAGAGCTGCTGGAACGCGACCCGCGTACAGCAGGCCCAGCGCCTGGTCGACGTGTTCGTGCCGCAGGTGGTGGCCGCCGCCGGCGACGCCAAGGTGCTGCTGATCGGCGACTTCAACGCCTACGGCCACGAGGACCCGGTGCAGGCCATCGTCAACAAGGGCTATGTCAACCAGCTCGAGCGCTACATCCGCGGCGCCGGCGCGATGCCGTATTCCTACGTGTTCAACGGCGAGGCCGGCTACCTGGACCATGCGCTGGCAAGCGCCGCGCTCAACGCCTCGGTGGTGGACGCGGCCGAGTGGCACAACAACGCCGACGAGCCGACCGTGGTCGACTACAACACCGACGGCAAGCCGCAGGACAAGTACACCGCCGCGCCGTACCGCGCCTCGGACCACGATCCGGTGGTCGTCAGCCTGAACCTGCCGGCGCCGGCGCTCGACATCACCGCCGGCGTGCGCGGCGTCGGCTCGGGCCTGGTGTACACGCGCCTGACCGGCCGCTGGAGCGGCAGCTACGCCGTCACCAACACCGGCACCAGCGCCATCGGCGGCCCGCTGCAGATCGAGCTGGGCGGCCTGGCGGCCGGCGTCACCCTGGTCAACGCCAGCGGCAGCCACAACGGCGCGCCCTACATCACCGCCGACGTCGGCTCACTGGCGCCCGGCGCCACCATCACCGTCCCGCTGAGCTTCACCAAGACCGGCGCGGCCGGCATCAGCTACACGGCCAAAATTTACAGCGGCAATTTCTAAGGAAAATATATGATCGTCAAACTCCCCGTAGCATCCCTGCGCCGCGCGCTGCTGGCCCTGGCCCTCGGCGCCTGCGCCAGCCTGGCGTCGGCCGCCTCGACCTTCCACGTCGAACTCGACACGTCGTCGTTCGCCTCCACCGGCTGGATCGACATGCAATTCAACCCGGGCGGCGCGTCGAGCCCGCTGGCGCAGGTGTCGCTGAGCGGCTTCACCGGCTTCGGCGACTCGAGCACGGCGCAGCTGGTCGGCAATGCCGGCGGCTCGCTGGCGGGCGGCTACACGTTTGTCAATGATGACGCGGGTGGCGTGAACGGCTTGTTCCACGCCGTCGATTTCGGCGGCAAGATCGGTTTCGATGTCACCTTCAGCGGCGCCGCCGATCCGGGCGCCGGTTTCGGCTCGGCGTTTTACGTGGCCTTGTACAACCAGGCGCAGGACGCGCTGCTGGGCACCAACGATCCGACCGGCGCGCTGGTGTTGCTGAACTGGACGCCGGCCGGCGCCGTGGTCCCGACCATGCTCAACAACACCATCGGCACCAGTGTGAGCGCGGTCAGCGCGGTGCCGGAGGCGGAGACCTGGCTGATGCTGGGCGCCGGGCTGGCGCTGGTCGGCGGCGTCGCCCGCCGCCGCCAGCGGGCGGCGTGAGGCGCTAAGCCGGCGCAAAGGGAAGGGCGGGGGCGACCCCGCCCCGGCAAAGGAACGACACATGCAATGTGTCGTTTTTTTTTGCCTGCGGGCGGACAAACCAACCCCGCATGCCCTTGGCGCCACACCTGGCCGTGCGGGTTAAAAAAAGCCGCCGCACCCTTGCGGGCGCGGCGGCTTTCGATCGGACCGCACGCCCCCGCGGGGGCGCCGTTCGACGCGCTTACCGCGCGCTCAGCTTGCGGGTCTTGGCCGCGCCCTCCGCCAGCGGCACCGGATTGTTGGTCTCCACCAGCAAGGTGGTCGACGAGGCGACGTCGCCGTTCAGGTCGAGGTATTGCACCCCGCCGTAGTAGCGCTTGCCGGTCGGCAGGCCGCTCCAGCTGGCCGTGACCGTGGCCACGTTGCCGGCGTAGACGCGGCTCGGCACGGCCGCCTTCAGCGCGCCGGCGTTGTCGCCACGGGTGACCACGGCCGACGACAGGTTGAAGTCGGTCGAGACGCCGTCCGCCGGCGCGTAGCCCACCACGCAGACGCGGTAGTTGCCGGCGGCCGGGCTGTTCAGGCGCACCCATTCGGTCGAGCCGCCGCGCAGGCTGGCGCCGGCCACGCTGCCGTCCGGATTGAGCACCACCAGGTCGAGGTCGTCACCGCCGTTGGACGAGGTGTCGCGGTCGAACAGTTCGAACGCGGCGGCCACCGTGTTGGCGGGGATCGTCACCGGAATGGCGCGCACGCCGACCGTGTTGGCCACGCAGGCGGCGGCCACTTCGGCGGCCGTGTCGAGCGGCTCGAGGATGGCCGGCACCGTTTGCGTGGCGCCGCGGTTGACTTCCTTGAAGCCGCCCACGGCCGCGCCCATGCGGCCGTTGAAGCCGGCCAGCACGCTCAACAGCACGGTGCTGGAGGCGCGGGTGCTGGCCGTCAGCGCCGGCGACGAGATGGCCCGGCCGCTGCGCGCCGTCAACGGCACGCGCACCACGTGGTTGGCGTCGGTCCAGGTGACGTTACCGTATTGCCATTCGTTGAACGCGGCGTTGGTGCGGGTCAGCTTGACCGTGTAGCTGGCGCTGGCGTTGGGCGCCAGGGTCAGGGTGGCCGGCGTCAGCACGGTGGTGAAGCCGGGCAGGGTGGCGCTGCCGCTGTAGGTGGCGGCGCTGGTGCCGACGTTGGTGACGGTGCGGGTGACCTCGACCGTGCCGAGCGCGTTGTTGACGGTGATCGACGGCAGGTTCAGGTTGTAGCCGGTGATCGAGCCCTCGGTGCACTCGTTGCTGAAGCCGGCGCCGCACTGGTAGCGCTTGTAGTCGCGCGCGCCCAGGTCGTAGACCAGGCCCGGATCGCTGGCGCCCTTGGCGTTGTAGGCGCGGCCGTCGGCCGGATGCGGGACGGTGCCGTACGGATTGATGTGGCCGGCGCCCTGGGCCCACGGCAGCGTGCCTTGCTGCAGCCCGGTCAGGGCGTCGGCGAAGGTCGGCGTGGCGCTGGTCATCAGCGCCGACTTGATCGCCGCCGGCGACCACGTCGGATGTTGCTGGCGCAGCAGCGCGGCCACGCCGGCCACGTGCGGCGACGACATCGACGTGCCCTGGTACAGCGCCCAGGCCGGCGGCGGCGTCAAGGTGCCGTTGATGACATTGGCGCGCTGGGTCGCGGTCAGTTCGGGCGTGACGCCGGCCAGGATGTCGACGCCGGGGGCGGTGACGTCCGGCTTGAGCACGTTGCCGTCGTAGCGGTTCGGGCCGCGCGAGGAGAATCCGGCCGAGACCGGCGCGTTCGGCACGATCACGTTGCTGAACACGCTCAGCGCGGCGACCGCGTTCTGCGCCGCCGCGTAGACCTTGATGGCGTTGCCGTCGGCCGCGGTCACGTGCACCGTCGGCACCGAATGGATCTCGGCCACCAGGCCGCCGCCGTTGTCGACCATGATCATGCCGACGCCGCCGGCCTGCTTGACGGCCAGGCTCTTGTCGACGCGGGCGTTGGTGCCGCGCACGCAGGTGACGATCTTGCCGGCCACCTTGGCCGGGTCCAGCGTCGGGCCGCCGTTGGCGCCGACGCTGTAGCACAGGCGCGCCTCGGCCGCGCTGGCGCCGGCCAGCACCGCGTCCTCGGAGCGGATCAGCGGGGTGTTGGGCAGCGCGTGGTTGTTGAGCGAGACGCCCTTGTAGCTGGCGTTGTTGCCCAGCGTGACGGTGCCCTGGAACACGCGGTTGTTGACGGCGGCGGCGATCGTGGCCAGCCACGGGCTGACGTGGTTGACCTCGTTGGCGGGGCCGTCGTTGCCGGCCGAGGCGGCCACGAACACGCCGGCGTTGGTCGCGTGCAGGAACGCTTGCTCGACCGCGTCGTTGACGACGGTGCCGCCGCTGATCGAGTAGTTGAGCACGTCGACGCCGTCGGTGACGGCCTGTTCGACGGCGGCCACCGCGTCCGAGCCCCAGCAGCTGTTCTTGCCGCCGGTCGGGTCGGTCGCGTCGTTGAAGCTCCAGCAGATCTTGTAGGAGGCGATGCGCGCGCGCGGGGCGATGCCCGACGTCTGCCCCATGGCGATGTTGTCGCCCAGGGTGGCCGTCACGCCGTTGTTGCCGGCCGCCGTGGTCGAGGTGTGGGTGCCGTGGCCGCCGTGGCCGACGGTGCCGCCGATCGAATCGCGCGGCGAGACGAACTCGGTCCAGTGCAGCTGCCGGCCGGTGGCCTTGAAGCCGTCGATGAAGTAGCGCGCGCCGATCAGCTTGTTGTTGCAATAGGCCACGGTGAAGCCCTCGCCGGTGTCGCAGCCGCCCTGCCAGCCGGCCAGCGGCGTGTAGGCCAGGGTGCCGCTGTTGTCCCAGGTCGGCTTGCCGTTGGCGTCGACGCGGTCGGCGTAGGACAGGCTCTCGGGCCAGATGCCGCCGTCGATGATGCCGACGACGACGCCCTCGCCGGCGCCCTCCTTGCCGCCGAGCTGGCTCCACAGGCCGTTCGGGCCGTCCAGGCCGAGGAAGGTGGGCGTGTAGTTGGTCAGCATCTGGCGCGGCGTGTCGGCGGTGATGTTGGCCACGGCCGTGTTGGCCTTGAGCGCGCGCACCTCGTCGTCGGTGAGCATGGCCGAGAAGCCGTTGAGCACCACCTTGTAGTCGTACAGCATCGGCGCGGCGGCCACGGCCGCCTTGACCGACTGCTGCTTCTGGATCAGGTAGCCGCTGTAAGCCTGGGCGGCGCTGGTGTTGAGGTCGAGCCGCGCGCCGGCGGCCGGCTTGGTGGCGGCGATGCCGGCGACGCCGCCGGTGTAGGACGACAGCGGCTTGTCGGCCAGTTGCACGATGTACGGACGGCGCGTGTCGTCGGCGTGCGCGGCCAGGCCGAGGCCGGACAGCAGCAGCAGGACCGCTGCGGAAACAGGGCGTAATTTCATTGTGTTATTCCTCGATGGATGGCTCAAACGGCGGGTGTCGATGCTTGGGCTTGCTTGCGGCGGCGCGCGGCGCCGGCCACGCCGAGCAGGCCGGCGCCCATCATCAGCCACGTCGACGGCTCGGGCACGGGCGCGGCCACCAGCGAGGTGGTGGTGATGTTGTCGATGGCGAACTGGCCGAGGCCGGTGCTGAAGGCCGAGCAATCGCCGCTGGCGTCGCAGACGAAGGCGAAGAAGTACAGGCTGGTGAACTGGGCGTTGCTGAACAGCGGAGAAGAGTTGTAGCTGCCGAACTCGAAGCCTTCGCTGCCGGGGGCGTAGAACGCGTAGTCTTCCCACACGGTGCTGTTGTCGGCGTTGAAGCCCTGTACGCGCAGGAAGCCCGGCGTGGCGGGGTAGTCGTAGGCGTTCGAGCCGAGGAAGGAGGCGTCGAACGACTTCAGGCCGAACGTGGCGCCGGGGGTGGTGCTGGTCAGTTCGAGGTAGCCGTCGTTGATGAAGGTCGCGTAGGTGCTGTTGCTGGCCGGGCACTGCAGGAAGCCGCACGAGGCCACCGAGTCGGTGCCGTCGATGATGGCGCCGACCGCGTCGCCCGCTTGCGCGTCGGGGTCGGGCGAGTAGGCGGCGAGGTTGAAGCCCTGGCTGACGATGGCGTCGTTGTGGGTCAGGCCCACCGGCGGCAGGCCGTTGAAGTCGATGGTGACGTCGGCGTGCGCCGACGGCAGGACGGCCATGGTCAGGCCGGCCAGGATGGTTGCCCGGACCAATTGTGTCAGTCGGAGGCTCGACGCGGCGCGTGGCGCATCGGTGGGGAACGAGCTGCGTTTCATGGATCTACCCTTTTGTAAGTGAAGCGACGATGGCGTTGATGCCCCTTGACGCGCCGGGACAAGCGTGTGCTCCCGTCTGCGCGGGAGATGTCAAGAAGTGTAGCAACGCCGACAATAAAAAGGCGAAAAGTTTAGGAATGAAAATTCGGGTAACTAGCATTTTTGCAGCGGTAAATTCGGTTTCCGCTGGGAGCGGCGCCGACCCGGGATTTTGATGCCTGTGAATAATTTGCAACATTGTTGAGGAGGCACAAAGAACGTGCTGGCGGCGGGCCGGATTTACGGTAGAGTATTGAGCCTCGAAAACAGGCCTGCCTCCGGTCGCTACGGTGGCGCGGTCGTCGCGGCCGAAGAAAAGATTGTATGAGTGGCAAAGCGCATGGTAGCCTCTGTCAGCGCTGAGGGCGCCGTCGCGGCGGCGGACTGTTTCGGGTGTTATAAGGAGTTGGTCGGATGGAAGTGGCGAAGAATCGCGGTTGGACGGCGGCCCGCAAGGCTGGCGGCTTCACGTTGTTGGAATTGCTGGTGGTGATCGTCATCATCGGCCTGCTGGCGGCCTATGTCGGCCCCAAATATTTCGCCCAGCTGGGCAAGTCCGAGGTGACCATCGCCAAGGCGCAGATCGACGCGTTCGAAAAATCGCTCGACACCTACCGCCTCGACGTCGGCCGCTATCCGACCACCGAGGAGGGGCTGGGCGCGCTGGTGGCGGCGCCGGCCACGGCGGGCGCCAAATGGAACGGCCCGTACCTGAAGAAGGGCGTGCCGCCCGATCCGTGGGGCCACCCCTACCAGTACAAGGCGCCCGGCGCGAAGTCCGAGTTCGAGATCATCTCGCTGGGACGCGACGGCCAGCCCGGCGGCGCCGGCGAGGACGCCGACATCGGCGCGCAGTAAGCGTCCGGATTTACGCCACCCCACGCGCCGCGCCCACCGCCACCGTCAACGAAAGCCGCATTCGTCATGCAGTTCGATGTCCGCACCTTGTCGGCCGATATGGTCATCTCCCATCTGCTCATCGATGGCCGCGATGAGGCCGACGCGCGCCGCCAGGTCGAGGCGCGCGGACTGTTCGTCAGCGCCATCGCGCCGGCGCGCGGCGGCCTGACCGGCAGGGGCCGCGCCGGCAAGCGCCCGGCGCTCTCGCTGGTGTTGTTCAGCCAGGAGTTGCTGGCGCTGCTGACGGCCGGCCTGGGCATCGTCGAGGGACTCGAGGCGCTGCTGGAAAAAGAGGGCAATCCGGCCACGCGCGGCGTGCTCGACCGGCTGCTGGCCGGCCTGCGCGAGGGCCAGCGCTTCTCGGCCGTGCTGGCCGAGCAGCCGGAACTGTTCCCGCCACTCTACATCGGCATCGTCAAGGCGGCCGAGGGCACCTCCGACCTGCCGCGTTCCCTGTCGCGCTTCATCGACTACCAGCAACGCATCGACCTGGTGCGCGGCAAGCTGGTGTCGGCCGCGATCTACCCGTGCATCCTGCTGCTGGTCGGTGGCGGCGTCAGCCTGTTTTTGATCGGCTACGTGGTGCCGCGCTTCGCCGAGGTCTACCAGGGCGCCGGGCGCGACCTGCCGTGGCTGTCGCAGCAGATGCTCAACTGGGGCCAGTTCGCCAGCCAGCACACCGCGCTGCTGTTGGGCGGCATCGCGGCGGCGCTGGCGGCGCTGGTGCTGACGGTGCGCCAGCTGATGGGCAGCGGCGGCATCGTCCGCTTGCTGAGCCGCTTGCCGGGCATCGGCGAGCGCGTACGCATCTATGAATTGTCGCGGCTGTACCTGACCTTGGGCATGCTCAGCGAAGGCGGCATCACCATCGTCCACGCCATCGAGACGGTGCAGGGGATGGTCTCGGCCGGCATCCGCCAGAACCTGCAGGCGGCGCGCGCGGCCATCGAGGCGGGCCTGCCGCTGTCGACCGCCTTCGAGGCCAACCAGCTGACCACGCCGATCTCGCTGCGCATGCTGCGCGTGGGCGAGCGCACCGGCGACATGGGCCCGATGCTGACCCAGTCGGCGGCCTTCTACGACGGCGAGATCACCCGCTGGATCGACCGTTTCACGCGTACCTTCGAACCGCTGCTGATGGCCGCCATCGGCCTGATCGTCGGCGCCATCGTGGTGCTGCTTTACATGCCGATCTTCGATCTGGCCGGAGACATGTCATGACGGCCCAGGCCAATATCATCGGCGGTGCCGGCGTGCCGCCGCCCGTGGCCGCGCTGGACACCGCGCTGGTGGCGCGCGCGCGCCATCTGCGCCAGCAGTCCAAGCGCACGCTGGTCGAGGAGCTCGAAGCGCTCAGCGGCATGGAGCCGCGCCTGGTGGTGCGGGCGCTGGCGCAGCCGTTCGGCATGACGGTGCTCGAGACGGTCGACATGCTGGCCTTCGTGCCGGCCTTCGACCTGCTGCCGCTGTCGCAGGCGATGGCGCGCCACTGCGTGCTGCTGCGCGGCTTCGACGGCGTGGTGGTCGGCGTCATCGCCGATCCGTTCGACCTCGACCTGCAAACCTGGCTCGGCACGCAGGCGCGCGCCACGCCGCACGCGCCGCTGCCGGTGCGCCTGGCGCTGCAGGCCGACATCCAGGCCTACCTGTCCAAGCAGGAGGAATCGGCGCGCGCCACCGACTCGCTACTGCCCGGCGCCAGCGAGGGCCGGCGTGACGGCAAGACCGCCGCCGTGCTGTCGTTCGCGTCGGTGTCGGAGGCGGCCAGTCCGGCGGTCCGCCTGGTCAACTCGACGCTGTACGACGCGCTGAAGGCGGGCGCCTCCGACATCCACCTGGAGAGCACCTCCGGCGGCTTGGCCGTCAAGTACCGGGTCGACGGCGTGCTCGATCATGCCACCGCCGTCAACGGCATCGAGGTCGCCGAACAAATCATCTCGCGCCTGAAGGTGCTGGCCGAACTCGATATCGCCGAGCGCCGCGTGCCGCAGGACGGCAGCTTCCGGGTCGAGGCCAACGGCCGCGAGATCGATCTGCGCGTCTCCATCATGCCGAGCATCCACGGCGAGGACGCCGTCATCCGTATCCTCGACAAGCGCGCCATGATCGAAGCCTACGGCTCGCTGACCTTGGAGGCGCTGGGCTTCGACGCGCCGTCGCTGGCGACCTTGCGTGTGCTGGCGCAGGAGGCCTACGGCATGCTGCTGGTGACCGGACCGACCGGCTCGGGCAAGACCACCACCTTATACGCCGCGCTGACCGAGATCCACAACGGCCGCGAGAAGATCATCACCATCGAGGACCCGGTCGAGTACCAGCTGCCGGGCATCCTGCAGATTCCCGTCAACGAGAAGAAGGGCCTGACCTTCGCCAAGGGGCTGCGCTCCATCCTGCGCCACGACCCGGACAAGATCATGGTCGGCGAAATCCGCGACCGCGAGACGGCGGAAATCGCCGTGCAGTCGGCGCTGACGGGCCACCTGGTGCTCACCACCGTGCACGCCAATAACGTGTTCGACGTCTTCGGCCGCTTCACCCACATGGGCATCGATCCGTACGCCTTCGTCTCGGCGCTGAACGGCATCTGGGCGCAGCGGCTGGTGCGCATCAACTGCCCGCACTGCGCGGTGGAATACACGCCGGACGACCACGAGCTGGCCAGCGTCGGCCTGCGCCGCGCCGATGTTTATGACTACCGCTTCATGCAGGGGCCAGGGTGCGGCGATTGCCGGGGCACCGGCTACAAGGGGCGCCGTTCGATCGCCGAGATCCTGACCCTGAACGACGAGATCCGCGAGCTGATCGTCGACAAGCGGCCGATCCGCCAGATCAAGCAGGCGGCCTACGACAACGGCACGCGCAGCCTGCGCCAGGCCGCGCTGGAACTGGTCAAGCGCGGTGGCACCACCCTGGCCGAAATCAAACGGGTGACCTTGCATGCGTAGAGCCATCGGACAATCGCTGCGCATCGGCGTGGCCGGCCACGCGGTCAGCCTGGCGCGCGTGAGCCGCTGGCGCGGAGAGCCATTCACCGTCCTGGCGGAGCATGCGTTCGCGCCATCGGCCGCGCATCCGTTCGACGCCATCGCCAACGCCTTGCGCGCGCTGCTGGGCGAACAGGAAGTGGACGGCTGGCCGGTCGGCATCGTGCTGGCCGACGAATTGACGCGCATGTGGCGCGTCACGCCGCCACCCGGCGCCACCCGCCTGGACGACATGGAGGCGGCGGCCGGCCTGCGCTTCCAGTCGCTATACGGCGAGCCGCCGTCGGGCTGGAAGATAGCGGCCGACTGGAACGCCTCCGAACCGTTCTTCGCCGCCGCCATGCCGCGCGCGTTGCTGGCGGTGCTGGAGCTGGTGGCGCGGGAATTCAAACTCTCCATCGTCGGCGTCGAACCGCATTTCGTCAGCGCCTGGAACCGCTGGCGGCGCGGCATGAAGCAGGGCGCCTGGTTTGGCCTGCTGCACGACAACCTGCTGACGTTGGCGGCGATCGACGCCGGGGCCGGCAAAGGCCAGGGCGCGCAGGCGATGCGCGCGATCCGCGCGCTGCCGGTGCCGCCCGGCGCCGATCCGGCATGGCTGACGCAGACCTTGAAGCGCGAGGCGCTGCTGCTCGATATGCCGCCGCCCGAACTGCTGCAAGTGTGCGGCGTGGCTTCGGCTGGTCCGGCCGGCGCCGCCGCATGGACGCGCTCCGCCGGCAATGTCGCGCTGATTCCATGCGAGGCGCTCGATCAGGCGCAACAGGCCGGCGGCGCCGGGCTGTCGATGGCGGCGCTGCTGGCGCGCGGCGGGAGTCTGGCATGACCAAAAATGCGATGCACATCGACTTCGCGCCGCGCAGCCTGCGCCGCACCTTGTTCCATACGCATCCGGCGCTGCTGGCGCTGGGCGCCGCCGGACTGCTGTTGTGCGCGGGCGCCGCCTTCGGCGGCTGGAAGCTGGTCGAGCAAAAGCGCGAGCGCGAACAGCAGCTGCGCCATATCCAGCAGCGCGCGGCGGCCATGTCGGCGCGGCCGGTGGAGGTGGCGCGGGTGGTGATACCGGAAGCGCAGGCGGCTTTCGTCAACGGCGCCATCCTGCAATTGAACCTGCCGTGGCGCGAGCTGCAGGACGCCGTGGCGGCCGCCACGCCTCGCAACGTGGCGCTGGTGGCGATGGAGCCGGACCCGCGCAAGCAGGTGCTCAAGATCACCGCCGAAACCAGGACCAGCGACGATATGGTGGCCTACGTGGCTGAACTCAAACAGCAGGAAACCTTCAGCGGCGTGGTGCTGACGCGCCACGAGATCAACGACCAGGACCCGTTGCGGCCTTTGCGCTTCCAGCTGGAGGCCACATGGATAACCCGGTGAGCGCAATGAACGCGGTGAACATGCGCGCGCTGGCGCTGCGTGTGCGTCTTGCATTGCTGCGCCTTGGCGCGCCGGCCTGCGTGGCCATCGCCTTGTGCGTGGCCGGCGTGGCGGCGTGGGCGTGGCTGCTGCCGCAGCGCGCGGCGCAGGCGCGGGTGATGGCGCGGCCGTTGCCGACGCCGTCCTCGCTGGTGACGGCGCCACCGCCGCCGTCGGCCAACCAGAACCTGGCCGACTTCTATCAGGTGCTGGGCGAGAAGCGCTATGCGGAACAACAGGTCAAGGTGCTGTTCGACCTGGCCGCGAAATCCAATCTTGTGCTGAGCCAGGGGGAGTACAAGTCGGCCTACGACAAGGCCAGCCGCGTGAGCACCTATCAAATCATCCTGCCGGTCAAAGGGCCGTACCAAGCCATCTGGCAGTTCGCCATGCAGGGTTTGCGCGAGATGCCGTTTGCCTCGCTGGACGAAATCGGCTTCCGCCGCGACACCATCGCCGAGGCGACGGTGGAGGCGCGCCTGCGCTTTACGCTGTACCTCAAGGACGGCGAGCCATGAAGCCTTATCAAATCGCGATGGGCGTGGCGCTGGCCGGCGCCGCCGCGCTGGTGATATTCGGCGACAATACGCCGTCGTCGGACATCGCCGAGCCGGTCGCGCGCCCCGCCAAGGCGCCGGGCGCGGCGGCAACCGTGCCGGCGGTTGCCGAACGCTCCGGCAAGGACGCTCAAGCCACGGTGGACGCGATGATACTGCGGCTGGTGCCGCGCGCCACGCTGGTGGGAGATTCCGCCGACGCCAGCTTCGGCGCCGGCGAGGGGGTGTTCCTGGGCCAGAACTGGAATCCGCCGCCGCCACCTCCGCCGCCGCAGTCGCAATCGAACGCGCCGCCACCGCCGCCGATGGCGCCGCCGGTTCCCTTCAATTACTTCGGCAAAGCCGTCGCCGACGGCCAGTGGGAAGTCTATCTGGCGCGCGGCGACAAGACCTATGTGGTGCGCAACAAGACCGTGATCGAGGGCGCCTACCGCGTCGACCGGATCGCGCCGCCGCTGATGACCGTGACCTATCTGCCTTTGAATCAGGTACAACAGATTAATATTGGAGCATTCGACTGATGGCTAGTCATCTGAACACATGGCGCCGCCGCGCCGCGCTGCCCGCCATGCTGGCGATCGCCGTCGGCGTGAGCGGCTGCGCCGGGCAAATGGCCTTCCGCGAAGCCAACCAGCTGGTCGCCAAGGACCAGGTGGAAGCGGGCCTGCTCAAGTACCAGGAGGCCGTCAGGGCCGAACCGGGCAACGCCGAGTACCGCACCGCCTATATCGTGGCGCGCGACCGCGCCGTCCAGCGCCTGCTGGAACAGTCCGAGCGCCAGTTGTCGGAGGGCCGTCCCGATCTGGCGGAGCAGGGCTTCCGCCGCGTGCTGGGCATGGACCAGATGAACGAGCGCGCGCGCAGCGGACTGCGCGCGATAGAGCGCGACAGCCGCCAGGACAAGCTGCTTGCCGCCGCCATCGAACACGCGAACAAGAAGGAATACGATCTGGCCAAGCTGCGCCTTAACGCGCTGCTGACCGAGACGCCGTCGAACGAGAAGGCGCGCCAGCTGCTGCGCGAGGTGACCGAGAAAAGCGCGCAGCCGGTGGTGGAGTCGGGCCTGTCGAAGTCGTACAAGCAGCCGATCACGATCGAGTTCCGCGACGCGCCGCTCAAGCAGGTGTTCGAGGTGATCGCGCGCCGCTCCGGCCTGAACTTCGTGTTCGACAAGGACGTCAAGACCGACCAGCGCACCACCGTCATGCTGAAGAACAGCACCGTCGAATCGGCGATCTACTTCCTGCTGCTGACCAATCAGCTGGAGCAGCAGGTCATGGACGCCAATACGATCCTGATCTATCCGAACGTCGCGGCCAAGCTGAAGGAGTACCAGGAAATGACGGTCAAGACCTTCTTCCTGGGGAACGCCGAGGCGAAGCTGGTGGCCAACACCCTCAAGACCATCCTCAAGTCGCGCGACGTGGTGGTCGACGAAAAACTCAACCTGCTGATCGTGCGCGACAATCCGGAAGCGATCCGGCTGGCCGAACGCCTGATCGCGGTGCAGGACGCGCCCGAGGCGGAGGTGATGCTGGAAGTGGAGATCCTGGAAGTCAAGCGCGGCACCCTGATGAACCTGGGCGTCGAGTGGCCGACCAGCGTGGGACTGACGCCGTTGTCGACGTCTGGCGGCACCGGCATCACCGTGCGCGACCTGCGTGGTTTGAATTCGGACACCATCGGCGTCACCGGCATCTCCGCCGCCATCAACGCCAACAAGACCGATACCGATTCCAACCTGCTGGCCAATCCGCGTATCCGCGTGCGCAACAAGGAAAAGGCCAAGATCGTCATCGGCGACAAGCTGCCGGTGATCACGGCGACGGTATCGTCGGGTATCGGCGGCTTCGCCAGCGACAACGTCACCTATGTCGACGTCGGCCTGACGCTCAACGTCGAACCGACCATCTACCTGAACAACGAGGTGGCGATCCGCGTGCAGCTGGAGGTGAGCAACCTGACCAACACCATCACCACCCGGAACGGTGGCACCGCCTACCAGATCGGCACGCGCCAGGCCAGCACCATGCTGCAACTGAAGGATGGCGAGAACCAGGTGCTGGCGGGCCTGATCAACAACGAGGAGCGCGGCACCGCCAGCAAGCTGCCGGGCGCCGGCGACCTGCCGATCATCGGACGTCTGTTCGGCAGCAAGCGTGACGACAACCAGAAGACCGAGATCGTGCTGTCGATCACGCCGCACTTGATACGCAATGTGCAGCGTCCGGAGGCCAGCGCCTCCGAATTCTCGGCAGGCACGGAAGCGAGCTTCCGCCGCCGTCCCGACCTGACCGTGCGCACGCCGGTACAGTTGCCGGCGCCTCCGGGCGCCTTGTCGGCGCCAGCCGCACCGCCCGCGCCAACCAATCCGGCCGCGCCGGCTCCGGCGCCGGCCGAAGCGCAAGGCGCGACCACGCAGGCCATCCTGCCGCCACCGGTGCAGGCCATGCCGTTATCGACCGGCCAGCCGGCGCCGCTGCCGCCGACGCAAGGGGTGCAGCCGCAACCGGTGCAGCCGGCGGTCGAAATCTCGCCGTCTCCGCAGCAGTGACGCCAGGGTGGGCATGATGCGCGCGCGCGGTTTCACGCTGATCGAGTTGCTGGTGACGCTGACCATCCTCGGCCTGCTCAGCGTACTGGTGATACCGACCGCGCAGGTGGTGGTGCAGCGCCGCCAGGAGCAGGAGCTGCGCGAGGCGCTGCATCAAATCCGCCAGGGCATCGACGCCTACAAGCTGGCCTACGACCAGGGCCGCATCACCAAGTCGCTGGCCTCGACCGGCTATCCGAAGACGCTGGAGCTGCTGGTCGAAGGCGTGCCGGATCTGCAGAACCCCAAGCAGGCGAAGATCTACTTTCTGCGCCGCGTGCCGCGCGACCCGTTCAATCCCGATACTTCGCTGAGCGAGTCGCAATCGTGGGGCAAGCGCAGTTACGCCAGCGAAGCGGACCAACCGAGGGAGGGCGAGGATGTCTACGATGTTTTCAGCACGAGCGAGAAGAGCGGCCTGAATGGCGTTCCGTATAAAAAATGGTGACCATGAAGACCAAAGGTTTTACGCTGATCGAGTTGCTGGTGGTGCTGGGCATCGTCGCCCTGATGCTGACGCTCGCCGTCCCGCGCTACTTCCCCAGCATCGACAAGTCGAAAGAGGTGGTGTTGGCCGACAACCTGCGCAATATGCGCAACGTGATCGACCAGTACTACGGTGACACCGGCCGCTATCCCGACTCGCTGGAGCAGCTGGTCGAGAAAAAATATCTGCGCGCGCTGCCGGTCGATCCGATCACCGACAGCGAAACCACGTGGGTCATCATTCCGCCGGAAGACGGCGCCAAGGGCGGCGTCTACAACATCAAGAGCGGCGCCCCCGGCAACGACCGTAGCGGCAAGCCTTACGCCGACTGGTGATGCGGCGGCCGCGCAAGCGCCGCGACGGCGGCTTCACCTATCTGAGCCTGATCATCCTGGTGGCGATCATCGGGCTGGTGTCGGCATCGGCGTTGAAACTGGGATCGGTGCTGCAGCGGAGCAGGGCGGAGCAGGAACTGCTCGACATCGGCGCCGCTTTCAGCGACGCGCTGCAAAGCTATGCCAACGCCACGCCGGCCGGTTTTCCGCCGCAGCCGCCGTCGTTGAAGGAGCTGCTCAAGGACCCGCGCTTTCCGACCGTGCGGCGGCATCTGCGCAAGGTGTTTGTCGATCCGATGACGGGCAAGGCGGAATGGGGCATCACCTACCTGGGCGACAAGGTCGGCGTGCTGGCGGTGTACAGCTTGTCGGATGCGAAGCCGGTCAAGATAGGTAACTTCCCGCAGCGTTTCCAGGGGCTGGCCGGAAAGCAGAAGATCTCGGAGTGGCGCTTCGCCGCGAGCGGCGGCACGCTGCCGGCGCCGGGGCAGAACCAGCAACCCGGCGCCGTGGAGGTAAAACCCGTCGCGCCAGTGCCGCCTGCGCCCGTAGCGCCCCCGCCACCGGAACCGGAACCCGCCCCGGCGCCGGAAGAAGAAAAACCAGCACCCGAACCGGAGCCCGAACCGCCACCTCAAACCGCTCAGCCGGAGCCACAGGACCAAAATAAACCGTCATAACACGTAGGGCGGATTAGCGAAGCGTAATCGGCCATGCATGCGCCGCCGACGGCTCATCGATGGCCGATTACCTGGCCGTGCGTTTGAAATCGCGGAACCGGAACCCCATCGCCATCAACGCGCCGAAATACACCAGCGCGGACACCCCGATGACCGCGATCAGCGCGCCGATGCGCAACAGCGTTTGATGCGCCATGCCGGTCCAATCGACCTGCGCCGCGCTGTACCACGCGGTGGCGCCCATCAGCGCGCAGGCGATCACCAGTTTGGTGAAGAACAGCAGCCAGCCCGGCTTGGGCGCGTAGATGCCGCGCCGGCGCAGGCCGGTGAACAGCAAGCCCGCGTTCAGGCAGGCGCCCAGGCTGATCGAGAGCGCCAGGCCGGCCACCGCCAGGTGCGGTACAAAAATCATGTTCATCAGCTGGGTGGCGACCAGCACGCCCACCGCGATGCGTACCGGCGTGCGGACGTCCTGCCGCGCGAAGAAGGCGGGCGCCAGGATCTTGACCAGGATGATGCCGAGCAGGCCGACGCTGTAGGCGACCAGCGGCTGGGCCGACGCGTGCGCCGCCGCCGCCGTGAATGCGCCGTTCTGGAAGAGGGTGGAGATCAGCGGCACGGCCAGTGTGGCCAAGCCGACGGCGGCGGGCATCGCCAGCAAAAAGGTCAGCCGCAAGCCCCAATCGAGCAGCGATGAATATTCCTCCGTGTCGCCGCCGACGTTCGCCTTGGACAGGCTGGGCAGCAAAATGGTGCCCAGGGCCACGCCCAGCATGGCGGTCGGGAACTCCATCAGGCGGTCGGCGTAGGTCAGGAAGGAAATGCTGCCCTCGGCCAGGTTGGAGGCGATGCTGGTATTGATCAGCAGGCTGATCTGCGCGGCGGCGACGGCGAACACCGCCGGCCCCATTTTCTGCAGTACGCGGCGCACGCCCTGGTCGCGCAGTCCCGACAGCGGATTGAGCGAGATGCGCGGCAGCATGCGGATCTTCAGCAGCGCCGGGATCTGGATCGCGACCTGCAGCAGGCCGCCGACGAAGACCGCGATCGCCATCGCGTAGATGGGCCGCTCCAGGTGCTGCTGCAGGAACAGCGACGCCAGGATGGACGAGATGTTGAGCAACACCGGCGTGAAGGCGGGGATCTTGAACTGGCTCCAGGTATTTAATATGCCCCCGGCCAGCGCCACGAACGACATGAAGGCGATGTAGGGGAACATCAAGCGCGTCATCCACACGGCGGCGTCGAAATCGTCCGGCTGCAGGCCGCTGGCGACCAGCATCAACAGCAGCGGGGCGCCAATGATGCCCAACGCGCTGATCACGACCGTGGCCCAGACCAGCGTGGTGCCGACATGGTCCGCCAGGTTCCTGGTGTCTTGCTCGGTCTGCTTGTTCTTGTATTCGGATAAAATGGGCACGAAGGCTTGCGAGAACGCCCCCTCGGCGAACAGCCGGCGCAGCAGGTTGGGGATGCGGAAAGCGACGTTGTAGGCATCGGTCATGCCCCCGGCGCCGAAGGCCCGGGCGATGAGGATTTCGCGCAACAATCCGGTGATACGGGACAGCATGGTCATGCTGCTCAGGGCGGCTAGAGTTTTAAGCAAGTTCATGGGGCATGATTATAGTTGCTCCCGTCGAAAAAGATCGCTATAATCGCAGGCTGTACAGAATTCTGTTACGCAGACACTAATGTTTGGCAGGCAGCAGTTTGACTCACATGGTTCGGCAGACGCACTGAACGCACCTGTTTGACAAACAATAATGTTTGCAAACGCACCTTTACCCTGATTTAGGAAATTCCATGGCAAATACCGCACAAGCGCGCAAACGTGCTCGTCAAGCAGTCAAGCAAAACGCTCACAACTCGTCCCAGCGTTCGACCCTGCGCACCGCTATCAAAGCAGTTCGCAAGGCGATCCAAGGCGGCGACAAAGCTGCTGCGACCGCAATCTTCCAGTCGTCCGTGTCGACCATCGACAGCATCGCCGACAAGAAGATCATCCACAAAAACAAGGCAGCTCGTCATAAGAGCCGTCTGGCAGCTGCCCTGAAGGCACTGTCCGCTTAATTCCCCTCGCCGGGAATACAAGCAAGAACCCGCGCTGACTTCGGTCGGCGCGGGTTTTTTCGCTTTGGTTAAACCCGGCAAGCATCGAACGACAAGCGGGCTTCGCCGCTTAGGGGTCGTACCCTGCGGGTACGACCCCGTATGGCCGTGCGGGTTTCTCCACGTTACGCGCTCAATTCCTTGGCCGACACTTCGCGCCATTCCCCCGGCATCAACGGATGCGACGCCAGTGAAATCGCGCCGATCGCGCTGCGCACCAAGCGCAACGTCGGCAAGCCGACGGCCGCCGTCATCCGCCGGACTTGGCGGTTCTTTCCCTCCTGCAAAGTAATCGCCAGCCAGCTGGTCGGCTGCCCCGCGCGCTCGCGGATCGGCGGATTGCGCGGCCACAGCCACTCTGGCTCGGCGATCCGCACCGCCTTGCATGGCTTGGTGACGAAGTCGCCCAGGTCGATCGGCGCCTGCAATTTCGTCAGGCTGTCGGCGTCGGCCACGCCTTCGACCTGCACCAGATACACCTTGGCCTCCTTGTGGTCCGGATGGGCGATCTGGTGCTGCAGCTTGCCGTCGTCGGTCAGCAGCATCAAGCCCTCGCTGTCGGCGTCGAGACGGCCGGCGGGGTAGATGTTGGGGATTTTCAGATAGTCGGCCAGGGTGGCCTTGTCGTCTTGCGGCGAGAACTGGCACAGCACCTGGAAAGGTTTGTTAAATAGGATGAGGGGCATGCTTGTGTGATGATGGAATTGGTGTAGGCTTAAAGGCCGGTGCGTAAAATCGTAGCGCCCACTAAAATACTGGTGCATAATGCAAAACGCCTGTCTTATGTCTTATAGAAGACCTAGGTATTTGTACTAACTTGGCAATAAAACAAAAATCCTTGCCCCGGTAGCAGTATTGTATGCCGCTTGCCGAGCGTCCATTTCGGAGAACACGATGTACCAACATATCAAAGTACCTGCCGACGGCCAGAAAATCACCGTCAACGCCGATTTTTCCCTGAATGTACCAGATAACCCTATCGTTCCCTACATCGAAGGCGACGGCACCGGCGTGGACATCACCCCCGTCATGCTCAAGGTGGTCGACGCGGCGGTGGCCAAGTCCTACGGCGGCAAGCGCAAGATCAACTGGATGGAAATTTTCGCCGGCGAAAAGTCGACCACCGTGTACGGCCCCGACGTGTGGCTGCCGGAGGAGACGCTGGCCGCGGTGAAGGATTACGTGGTATCGATCAAGGGTCCGCTGACGACGCCGGTCGGCGGCGGCATCCGCTCGCTCAACGTGGCGCTGCGCCAGCAGCTGGACCTGTATGTTTGCCTGCGTCCGGTGCGGTACTTCACCGGCGTGCCGTCGCCGGTCAAAGAGCCTGAGAAAACCAATATGGTCATCTTCCGCGAGAACTCGGAAGACATCTACGCCGGTATCGAGTACCAGCAGGGCTCGGAAGGCGCCAAGAAACTGATCGATTTCCTCGTCAAGGAAATGGGCGTGACCAAGATCCGTTTCCCGGAAACCTCGGGCCTGGGCATCAAGCCGGTGTCGATCGAAGGCACGCAGCGCCTGGTGCGCAAGGCGATCCAGTACGCGATCGACAACGACAAGCCGTCGGTGACCATCGTCCATAAGGGCAACATCATGAAGTACACCGAGGGTGGCTTCCGTGACTGGGCCTACGAGCTGGCGCTGAAGGAATTCGGCGCGGAGCTGATCGACGGCGGCCCGTGGTGCAAGGTCAAGAATCCGAAGACCGGCCGCGACATCACGATCAAGGATTCGATCGCTGACGCCTTCCTGCAGCAGATTTTGTTGCGTCCGGCGGAATACAGCGTCATCGCCACGTTGAACCTGAACGGCGACTATATCTCGGACGCGCTGGCGGCCCAGGTGGGCGGCATCGGCATCGCGCCGGGCGCCAACCTGTCGGATTCAGTGGCGATGTTCGAAGCAACGCACGGCACCGCGCCCAAGTATGCCGGCAAGGATTACGTGAATCCGGGCTCGCTGATCCTGTCCGCTGAAATGATGCTGCGTCACATGGGCTGGACCGAAGCGGCCGATTTGATCATCAAGTCGATGGAAAAAGCCATCGACTCGAAGAAGGTCACGTACGACTTCGCGCGCTTGATGGAAGGCGCGACGCAGGTCTCGTGCTCGGGCTTCGGCGAGGTCATGATCGAGCAGATGCAGGACTGAGGTTGTAACACTCCGGGGTCAGGTCCACCATTTCTACACGGGCCAGACCTTGGTGTGGGGACTCGGGCTATTTCACGCGCGCGCATCGCTGAAACCTGTTTTCGGGAAACGATTATCGCCATATTGATCAGCACGTGTAGAAATGGTGGACCTGACCCCGGATTTGCTTTTGGTCACTTCCAGAGCATGAGGGGCAGCATGCCCCACGCGGCCAGCACGAGTATGCATTGCAGGCCCGCGATCAGTGCCAACGTATCTGCGACCTCGCGCCGCCCCCCGCGCCACTGCATCGCCAACCCCGCCGCCAGCGTCAGCGGCAGCGCCGCCGTCACCAGCGCCAGCGTCCCGCTGGCCATCGTCAATTCCCCCATCCGCATGAACGATTGCAGATAGAACAGCGGCGCCGGCAGCGCCAGCGCGAGCACGCCCATCAGCGGCGCGAACAGCGGATCGCGCGCCTTCAGGCGCTTGCGCAGCAGCCGCCAGCAACCGATAGTCACAATGTAGGCCAGTCCGAGCAAGCCTATCCCCAAGCTCACCCACAGGCCTGTGAACAGCACCATGTCGGCCTTGGCGTAGTTGCGGATGCCGTCGCTGACGATGCGCTGGCCGTCGTCGCCGATCAGCATGACGTGCGTGTTGTCCAGGCGGCCGGCTTGCGTGAACAGATGGCCACCCGTCGGCGTTAGGACCGTCGGCTTGCCCTGGAACGGCGCCAGCCGCAGCAAGCCGTCCTCCCGGCTCACCTGTATGAAGTTGAACACGATGTCGGTCCATGCCAGGTTGCTGACCCGGTGCATCGCCGGCACATAAATTCCCAGCCAATCAGCCAGGTCGTCGGCCGGCGCGCCCGGCTTGACCGCAAGCGCGGCGGGCTTGAGCCGCAGCGCGTCGATCAGCAATTTGTTGAAACGGTCGTAGTCCGCCGTTTCGCTGTCCGTATTCATGGCGACGAAAAACGCTTTGCGCTGTTCCGGATACACGCACAGCATGGCGTTGAAGCCGACCGTGGTGCCGGGATGGCAGTAGCCGAGCTGGCCGTGGCGGTCGCGTCCGACCAGGGCGTGGCCGTGGCCCGTCGTCAAGCCCGCCCGCACGGCTTCGGTGCCGCTTGGCGTGCCCAGTTGCGCCATCAGCCTCGGATCGATGAAGGGGCGGCCGTCGATGCTTCCGTCGCCCATCAAAAAGGCGGCGAAGCGCGCCATGTCGGCGGCGGTGGTGGTAAGCCGGTCGGCGGAGGGCAGGTAGTTGCGCACGGCGGCGTGCGTGACGCCATGCTCGAAGTGGCCCATCGCCAGGCGCGGGTCCGCCTCCGGGCCCGTCTGCGTGACGAAGCCGAACGTGCTGTCGCGCATGCCTAGCGGTTGCAGCAGCTGCGCGTCCAGATAGCGGTCGTAGCGCTGGCCGCCGACCGCTTCGATGACCATGCCGAGCAGGGTATAGCCAATGTTGGAATACGCGAATCGGCTGCCCGGCCGGGCTTGCACGGTCAGCAGTGCCGGATCGGACGACACGTTGGCGAAGGCTGCGCTGAGCGGCGTGTCGGCCCGCGCCGTCTGGCTGAAGATGTGCCACAGCCGGAAGTTCTCCAGCCCCGCCGTGTGCGAGAGCAAATGCCGCACGCGGATCGGATCGGTGGCCTCCCACCGGTTAGTGAATGACACCCCTGGCAGCAGCGTGGCGACCGGTGTGTCGAGCGAGAGCTTGCCTTCGGTGATCAGGCGCAGCACGCCCGCCGCCACCGCCACCTTGGCGACGGAGCCGACCTGCACGCGGTTGTCCGCGCGCATCGCGGCGCCGCTGTCGGCGTTCGCCAGGCCTGCCGCGCCGGCGACGGCGCCGCCGTCCGGGGTGACGACCGCCCAAACGGCGCCGGCCAGCTGTTCTTGCTGCAGAGTGCGTTGTATTTCCGTCGCCAGCGACGGCGCGCCAAAGCCCGGCGTCGGGGCCGACAGGACGAGCAGGGCGGCAGCCACCAGCGTTATCAGATAAGTCATAGGGGGAGAGGGGAACGTCGGACTTCTACAACACTTTCGTTTGGCTATCCATGGCCCCGGCCGACCGGTGGACGAAAAAAAACCCCACAGACGGGGGTTTTTCACATCTGGTGCCGTGTAGCTTAGGCAGCTTGGATGTTGGAAGCTTGCTTGCCTTTAGGGCCTTGCGTGACTTCGAATTGAACTTTTTGACCTTCTTTGAGGGTCTTGAAACCGTTCATGTTGATTGCGGAGAAGTGAGCGAACAAATCCTCGCCGCCGTCATCTGGAGTGATGAAGCCAAAACCTTTGGAATCATTGAACCACTTAACTGTACCTGTTGCCATAAAAAGAACTTTCAAAATTAAAACGGATCACACGAGCCATAAAAGCAAGAAGCTTCTTGCCCCCTCCTCACGCCTCACTTCTTATCAACATGTACATTTCTGCACGAAGCCGATAACGCATTGTTAGCGGACAGATTTTTAAAGTCAAGCACATTTGTATGCATTTTGCTACTTTTGATCGGCTTGGCGAAAAAGCAACTCTTGATTTTAACAAATGGGTCGCCATCTGCGCCATGTTAAGAAAACGCGTAAGATGGAAAACAATTGGATGTGTATAGTGAAATGCACATTGCATCAACCCCGAAAGCATTAGAATATAAGCGTATGGCAACCAAGCATGACACCGAAACCCTTTTGGAGCGGCAAGCGCTGAAGCCGCCACCTTTGTACCAGGTGGCGTTGCTCAACGATGACTACACACCGATGGAATTTGTAGTCGCTATCATCCAGGAGTATTTCAACAAAGACCGTGAAACAGCCACGCAAATAATGCTCAGTGTTCATCGCTACGGCAAAGGAGTGTGCGGCGTGTTCTCTAAAGATATAGCCTGTACCAAAGTGGAGTTCGTTTTAACGCATGCGCGCAAGGCAGGTCACCCCCTGCAGTGCGTGATGGAGGAAGTATGATTGCGCAGGAATTAGAAGTAAGTTTGCACATGGCGTTTGTCGAAGCGCGACAGGCCCGGCACGAATTCATCACGGTGGAGCACTTGCTGCTGGCCTTGCTGGACAACCCTTCGGCTGCCGAAGTGTTGCGCGCATGCGCCGTCAACATAGAAGATCTGCGCAAAACCCTGACCAATTTCATCGGCGATAACACGCCGACCGTGCCTGGCACCGGTGAGGTCGATACCCAGCCGACGCTCGGTTTCCAACGCGTGATCCAGCGCGCCATCATGCACGTGCAGTCGGCGTCCAATGGCAAGAAGGAAGTGACCGGCGCCAACGTGCTGGTGGCGATCTTCGGCGAGAAGGATTCGCACGCGGTCTACTACCTGCACCAGCAGGGCGTGACGCGTCTGGACGTGGTCAACTTCATTTCGCACGGCGTGCGCAAGGATCAGCAGACCGATGCCGCCAAGGCATCCGAAGGCGTGGAAGAGGGCGCTCCGGGCGGCGAAGGCCAGACCAAGGAAAGCCCGCTGGACCAGTTCACGCAAAACCTGAACAAGTCCGCCGCCGAAGGCAAGATCGATCCGCTGATCGGCCGCGAGGACGAGGTCGACCGCGTGATCCAGATCCTGTGCCGCCGCCGCAAGAACAATCCGTTGCTGGTCGGCGAGGCCGGCGTCGGCAAGACCGCCATCGCCGAAGGCCTGGCCTACCGCATCACGCAAAGCGACGTGCCGGAAATCCTGCAAAACGCCGTCGTGTACTCGCTCGACATGGGCGCGTTGCTGGCCGGCACCAAGTATCGCGGTGACTTCGAACAGCGCCTCAAGGCCGTCCTCAAGCAATTGAAGGACAATCCGAACGGCATCCTGTTCATCGATGAGATTCACACCATCATCGGCGCCGGTTCGGCCTCGGGCGGCACGCTGGACGCGTCGAACCTGCTGAAGCCTGCGCTGGCCAACGGCCAACTGAAGTGCATCGGCGCGACCACGTACACGGAATTCCGCGGCGTGTTCGAGAAGGACCACGCGTTGAGCCGCCGCTTCCAGAAAGTGGACGTCAACGAACCGACCGTCGAGCAGACCGTGCAAATCCTGCGCGGCTTGAAGTCGCGCTTCGAAGAGCACCATGGCGTCAAGTATTCGTCGTCGGCGCTGTCGACCGCTGCCGAACTGGCGGCGCGCTTCATCAACGACCGCCATCTGCCCGACAAGGCGATCGACGTCATCGACGAGGCCGGTGCTGCGCAGCGCATCTTGCCGAAGTCGAAGCAGAAGAAAACCATCGGCAAGACCGAGATCGAGGACATCATCGCGAAGATCGCCCGTATCCCGCCGCAAACCGTCAACCAGGACGACCGCAGCAAGCTGCAGACCATCGACCGCGATTTGCGCAACGTGGTGTTCGGCCAGGATCCTGCGATCGAAGCGCTGGCGTCGGCGATCAAGATGGCGCGTGCCGGTCTGGGCAAGACCGACAAACCGATCGGCTCCTTCCTGTTCTCCGGTCCCACCGGCGTCGGCAAGACCGAGGTGGCGAAGCAGCTGGCCTTCATCCTGGGCATCGAGTTGATTCGTTTCGACATGTCCGAGTACATGGAGCGCCACGCCGTGTCGCGCCTGATCGGCGCGCCGCCGGGTTACGTTGGTTTCGACCAGGGCGGTTTGCTGACCGAAGCCATCACCAAGAAGCCGCACGCGGTGCTGCTGCTCGACGAGATTGAAAAAGCCCATCCGGACATTTTCAACATCCTGCTGCAGGTGATGGACCATGGCACCCTGACCGACAACAACGGACGCAAGGCCGACTTCCGCAACGTGATCATCATCATGACCACCAACGCGGGCGCCGAGAGCTTGCAGAAGTCGTCGATCGGCTTTACGAATTCCAAGCAGGCGGGCGACGAGATGGCCGACATCAAGCGCATGTTCACGCCGGAGTTCCGCAACCGTATCGACGCGACCATCAGCTTCCGCGCGCTGGACGAGGAAATCATCCTGCGCGTGGTCGACAAGTTCCTGATGCAGCTGGAAGAGCAGCTGCACGAGAAGAAGGTCGAGGCTATCTTCACCGAGAAACTGCGCAAGTTCCTCGCGAAGAAGGGTTTCGATCCACTGATGGGCGCACGGCCGATGTCGCGCCTGATCCAGGACATGATCCGCAAGGCGCTGGCCGACGAGCTGCTGTTCGGCCGTCTGGTGACCGGTGGCCGCGTGACCGTCGATCTGGACGAGAAGGACACCGTCAAGCTGGAGTTCCCGGAACCGCCGGACGCCGCGCCGACCACGCCGCCGGAGACCGTCGAAGTCGACTAAGTCCTGGCATAGCAACGAACCCGCCCACGCAAGTGTGGCGGGTTTTTTTTCGCGCGCGCAAACCCGTACCCTATGCGGCGACGCATGCGTATCGCCGAAGGTAAAGGGGGTTGACTTGGCCACTCACCCAAGGGGCGCGTTTTCTTTGCTCGAAGCGGTCAAGATATGACAGAATCGTCGTTCCCTTCGACAACTTGTAAAGCCTGTCCATGTCACCGCTCCGCCTTCGCTTTCACCCCCTCGCTCTGATACTGATGTCCGCCGGCCTGCTGGCCGGCCAGGCGGCCTTCGCCGCCGACGCCTACTACCGTTTCCCCGCCATCCGTGGCGACGCCGTCGTCTTCACCGCCGAAGGCGATTTGTGGAAGACCGGCGCCCAGGGCGGCCAGGCCCAGCGCCTGACCACGCACCCAGCCGCCGAAACCAACGCCGCCATCTCCTACGACGGCAAATGGATCGCCTTCTCGGCCTCGTACGAGGGTGCGCAGGAAGCCTACGTCATGCCGGTCGCCGGCGGCCTGCCGAAGCGGCTGACGTTCGAGAACGGCGCCGTGACGGTGCTGGGCTGGACGGCGCAGGGCGAGGTGCTCGTCAGCACCCAGGATTCGAAGGGGCCGTCGGCGCACCGCATCGTCGCCGCCGTGCAGCCGTCGTCGTTGCAGCGGCGCGTGTTCGCCGTCGCCGACGCCAACGACGCGGTGCTCGACGACGCCGGCAAGACGCTGTACTTCACGCGCTACGGCCTGGCCCTGACCAACGACAACGTCAAGAACTATCGCGGCGGCGCCCACGCGCAGCTGTGGCGCTACGATCTGACTGCCGGCGCAGGCGTGGAAGCGGCGCCGCTGCTGGCCTCCGACGCCGGCAACGACAAGCGCCCGATGTGGTGGCAGGGCCGCGTCTATTTCATCAGCGACCGTGGCGGCTCCGACAACCTGTGGTCGATGGCGCCCGACGGCGGCGATCCGCGCCAGCTCACCAAACACACCGACTGGGATGTGCGCAACGCGGCGCTCGGCGATGGCCGCATCGTCTATCAGCTGGGTGCGGACTTGCGCGTGTTCGACCTGGCCGCGTCGGCCGACCGGCAGCTGTCGATAGGCCTGGTGTCCGACTTCGACCAGCAGCGCGCGCGCCAGATACGCTCGCCGCTGGACCAATTGACCAACGTGCAGCTGTCGGCCAAGTCCGAGCGGCTGGTGCTGACGGCGCGCGGGCGCGTGAGCCTGGCCGGCACGGGCGCGCAGCGCCGCGTCGAGATCGCGGTGCCGGAAGGCGCGCGGGCGCGCGAGGCGGTGTTCAGCCCCGACGACAAGTGGGTCTACGCGATCGTCGACACCACCGGCGAAAACGAAATCTGGAAGTTCGCCGCCGACGGCTCCGGCCCCGGCGAGCAGCTGACCCGCGACGGCGTCAGCCACCGCTGGCAGCTGTATCCATCGCCGGATGGCCGCTGGCTGGGCCACACGGACAAGAAGGGCCGTTTCTGGCTGCTGGATCTGGCGACCAAATCGAATATCGTCATCGACGATGCGGGCAAGGCCGGCGTCGACAAGCACGACGAAATCCTGTGGTCGGGCGACAGTAAGAATCTGGCCCTGGTACGCGCCGCGACCACCGAGCAGCGCGAGCAAATCGGCTTGTACAACCTGGCGTCGAAGCAGCTGGTCTTTGTCACCAGCGACCGTTACACCTCGCGCTCGCCGGTGTTTTCGCCGGACGGGAAATGGCTGTACTTCCTCTCGGCCCGCAACTTCCAGCTGGCGAACGGTTCGCCGTGGGGCGACCGCAATATGGGGCCGGTGTTCGACAAGCGCACCGGCGTCTACGCGCTGGCGCTCCAGCCTGGCAACCGCTTCCCGTTCAAACCGGACGATGAACTGGGCAAGCCGGGCGAGAAGGTGGCCGAGGGCGCGGCCGACAAGGCGGTCGAGCAGGCGGCCGAGAAAGCGGCGGAGAAGGCGGTGGAGAAAGCCACGGCCAAGACGGCGTTGCCGGTCAAGAAGGCGGACAAGTCGCTGCCGGAGATCGTCTTCGCCGGCTTGCAGGACCGTTTGTACGAAGTGCCGCTGGCGCCCGGTAACTACCGTGGCCTGAACATGGACGACAAGCGCCTGTACTTCCTGGACGTGGAGTCCAGCGATGGCAAGGCGAACCTGAAAACGCTGGCCATCGCCTCCAACGGTCCGCAGCCGGAAACCTTTGCCGCCGGCGTGCGCGAATTCGACCTGGCCGCCGACAAAAAACACATCTACTACCGCACCTTCACCGGCGGTCCGGGCGACATGATCATCGTCGAAGCGGCCGCCAAGGCGCCGACCGACACCTCCAAGGCCAAGGTTAAGGTCGACGACTGGAGCTTCACCTCCAATCCGCGCCTGGAGTGGAAGCAGATGTTCAACGACGCCTGGCGCATGCACCGCGACTTCCTGTACGACGCCAAGATGCGTGGCGTGAACTGGACCGCCGTGCGCGATAAATACACGCCGCTGGTCGAGCGCGTGACCGACCGCGCGGAGTTGAACGACATCCTGGGCATGATGATCAGCGAGGTGGGCGCGCTGCACTCGCAGATCGCTCCCGGCGACATCCGCCGTTCCGCCCCGGAGGGCGTGCCTTCCGGCCTGGGCGCGCTGCTGACGCGCACCGCCGAAGGCTACCGCGTCGACCACATCTACCGCAGCGAGCCGGAACTGCCGTCCGAGCGCGGACCGCTGGCGCAGGCCGACGTCAACGTCAAGGAGGGCGACATCATCACCGCCGTCAACGGCAAATCGGTGCTGGAGGCGCGCGACATCGCCGACCTGCTGCTGAACCAGGCCGACCGGCAGGTGCTGCTGCAGATTAAACGCAAGGCCGGCGGCGCCGGTCCGGTGATCGTGATGCCGGTGAATATGACCAAGCAGGCCGGCCTGCGCTACAGCGATTGGGAGCAGAGCCGCGCGCGCCAGGTGGAGACGGCGTCGAAAGGGCGCATCGGCTACCTGCACCTTCGCGCCATGGGGCCGCGCGACATCGCCTCGTTCGCGCGTGACTTCTACGCCAACGTCAACCGCGAAGGCCTGATCATCGACGTGCGCCGCAATAACGGCGGCAATATCGACAGCTGGATCATCGAAAAGCTGCTGCGCAAGGCCTGGGCCTTCTGGGCCGCGCCGGGCGCGCAGCCGGCGCCGAACATGCAGAACACCTTCCGCGGCCATCTGGTGGTGCTGGTCGATGAGCTGACGTACTCGGATGGCGAGACCTTCGCGGCCGGCGTCAAGGCCCTGGGACTGGCGCCGCTGGTGGGCAAGCGCACGGCCGGTGCCGGTGTCTGGCTGAGCGATAACAACCGCTTGAGCGATAACGGCATGGCGCGCGTCGCCGAGAACGGCCAGTTCAATACGGCCGACGGCCACTGGCTGATCGAAGGCGTGGGCGTGACGCCGGATGTGGAAGTGGACAACCTGCCGCATGCGACCTTCATGGGCCAGGACCGGCAGCTGGAAGCCGCGCTGGAACTGCTGGATAAAAAATTGAAGGACAGTCCGATCAAACCATATCAACCGCAGGTGATCCCCGCGTTGAAATAAGGAGACCTCGATGCAGATGAAGCGCCTAGTATTCGTCACTTTCGCCCTCGCCGGTGCGGCCATCACCATGGCCCCAACCGCGCAGGCACTGCCCAGCACCAGCGATACCCGCATGCTGACCGAACCGGCGCTGTCCGCCACCCATCTGGCTTTTATCTACGCCGGCGATGTGTGGCTGGCGAATCCCGATGGCGGCGCGCCGCGCCGCCTGACGTCCGACCCGGGTGAAAAATCGAACCCGCAGTTTTCGCCGGACGGCAAACTGATCGCCTACAGCGCGCAAGTCGACGGCAACACCGACGTCTATTTGCTGCCGATCGAGGGCGGGGTGCCGAAGCGGCTGACGTATCATCCGGGCGCGGACGTGGTGCAGGGCTTCGCTCCCGATGGAAAATCGGTGATGTTCACGTCGCCGCGCGCGGCGTTCAACAACCGCTATCGCAAACTGTTCACGGTGCCGGTGACTGGCGGCGTGGAGACGCAGCTGGAAGTGCCGAACGCCGCGCGCGCCGCCTGGTCGCCGGACGGCAAAAGCATCGTCTACAACCCGTTCTCGCCGGCCTTCCTGCAGTGGAAGCATTATCGCGGCGGCACCAACTCGATCCTGTGGCTGTTCAACCGGGGCGACAAATCGGTGGTCAAGATACCGCAACCGGCCACGCATTCGAACGATGTCGATCCGATGTGGATCGGCGACACCGTCTACTTCCGTTCGGACCGCGACGGCGAATTCAACTTGTATGCCTATGACGTGAAGTCCAAGCTGGTCCGCGCGCTGACCAGGCATACCGACTTTCCGGTGCTGAACGCGTCGGCCTCGGGCAACGGTATCGTTTACGAGCAGGCCGGCTATTTGCACGCGCTGGATCTCGGCAGCGGCCAGGCGCGCAAGCTGACCATCGGCGTCAGTAGCGACCTTGGGATGTCGCGTCCGCGCTGGCTCAGTGGCGCCAAGTACATCCGCAATTTTTCGGTGTCGCCGTCGGGCGCGCGGGTGGCGTATGAATTCCGCGGCGAGATCGTCACCATCCCCGCCGACAAGGGCGATGTGCGCAACCTGACGCAGACCTCCGCAGCCAACGAGCGCTCGCCGGCGTGGTCGCCGGATGGCCGCTCGGTCGCCTACTTCTCCGACGAATCGGGCGAGTACGCGCTGCATATCCGCGCGCAGGACGGCAAGAGCGAACCGCGCAAGTTCAAGCTGACCGGTTCCGGCTTCTACGACAATCCGGTATGGTCGCCAGACAGCAAAAAGATCGCCTATACGGACAACTCGTGGACCTTGTACGTGATGGATGTCGCTTCCGGGGCTATCAACAAGATCGCTTCCGAGCCGCTGTATGGCGTGAACAAGACCCTGCGCGCGGCGTGGGCGCCGGACTCGCGCTGGATCGCGTACGCGCTCAACTCGATGACGTACACGCGCAGCGCCTACATCTATTCGCTTGAGCAGAAAAAATCCTGGCCGGTGACGGATGGTCTGTCGGACGTGGTCAATCCGGTGTTCGACAAGAGCGGCAAGTACCTGTACTTCTTCGCCTCCACCAACGCGGGGCCCAGCAACAACTGGTTCTCGCAGCAGAACGAGGATAACCGCGTCACGCGCACGGTCTGGATGGCGGTGCTGCGGCGCGACCTGCCTTCGCCGCTGATCAAGGAAAGCGACGAGGAGAAGGCAACTCCTGTCACGCCGCCGGTGTCGGAGAAGAAGGAGGCGGCCAAGCCGGAGACGCCGAAGATCGATCCGAAGACGGGGCGCGACGATCCGAAAGTCACCGTGGCGCCGGTCGCGCCGATGTCCATCGATTTCGAGGGCATCGAAACGCGCATCGTCGATTTGCCGATACCGGCGGCGTCGCTGTCGGATCTGGAAGCGGGGCAGGACGGCCAGATATTCTTCCTGCGCGAGAACGACGGCAAGAAAGCCATCCAGCGCTTCGACCTGACGGACCGCAAGGCCGAGACGTTGCTGGCGGAGGCCGATGAATTCGAGGTGTCTTCCGATGGCAAGAAGATCGTCTACCGCCTCAAGGAGGCGTGGGCCATGGGCAGCGCCAGCGCCAAGACGTTGACGCCGGGTGAGGGCAAGATCAAGGTCGAGGCGATCGAAGTGCGCGCCGAGCCGCGCGCCGAGTGGACGCAGATCTTCAATGAAGCGTGGCGCATCAACCGCGACTTCTTCTACGACCCCGGCATGCACGGCGCGAACTGGAACAAGATGCGCGAGAAGTACGCGCAATTCCTTCCGGAGCTGTCGTCCCGCGCCGATCTGAATCGCTTGATCCAGTGGCTGTGCAGCGAGCTGGGTGTGGGGCATCATCGCGGTGGCGGCGGCGACTTCTTCACCGACAGCAAAGCGGTGCCGGGCGGCCTGCTGGGCGCCGACTACGAAATCAGCGACGGCCGCTACCGCTTCAAGAAAGTCTACGGCGGCTTGAACTGGAATCCGGCCCTGCGCGCGCCGCTGACGGAGCCGGGCCTGAACGTCAAGGCCGGCGAGTATCTGCTGGCGGTCGATGGCCGTCCGCTGATGGCGCCGACCAATCTTTACAGCGCCTTCGAAAACACCGCCAACAAAGCCATCGATATCACCGTCGGTCCGAACGCGGACGGCAGCAAGTCGCGCACCGTCACCGTGGTGCCGGTGCCGACCGAGGACGCGCTGCGTAACCGCGACTGGATCGAGGGGAATATCCGCAAGGTCAACGCGGCCACCGGCGGCAAGGTAGCCTATGTGTACGTGCCGAACACCGCAGGTTTGGGCCATACCTACTTCAAGCGCTACTTCTTCCCGCAGGCCGACAAGGACGCCGTCATCATCGATGAACGCTTCAATGGCGGCGGCAGCGTGGCCGACTACTACCTGGAGATTTTGCAGAAGAAGGAAATCGCCTGGTGGACCATGCGCTACGGCGCGGACATGAAAACGCCGTCCGCTTCGATCCAGGGACCGCGCGCGATGCTGATCGACGAGACGGCCGGTTCGGGTGGCGACCTGCTGCCGTGGATGTTCCGTAAAAACCAAATGGGACCGTTGATCGGCAAGCGCACCTGGGGTGGATTGGTGGGCGTGCTTGGCTTCCCGGTGCTGCTCGATGGCGGCACGATCACCGCGCCCAACCTGGCCTTCTGGACGCGCGATGGCGGCTGGGGCGTGGAGAACGAGGGCGTGGCGCCGGATATCGAGGTCGATCAGACGCCTGCGGACGTCATCGCCGGCCGCGATCCACAGCTGGAAAAGGCGATTGAGGTCATCAAGGCGGAACTGGCGAAGAATCCGCCGGTGCGGCCGCCACGTCCTGCCTTCCCGGTGAAGTCGAAGTAGATCCACGTAGGGCGGATTAGCGGGCGAGGCCCGCCAATCCGCCCCGGGGGGCCATCGAAGGAGCGTCCTTCTGCCGGAAGACTTAAGAGCGAAGCGTAATCCGCCATGCATGCGCCGTCGCCGCCTATGCCTGGCGCCCAACCAGCAAAGTGTTCGGAACTGAACAGCGGCCCCGTTCACTTCCGAACACAGATCGGCGATTCACCGAGGTCCAGCGCGTAAAAAAGCCGTGGCATGGTAGTTGCAATATCCCTTTATCCTCCATCCACGGAATTACCCATGAAGCTACGCGACTTGCGCATCGGTTGGCGCACCTTGATCCAGGAGCCGGCATACACCCTGGCTTCCGTGCTGGGTCTCGGCATGGGCCTGGCCGCCTGCCTGCTGCTGCTCGGCTATGTGCGCTACTCGATGGAGTACGACACGCATCTGCCCGACGCCGATCAGGTCTACGTCGTCAAACACCATTTCAATGTCGAACAATCGTCGCCGCTGTTCGATCTGGCGCCGATGTTCCTGCGCGAGACCGCGCTCAAGATACCCGGCGTCGTCGACGCCACCAGCTACATTCCGGCGCGCCCGGAAATCACGCCGCTGACGGTGCGCGTCGACCGCAACCTGATGACGGTGCGCGGCTTGATCGTGCTGCCCGGTTTTCCGTCGATGCTCGGCCTGCGGGCGGTGCAGGGCGATCTGGCGCAGGCCCTGGAACGGCCCGACCTGTTTGTCGTCACCGAAACGGCGGCGCTGCGCATGTTCGGCACGCGCAACGCGCTGGGGCGGACCATGCTGTCCGAAGGCGCGACAATGCAGGTCGGCGCCATCGTGCCGGCGCCTCCGGCCAATACGACGATTCCGTTCGAGGTGCTGTTCGGCGTCCATGCGGGGGTGGTGGAAAAAGCCATACGACACGAAATGCTGACCGGCGAAAGCGGCTGGATGACCAAGATGCTTGTGCGCGTGAAGCCCGGCACATCGGTGCAGGACATCGTCAGCCGTTTACAGCAAGCGGTGGACGTCACACCCAGCGTCAATCAATGGCCGCCGGAGGTGCGCGAGCGGCTCGGCAAGCGCAAGGCGATCGAATTGTCGATGTCGCCGTTGCGCGACGCCTACTTCGACCACACGGTAAGGAACAGCTTTATCGCGCTGCCCGGCGACCGTGCCAGCCCCGTGGTCACCGCCGGCCTGGCGCTGATGGCGGTACTGATCCTGCTGCTGGCCGGGATCAACTACGTCAACCTGGCGATGGTGCGCGTACTGCGGCGCCAGCGCGAAGTCGCGATGCGCAAGGTGCTTGGCGCCGGCGCGCCACATATCGCGCTGCAGTTCCTGCTCGAATCGCTGCTGGTGACGATGGTGGCTACCGTACTTGCCTTGCTGTTGGCGTGGCTGGCGGTGCCGGCTTTTTCCCATCTTGTCAATCGCCAGCTGGATGGCTTGTTCTCTCCGCAGAACGTCGCCGCCGCATTCTGCGTCGGGGCACTCCTGGGATTGGCCACGGCCGTCTATCCGGTCTTGATCGCACTGCGGGTACCACCACGGCAAGCGCTGGAGGGACGGCCTGATACGGAGTCGATGGGTAGCATGCAATGGCGCCGCGCGCTCACCGTGTTGCAGGTCGCCGTGGCGATGGGCTTTGCCGGCGTCACCATCGCCGTGGCATGGCAGACCGACTACGCGATGCACGCGTCGCCCGGTTTCGATCCCGCGCAGATGGTGATCGTCGATATGCCGGAGCGCGTCAAGGACAGCGAGAAGGCGCGGCGGTTTTTATCGGCGTTGAAGACGCAGTCCGGCGTGGCCGGCGTGGCGATTTCCGAGGACCCGATTGGGCGGCTCGACTACATCTGGACGCGGGCGCTCAAGCGCCCCGGCGGACAGGCCGCGACAATGGAGATGAAGTCGGTCAGCGCGAATTTCTTTGAGTTGTACGGCATCGCGCCTGCGGCGGGACGGCTTTTCAAGGAGGGCGTGGACGCGGAGAACGACGGGGTACCGGTGGTGCTGAACGCCGTCGCCGCGCGCGAACTTGGCTTCGCCAGTGCGCAGGAGGCGGTGGGACAGACCGTAATGTTCACCGGATTCGACAACGTCGTGACGGCGAAGCGCGTCGTCGGCATCGCGCCGGAGTTGCGTTTCCGTTCATTGCGGGAGAAACCGAACGCGGTCGCGTATGACCTTGGGACCGCCGGGACGGTGCTGAGTTTGCGCGCGTCCGGTGCGCCGGCCGATATCGAGCGCGCCGCGCGGGCGCTCTGGCCGAGCTATTTTCCCGATGCGATTCCGCGCACCTACCGGGCCGCCGACATCCTGGCCGTCAATTATGAGGAGGATGCGCGCCTGGCGCGGTTGCTGGCGGTCGCCACGGGCATCGCATTGGTGATCGCGGCTTTCGGCACCTACGTCTTGTCGGCCAACACGGTGCAGCGGCGGGCGCGCGAGATCGTGCTGCGCAAGCTGCACGGCGCGCGCCGCACCGACATCGGCTTGCTGGTGCTGCGGGAGGTCGGCGCGTTGCTGGCGGCGGCCGCCGTGCTGGCGCTGCCGGTAGCGGCTGTGGGGATCAACCGCTACCTCGCCGGCTATGTCGAACACGCGCCGATCGGCTACTGGACGTTATTGCTCGCGCTCTCGCTGACATGGGCCATAGCGCTGATCGCGATCGCGCGCCATACCTGGATCGCGATGCGCATGGTGCCGGTGCGGGCATTGCGCATGTGAGCGCGCCGCGCATCTCGCCCGGCGACGGATTACAGTGGCATGTACGGGCTGTTGGCGTATGGGGCGCCTGCCAGCTCGAGCGCGCGGCGGATCAGGGCTTTCCAGTCACGTGCCTTGGTTGCGGGCGAGGTCATGGTTTGCGGGGTGGCGAGGTAGGTGATCATATCAATTCCTTTGAACGGCTTTTGCGATAACTGCAGTCTAGCCGTTCTCCAGATATAAATATAATTATAAATTTCGATATTCGATATTCAAATTTTTTATGACTTCTGTCATTTGGACCTGATCCGTAACTGCGGTACTACAGGCTGGCGAGAAGTTTGAATTGCGCGGCGCGTCGGCGTGTGACCTCGATTCGCACCCCTTCGCGCAGCGTCAGATCCAGCCCGCCGGCATCGTTGGGCGTCACCAGTTCGACGTCGTCGAGGTTGACGATGTGGCGGCGGCTGGCGCGGAAGAAGCGTTGCGGATCGAGCCGCTCTTCGAGCTGGTTCAGGGACCGCAGCATCAGCGGCTTATGCTGGGCGAAGTAAACGCGCGTGTAATTGCCTTCCGACTCGAACAGCCATATGTCCTGCAATCCGACGAACCAGCATCGCTCGCCGTCCTTGATGAACAGTTTCTTCGCCGCTGTCGGCGTGACCGCCGCCGAGTATTCCAGTGTGCGCTGGTGCCGCAATGCGCAGCGCTGCAACGCGGCCGCCATGCGCGCCGCCTGGATCGGCTTCTGCAGATAATCCAGCGCGTTGACCTCGAACGCTTGCAGCGCGTATTGATCGAACGCGGTCGTGAAGATGACCTCCGGCGCTTCCTCAAGCGCGGCAAGCATGTCGAAGCCGCTCCCGCCGGGCATTTGCACGTCCAGGAAAACCAGGTCCGGTTTGAGCGCTGCGATCTGCCTCACCCCGTCCGCCGCGTTGACCGCCTCGCCGATGATCTCCACTTCGGGATGCGCCGCCAGAAGGCGCCGCAGTTCGGAACGCGCCAGGCGCTCGTCGTCGATCAATAGCACCCGCATCACGCGGCCTCCGGTAAAGTCATCGTGGCCCGCACCCAGCCACTGTGCTCCGTCAGGTCCAGGTTGGCGCCGGCGCCCAATGCCAGTGTCAGTCGTTTGCGCGTGTTGACCAGGCCAACCTTGGTCGAATTGGCGAACGGCAGAATCGCGCCAAGGTTGGCGATCTCGATATGGACCGTGCCGTCGTCCATGCGCCGGGCGCGTATCTGTATCTCGCTGCCGGTGGGACTGGCTTCGACGCCGTACTTGACCGCGTTCTCCACCAGCGTTTGCAGCGCCATCGGCGGAATGCGCACGTGCTCCAGTCCCATGCCGATGTCGACGCTGACCCGCATGCGTTCCTCGAAGCGTATTTTCTCGATCGCGAGATAAGCTTGTACCGCTTCGACCTCCGCCGACAGCGGAACCGTGTCGTTCTGGCCCGATTGCAGCGCGTAGCGCATCACGCTCGCCAGTTGATCGACCATTTGCGCGGCGGCGTTCTGGTCTTCGTAGATCAGGGCGCGCACGCTGTTCATGCTATTGAAGAAAAAATGCGGGTTGACTTGCGCCTGTAAGGCGCGCAGTTCGGCGTCCTTGGCGCTGATCTCGAGCCGCAACGCTTCGGCTTCGAACCGGTTGGCGCGGCGCACCGCCAGCACCGACATGTAGCAGGTGTTCCACACCAGATGGATGGTCCACCACGAAATCAGCGCGCCGGGCAGCCAACCGATACCATGCACCGGGCCAAATGGTTTGATGACCAGGAAGCCGACGTATTGGACACCTGTATGGATAGTGCCGAGCACCAGAATGGCCACGGCGATGGTCTTCCAGGTGATCCGGATGCCGCTGCGTATGCGCCGCTTCAGCACCCGGTGCCAGGTGTCGGAGATCAGCAGGCCCGCCACCGCTCCCCAGTAGCCCACCGCCAGCATCGCCAATGGGCGCGGGCTGGTCGGCGTCATGGACACCATCATGATCGGCAGGGCGTTCCAGCCGATCAACTGCAATAGCCAGTACCAGTTGAAACGGGCGAGCAGCGGGCGGTCGTTCTTCATATCGGACTTAGTTCAGAAATTGGTCGATCCAATCATACATCCAGGCCGGATCGTCGTACATGATGAAGTGGCGGGCATTGTCCGACAGTTCCACCTTGACGCCGGCGAGCTGCTGGTACTGGCTTTTGTACGTCTGTTCGAACACCTGTTTGATGCCGTAGTCCTTGTAGGCGATCCAGCTGCCCAGCACCAGTGTCGGCGCCTTGATGCGGCTGACCTCCTGTCGCAGGTCCTCGGACATGAGGTCGGCCATGGCGTTGATGACGGTGACGCGGTCTGAGCGTTTTCCCCATGCGGCGACGCGGTCGATGTCCTCCTGTTTGGTGACCATCGTGCGCAACATCTGCAGCTGGCTGGCGGACATCGTCGCGGCGTCCTGGGTTATCATCCGGCTGCGCATGCCTTCGCCCATTTCCTTCAATTGGGAGCTGGTGGCGCCAGGCATTTGCGTGGCGCCCAGAGCGGGCAGGGAATCGACGATGATCAGGCGGCCCACTTGGTCGGGATGGTCGGCGGCCAGTTTCAGACCTAGAAAGCCACCCAGGCTATGGCCGATGATGACTGGCTTCTTGAATTTTTGGGTGGCGATGTAGTCGCTCAGTTGCTGTTCGACGGCGGGCAGCAGCGGATCTTCGATGGCGGGGACGCCTGCGAAGCCGGCCAGCGTGAGCACGTGGCATTGATATTTACCCGCGCCGCAGTAATGCGCCACGGTGCCGTTCCATACTTCGCCGGACGAGGCCAGGCCCGGGATCAAGATAAGCGGCGCGCCCGTGCCGCTGACCTTCACCTGGAAGGCGGATGGCGCGGCGACGGCGGCAGCCGACAGCAGCAGCCCGGCGGCGAGGGCGATGGCGGTGGACAGACGGTTGAACGTGTTTCGTTTCATGGGTTGATTCCTCCTGTACCGCTATCCTAATGGCGCGCCGAGGTAACGGGGGCGATGAAGTGACGAGCGGTCGCCGGCCATGATGAGTGGCGCGTGGGGTGTGATTTAATTTGATTGAGCGCTGTCTGCTTCGGCGCGCAATTTGCGCCACAACGTGGTGCGGCTGATTCCCAAATAATCAGCGGCGGCGTCGCGGCGTCCTCCGAACCGGGCCAGTATCTCGGTTGCGCTTTCGACCCGTGTCGGTTTTATCGGCGCCGCTGGTTCGGCATGCGGCGCAATCGTCTCCAACTCCGGCGCCACGCTGAGAACAAACGCCGGCGTCAACGCCTGCAATGGTTCGGCCGCGAGAAACAGGGCCAAACGCTCCGTCAGATTGCGTAGTTCGCGCACGTTCCCCGGCCAGTCGTATCGCCGCAGCAGCGCTGCGCAGGCGTTCATCTCCGCGTGCAGATTCGGATGCGGCCGCGCGCCCAGCGATGCCAGCGCGTTCTTCAGCGACCACTCGGCCAGCGTCATCACGTCTTCCGTGCGCGCCCGTAACGGGGGCAGCGACAGCCGCAGCACCGCCAGCCGGTAAAACAGGTCGGCCCGGAAGCGGCCTTCGCGCACGCGCTGCTCCAGGTCGCAGTGGGTGGCGCTGATGATGCGCACGTTGATCGGGATCGGGCGCGTGCCGCCGACGCGCACCACTTCCCGCTCCTCGAGCACGCGCAGCAGGCGGGTTTGCAGCGCCAGCGGCATCTCGCCGATTTCATCGAGGAACAGCGTGCCGCGATTGGCCGCTTCGAACAAGCCTGCATGGCCGCCGCGCCTCGCGCCCGTGAACGCGCCTTCCTCGTGGCCGAACAATTCGGATTCCAGCAGCGATTCGGCGATCGCGCCGCAATTGACGGCGACGAACGGCCGGTTCTGTCCAAGGCTGCGCGGGCTTTCGCGGTGGATCGCTTGCGCCACCAGTTCCTTGCCGGTGCCCGTTTCGCCTTGTATCAGTACCGTGGCCGGCGATTTCGCATACAGTACGACGGACTGCCGCAGCGTCTCCATCGCCTCCGATTCGCCGCGCAGATCGTTGAGGCCATGCCTGGCGCGCAGGGTGTCGGTCACCACCGCGCCGCGCGTGCGAGCGCGGTTCGACTCCAACTGCGTCAGGCGCGCCATTTCCAGCGCGTCGTCGAAGGCGTGGCGGATCGACGCGGCGGAGTAGACGAACACCCCGGTCAGTCCCGCTTCCTCGGCCAGGTCGGTGATCAGGCCGGCGCCGACGATGGCCTTGATGCCGGCCGCTTTCAGGTCGTTGATCTGCGCCCGCGCGTCTTCTTCGGTGGCGTAGGTGCGCTGCGCGACATCGAAGCCGAAGGTGCCGGCGAATTCCGCCAGCTCCGGCAAACGCTCCTGATACGTGATGACCCCGATCCTGTCCGATACCCGTCGCGCGCGGGCCAGCGCCTGCATCACGTCGAAGCCGCTGAATTTGGCGATCACCACCGGCACGGACAGGCGGCCTTTCAGATACGCGGCGTTGGAGCCGGCCGCGATGACTGCGTCGCAACGCTCGGTGGCCATGCGCTCGCGGATGTGGCGCGCCGCTTCGTCGAAACCGAGGTTGATCGGTTCTATTGTCGCCAGGTTGTCGTATTCGAGTGTGATGTCGCGGAACAGGTCGTACAGGCGCGAAACCGACACGGTCCAGATGACCGGTTTATCGTCGGGGTCGAAGGGCAGGGGCATGGAATGGCGCATGGCTCAATTGTAGCGCACTCGTTGCATGTGTGTTTCGCTGTTTCAGAATGAAACAAAAATGAAACGTTAATAAAAGATAAGTCATTGATTTCTATGGGGAGAGTGGGTGGCATGCCCCTTGCAATAACTATGTAACTTCAATGCAACTTCACTGCAATACTGAAAGGTCAGAACATGAGTCAATTTTCCGCAGGCGCCGCCTTCCGCAAAGCCGTCCAGGAAGAATCCCCGTTGCAAGTGGTCGGCGCGATCAACGCCAACCACGCCTTGCTGGCCAAACGCGCCGGCTTCAAGGCGATTTATTTGTCGGGCGGCGGCGTGGCGGCGGGTTCGCTCGGGCTGCCGGACCTGGGTATTTCGAATCTCGACGACGTATTGACCGACGTGCGCCGCATCACCGACGTTTGCGACCTGCCGTTGCTGGTCGATGTGGACACCGGCTTCGGCGCCTCCGCGTTCAATGTCGCGCGCACCGTCAAGTCGATGATCAAGTTCGGCGCCGCCGCGATGCATATCGAAGATCAGGTGGGCGCCAAGCGCTGTGGCCACCGTCCGGGCAAGGAGATCGTCTCGAAGCAGGAGATGGTCGACCGCATCAGCGCCGCCGTCGACGCGCGTACCGACGATAACTTCGTCATCATGGCGCGCACCGACGCGCTGGCGGTAGAGGGGCTGGACTCGGCCATCGAACGTGCCGTCGCCTGCGTGGAGGCGGGCGCCGACATGATCTTCCCGGAGGCGATGATCAGCCTCGATATGTACAAACAGTTCGCCGCCGCCGTCAAGGTGCCGGTGCTGGCCAATATCACCGAATTCGGTTCGACGCCACTGTTCACGGTGGACGAATTGCGCGGCGCCGATGTCGGCCTGGTGTTGTATCCGCTGTCGGCTTTCCGCGCCATGAACAAGGCCGCCGAAAACGTCTACGGGGCGATCCGCCGCGACGGCACGCAGCAGAACGTGCTCGATACGATGCAGACGCGCGCCGAGCTGTATGAACGCATCAACTATCACAGCTTCGAGCAAAAGCTCGATGCATTGTTTGCAGCCCAAAATTCCGCTCAAAACGCGGCACAGAAAAAATAACAGGAGACCAGGACATGACCGAGACCACCTTCAAACCAAAAAAATCCGTGGCGCTGTCGGGCGTCACCGCCGGTAACACGGGGCTGTGCTCCGTCGGCAAAACCGGCAACGACCTGCACTACCGTGGCTATGACATCCTGGACGTGGCCAACTCCTGCGAGTTCGAGGAGATCGCCTATCTGCTGGTCCACGGCAAACTGCCCAACGAGGCCGAACTGCGCGGCTACAAGGCCAAGCTGCGCTCCCTGCGCGGCCTGCCGCAGGCGCTGAAGTCGGCGCTGGAGGCGCTGCCGGCGTCGGCGCACCCGATGGACGTGATGCGCACCGGCGTTTCGGTGCTGGGCTGCGTGCTGCCCGAGAAGGACGACCACAACGTGCCGGGCGCGCGCGATATCGCCGATCGCCTGATGGCGTCCTTCGGTTCGATGCTGCTGTACTGGTATCACTACAGCCACAATGGCAAGCGCATCGAAGTGGAAACCGACGACGACTCCATCGGTGGCCACTTCCTGCATCTGCTGCACGGCTTCAAGCCGTCCGACAGCTGGGTGCAGGCGATGCACACGTCGCTGATCCTGTATGCGGAACACGAATTCAACGCCTCGACCTTCACCGGCCGCGTCATCGCCGGCACCGGGTCGGACATCCACTCGGCCATCACCGGCGCGATCGGCGCGCTGCGCGGTCCGAAGCACGGCGGCGCCAACGAATTCGCGTTCGAGATCCAGAAGCGCTATGAAAATCCGGACGAGGCGGAGGCGGACATCCGCAACCGCGTCGCCAACAAGGAAGTGGTGATCGGCTTCGGCCATCCGGTGTACACGATCTCCGATCCGCGCAATGTCGTCATCAAGGAAGTGGCGCGCAAGCTGTCGCGCGAGGGCGGTTCGATGAAGATGTTCGACATCGCCGAGCGCCTGGAGACCGTGATGTGGGACGTCAAGAAGATGTTCCCCAACCTGGACTGGTTCTCTGCCGTGTCGTACCACATGATGGGCGTGCCGACGGCGATGTTCACGCCGCTGTTCGTCATCTCGCGCACGTCCGGCTGGGCCGCGCACATCATCGAGCAGCGCATCGACAACAAGATTATTCGCCCGAGCGCGAACTATGTCGGTCCGGAAGATCTGCAATTCGTGCCGATCAAGGATAGGAAATGATGAATACTTTGTTCCGCAAACCCTTGCCGGGCACCCAGCTGGACTACTTCGACGCGCGCGCGGCCGTCGACGCGATCCAGCCGGGCGCCTGGGCCAAACTGCCTTACACGTCCCGCGTGCTGGCGGAGAACCTGGTGCGCCGCTGCGATCCGGCGACCTTGAACGCTTCCCTCGGCCAGTTCATCGAACGCCGCCGCGATCTGGATTTCCCGTGGTTCCCGGCGCGCGTGGTGTGCCACGACATCCTTGGCCAGACCGCGCTGGTCGACCTGGCCGGCCTGCGCGACGCCATCGCCTTGCAAGGCGGCGATCCGGCGCTGGTCAATCCCGTGGTGCCGACGCAATTGGTGGTCGATCATTCGCTGGCTGTCGAATGCGGCGGCTTCGATCCCGATGCCTTCGACAAGAATCGCGTGATCGAGGATCGCCGCAACGAAGACCGCTTCGATTTCATCAACTGGACCAAGAAGGCGTTCAAGAACGTCGACGTGATCCCGCCCGGTAACGGCATCCTGCACCAGATCAATCTGGAGCGCATGTCGCCCGTGATACAGACGGTGGACGGCGTGGCCTTCCCCGATACGCTGGTCGGCACCGATTCGCACACGCCGATGGTCGACGCGCTGGGCGTGATCGCCATCGGCGTCGGCGGACTGGAGGCGGAGAGCGTGATGCTGGGCCGCGCATCGTGGATGCGACTGCCGGATATCATCGGCGTCGAGCTGACCGGCAAGCCGCAGCCTGGCATCACAGCCACCGACACGGTGCTGGCGCTGACCGAATTCCTGCGCAAGCAAAAAGTCGTATCGTCCTATCTGGAGTTCTTCGGCGAAGGCGCCGCGCACCTGACCTTGGGCGACCGCGCGACCATTTCCAACATGGCGCCGGAATACGGTTCCACCGCCGCGATGTTCTACATCGACGAGCAGACCATCAAATACCTGAAGCTGACCGGCCGCGATGATGAACTGGTCAAGCTGGTGGAGCTGTATGCGAAGGAGACCGGCCTGTGGGCCGACGCGCTCAAAACCGCAGAATACGAGCGCGTATTGACGTTCGACCTGTCGTCGGTGGTGCGTAATATCGCCGGTCCGTCGAATCCGCACAGCCGCGTGCCGACTTCCGAGCTGGCCGCGCGCGGCATCAGCGGCGTGGTGGAAAACGAACCGGGCCTGATGCCGGACGGCGCCTGCATCATCGCCGCCATCACCAGCTGCACCAACACCAACAACCCGCGCAACATGATCGCCGCCGGTCTGCTGGCGCGCAACGCCAACGCGCGCGGACTGACGCGCAAGCCATGGGTGAAAAGCTCGCTCGCCCCGGGCTCCAAGACCGTCACCCTGTATCTGGAGGAGGCGGGGCTGATGCCGGAGCTGGAGAAGCTCGGCTTCGGCGTGGTTGCCTACGCCTGCACGTCGTGCAACGGCATGTCCGGCGCGCTCGATCCGGTGATACAAAAAGAGGTGGTTGAGCGCGACCTGTACGCGACCGCCGTCCTGTCGGGCAACCGCAATTTCGACGGCCGCATCCATCCGTACGCGAAGCAGGCGTTCCTGGCGTCGCCGCCGCTGGTGGTGGCGTACGCGATCGCCGGCACCATCCGTTTCGATATCGAGAAGGATGTGCTGGGCATTGATGCCGACGGCCAGCCGGTCACGCTGAAGGACATCTGGCCGTCCGACGAGGAGATCGACCGCATCGTCGCCGCCAGCGTCAAGCCGGAGCAGTTCCGCAAGGTCTATATCCCCATGTTCGCCAAGCAGGAGGACGACGGCCTGAAAGTAAGCCCGTTGTACGACTGGCGCCCGCAGACCACCTATATCCGCCGACCGCCGTACTGGGAAGGCGCGCTGGCCGGGGCCCGGCCGCTGAAGGGCATGCGTCCGCTGGCGCTGCTGGGCGATAACATCACCACCGACCATCTGTCGCCGTCGAACGCCATCATGCTCGATAGCGCCGCCGGCGAGTACCTGGCGAAAATGGGCCTGCCGGAGGAGGACTTCAATTCCTACGCCACGCACCGTGGCGACCACCTGACCGCGCAGCGCGCGACCTTCGCCAATCCGACCCTGAAGAACGAGATGGTGCGCGGGCAGGACGGCAAGGTGATGGCCGGTTCGCTGGCCCGCATCGAGCCGGAAGGGCGCGTCACGCGCATGTGGGAAGCCATCGAGACATACATGGAGCGCAAGCAGCCGCTGATCGTGATCGCCGGCGCCGACTATGGACAGGGCTCGTCGCGCGACTGGGCGGCCAAGGGCGTGCGGCTGGCCGGTGTGGAGGCGATCGTGGCCGAGGGCTTCGAGCGCATCCATCGCACCAATCTGGTCGGAATGGGCGTGCTTCCGCTAGAGTTCATGCCCGGCGTGAACCGCCTGACCTTGGCGCTGGACGGTACCGAGACCTATGACGTGATCGGCGCGCGCACGCCGCGTTCGACGCTGACCCTGGTGATCAATCGCCTCAGCGGCGCGCAGGTGGAGGTGCCTGTGATCTGCCGTCTCGATACGGCGGAGGAGGTGTCGATCTACGAGGCGGGCGGCGTGCTGCAGCGCTTCGCCCAGGATTTCCTTGAATCCGTGAAGGCTGCCTGACCATGACGAACAACACCATCCACCCGCCGCAGATCAAAATCCCCGCCGTGTATATGCGCGGCGGCACCAGCAAAGGCGTTTTCTTCCGGCTGGGCGATTTGCCTGAAGCGGCGCAAACCCCGGGCGCCGCGCGCGACGCGCTGCTGCTGCGCGTGATCGGCAGCCCCGACCCCTACGGCAAGCAGATCGACGGCATGGGCGGCGGCACATCGAGCACCAGCAAGACGGTGATCGTCTCGAAAAGCGAAAGACCCGATCACGATATTGATTATTTGTTCGGCCAGGTCTCCATCGACAAGGCGTTTGTCGATTGGAGCGGCAATTGCGGCAACCTGTCGGCCGCCGTGGGCGCGTTCGCGATCAGCGCCGGCCTGCTGGACCCGGCGCGCGTGCCGCAAAACGGCATGGCGGTGGTGCGCGTGTGGCAGGCCAATATTGGCAAGACCATCATCGCCCACGTGCCGATGACCAACGGCGAAGTGCAGGAGACCGGCGACTTCGAACTCGATGGCGTCACCTTCCCGGCGGCCGAAGTGCAGCTGGAGTTCATGGACCCGGCGGCGGACGAGGAGGGCGGTGGAGGCGCCATGTTCCCGACCGGTCAACTGATCGACGACCTGGAGGTGCCGGGCATCGGCACGCTGAAGGCGACCATGATCAACGCCGGCATACCGACCATTTTCGTCGACGCGGACGCCATCGGCTACACAGGCATTGAACTGCAGGACGCGATCAATGGCGATGTGGCGGCGCTGGCGAAGTTCGAGACCATACGCGCGCATGGCGCGCTGCGCATGGGCCTCATCAAGCATCTCGACGAGGCGGCGCAACGCCAGCACACGCCGAAGGTGGCGTTTGTGGCAAAGCCGGCGGCCTACATCGCCTCCAGCGGCAAGCGGATCGACGCCGGCAATATCGATCTGCTGGTGCGCGCGCTCTCGATGGGCAAGCTGCATCACGCCATGATGGGCACGGCCGCGGTGGCGATCGGCACGGCGGCGGCGATACCAGGCACGCTGGTGAACCTGGCGGCGGGGGGCGGCGCGCGCGAAGCGGTGCGCTTCGGCCACCCGTCCGGCATCTTGCGGGTCGGCGCGCAGGCGACGCTGCGCGGCGGCGAGTGGAGCGTGATAAAAGCGGTAATGAGCCGCAGCGCGCGAGTTCTGATGGAGGGCTGGGTAAGAGTGCCCGGCGATCTAACCTAAGCGGTTGACATCCCAAACGGAGGAGACATGACCTACGCTGATTTTTATCGGCGCTCTATCGACACGCCCGAACAATTCTGGCAAGACGAAGCTGCGCTCATCGACTGGAACACGCCGTTCACGCAAGTGCTGGACTATTCGAATCCGCCGTTCGCCAAATGGTTCGTCGGCGGGCGGACCAATTTGTGCCACAACGCGGTCGACCGCTGGTGCGTCTCCCGGGGCGAGCAGGCGGCGTTGATCGCCATCTCCACCGAGACCAACACGGAGCGCAGCTATTCCTTCGACGAACTGCGCGACGAAACGCAGCGCTGCGCGGCGATGATGCTGGCGCTGGGCGTCGGCCGCGGCGACCGTGTGCTGATCTATATGCCGATGATCGCCGAGGCGGCGATCGCCATGCTGGCCTGCGCCCGGATCGGCGCTATCCATTCGGTGGTGTTCGGTGGCTTCGCGGCCAACAGCCTGGCCAGCCGCATCGACGACGCCAGGCCGGTGCTGATCGTCTCGGCCGATGCCGGTTCGCGCAACGGCAAGACGATACCCTACAAGCCGTTGCTGGACGAGGCGATCGCGCTGGCCGGCGCCCGGCCGGCGCACGTGCTGCTGGTCGATCGCGGCTTGGCCGCAATGGACCGCGTGGAGGGCCGCGACGTCGACTACTCGACCATGCGCGCGGCGCACCTTGACGCTCGCGTGCCGGTGACGTGGCTGGAATCGAACGAGGCTTCCTACATCCTTTACACCTCCGGCACCACCGGCAAGCCGAAGGGTGTGCAGCGCGATGTCGGCGGCTACGCGGTGGCGCTGGCATCGTCGATGAAGTACAACTTCTGCGCCAGGGCCGGCGAGACCTTCTTCGCCACGTCGGACATCGGCTGGGTGGTCGGCCACTCCTATATCGTCTACGGGCCGCTGATCGCCGGCATGGCGACCATCATGTACGAAGGCCTGCCGATCTGCCCGGACCCCGGCATCTGGTGGCGTATCGTCGAGAAATATAAGGTCACCCGCATGTTCTCGGCGCCGACGGCGATCCGGGTGCTGCGCAAGCAGCCGCCGGAATTCATGCGCGGGCGCGACCTGTCGTCGTTGCGCGCGCTGTACCTGGCGGGGGAGCCGCTGGATGAAACCACCTCGCAATGGATCGCGGCGGAGCTGCATGTGCCCATCATCGACAATTACTGGCAGACCGAAACCGGCTGGCCGATCCTGTCGATCGCCAAGGGTGTCGAGGATCTGCCGACGCGTCCCGGCAGCCCTGGCCTGGCGATGTACGGCTATCGGGTCAAGCTGCTCAACGAAGCCACCGGCGAGGAGTGCGCCGCCAACGAAAAGGGCGTGGTGGTGATCGATGGACCGCTGCCACCCGGCTGCATGCAGACCGTGTTCGGCGACGACCGGCGCTTTGTCGACACCTACTGGTCCAACTTCGACGGCAAGATGGTGTATTCGACCTTCGACTGGGGCGTGCGCGACGCCGACGGCTATTATTTCATTCTTGGCCGCACCGACGACGTGATCAACGTCGCCGGACACCGCTTGGGCACCCGCGAGATCGAGGAGTCCATTTCCAGCCACGCCAACGTGTCGGAAGTGGCGGTGGTGGGCATGGAGGATAAGCTCAAGGGACAGGTGGCGATGGCCTTCGTCATTGTCAAGGATGCGAAGGGGCTCGACACCGACGATGGCCGCAAGGCGTTGGAGCGGGAGATCATGGACGTGGTCGACCATCGGCTGGGCGCGGTGGCGCGGCCGGCCAGGGTGTGCTTCGTGGCGCAATTGCCCAAGACGCGCTCCGGCAAACTGCTGCGCCGTTCGATCCAGGCCATCTGCGACGGCCGCAACCCGGGCGACCTGACGGCGATCGAAGATCCGGCGTCGCTGCTGCAGATCCGCAGTGCCTTGCAAACCTGAAGACATGCGGCGGGCCGGTTTTCCGGGATGGCGCCTTCGGTCCACTGTCGTATTTAAGAACGCGAAATGAACGCAAAATGAACGCGAAGCGGCACGCCGATGGCTAATGACACTAATGTGGTTTATCATCTGCCAACAATGCTGCCGACATGTAACGACCAAGGCGGCATTTTTTTCGGGTGCCCCTGGTGTTCATGAATCGCGTTTCATCCAATCCTGACTTCGTCGCGGACGCCCTGGCGCTGATCGGCGTTCCCGCGTGCGCTTACAGCGCCGAGGGACAGGTGCTGGCGGCGAACGCGGAGTTGATTGCCTTGCTCGAATGCGATCCCGCCGGACAAACCGTGGAGAGCGTGTTCGCGCGCCATCTGCGCGCCGCCAGCGTCGCGCGCCTGGCGGATGCGGAGACGGGGCAATGTTGGGACAGTTGCCTCGCTTCGGCCAGCGGCAAATACATCGCCGTGCAGGTCTGGACCAAACCGCTGCCGGCAGGCGCCGAAACAGATGGAGGCACCATTGTCTTCCACGATATCAGCGACGTGCAGCGCTCGCAGCGCGCGTTGCGTAAAACGTTGCTCGAACAGCAGGCCATATTGGAGAACGCCGCCGTCGGCATCCTGTTCGGCAAGGACGGCCGCATCGCCGAATGTAATATCCGTTGCGCCGAGATGCTGGGCTACAGCCGCGAGGAGCTGGAGGGCGCGCCGAGCGTGATCCTCTATCCGAGCGAAGCGGACTTCCTCAAGCTGGGACGCGAGGCCGGCCCGCCGCTGGCGCAAGGTTTGCCGTTCAAGACGGAGCTGGTGTTGCGGCGCAAGGACGGCAGCACCTTCTGGGCGCGGCTGTTCGGCCGCGCCATCGATACCATCCACACCAGCGAAGGCGCGGTGTGGATCGTCGAAGACATCAACGAGCACCGCATCGACGAGGAAAAGCTGCGCCGCGCGCTGATCGAGCAGAAGGCGATCCTGGACAACGCATCGATCGGCATCCTGTTTAGTAAAGGCCAGATCGTCCGCAACTGCAACCGGCGCATGGCGGAGATGTTCGGCTACGCCATCGAGGACATGGTCGGCATGCCGGCGTCGGACATGTTCCCGTCGCAGGAAAAGTATCAGGCCTTCGCCGTGGAGGCGCGGGCGCAGCTCGACAACGGCAAACCGTACGAAAGCCCCGCGTTCGAATTGAAGCGCAAGGACGGCGCCTTGATCTGGTGCCGCGTGCGCGCCAACGCGATGAACGAAGTAAACACCGAAGGCGGCGCCATCTGGATCGTCGAGGACGTGACGACCACGCGCCAGACGCAGATGGAGGTGGAGGCGATCATGACCAACGCCTCGATGAGCATCCTGTTCACCAAGAACCGCGTCATCACGCGCTACAACCGCGGCTTCGGCGACATGTTCCGCTATCCCGGCGACACCGGTCTGGGGCTTCCCGGACAGGCGTTGTATCCGTCCTGGGAAGCCTACGAGCGGCTGGGCGCCGAGGCCTATCCCTATCTGTCCGTGGCAAAGCCGTTCCAGACCGAGATAGAAATGCGCCGCGCCGACGATACGCGCCTGTGGGCGCAACTGATCGGCTACGTGGTCAATCCGGCCGATCCGGGCCAGGGCACGATCTGGGTGATCGAAGACCGCACCGAGCAAAAACGCGCCGAGGAGGCGCTGCGCAACGCGCTGCTGGAGAACCAGGCCATCCTCGACAGCGCGGTGCTGGGCATCTCGGTGGTGGAGCAGGGGCTCAACCTGCGTTGCAATACGAAGATGGAGGAATTGTTCGGCTACGCGCCGGGCGAGATGAACCACCTCAGTGTGCAGGCTTTTTATGCCGGCGAGGCGGCGTGGCGGGAGGCGCGCGCGGCGACGGCGCAGGACTTCCGCGCCGGCCGCGTCAACGTCGCCGAGTATCAACTGGTGCGCAAGGACGGCAGCCGCTTCTGGGCGCGGCTGTCGGGCCGGCCGTTCGACCTGGCGCAGCCCGGCGGGCGCTCCGTGTGGCTGGTGGACGACATCACCGCGCGGCGCGAGGCGGCCGAAGCGGTCAGCCGCGCGCGCGACGAGCTGGAAGTGCGCGTGCTTGAACGCACGGCCGAACTGGCGGGCGCCAACGCGCTGCTGCAGGGGGAGATCGTAGAGCGCCGCCAGGCCGAGGCGCGCGTGCACCACATGGCGTACCACGACAGCCTGACCGGCTTGCCCAACCGCGCGTTGCTGTCGGACCGGCTGGACCGCGCCATGCTGGCGGCCCAGCGCTCGCAGCGCCAGCTGGCGGTGATGTTCATCGACCTTGACCGCTTCAAGACCATCAACGATTCGCTGGGCCACATGACCGGCGACCAGTTGCTCAAGGAGGTGGCGAGCCGTTTGTGCCGCGCGGTGCGCGCCAGCGACACCGTGGCCCGTTTGGGCGGCGACGAGTTCGTGGTGCTGGTGCCGGGCATCGCCAGCGTGGAAGAGGCCAGCCACGTGGCCGAGAAGATCATCCAGGCGCTGTCCGAAGGCTTTCCGCTGGAAGGGCGCAACCTGCACATCACGCCGTCCATCGGCATTTGCGTGTATCCGGACGACGGCGCCGACGTGGCGACGCTGATGCGCCACGCCGACGCCGCCATGTACCACGCCAAGGCAAGCGGCAGGAACAACTACCAGTACTTCAAGGAGGCGATGAACCAGTCGGCGGCGCGCCACTTCGAGCTGGAGTCGAGCCTGCGCAGCGCGCTGGCGCTGGACGAGTTCACCTTGCACTTCCAGCCGATCATGGATATCGGCACGCGCCGCCTGCATGCGATGGAGGTGCTGCTGCGCTGGCGCCGCGACACCGGGGAACTGGTGATGCCGGACAGTTTCATTCCGCTGATCGAGGAAAACGGCTTGATCGTGCCGATCGGCGAATGGGTGATACGCCAGGCGTGCATGCAGAGCATGACGTGGCAGCGCGAAGGCCTGGTCCCGGTGCCGATGGCGGTGAACCTGTCGCCGCGCCAGTTCATGCATCGGGGACTGGTCGAATCGATACGGCGCATCCTCGACGAGACGGGCATCGATCCGTCGTTGCTGGAGTTCGAGATCACCGAGACGGCGCTGATGCAGCACGGCGAGCACACGCTCGAGGTCCTGGGGCAGATCAACGCGATGGGTATCCGCCTGTCGATCGACGATTTCGGCACCGGCTATTCCAGCCTGGCCTACCTGAAGCGCTTCCCGGTCAAGAAGATCAAGATCGACCGCGCCTTCATCAAGGACCTGGAGGACAGCGCGGAGGACCGCGCCATCGTGGCGGCGATCATCGCGCTGTCGGACAGCCTGCAGCTGTCGGTGGTGGCGGAGGGGGTGGAGACGGAGGGCCAGTATGCGCTCCTGCAGCGCAACGGCTGCCAGTTCGCGCAAGGCTATCTGTTCTCGCCGCCGGTGCCGCATGTGACCGCGCAGCTGCTGCTGCCGCGGCCCCCGATCGCGGCCGGGTAGGAGGATCAGTCGAGCGTGGCGATCACCGGCGCGTGGTCGGACGGCTGCTCCAGCTTGCGCGGGGCGCGGTCGATGACGCAGGCGCTGCAGCGTGCCACCAGCGCGGGCGACAGCAGGATGTGGTCGATGCGCAGGCCTTTGTTGAGCCGGAAGCCCAGGCCGCGGTAGTCCCACCAGCTGAATGATTTTTCGGGCTGGTCGAACAGGCGGTAGGAGTCGGTGAGGCCGATGTCGAGCAGGCGGGTCAGGGCGGCGCGTTCCTTTTCGGAAACGTGCACCAGGCCTTCCCAGGCGGCCGGATCGTGGACGTCGCGGTCCTCGGGAGCGATGTTGTAGTCGCCGACGACGGCCAGTTGCGGGTGCAGGGCGGCCTCCTGCTTGATCCAGTCGTGGAAGGCGGCCAGCCAGCCGAGTTTGTATTCGTATTTCTCGGAGCCAACGCTCTGGCCGTTCGGCACGTAGGCGCACACCACGCGCACGCCGTCGATGGTCGCGGCGAGGATGCGTTGCTGTGGATCATCGAAGAGTGGATTGTTTTTGACGACATCGGTGATCGGCAGCTTGGAAATGATGGCGACGCCGTTGTAGGTTTTTTGCCCGCTGTACACGACATGATAGCCAGCGGCTTCAATAATACTAGCCGGAAACTTGTCGTCGGTTAATTTTGTTTCTTGTAGACAGAGCACGTCTGTTGGATTTTCCGCAAGCCAATTCATAACGTGCGGCAGTCTTACGTTCAGTGAGTTAACATTCCATGTGGCTAGTTTCATCGGGGGATCAGTGTCCTTGCGGGTTTGGTGGAGGCGATACGCCTATGAAACGCATCTTACCGTAAGTTGATTTAACAGATGAGCTTGTCTATTTGTCGTGTTTTATAAAAAAACATGAAATAGAACTTCGCAAGTGTGGTGGTAAGGCATAAAATGTTGCAAAAAGTGTGAAATAAAAATTTAATTGCTACTTTTGTCTCATAGTTGTCAAAATTGTACTTCAGTAGGAGACAGAATGGCGAAAGAGAAATATACTGATACAAATTAGTGGAAAACTAGTGTTTCCTATCAGCAACCACAAAATAGCAAGAGCCGTGTATATTATTAATTGTGATGCCGCAATAAGTGATACTATTCGGAAATAACTTGTAGTTTTAACAGTGAATTGCGCGTAGCGCATTTACAAAGGAATTGAAATGCGAACTGCATTTGAGGCATGGGCACAGCGCGACGGACATATCGTTCGCCGCCGTGAAGATAAGCCAGAAGAGTATCTGGTCTTTGAAACGCAGCGCCGCTGGGTGATCTGGCAAGCGGCACTGGAACATGGCAAAACGCCGGGCGGTCGCAAGACCGCCGCGCAAAAGGAGGCAGCCGCCGCCGAAAAGCGCGCAGCCGAAGCGCTGCAACGTCCCCCGGTTATCAATTCCGACGAAGCCGCGGTGCGTAATCAGGTGTTGAACGAAGTGCTCGACGCTTTCTCCACCCTGGGTGGCGAGCGAGGCATGGATGACATCCTGAAAGTGGTCCAGGGCTTGAAGAAGAAGCAGCAGGAGCAGGAACTGGGGTCGGACAAGGACAAGGTCGAAGAACGTGTGGCCAAGTCGGCGCAGGTTCGTCAAAACGCCTGACCCGATGGCGCGTTTCCGGCATTACAAGGGCGGCCTCTACGAGTTGGTGTGCGAGGCCACCCTGGAGTCCGACCTGAGCACCATGATTGTTTACCGCGCGCCCGACGGGTCCATCTGGGCGCGGCCGAAAGACGTGTTTTTTCAACTCATCGAGGTCGATGGCGTAAAAGTGCAACGCTTTACGCCTCTTGATTGAGCGAATCAATCCGCGCCCGGCTTGCTACACTGTGTCTGTATCTATTTTAGAGGCAGACCATGTTCCTCCGTCCCGTCGCCGCGTGCACCGCGCTGCTGGCCTTGCTGGCTGGCGCTGGCTGCGCGTCCCTGACAGAATCGACCCAACAGAATGTGCTGGTGCAGACCGTGCTCGATCACCGCGAGATCGGCGGCGTCGGCTGCGTGTTGTATAACGATGTCGGCAAGTGGTTCGTCACTACGCCGGCCCGCGTAACCCTGCGCAAGAGCGCCGCCCCGCTGCGCGTCGATTGCCAGAGGGAGGGCGTCGCCTGGGCGTACGAGAAGGTCGATCCCAAGGTCAACGGCAATTTGTGGGGTAATGTGATTTTGACGGCGGGTGTCGGCTATGTCATCGACCGCAACACCGGTGCGGGCTACGATTATCCGTCGACGTTGACGGTGGTGATGCGTCCGGCCGAGGGCAGGGATGAGGGGCCGCCGCCAGCGGCCGGGGTGACGTTGTATTGATCGGCGGCCTGCGTCCGTTGACGAATTCTGAACCACGCAGGGCGGATTAGCGAAGCGTAATCGGCCATCTTTGCGCCGTTGGCGGCTCATCGATGGCCGATTACGGCGTTCCGCCTAATCCGCCCTGCGCGTCTCCGTTGTTACGCGTCCGTCAATGGCCGCCAGGGATGCCGGCGGCCGATCGCTGCGCTTACGAACCCGCGCGGCCGATCAGGAAGTTCGACAGCAGCGGCACCGGACGGCCGGTCGCGCCCTTCGCGCCGCCCGATTTCCACGCCGTGCCGGCGATGTCCAGATGCGCCCAGGTGTACTTGCGCGTGAAATTCTCCAGGAACGCCGCCGCCGTGCACGACGCGCCGCCCGGCGTGCCGATGTTGGCCAGGTCCGCGAAGTTGGACTTCAACTGCTCGTTGTACTCCTCGCCGATCGGCAGGCGCCACGCGGTGTCGCTCGACGCTTTGCCGGCGGCCATGATCTCGTCGGCCAGCTTGTTGTGGACGTCGTCGTCGCGCGTGAACAGACCGCTCTTGTGGTGGCCCAGCGCGACGATGCAGGCGCCCGTCAGCGTGGCGATGTCGATCACGGCGGCCGGGTTGAAGCGCTCGGCGTAGGTCAGCGCGTCGCACAGCACCAGGCGGCCTTCGGCGTCGGTGTTGAGGATCTCGATGGTCAAACCGTTCATCGACGTGACGATGTCGCCCGGCTTGGTGGCGCGGCCCGACGGCATGTTCTCGCAGCTGGCGATCACGCCGATCACGTTCAGCTTCAAATCCATTTCGCCGATGGCGCGGAAGGTGCCCAGCACCGAGGCCGCGCCGCCCATGTCGTACTTCATTTCGTCCATGCCGGGACCCGGCTTGAGGGAGATGCCGCCGGTGTCGAAGGTGATGCCCTTACCGACCAACACCACCGGCGCGTCCTTGGACTTGCCGCCCATGTGCTTGAGGATGATGAACTTCGGCGGCTGCTCGCTGCCGTTGGTGACCGACAGGAAGCTGTTCATCTTCAGCGCTTCGAGCTGTTTGCGGTCCAGGATCTCGACGTCGAACTTGTAGTCCTTGGCCAGTTTTTTGGCGGTGTTGGCCAGGTGGGTCGGGGTGCAGACGTTGGCCGACAGGTTGCCCAGCTCCTTGGTCAGGTCCATGCCGTTGGCGATCGCCACGGCCTGGGCCAGCGCGAGTTTGGTGGCGGTGCTGTTCGGCACCGCCAGCGCGATCTTCTTGACGCCGGCCGGTGCCGGATCCTTCTTGCTTTTCTGGCCGTCGGTGCGGAACGCGGCTTCGTGGGCGCTCTGCACCACGCAGCGGATCGCCCAATTGACGTCGCGCTCTTTCACTTCGGTCATCGGCAGTGCGATAATAGCGTCGCTCGTGCCCAGGGCCGAGAAAGCCTTCAATGCCGCGGAAACGCCGCTGGCGAAGCTTTTCTCGCTGACGGCGTCGTCGCTGCCCAGGCCGACCAGCAGCACGCGCTCGGCGCTGACGCCCTTGACACCGCGCAGCAGCAAGGTGGTGCCGGCCTTGCCGCTGATGTCGCCGGACTTGAGCGCGGCCGTGATGTCACCGGAACCGTCCAGTGCTTTGGCAGCTTGCGACAGCTTTTTATTCTCGAACACCGCTACGGCGACGACGCCCGTTTTGGCCGAGTTGATGGTGTTTTTTGTGTCGAATGCTTTTATGCTAAAGTCCATTTGATTCTCCGTGTCGTGTACGAATTGCCAGCCCGTTTGGCCTGATTGGCCGGGCTGTTATTAACTTGTGGCCCTGTGACGAGCCCTTAACTACCGAATTATAACTTTCGAATGATCTTTCAACGCACCCTACGACGTGAAATGGCCAGCACCGCCTTCGCCAGCTTCACGATCCTGTTCAGCGTTTGCGTTACCTGGACCTTGATCGGCATCCTCGGCAAGGCCGCCGGCGGCAAGGTCGCCTCCAGCGACGTCGTCGCGCTGATCCTGTTTGCAACGGTGAATTATCTGCCAACTATCCTCATCCTCACCAGCTTTATTTCGGTGCTGATGGTGGTCACGCGCAGCTATCGCGATTCCGAAATGGTGGTGTGGTTCGCCTCCGGCTTGAGCCTGACCCGCTGGATCGCGCCGGTGCTGACCTTCGGCCTGCCGATGGTGCTGCTGACGGCGGGCCTGAGCTTCGTCGCCGCGCCGTGGGCCAAGGAAAAGAGCGCGGAGTACGTCGAGCGCTTCGCCAAGCGCGAAGACCTGCAGAAGGTCTCGCCCGGCCAGTTCCGCGAATCGTCGTCGGCCAACCGCATCTTCTTCGTCGAAGGCGTCGCCGGCGACACCTCGGTGGTGCAGAATGTGTTCGTCAACACCGTCGACAAAAACGGCACGGCGGTGATCGTCGCGCGCGAGGGCGTGATCAGTAACGGACCGAAAGGCGAGCGCTATCTGGTGCTCAAGAACGGCCGCCGCTACCAGGGCATGCCGGGGCAGTCCGACTTCCAGACCATGGAGTTCGACACCTATAGCATGCGGGTGACCAGCCAGTCCCAGGACCTCGACTCCGAACGCGACACAGACTCCGTGCCGACCATGGAACTGCTCACCGATACCACCAACTCCGGCCGCGCCGAGCTGCTATGGCGGATCGCCTCGCCGTTGACCTGCCTGGTGCTGGTGCTGCTGGCGATCCCGCTGGGATTCGTCAATCCGCGCGCCGGCAGCTCGGCCAACCTGATTATCGCGCTGCTGATCTTCTTCTCGTACACCAACGCGGTCAAGCTGGTCGAGGGCAGCGTCAGGCTGGGCAAGTTCTCGTTCGCGTTGTCCTGGTGGCCGCTGCACCTGATGGCGGCGTTGACGGTACTCGGCCTGTTCGCCTGGAGGCTCAATCTGAATCACCGTTACCACCCGCTGGCGTTGCTGGCGGCGATGAAGCGTTCGCGCAATGCGAATAAAAAGGAGGTGGCGCCATGAAGATCCTGCAACGCTACTTCGCCGTCACCATCTTCCAGGCGGTGGCCTTTGTGCTGGTCGCCTTCCTGGCGCTGCAGGCTTTCATGGACCTCACCGGCGAACTGCCGCGCGTCGGCAAGAACGGCTACGCGATCCAGTATGTGCTGTTGTTCGTTGCGGTCAAGCTGCCGGGCCACGTGTACGAGGTGATGCCGCTGGCGGCGCTGATCGGCACCATCTATACGATGGCGCAGTTCGCGTCGACGTCCGAGTTCACCATCATGCGCGCCTCCAGTATGACAACCGGCATGGTGGCGTGGATGCTGGCCAAGATCGGCGTGGTGCTGGTGATTATCACCTTCATCTTCGGTGAGCTGATCACGCCGCGCACCGCGCCGCTGGCGGAAAAAATCAAACTCAGTGGACGCGGCACGACGATTTCGACCGAGTTCCGGTCCGGCCTGTGGACCAAGGATATTGTCAAGTCCGAAGGCATGACCGGGGAGGTGATCGGTTCGCGCTTCTTCAATGTGCGCGAGGTGCGCCCGGACGGCAAACTGGTCGACGTCAAGCTGTATGAGTTCGATAACAACTTCCGCCTGCGCTCCATCACGGTGGCCAAGAGCGGCACCTACCAGGGCACGAACAAGTGGATGCTGTCGGATGTGAAGGAGAACATCTTCACCAATCCGGCGCTGCTCAAGCCGGGCAGCGAGGCCAATCTGGCGAATAACTACGCCCAGGGCAGCAGCATGATCGAGACGCGCACCAGCGCCACCAGGGAGTTGATCTCCGAGATTACGCCGCGCATCCTGTCGGTGTCGCGTTCGGACCCCGAGCGCATGTCGGCCAGCGAACTGGCGCTGTACACCCGCCACCTGCAGGAGAACAAACAGGAGACGGAGCGCTTCAAGATCGCGTTCTGGAAAAAACTGTTCGATCCGCTGGCGATCTTCGTGCTGATGGCGCTGGCGCTGCCGTTCGGCTACCTGCACACCCGCAGCGGCGGCGTCAGCCTCAAGATTTTCGTTGGCATCATGATCGGTGTCAGCTACCTGCTGGTCAACACGCTGTTCTCGCACCTCGGTGTGTTGAGCACCTGGCCGGCTGCCCTGACGGCGATCGCCCCGAGTTTAATTTTCCTGCTGCTGGCGCTGGGCGCCTTGTGGTGGGTGGAGCGACATTAGATGAGTAGCATTGTGAGCAGCAGCGTGAACAAACAAGCCCTGGTGCTTTTCGCGCACGGCGCCCGCGCCGCGTCGTGGGCCGCGCCGTTCGAACGCCTGCGCGACCTGACGCAGGCGCGCACGCCGGACGTCCCGGTATCGCTGGCGTTTCTGGAGTTGATGGAGCCGCGCCTGCCGGAGCATGTGGCCGCGCTGACGGCCGGCGGTGTCACGCACATCACGGTGGTGCCGGTGTTTTTGGGGCAGGGTGGCCATGTGCTGCGCGACCTGCCGCTGATGGTCGACCAGTTGCGCATCGATTATCCGCAAACCACGATCAATGTTGTCGAAGCGGCCGGCGAGAACGCGGCGGTGCTCAACGCGTTGTCGGACTACTGCGTATCTTCGTTGCCTACTTCCTCGGCACCAGCTTGATCTCGTAAAGCTTCGGCCACAGTTTGCCGGTGACGAACAGGCGTTTCTTGTCGGCGTCCCAGGCGATGCCGTTCAAGACGTTTTCGCTGTTGGGGCCTTTGCCGGCGTCCGGATACAGCTTGCCCAAATCGATCCAGCCGACGATCTTGCCCGTGTTCTGATCGATGCGGGCGATCGTGTTGGTGTGCCAGATATTGGCGAAGATTTCGTCGCCCACCACTTCCAGCTCATTGATCTGGTCGACCGCTATGCCGTCGGCCGTCACCTTCACGCGGCGCACTTCGAGGAAGGTCTTCGGGTCGAGGAAGCGCAGGGTCGCGCTGCCGTCGCTCAGCACCAGCTCCTTGCCGTTTTGCGCCAGGCCCCAGCCTTCGCCGGGATAGGCGAACTGGTTGCGCAGCTCGAAGGAGGCGAGGTCGAACACGAAGCCGGTCTGCGTTTGCCAGGTGATGCCGACCAGCGTGTCCTTCCAGACGGTCAGGCCTTCGCCGAAGTACTGCGGCGGGATGTCCTTGCTTTGCAGGACCTTGCCGGTCTCCAGATTCACTTTGCGGATCGATGATTTGCCGTTTAACCCCGTGCTCTCGTACAGGAAACCGTCGCGATACAGCAGTCCCTGGGTGAACGCCTGCGGGTCGTGCGGATAGCTGCGCACGACCTTGAAGTCGTAGGTCGGTATCGAGGGGGCGGCCAGCGCGGCGGCGGCCGGCAGCAGGGACAGCAGGAACAGGGTTTTGATACTTTGTTTTTTCACTATCAGGCTACCGTTGAGTTCTGTAGTTCGACCATGGCGTCGAGGGTGGTGCCGGGGGCCGCGAATTCGGCCTCGATGCAGGCGCGCGCCTCCGGCGAGACGATCAGGCCGACCGCCTGGCGGCGCATGGCGTCCGCCGCGTCGACTTCGCCGCAGCCGGCCAGCAGTTCGAGCAGCAGGCGCACTTCGGCCATGTAGTTGTAGACCGTGGCCAGCAGGTCGGACATGCCTTCGTCGGTGAGCAGCTGAAGCTGGGCGACGTGGGCGTTGACTTCGCCCGCGTAGGCGGCCAGGTGTTTTTCCGGTGCGGGCAAGTAGTTGCGCGCCAGCGCGTAGTCGCCGCAGGCCATCATCGACGTCAGCGCCGAGTTGGCGCATTCGGCGGCCAGCGCGGCCGGCAACTGCTTGAACAACAGCCAGGTATTTTGCAAGTCACCCAGTTTGTCGTTGATGGCGCGGATGTCGTTGAAGAGGATGGCGTCGCCGCCGTCGGCCAGCAGGCGCTCGGTGAGGCGCTGGCGCAGCTCGACCAGCGCTTGCCGTGCCGGCAGGTGTTCCTCGGCCAGCTTGGCCCAGGCGCTCAGCACATAGGACAGCCGCAGCGGCGCCACTTCCGTGTCCCGCACGGACGTGGCGTCGAACAGCCAGACATAGTCCTTCAGGGCGGCGTCGAACTCGCCGGCGGAATGGGCACCCCAGGCGCGCTCCAGAACTTCATGAACATTATCCATTAGTACCTCTTATGAGATGAATGGACATTCTATTACGGATTTCGGGGGATCAGGCGCCGAGCTGGCGGTCTATTGCGCCGCTGATCTCCGCTTCGAGGCGTTGATGCGAGCGGCTTTGCATGGCGTCGCCCAGCATCACCAGCACCGGACCGTGCGCTTCGCCCAGGCCCAGGGCCAGCGCGGCGATGGTCAGGCGGCGGATGCGCTGGTCCGGGCGGCTGCAGTTTTCGATGACGACGACCGGGGTGTCCGGACGGTGGCCGTGCGCCAGCAGGCGTTCGGCGGTGGCGATGGCTTCGCGTCCGCCCATGTACTGCACCAGCGTGTCGGTGTCGGGAATGGCGTCGTGGTGGGCCTCGTCCGGCGCGGTCGAGGAGGTGAAAAAGGCCACGCTGCGGGCCACGCCGCGTTTTGTCAGCGGTTGCTTGCTGGCGGCGGCCGCGGCGACCGCGGTGGTGATGCCGGGGACGATTTCCACGTCGATGCCGGCTTCCTCCAGCGCGCGCAACTCCTCGTCGGCGCGGCCGAACAGCATCGGATCGCCGCCTTTGAGGCGCACCACCAGCGCGTGGCGCCGGGCGTTGTCCACCAACTGTTGGTTGATGACTTGCTGCGCGGTCGAGCGCTGGCCGCTGCGTTTGCCGACCGAGATTTTCTCGGCCTGCGGGCAAAGCTCCAGCATCTCCGGGGTCACCAGGGCGTCGTGCAGCACGACGCCGGCTTGCGCCAGCAGGCGCGCGCCGCGCAGGGTGATGAGGTCCTGGGCGCCGGGACCGGCGCCGATCAAATAGACTTTTCCGAGAGATGCCATTGCAATACCGTTTATTCCGAAAGGCGAATCATACCCGCCGCGACGGTCTGGTGGGTCACTTCGTCGATCAGAATAAAGGCGCCGGTGGCACGGATGTCGGCATAGGCGTCGGCCGCCAGCGGCTGCTGGACGGTCAGACCGATGCGGGCGATGTCGTTCAGCTTCAGTCCATCGGCGTCGTGGCGCTGCTGGGTGTTGATGTCCAACAGCGAGTCGATACCGGTGATCTTGGCCGAGGTCTGCTTGGTGCCGTGCTTGATCCAGTACTTGCGGCGCTGGTCCAGCGGCTCGTCGGACATCCAGCAGACGTCCGCCTTCAGGGTCTTGAGCAGGGTCGCCGGCTGCGCGACATTGGCCAGCAGGTCGCCGCGCGAGATGTCCAGGTACTCGTTCAGCAGCAAGGTGATCGACTGGCCGACCACCGCCGACTGGTGCGAGCCTTCCAGCGTGACGATGTCCTTGACGGTGGCGCTCTGGCCGGACGGCTGCACCACCAGCTTGTCGCCGACGCTGACCTTGCCGGCCTCGATGCGGCCCATGTAGCCGCGGAAGTCGTTGGCTTCGTGGCCGTTGTGGCGCGCCACCAGTTGCACCGGGAAGCGGAACGGCGCGTCATGCGATTCGTCGTACACCGACAGCGACTCGAGCAGCTCGATCAGGGTCGGGCCCTTGTACCAGCTCAGTTTTTCGCTGGCGTCGACGACGTTGTCGCCGCTCAGGGCCGACAGCGGGATCGGCGTGATGTCCTTCAGGCCCAGGGTGGCGGCGAATTCGCCGTAGGCCTTGACGATGCGGTCGTAGATCGCCTGGTCGTAGTTCACCAGGTCCATCTTGTTGACGGCGACGACCACGTGCTCGATCTGCAGCAGGTGGGCGATGGTCGAGTGGCGTTTGGTCTGGATCAGCAGATCGACGCCGCCATCCTCGCGCAGCTTCACTTTCGAGACGTCGATCAGGATGATGACGGCATCGGCGGTCGAGGCGCCGGTCACCATGTTGCGGGTGTACTGCTCGTGACCCGGCGTGTCGGCGATGATGAACTTGCGCTTCGGCGTGGCGAAGTAGCGGTAGGCCACGTCGATGGTGATGCCCTGTTCGCGCTCCGCTTCCAGGCCGTCGGTCAGCAGCGACAGGTCGACGGCGTCGCCGACGGTGCGCTTGTGCTTGGAGCGCGACATCGCGTCCAGCTGGTCGGCGAAGATGCCTTTGCTGTCGAACAGCAGGCGGCCGATCAGCGTGGATTTGCCGTCGTCGACGGAACCGGCGGTGATGAAGCGCAGCAGGCCGCGCTCCGTCTGGGTGGCTACATTATTGGTGCTAGCGTTCATCAGAAGTATCCTGCTTTTTTACGTTTTTCCATCGAGGCCTCGGAGGTCTGGTCGTCCATCCGGGTGGCGCCGCGTTCGGTGATCTGGGTGATGGCGGTTTCGGCGATGATCGCCTCGACCGTCGCCGCGTCCGACGACACCGGGCAGGTGCACGAGATGTCGCCCACGGTGCGGAAGCGCACCACCTGGGTTTCGACGGTCTCGCCTTCGCGCGGCGGGGTCAGGTCGGTCAGCGGCACCAGCAGGCCGTTGCGCGGGATGACCTTGCGTTCGTGGGCGAAGTAGATCGGCGGCAGTTCCAGCTTTTCGCGGGCGATGTACTGCCACACATCGAGTTCGGTCCAGTTCGAGATCGGGAACACGCGCATGTTCTCGCCCGGATGCACGCGGGTGTTGTACAGGTCCCACAATTCAGGGCGCTGCGATTTCGGGTCCCACTGGCCGAATTCGTCGCGGAAGGAGAAGATGCGCTCCTTGGCGCGGGCCTTTTCCTCGTCGCGGCGGGCGCCGCCGATGCAGGCGTCGAAGCCATGTTCGGCGATCGTCTCGAGCAGCGTGACCGCTTGCGCGGCGTTGCGCGAATCGGTTTGCGGATTACGCAGGCGCACCGTGCCTTTTTTGATCGAGTCCTCGACCGAGCCGACGATCAGGCGCTCGCCCAGTTCGGCCACGCGCTTGTCGCGGAAGGTGATCACCTCGGCGAAATTGTGGCCGGTGTCGACGTGCACCAGCGGGAACGGGAATTTACCGGGGCGGAAAGCCTTCTCCGCCAAACGCAGCAAGACCACCGAGTCCTTACCGCCCGAGAACAGCAGGGCGGGGTTGCTGCATTCGGCCGCCACTTCGCGCAGGATGTGGATCGCTTCCGACTCCAGGGCGTCGAGGTGGCGCGCGTTGACGTGTACGTTGTTGTTTTCAACTAAAGCGTTCATTGGACTAGCCTATTGTTTTTGTGGCGCGCATGAAGTCTTCTTCAGCTGCCACGGATTTAATACGTATGAGCTTACCATCTACCATATGCAGGCCGCACTCCTTGGAGTCCGGGTTTTCCCACCACCAGCGGCCGGCGCGCACATCCTCGCCCGGTTCCACCGCGCGGGTGCACGGCGCGCAGCCGATCGACGGATAGCCCTGGTCGTGCAGCGCGTTGTACGGCACGCCGTTGTCGCGGATGTAGTTCCAGACGTCTTCCTCCGACCAATCGGCCAGCGGATTAAACTTGGTCATGCCGTGCGCCGGGTCGTCCTCCTGCACGTGCAACTCAGCGCGGGTGGCCGATTGCGCGCGGCGCTGGCCGGTGACCCAGGCTTTTTTTCCGGCCAGGGCGCGGCCCAGCGGCTCGACCTTGCGGATGCGGCAGCACTCGCGGCGCATCTCGATGCTGTCGTAGAAGGCGTTGAGGCCATTCTGCGCGACGTAGGCGTCGACAGCTTCGGGTTGCGGCTTGTACAGCGCGATCTCGTAGCCGTCGTAATGCTCTTTCACCTTGTCGAGCATCGCCAGCGTTTCCGGATGCAGACGGCCGGTTTCAAGCGAGAAGATGCCGATATCCAGTTTGGATTTCAGGATCAAATCGGTCAGCACCATGTCTTCGGCCGCGAGGCTGGAGGCGAAGACCGCCGGGGAAAAATCGCTGGCGATGCGCGACAGCGTGGCGCTGCTGTCGGCAATCAGCTTGCTCAGGTCACTCATTCAAACTCCAATCAGATTCCGGCGCCGTCGTTGTTGGCGGCCGGGGCGGCGACACCCGAGGTGCGGGCGTGGCGGCGGTACAGCGGCAGCTTCTGGTCGACCGACGCCTGGTAGGTCTCCGAGAAATCGGACAGGCCCTTGAGCGCGTCGTGGATGCTGCGGTCCGGGCGCGTGGCGTAGGCGTTGAAGCCGACGCGCTGCATCTGGAACAGCTGGTCGCGCAGCACGTCGCCGATGGCCCGCAGTTCGCCGGTCCAGCCCAGGCGGATGCGCAGGTTGTAGGCGATCGAGTAGCCGCGGCCGTCGGTGAATTTCGGGAAGTCGACGGCGATGACGGCGAACTTGGACAGGTCGTCCTTGAGCGCTTCCGGACGTTCGTCGCTGGCGATCCAGACGCCGATCTCGCCGGCGGCGGCGCGCGCGGCCAGCAGCTCGCGCTGCACCAGCCACAGGCTTTGCGGCACGATCACTTTGCCCTCGGGGACGGCGACGGTGGCCGGGTCGATTTGCGGCGCGCCTTCGACCGGTTCGGCCAGGCGCAGCACTTGCCAATCGTCCTCGACGACTTCACGGCCCTTGATGATCAGATTTTTCGGTGCTTCAGACATATTCATCCTCTCCTACCAGGCGACCGGATTTCTCGGCGATCGGCGTGGCGTATACAAATTCCTTGAACGGTGCGACGCCGAGGCGCTGCGCGCAGGCGGCGAACGATTCGTCCTCGAAGCGCTCGCGCACATAGACCTGCAGCAGGCGGGCGATCACTTCCGGCATTTGCAGCGCGGAGAACGACGGTCCGATGATCTTGCCGATGGCGGAGTGGTTGCCCTGCGAGCCGCCGATCGACACCTGATACCATTCGCTGCCATCCTTGTCGACACCGAGCACGCCGATGCTGCCGACGTGGTGGTGGCCGCAGGCGTTGATGCAGCCGGAGATATTCAGCTCGATCTCGCCGATGTCGTGCTGGTAGTCGATGTCGTCGAAGCGCTCGGCGATGGCGGCGGCGATCGGGATCGACTTGGCGTTGGCCAGCGAGCAGAAGTCGCCGCCCGGGCAGCAGATCATGTCGGTCAGCAGGCCGATGTTCGGCGTCGCCAGGCCCTTGGCCTTGACTTGCTGCCACAAGGTGAACAACTGCGACTGTTCGACGTCTGCCAGCACGATGTTTTGCTCGTGCGTGACGCGCAGTTCGCCGAAGCTGTACTTGTCCGACAGGTCGGCCATGAAGTCGATCTGTTCGGCGGTGGCGTCGCCCGGCGGCACGCCGGTCTTTTTCAGCGACAGCACGACGGCGGCGTAGCCGGGCTGCTTGTGCGGCTTGACGTTGCGGCTGACCCAGTTGGCGAAGGCCTTGTTGCCGGCCGCCTCGGGCGCGGCGGTGACGTCGCGGTCGTCGAGCTGCTTGTAGGCCGGCGGCTGGAAGTAGTCGATCACGCGCTGCATCTCTTCGACGGTCAGCGTTTCCGGGCCGTCTTTGAGGTCGACCCATTCGGCTTCGACCTGGCGGGTGAATTCCTCGACGCCGATGGCCTTCAGCAGGATCTTGATGCGGGCCTTGTACTTGTTGTCGCGGCGGCCGTACTGGTTATACACGCGCATCACCGCTTCGGTGTAGGTCAGCAGGTGTTGCCACGGCAGGAATTCGCGGATCACGCTGCCCAGGATCGGGGTGCGTCCCATGCCGCCGCCGGCCATGAATTTGAAGCCGATCTCGCCGGCGTCGTTGCGCACCACGGTCAGGCCGATGTCGTGCACGGCGATGGCGGCGCGGTCCTCGACGGCGCCATTGATGGCGACCTTGAATTTGCGCGGCAGGGCGATGAATTCGGGGTGGAAGGTCGACCACTGGCGCAGCACCTCGGCGTACGGGCGCGGATCGATGATCTCGTCGGCGGCGACGCCGGCGTACGGATCGGACGTGGTGTTGCGGATGCAGTTGCCCGAGGTCTGGATGGCGTGCATCTCCACCGAGGCCAGGTCGCTGAGGATGTCCGGGGTCTGTTCCAGCTCGATCCAGTTAAACTGGATGTTCTGGCGGGTGGTGAAGTGGCCATAGCCGCGGTCATACTTGCGGGCGATGTGGGCGAACATGCGCATTTGCTTGGACGACAACAAACCGTAGGGCACGGCGATGCGCAGCATGTAGGCGTGACGTTGCATGTACAGGCCGTTCTGCAGGCGCAGCGGCACGAATTCGGCTTCGGTCAGCTCATCGGAGAGGCGGCGCCGTACCTGGTCGCGGTACTGTGCGATGCGTTCACGCACGATAAGATGGTCGTACTGGTCGTATTGATACATATTCTTCCTAGATAGTAGCTTGCTAGAATCCCCACACTAGCGCTAATAGTAATAAACTTCGTCTTTATTCCAAACGACTTAGTCTTTATTTGCTTATATAAGGATTGGGCATAAGCATGGACGCTAATAATTTTAAGATGGGCCAAGACTAGATGAACCTTCACCAACTGCGCTTCGTGCGCGAGGCCGTACGCCAGAACTACAACCTGACCGATGCCGCCAAGGCCCTGTTTACCTCGCAGCCCGGCGTGTCGAAGGCGATCATCGAGCTGGAGGAGGAGCTCGGCGTCGACATCTTCACCCGGCACGGCAAGCGCATACGCGGCCTGACCGAGCCCGGACGGCTGGTGCTGGAGTCGGTGGAGTTGATTATGCAGGAAATCGACAGCCTCAAGCGCATCGGCAAGGAATACGCGGCCCAGGACAGCGGCAGCTTCACCATCGCCACCACCCACACCCAGGCGCGCTACACCTTGCCGAAGGTGGTGCAGGCCTTCATGCTGAAGTTTCCGAAGGTGCGCTTGTCTTTATTGCAAGGAAATCCGCAGCAGATCGCCGAAATGGTCCAGCGCGACCAGGCCGACCTGGCCATCGCCACCGAATCCATCGCCGGCATCACTGGCCTGGTAACGTTGCCATGTTATCAATGGGAACATGTCGTGGTGGTCGCGCCGGACCATCCTTTGCTCAAATCGAAGCAGGTGACGCTGGAAGAAATTGCCGCATTCCCCATCATCACGTACGATGGCGCCTTCGCCGGCCGCAGCAAGATAGACCACGCGTTTTCCTTGCGCGGCCTGAAGCTGGATGTGTTGCTGGAGGCCATAGACGCCGATGTGATCAAGACCTATGTCGAGTTGGGCATGGGGATTGGTATCATAGCGGGTATGGCCTACGACGCCGAGCGCGACAAGAACCTGCGCGCCATCCCTGTCGGCCACCTGTTCGGCATGAATGTGTCGCGGGTGGCGGTCAAGCAGGGCGCCTATCTGCGCAGCTATATATATACCTTTATTGAACTGCTGGCCCCCACGCTCAACCGCAAGTTGATCGAGCAGGCCATGAGCGGTGAAAAAGAGCACTACGAACTGTAACTAGAAAGCACTACCATGATTACCAATCAGTTGGCACAATTCTATGCCGTCAATGCCGACAACTACGACCAGGTCTACGCGCGCGAAGAGCGCTTCGACGACCTGGACGACCTGCAGGAAATGGTCGCCGAGCTGTTCCAGGGCCACAAGGTGCTGGAGCTGGCCTGCGGCACCGCCTATTGGACCGATTTGATCGCCGAGGTGGCCGAATCCGTGCACGCCACCGATCTGCTGCCGGAAATGATCGCGCTGGCCGAGACGCGCGGCCTGGACGAGGACGTCGTGACCTTCGGCGTGATGGACGCGTTCAACCTGCCCGACGACTTGGAAGGCAAGTACACCGCCGTGTTCGCCGCCGGGCTGTGGACCCACGTCAAGCGCGAGGACCAGGAAAAATACCTGAAGACCCTGCGCGCCAAGCTGGGCAAGGACGTGATGCTGGTGCTGCTCGACGAGTCGTACGTCGACGGCGATACGATGGTGTTCGCGCGCACCGACCTGGAAGGCAACACCTTCCAGATCCTGACGGCCGACGACGGCCAGCGCTACGAGGTGATGCACAACTATCTGACCGACAGCACCTTGCGCAAGCGCTTCGCGGCGTCGGCCAAGCAGATCCGCATCGAGCGGCTACAGTACTATTACCTGCTGAGCTGCAAGCTGAAATAAGTTTGTTGTCAACGCTGCCGCGTTACCTTTTTTTTCACCACTGATGTTGATTTACAACAAATTGATGTTGTCACATTGTTGAAGTAATTGATAGGCATGATTCGCCCCGTGCAGCTTTCTTTCAACCTTCAGTAGAGAACATCAAGTGAAAAAACTTACTCTGGCAGCAATGATCATCGGCGGTTTCGCAGCGCAGGCGCAAGCTCAATCGAACGTAACGATCTACGGCATCGTCGATGCCGGTATCGTCAGCGAGCGCGGTGGCGCGGCCGGCAGCGTGACCAAAGTCACCAGCGGTATCGGCAGCCAGTCCCGTCTGGGTTTCCGCGGCACCGAAGATCTGGGCAATGGCTTGTCGGCCATCTTCCAGATCGAGACCGGCCTGAAAGTCGATGACGGCACCCTGGACAACACCAACAGCGCGCTGTTCAACCGCCAGGCGTTCGTCGGTCTGAAAAGCAAGGAAGCCGGCACCCTGACCCTGGGTCGCCAGTACACGATGCTGTACAACGCCATGAGCCAAGTGGCCGACCCGTTCGGCGCCGGCTACGCTGGCTCGATCAAGAACTTGTTCCCGGCCGCCGGCGCGAACACCCGCGTCAGCAACGCCGTCGTCTACGCCACCCCTGTCATGTCCGGTTTCAGCGCCGAAGCGCTGTACGCGCTGGGCGAGCAGGCCGGCAGCAGCGAAGCGGGCCGCCAGTTCGGCCTGGGCCTGAACTTCTCGCAAGCGGACCTGAACGCACGTCTGGTCTACAACAACCGTAACAACGACACCGTCGCCGTCGGCACCACCCCGGCAGTGAACCGCGACTCGGGCCGCAATACCTTGTTCGCGATCAACTACGACTTCAAAGTGGTCAAGGCTTACTTCGCCTACGGCGCCGACAAGGGCGTCAACAGCGCCGCGCTGCCGGTGGCCAACGCCTACGGCTACGCCGTCGCCCCGCGCGCCAGCCTGGACAGCAACGACATCCTGATCGGCGTGCAAGTGCCGGTCGGCAGCGGCACCATCATGGCGTCGGCGATCCGCAAGAACGACAAGACCAACTTCAACCAGGATGCAGATCAGTGGGCCGTGGGTTACCTGCACGCGCTGTCGAAGCGTACCGGTGCTTACATCGCCTATGCCAAGATCAAGAACAAGAACGGCGCCGGCTACACCGTGGGTAACAACAACGAAGCCGGTACGGGCGACAAAGCGTTCAACATCGGCGTGCGTCACACGTTCTAAGCGGTATCGACGGCGCTTTCCTGAGGCCGCAGCGGCAGCCGGATGATGATCCGGGTGCCGCCGTCGCTGAGGATGGAAATGTCGCCGTGCAGTGCCCAGACCCGTTCGCGCATCCCGATCAGGCCAAAGGACGATGCCTTGTCCATGTCGTGTTCGGCGATGCCGCGACCGTCGTCGTGTATTGAAATTTGCAGCGACGATTCCGAGCGTCGTAGCGACAGCTCGACGTTTTGCGCCTCCGCGTGCCGCGTGATGTTGGTCAGCGCTTCCTGCGCGATGCGGAAGATGGCCGTGCTGTAGGCGTCATCGAGTATCAGATCCTCTTCATTCGCGTGCAACCGGCAAGAGATGCCGTAGCGCGACACGAATTCCTGGCGCAGGCTTTCCAGCGCAAAATACAAACCGCCCTCGTCGAGCGCGCGCGGCCGCAGATTGCTGGCGATGCGCCGCAGCGATGTGATGGCCGACATCAGCAGCTCGTCCATGCCGGCCTGCAGCTTGCGCGCGGCCGGGTCGCCGCTCGATTGCTGCTGCAGCAGCGCCAGATCGACCCGCAACGTGGCCAGCAGCTGGCCGAGATCGTCATGCAGCTCGCGGGCGATGTGCTTGCGTTCCTCTTCCCGTATCGTCTGCAGCGCCGCCGACAGTTCGCGCAACTGCGAATACGATTGCTCCAGCTGCTCCTGCACCTGCTTGCGCTCGGTGATGTCGCGCAGGATGATGGTGTAGATCTGGTGGCCGTTTTCCGACAGCGACGAGATCGAGCCCTCGAGCGGGAAGTGCTGGCCGTTGGCCTTCATGCCGGTGACCGCGTAATCGCTGGCGCGCCGGCCCTTCATGCGCAGGCGGATGCCGGTCGAGCCGAAGTAGTGGGTGGCGGAGGTGCCGCCGGTATGGCGCTGGTCGCGCGGAATGAATTGTTGAAGCGGTACGCCCTCCATCGACTGCACGGTGGTGCCGAACATGGCGGCGGCCGACGGATTGGCTTGCAGGATGTGCTGGTTTTCGTCGGTGATGATGATGGCGTCGCTGGCGTGCTGGATGATGCCACGGCTGCGCTTGTGCGCGGCGGCGGACGAGCTGGAACACAACCACCCCATGCGCCACGACAGGCGGGCGAACAAGGCTGCGCCGACACTGATGACGGGCAGCTTGAATAACGATCTGGCTTGGCCGGGCATTTTCATGCGGCATCCCTCAGCCGGAAGAGGGGCGGCTGCAACACAGACAGTATTGCAGCCTGATTTTGCCCTCTTGATATGTCTCAATCCTGCGCCGGGCGCGCGCCATCTTCCCCTATCGGATCTTACATTTGCTTGAACAAATGCAGGAAGCTGCGGCTCACTTCCAGCTTGTCCGACTTCCCTTTGATCATGACCAGATGGCGGCCGCGGATGTCGCGGGTAACGCCTTCGATGGCGTTGACGTTGACCAGGGTCGCGCGGTGGATTTGCCAGAACAGCGCCGGATCGAGTTCCTCGGCGAGGTCGCGCACCGGCTTGCGGATCAGCGCCTCGTAGCGCTCGGTCTGCACGCAGGTGTATTTTTCGTCGGAGCGGAAGAACAGGATTTCCTCGACCGGAATCATGCGCAGGTCCTGGCCGATGCTGGCCTGTATCCATTGCAAATAGGCCGGCTTCGGCGCGGTGATTTTCTCCGCCAGTTGCGACAGCATCGCCGTCACGCTGGCGTTGACGTCGGCGGCCGGTTTGGTCAGGCGCGTCTTGAGGCGTTCGACGGTGATCTGCAAACGCTCCGGCTCCGGCGGTTTGAGCACATAGTCGACGGCGCCGCGTTCGAACGCCTCGACCGCGTAGGCGTCGTAGGCGGTCACGAAAACGATGTGACTTTTGTTGCCGATCACGGTGGCCGCTTCCATGCCGGTCTTGCCCGGCATGCGGATATCGAGAAACGTGAAGTCCGGCTTGAGCTGGTCGACCAGTTCGATCGCCTCGTCGCCGTTCTTGGCTTCGCCGATAATGTCCAGTTCGGGCCAGACCTGGCCCAGGCGCATGCGCAATTGGTCGCGCATCAAACGTTCGTCGTCGGCAATGATTGCTGTAGGCATGGGTGGTTTTAAGTTATTAAGTGTGGATGGCTATTTGGTCAATTATTCAACGAATCCGCGCAATAATCAATCGCTCTTATTTGGGCGCATGGGTGGTCTCTTTACTGGCCAGTTGATACGGCACCTCGATCGTGGCGATGACGCCGCTCGGGCTGTTGGCCGCGATCAGTAGCTGTCCCTGGTCGCCATGCAGCAGTTTCAGGCGTTCGCGGATGGTCATCAGGCCCAGTCCGGTGCCGTCGCTGGGCACGGCGCCAAAGCCCAGGCCGTCGTCGCTGACGATGACGCGCAGTTTGTTGTGGGCGACATCGGCGCGCACTTTGAGCGTGCCGCCTTGCGGCTTGGCTTCGAGGCCGTGCTTGATGGCGTTTTCCACCATCGACTGCAGCATCATCGGCGGGAACGCGGCGCTGCGCAGGCCGTCGGGGATGTCGAAGTCGACCGTCAGTCGTTCTTCCATGCGCATCTTCAGCAGGTTCAGATAGGCCACGACCATGTCGGCTTCGCGGCCGAGGTTGGTGATCAGCGCGTTGTCGCGCATTTGCGGCAGCACCGCGCGCAGGTATTTGATCAGGCTGCGCTGCATGGCCGAGGCGCGCGGCGGGTCCGTTTCGATCAGGTGCTCGACCGAGGCCAGCGTGTTGAACAAAAAGTGCGGTTCGACTTGGGCCTGCATCATTTGCATCTTCGCTTCACTAAGCTGGCGCTGCATGGATTCGCGTTCGACAGCGGCGTTGGCGGTCAGCGTTTCCGCCTCGGCGCGTTTTTTGCCGCCCATGAGCGCCTTGGTGCCAAACAGGGCCAGCACCAGCAAGGTGACGAAGCTGCGGAACCAGGTCGAGGCCTGGCCGTGGTAGCGGGCCACTTTCTGCTCGGCCGCGTCGTCGACCGCCTCTTCGATGGCGTTGGATAATTCCTCGCCGATTTGCGGCGGCAGATCGATGTGGACCTCTTCGCCAGGCAGGGTGGGCAGGGCGGGGACGGCCGGAGTGATGGTTTTGTCGGCCTTGCCGCTTTTGTCGTGGGGTGCCGCAGGTTCGGCCGGCTCGGCGGGCGCTTCGGGCGCCGCCGGTTCGGTCGGCGGGGCCGGCTCGGCCGGTTCGGCGCGGGGAGCGCCGTTCTCGTCCACACTGCTTTCAGCCTTCTCCGCATCCTTATTGCGCTTGCCGCGCATGTTGAAGCGAATGCCGCTGTCGTCGATCACGATATTGGTGTCGGCGCCTTTGCGTTTCTTGTCGCTGCGGACCAGTTCTTCTTGAACCGGGCTCGACGAAAACAGTTCGTCCTGAAGAATCGAGCCGGCGATCAGCATCAATACGGCGAACACCAGAAACTTCCACCACGACAACTGGGTCACCCAGGTGGCGGTCGCGTCGAAGCCGTGATGCAGCCAGGCGGCGGCCGTTTTCAGGGTGTCTTGCGTTTTAGGCATAGGAAACATGTAAGGCTTTCACTCTTGAGTACGAGGCAAGTGTAACGAGTTTTGTGACGGTGCAACTGTAACGGTGATGAGGGCGACGCGCCATGCCCATGCGACAGTCTGCAAGAAATAGGGATTGGACGGCGCGGGTAGGGGAACAGAAAATAGGTCTTGCCAAGCCTGCGGGCGCTTTGCTATAGTTCGCCTCCTCGCAAAACGGAGCACACAAAACAAGGTGTTGCAGAGTGAAGCGAGCGAAAGAAGAAGTAGTTTGAGGGGTTGACGAAATAAGCGAAACGCTTCATACTCTTTCTTCTGCGCTGACGAACAAAACGATTTGTCAAGCGTGCAAGCAGTACCAAACAAAGTTCTTTAAAAATTAACAGTCGATAAGTGTGGACGTTTGATGAAAGTGCACGCGGAGCCTCGGTTCCGCGATACTTAAAATATCAAATGTTCACAAGAAGTAATGAAATAGGCGCTATGAAAATAGTGGCCTGTCAGTATTTTGAGTGAGCGACCCGTCGGCAACGACGGTGCTACGAAAGTGGCAAATAAACAGAGATTAAACTGAAGAGTTTGATCCTGGCTCAGATTGAACGCTGGCGGCATGCCTTACACATGCAAGTCGAACGGCAGCGCGGGGCAACCTGGCGGCGAGTGGCGAACGGGTGAGT
>NZ_JBEGHG010000002.1:0-295123 GCF_040675865.1 Burkholderia sp. LMU1-1-1.1 | reverse complement strand
GGATGGCGCTGAAATCGCTGGCCTTGGCGGAGGTGAATTCGCGGCCGACGACTTTCAGCCCCGCCACGCCCGCCGCGACGCCCGGGGCGGATACGACGGCGCCGCGCGGCCCGTCGCCGGCCGCGCGCCTGCTCGGCTGGCTGCTGCGCCGGCCCCGCGCCTGACCACGGCGCGGCGTCAGAAAGCGCCATCCCCGCCCGATTTCCGGGCCGTAATCTAGCCGTGTCGCCTACCCACCGCCGCTTCCGCGGGGCGCGGCCCGGCGATATCCGCCACCCGTGTGGCATCCAACGACCCGCGAGGGTTGACCTTAACTGGAGCAAAAAATGGCTGAAATTATTGACATGGCATCGCAATTCAAAGGACTGCCGATGGGCGACCTGATCGGCGGCCCGCTGACGGCGGCGTGCGACGCGCAAGTGAAACTGGCGAGCGCCACCGCCAACTTCATCAAGACCGTCGGCTTCCTGCCGCCGACCGAGAAGGATCCGGGCGGCGTCGGCGAGACCCGCCTGGCCCACTTCGCCTTCACCCGGCCGGTGGCCGATCCGAACGACGCCAGCAAGACGGTGGAGGAATCGGTATCGCTCGACGTGCCGCTGCTGGCGATCGTCAAGATCCCGAGCCTGTCGATCACCAAGGTCGACATCACCTTCGACATGGAGGTCAAGTCCTCGTTCTGCTCCAAGGAGTCGACCGACGCCAAGGCGGCCTTCTCGGCCGACGCCAAATTCAGCGCCGGCCCGTTCAGCGTGAATGTGCACCTGGAGGGCTCGGTCGCCAGCCACAAGGAAAACACGCGCAGCTCGGACAACTCGGCCAAGTACCACGTGCAGGTGCTGGCCGAGGACGGCGGCATGCCCGAGGGCCTGGCGCGCGTGCTCGACATCCTGCAGACGTCGATCCAGCCGCGCGTGGTGCCGGCCGCCGCGCCCAAGGCGGCCTGACGCCGCGCTAGCCGCGTAACGCGTAACGCGTCACCGCCGGTCCCGTGCACGGAGCCGGCGGCGGCGCCTCCCGACGATCCAACCAGGAGACCCCATGACCCCCATCACCGACCCACAATTGCGCGCCATCCTCGCCTGCGCCGCCGACGACGCCCGCCCCGGCCTCTGGCGCGACGCCCTGAACGCGGCCATGCGCGACTGCGACATCACCAGCACCGCGCGCCAGGCGGCCTTCCTGGCCCAGGTGCTGCACGAATCGGGCGAGCTGCGCCACCTCGAGGAAGCACTGAGCTACTCGCCGGCGCGCCTGCGCCAGGTCTGGCCGCGCCGCTTTCCCAGCGACGAACTGGCGACGGCCTACGGCCACGCCCCCGAACGGCTGGCCAACTACATCTACGCCGACCGGCTGGGCAACGGCGACGAGGCCAGCGGCGACGGCTGGCGCTACCGCGGCCGCGGCCTGATCCAGCTGACCGGGCGCGACAACTACGCCGCGCTGGCGCGCGCCCTGCCGATCGACGCGCTGGCCGATCCGGCGCTGCTGCTGCAGCCGGCCGGCGCGGCGCTGTCGGCCGGCTGGTTCTGGCGCTCGCACGGGCTCAACGAGCTGGCCGACCGCACCGCCGACGCCGACGCCGACGCCGACGCCGACACCCATTTCGCCGAAATCACGCGGCGCGTCAACGGCGGCCTCAACGGCCTGGCCGAGCGCCGCGCCTACTGGCTGCGCGCCCGGCACGCACTGGGCGCGTAGCTCCCCACCCACCCTTTTGATTCTTCCATCGACTTCACAACCGACAAGGTGCATATCATGAGCAACTACGACAAGGTTCAATTCATTTCCTGGGAACTGTACACCGGTCCCTTCCGCGTGGCCACGCGCCCGGGTACCGGCTGGTACGCCGGCCTGCTCAATCCGGCCCTCGACAAGCGCCTGGACGCGCTCGGCCAGTGCTGGGACATCGAGGCGCGCATCGCCTTCACCGCCGACGCCATCGCCCAGGCGAAAAAGAAAAGCGACGACAGCAAATCGACGCTGAAGGTGTTCATGGCGCCGGAATTCCTGTATCGCGGCGCCGGCGGCGCCTACCTGCACGACCTGATCAACGGCTGGGCCGCGCACGCGCCGGCCGAGCTGGCCTTGCCGGCGCCGTACGCCGGCCGCTGGGACGGCCTGTTCGGCGGCCTGCGCGCGCTCGTCGCCAAGCCCGGCTTCGAGGACTGGGTGTTCGTGTTCGGCACCGCGCTGAGCGCCTCGTTCCCGACCGCCAAGGCCGCCAACGGCAAATACCTGCTCGATCCGGCCGCCATGGGCGAGATTTACAACAGCGCGCTGATCCAGCGCGGCGGCGCGGCCAACGGCGATAGCAACTACGTCTCGCGCAAGCACTACATCTCGCCGATCGACTTCGTCAACCGGCTGGGCGCGGCGATCCAGCACGCCCCCGGCAACGTGCTGCCGTTCGATCCGCGCGCGGTGATTCCGGCCGACATCCTCGGGGTCCCCGAGGGCGGCGCGGTGTTCGGCCTGCCCGGCATCAACGACGCCAACGGCAAGCCGATCGACTTCGGCATCGAGATCTGCCTCGACCACGCGCAAAGCGGCAACAACGCCAATCTGTTCGGCCGCATCCGCACCGCCGGCCAGTACGTCAAGCTGCAGCTGGTGCCGTCAGGGGGCCTGAACCTGATCGACGCCTCGATCCGGCTGCAGCCGGGCGGCGCGGCGACGCCCCGCTCGTACGCGTTCAACTGCGACGGCCTCAACGGGCTGGCCGGCGCGGCGGGCGGTTGCCACACCCAGGTGTGGAACGGCGCCAACGGCGTCAGCCCGGTTCCGGCGGCGAACAAGCTGGTCGAGGCCAGCGGCGGGCAGGCGCTGGCCGGCACCACCGTGCTGGACGTCGCCAACAACGTCGTGACACCCCACGGTCCGGTGGCGGCCGACATGCTGTGGAACCGCGGCGACGCGGGGGCGCGGGGCGCCGGCAAGGTGCGCGTGCTCGGTGCGCTCAATCTGTAGGAAACACCGAGCCGGCGCCGGCATGCTCTAGCGCCACGGCCCGGCCCCGGCTCATTCGGTCAGCTCGATGCTGGTGCGCAGGCGGATGTCGTCCGAGCCCGCGCCCACCATCAGCTCGAAGCGGCCCGGTTCGGCCACCCATTGCAGCTTGCGGTTGAAAAACGCCAGGCTGTCGCGGTTGAGCGTGAAGCTGACCTCTTGCCGCTGGCCCGGCGCCAGCGCGACCTTCTGGAAGTCCTTGAGCTCTTGCAGCGGTCGCACGGTGGAGGCCACCGGGTCGCGCAGATAGAGCTGCACGATCTCGGTGCCGGCCACGGCGCCGGTGTTGGCCAGCGTGAACGTCAGCGTGATCTTGCCGTCGGCCTTCATCGCGTTCCGGCTCACCTTCATGTCGCGGTAGGCGAACGTGGTGTAGCTCAGGCCATGGCCGAAGGCGTAGCGCGGAGTGTTCGGCATGTCGATGTAGCCGGACTTGTAGAGCACGTCGCGCGGATCGGTCACCGGACGGCCGGTCTGGTATTGCTGGTACGTGATCGGTATCTGCCCCTGGTGGCGCGGGAAGGTCATCGGCAACCGGGCCGACGGATTGACGGCGCCGAACAGCACGTCGGCGATCGCGTGGCCGCCCTCGCTGCCCGGCAGCCACGCGTACAGGATGGCCTTGGCCTGCTCGGCCACGTTCTCGAAGATCAGCGGGCGGCCGGCCAGGATCACCACCACCGGCGTCTTGCCGGCCGCCTTCAGCGCGGCGAACAGCTGGCCCTGGCGGCCGGGCAGGCCGATGTCGGCGCGCGATTTGGCCTCGCCGCTCATCTTCCACGACTCGCCGACGGCCAGCACCACAACATCCGCTTCGCGCGCCGCCGCCACGGCCGCCGCGAAGCCGTCATCGCTCGCGCAGGCGATGTCGCAGCCGGCGGCGAAGCTCACGCGCGTGCCCGGTCCGGCCTGGGCGCGGATCGCGTCGACCAGGTTGACCACGCGCTCTGCGCTGGACTTGACGATCCAGTCGCCCTCCAGGTCGCGGCGGGCGTCGCCGAGGGGGCCGATGACGGCGATCGATTTGACGCCGCGTTTGATCGGCAGCGCGCCGCCCTCGTTCTTGAGCAGCACGATGGACTTGGCGGCGGTCGCGCGCGCGGCGGCGCGGTGCGCGGGATCGTTGACGGCCTGCTTTTCGCGCTGCACGTCGGAGAAGCGGTAAGGGTCGTCGAACAGGCCGAGCTCGAATTTCTTGGTCAGCACGCGCCGTACGGCATCATCCACCAGCTTGACGTCGACCTTGCCGGCGCCGACCAGTTGCGCCAGCGACGAGTTATAAGCGTTGCTCTCCATGTCCATGTCGCTGCCGGCGGCGATGGCCTTGGCCGCCGCGTCGGACAGGTCGCTGGCGTAGCCGTGCGGGACCATCTCGCCGATCGAGTTCCAATCGCTGACGACAAAGCCCTTGAAGCCCCACGCGCCCTTGAGGATGTCGCGCTGCAGGAAGGCGCTGCCGGTGGCCGGCACGCCGTTGAGCGTATTGAACGAATTCATGAACGTGGCAGCGCCGGCGTCGAGCGCCGCCTTGAACGGCGGCAGGTAGGTCTCGTACAGCAATTGGTCGCTCATGTCGACGGCGTTGTAATCGCGCCCGGCGATGGCGGCGCCGTAGGCGGCGAAGTGCTTGGCGGTGGCCATCACCGAACTGGTGCCGCCCAGTTTGGCGCCCTGGAAGCCGCGCACGCGCGCCTCGGCGATGCGGCTGCCGAGGAAGGCGTCCTCGCCGGCGCCCTCCATCACCCTGCCCCAGCGCGGATCGCGGCCGATGTCGACCATCGGCGCGAAGGTCCAGTGGATGCCGGAGGCCGACGCCTCGCGCGCGGCGATGCGCGCCGACTGCTCGATGGCCTCCAGGTCCCACGACGCCGCCTCGCCGAGCGGGACCGGGAAGATGGTCTCGTAGCCGTGGATGACGTCGAGCCCGAACAGCAGCGGGATCTTCAGGCGCGACTGCATGGCGATGGCCTGCACCGCGCGCGTGTCGGCCGCGCCCTTGACGTTGAGCATGGAGCCGACCTTGCCGGCGCGCAGATCGCTCTCGAGGTTGCGGCGCAGTTCGGATTCCGGACCGGTGATGAATTCCTTGTCCGATATCTGGTTCAGTTGGCCGATCTTCTCTTCCAGGGTCATCTGGCGCAGCAGCGCCTCGACCCGCGCCGGGATGGGCGCGGCGTCGGCCGCCCAGGCCCCGTTGGCGATCAATGCGAGCAGCGCTGTTGCCGCCGAGCGTGCGATCAAGTGTCGTGTCATGCGTGTCTCCGTGCTATCAGTCAAGTAATGAACGAAAAAGTTACGCAAATATACACGTAAATACGAAGCCGGCTAAGCGGTTTCCTGTTGAATAGGAAACGATTCCATCCTGGCCGCCCCCAGGCCGTCCCCGCGTATGTGTTTATAATCAGCCCAAGCCCACACGACCCGATCCGATGAACGCCCCTGCCCGCCCAGCCGTCCATACCGCCGATTCCGACCGCTTCGTGCGCAGCCACCTGAAAATGCGGCACCTGATCCTGCTGGTGGAACTGGGCCGGCACGCATCGATCGTCACGGCGGCCAAGGCGGCCCGCCTGACGCAGCCGGCGGCCTCGCGCCTGATCAGCGACCTCGAACACGTGCTGGGGGTGCAGCTGTTCGAGCGCACGGCGCGCGGCGTAGTGCCGACCTGGTCCGGAAAAATGCTGATACGCCGGGCCGGCGTGGCCCTGGCCGAGATGGACGCGGCCCACCTGGAGATTTCGCAGCTGCTCGGCGGGCTGGGCGGCAAGGTCGAAATCGGCAGCGTGCTGACCCCGGCGGCCGACGTGCTGGCCCGGGCGATCAAGCTGTTCAAGTCGCGGCTGGTCAACGTCAACGTGGTGGTCGACTTCAGCACCAGCAAATCGATGGTCGAGCGCCTGCTGGACGGCCAGCTCGACATCGTGCTGGGGCGGATACTGGACACCGCCTGCGTTCCCCTGCTCAATTTCGAGCCCATCGCCGACGAAGTCCACCACCTCATCGTGCGGCCGGGCCATCCGCTGGCCGGGCGCACCGATCTGCGGTTGGCCGAACTGGCGCAACAATCGTGGATCGTGCCGCCCACCGGCAGCATCCTGCGCGACCGGCTGACGGCGCTGTTTCTGTCCGAGGGCTTGAACCCGCCCACGGAAACGGTGGAGACCTTGGCCATCTCGCTGATCGTGTCGCTGCTGGGCACCACCGACATGGTAGTCGCGCTGCCGCTGGAACTGGTGCAGGCTTATCTCGACTCGGGCCAGCTGGCGCGCCTGCCCTTCGAGCTGGGCTTGAGCATGGACGTGTACGGCATCATCACGCGCAAGGGCCACGTGCTGTCGCCCGGCGCCGAAGCGCTGCTGCTGGCGCTGCGCGAAACCATCGCCGCCGACCCGGCGCTGGGCCGTGGCCGGGGCCGGGCCGGATAGTCAGACCACCAGATCCCTGAGCATCCGTTCCGTCAGCGCCACGCGCGGCGCGAACCGCGGCGAGGCCGCGTAGGCCGCCAGACTACGGCGCAGCTGGCGCGACACCGGATCGGCGCCGGCCGGCTCGCCCAGCTCGAATCCGCACACGATGAGGCGGCCGGCGCCGAGCGTGGCCTCGATGACCAGGCCGAGCGAGCGCCCGGTATGCCAGTCGTCGATGACGCGCACGATCGGCGCCAACGCGCGCGGCAGCCCGTCGAGACGCAGCGGCGCCGCGCGATGCACCACGTGCCACCACTGCCAGTTGGTATGCGCATCGGTGGGAAACTCCGCCAGCGCGGCATGGCCCGGATCGCAATGGATGCCGAGGGTGGTCGGCCCCTGCCCCTCGGTCCACAGCGTATTCCAGAAGATCGTGGAAAAGCCGAACTTGACCGGATGGCGGTCGAAATTGCGGACCGTTTTTGGAGGCAGCCCCAGCAGCACAGTGTCGCCGCGCGCCAGCAGCGGCAAGGCGGCGGCGACGCTGTCGACCACGGCGACCGGCGCCTCGGTCACCGGTGCCTCCGGATACACCCAAACCTCCCAGTCGTTTTCAGCCGGCGCGGCCAGTTCGGCGCTGCGCAGGCCGCACACCAGCTTGCACCGGGCGGCGCGTTCGACGCGGCCGAGCGCGACTTCGATGGCGCCCAGTGGAACCCCGGTGCCGAACGCCACCCCGGCCACCTGGAACTCGCCCTGTTCGAGCACGCGCCGGTCCGATTCCAGGCGCCAGTAGACGGTGGCCGCGCCCAGCGCCCGCGCGCCGCCATGCGCCGCGTCCAGCTGCGCGCGCAAGGTCTCCCCGCTGCCGAACACCCGTTTCGGCAGCCGCGCCAGCATCACGGTGGGGCCGCAGAAACGGCTGAACTCGGCCGCGCCGACGTAGCCCTTTTCGCGCCAGAACGGATTGAGCACACCGACCAGCGCCGTGCCCTGGCCGGGGAAGTCATGCAGGTCCAGCAACTGGAAGCCGCCCATGCCGGGCGTCCTCAGGGTCGACTCGATCTCCTCCTTGTACAGCAAGGTCTGCAACCTGCCCGACGCGTGCAGGAAGGCCGGCGCCAGCTCCAGCAGCCCGCTGTCGGCCAGCCGGTCCTCGAAAATATCGAAGTTCCGCGGTTTCAGATAGCCGGTGTATTGCGACCGCTCCTTGAGGTCCGGATAGACGCACCATTGCCCGATTTCGTGACTGACCACCGGTACCTTGCGCGCGCCGACGAACTCGCGGTAGTCGACCATGGTGGCGGGCGCGCGGGCGTTGACGCGCGACTTCAGCTCCTCGCCCCACTGCTGGATACGCGGCTGCTGCAGGATGTGGTAGTCGTTCTCGGCCAGCTCCGGCCAGCCGGCGCCGGAGGTCCACAGCCGGCGCGGGTCGAGCCGCGCGAAATGGCGCACGAACTCGGCCAGGTAGACGGTGTGGTTCTTGCCGCCTGGTTCATTCCCCTGGGGCATGAGCATGAAGCTGGGATGGTTGCCGTACGCCTTCAAGACGCGGGCCGCCTCCGCCATCGACCAGGCGTCGACCGGCTTGCCGTCGCCGATCGTGGTCGAGCCGTTCGGCCAGCACAGCTCGATCTGGTAGTAGAACCCGAACTCGTCGGCCGCGTCGAACGCGGCCTTGGGCGGGCAATAGGAATGGAAGCGCAGGTGGTTCAGGCCGAACGAGCGGGCGATGGCGAGGATGCGCCGCCATTCCTCGATCCCGGTCGGCGGATGGCCGGTGAGCGGGAAAATGCAGCATTCGAGCGTGCCGCGCAGAAACAACGGACGCCCGTTGAGCACGAACTGCGTGCCGGCGGTCCCGAGCTCGCGAAAGCCGAAGCGCACGTCGACCGCCGGGCCGCCGTCCAGCTTGGCCGTGACCACATGCAGCGTGGGCGAAAACTCATCCCACAGCCCGGCGTCGGCCGGATACCGCACCACCGTCTCGAAGGTGCCGCCGCGCTCCTGCCAGGTGACCGGAATCCGCTGCACCGCGCCAGCGCCCGAGACCTCGACCCGGCCCGTCCCCTCGCGGCCGGAGGCGTTGCCGATCACGCCTTTGAGGGTAACCTGCCGGGTGCGGATGTCCGGATAGGCCTGCAGGTCGTCGATCCATACCGGCAAGCGCCCCGACAGTTCGATCTTGCCGACGATGCCGTTCCAGTTGCCCTGGGTATGATCGCTGACGCCATGCGCGTCCGATCCGATATCGACCACCAGCCGGTTGTCGACGCGTACCGTCAGCAGGTGCTTGCCCGGGCTGAGCCGGCCGAGGTCGTAGGCATGCGGCGTGTGCAGGCTGTCGTCGCGGCCGACGTAGCGGCCGTCGATCCACACCCGCGTCTCCCAATGCGGCCGCTCCAGCGAGACGACGGCGTGCCGGCCGGCCCAGCCGCGCGGAATGACGATCTCGCGCTGGAACCACGCCGCTCCGACATAGTGCGTCTCGGGCTGCAGGAAAAACGGCACCTTGACTTTGCCCGGCGCGCGGTAGGCCGCATATTCCGGGTCGTTGAAGAACTGCCTGTTGAAAAGCTTGGCCGTCCATGGCGTATCGACCGTGATGGCGTCGCCCACCGCGCCCGCCGGCAGCGCCCCCCGCGCCGGCACCGGCGCGGCCAGCGGCTTGCGGAACCAGCCCCGGACGATGCCCAGGTCATCCCGGTCCAGGCTGACGGCCCAGTCGCCGTCGATGCGCGCCGCCTCCGCGCCACCCGGCGCGGCTCCGACGGCTGCCGGAACCACGGCCATCAACGCGCCGCCGGACAAGGTTTTCAAGAAACGACGGCGCCCGGCCCGATCAAACTTTGTTTTGCTAATTAACATTCAGCATCCTCATATCCGACGACGGCGACGGCCATCCGCGCTGAAAAATATTATAAAAGGGAAAATTCAACCCTCCGCCATGCAAAAGCGACATGGCTCGCGATCAATTTGATCTAGGTCGGAACGGCGGATACCGGTAAAATATCGGGATGACAAGCCCGCCATCCATCCGCCCCGCCATTCTGCTGGCCTGCGCCCTTGCCGCCGCCGGGCCGGCCGCCGCCGCCGATGGGGCGCCGCCGCAGTCCTATACGCCCGACTATTTCACGCAGTTTCAGGCGACGACGGCGATGGACATGGCGACCCGCCTGCCCGGCTTCGTCTTCGATGGCGGCAATCCGTCGCGCGGCGTGGCCGGCAATGTGCTGATCAACGGCAAGCGCCCGGCGTCCAAGACCGAAGCGCTCGGCGACGTGCTGGGACGGATTCCGGCGGCGGCGGTCGAACGCATCGAGGTGATCAACGGCGGCGCGGGCGGCATCGACATGCAGGGCTACCCGACGGTCGCCAATCTGGTGCTCAAGCAAATGGACCTGGTGTCGGCCAGCACCACGGCGTCGAGTTATCTGACGGCCGACGGCGACCTGACGCCCTCGCTGGAAGGCAATTACAGCTTGAAACGCGGCGACAGGAGCATCAACGTCACGCTCGGCTGGACGCGTTCGCCCGACAGCTCGCAGGGCCAGGGCCGCAAAACCACGGTGTACGCCGGCCAGGTGCCGACCGCCGAGGTGACGATGGCCGGCGCCGGCATGTCGGGCAACAAGATGGCGAAATGGAACTACGGGCAGGACCTGCTCGACGGCCAATTGACCTGGAACGGCGCGGTCAATCCCTGGACCTACCAGTCGCAGGCCCGCTTCGACACCGAGACGGGCGCCCTGAACAGCAACGACAACGCCGGACGCACGATCGAACAGGGCCTGGCCTACACGCGCGACCTGGCGCCCGGCACCAGTCTGGACCTCAAGGCGCTGTATCGCGCCTCCGAGGTGGACGCCGAGTCGACATTCTCCTCCAGCGGCCACACCTCTTACGCGGTCACGGCCGCCAACGCCACCGAGCAGATCCTCGGCGCGCAGCTGAGTTGGCAGGCGCTGAACGGTGTCGTGCTGCGCGGCGGCGTCGAGCGGGCCGTCAACACCAACGACAGCGCCAACAGCTACCAGGCCAACGCCGGCGCCGCCGCCGTGGCCACCGGCAGCGCCTGGGTACAGGAAGAGCGTGTCGAGGGCCAGCTGTCGTCGGCCTGGCAGCTCGACAATTCGCTCAGCGCCGAAGCCGGGCTGAAAATCTCGCACGCCAGCTTGAGCGTGGGCGCCGACCAGCCCGAGGGCAAAGCCCGCTTCTACCCCAAGCCGCGACTGCGGCTGTCGATGTCGCCGACGCCGTCGCTGCAGCTGCGCCTGCGCCTGGAACGCGAGGTCAGCCAGCTCAACTTTGGCGACGCGGCGGCGTACTTCGGCATCGCCGACGAGACGCTGCGGGCCGAGTACCCCGAGCTGGTGCCGGCCAAGACCTGGCTGTGCGAAGGCGCGCTGGAATACCGTTTCTGGGACCGGGGCGCGGCCGTGCTGAGCTACACGCAATCGCACATCAGCGACGTCATCGACCGCATGCCGATGCGCGCGGCGAACGCCACCTACGACGCCGCCGGCAACATCGGCGACGCCAGCGCCGACAGCGTCACCGGCATGCTGAACCTGCCGACCGACGACTGGGCCCTGCCGCAGGGACTGCTCAAGCTGTCGACCACGTGGCGCTCCTCGTCGGTCACCGACCCAACCACGCAGGAAACGCGCCGGCTGTCCGGCGAGCAGCCGCTGGCGTGGCGCATCGAATTCTCGCAGGATTTGCCGAGGCAGCGCACCGCCTGGGGCTTCTCGGTCGACAACGGCTGGAGCAACGACAGCTGGCAGATCGCCGACCGCGCCACCAGCAGCGGCAGCGGCTGGGCGCGCGCCTTCATCAACTACCGGCCGGCGTCGAACGTCATGGTGACCTTGGAACTGAACAACCTCACCAGCCGGACCATCAGCTACGACCGCACGCACTACACGGGCGACCGGCTGGCCGGCGGCGTCGACTTCGTCGAACACAACCTCACCCGCACGCAGCCTTTCGCGATGCTGCGCGTGCGCCGCGACTGGTAAGCGAAACCCCGCCGGGGGTCAGTGCCGACATTCGGACACGACCTCGTCCACAAAGCCAGCGGTACGTATGAGTCCGTGTCCGAATGTCGGCACTGACCCTCATCGTTGCGCTAAAAATCCGACTGATATCAATTTCACTATCGGAGACGTCAAATTTGGAATTGGTATCGATCGGAGTACTCTGCTAGCGTCCACCCCTATCCTGGCCTTTACAAGAGCCTGACCATCCACAGATTTGGGGAGACAAATGAAAAAAACTACCGCGCTGCCGGCAGTGATGCTGCTCGCCGCTCTCGTCGCAAACACCAGCGCCGCCGCGACACCGCCCGCCGGCCTCGACGCCAACGGACACATGCTGCCGCTCGCGGCCGCGCCCTCGTCGGCGTTTTCGTATGCCGTCATCGAGCACGGTGTGCAGATCCGCGTCGGCGGCGTCACCAAGAACGTGATCTTCTACGGCCCGGCGACGGTCCGCGTCAACACCACGCTGGCCGGGAATTTCTGGCGCCATCCCAGCATCGTCGTCACCGGCAAGCCGGCCGCCATCGCCTTCAAGACGCGCGACGGCGCCGACACCCTGACCCTGGAAAGCAAACTGCTGCACATCGTCATCGATAAATCGAGCGGTGCCCTCACCTTCCAGGACGCCAAAGGCAAGGTCTACACGCGCGAAAGCCAGGCCGCGCCGCAGACCCTGAAAAAAATCGAGATCGCCGGCGCGCCGACCTACGAAGCCAAGAACACCTTCACGCTCAAGCCCGATGAAGGCATCTATGGCCTGGGCTTCGTCGGCCAGGGCGAACTCAATCGCCGCAACAAGGATTTGCTGCTGGTGCAGACGAACGTCGGCATCGTGATCCCGGTCATGATGTCGTCGGAGCGCTACGGCATCCTGTGGGACACCTACTCGAAGATGCGCTTCAAGGACACGCCCGCTGGCGCCTCGCTGTGGGCGGAAAGCGCGCCGGGCGGCGTCGACTACTACTTCATGGGCGGCGGCACGCTGGACGAAGTCGTCGCGAGCTACCGCGACCTGACCGGCGCGGCGCCGATGTACGCGAAACAGGCCTTCGGGCTGTTCATGAGCAAGGAGCGCTACGAGACGCAGGCCCGCCTGCTGGAAGTGGCGCAAACCTTCCGCAAGGAGCAGTTCCCGCTCGACTACATCGTGCAGGACTGGCAGTACTGGGGCAGCGACAAGGACGGCACCTGGAGCGGCATGATCTGGAATCCCGAACGCTTCCCCGATCCGAAGGCCATGACCAAGGCCATCCACGACATGCACCTCAAACTGATGGTATCGATCTGGCCGTCGATCGGCAACGACACGGCGCTGGCCAAGGAACTCGACCAGAAGGGCCTGCGCTTCGAACCGCTGCACTGGATTTCCAAGAAGGCGCGCATCTACGACGCCTTCAGCCCCGAGGGGCGCAAAATCTACTTCAAGCACGTCAAGAAGGGCCTGCTCGACGTCGGCGTCGACGCGCTGTGGATGGATGGCACGGAAGTGGAAGTCGGCACCGCCGTCCACGACGCCGGGGAAACCGAACGCGACATCAAGGGCCTCGGCAACAACGCCTTGGGCGATTTCACCCGCTACCTCAATCCCTACTCGCTGATGACCACCCTGGGCACGTACGAGGGACAGCGGGCCACCAGCAACCAGCGCGCCATGACCTTGACGCGCTCGGCCTGGGCCGGCGCGCAAAGGACCGCAGCCACCTCCTGGTCCGGCGACACGCGGGCCAGCTGGAAAACGTTACAGGAACAGATCAACGGCGGCGTCAACGTCACCATCACCGGCAACCCGTACTGGACCCAGGACACCGGCGGCTTCTTCGTCAGCGGTTTCCCGGGCGGCGAAAAGAACGCCTCGTACCGCGAGCTGTACGCCCGCTGGCTGCAGTACGCCGCCTTCAATCCGCTGATGCGCATCCACGGCACCGACATCGAGCGCGAACCCTATCTGTTCAAGCAGTCCGATCCGGAGATGTACAAGTCGCTGCGCGACGCCGTCCACCTGCGCTACCGGCTGCTGCCCTACATCTACAGCCTGAGCTGGAAGGTCACCCACGACGGCTACACGATGATGCGCGCGCTGCCGATGGACTTCCCGGATGACAAGGGCGTGCGCGACATCAACGACGCCTTCCAGTTCGGGCCGTCGTTCCTGGTCCATCCAGTCACGCGCCAGATGTATCGCTTCCAGCCACCGCCGCCGGCCACCATTCCAGCCAGCGCGCTGCGCACGGCCGACGGCAAGCCGGGACTGGCCGGACAGTACTTCGAGGGCACCGGCTTCGAGACACCGAAGGGTAAAACGCTGGACGCCACCATCGACTTCCAATGGCCGGGGCCGCCACTGGCGGACATTCCGGCCGGTCTCGCCAGCCTGGAGAACTTCTCCGCGCGCTGGAGCGGCGCCATCGTGGCGCCGGAGGATGGCGAGTACGAACTGGGCCTGGAAGGCGACGACGGCTTCCGCCTGTTCATCGACGGCAAAGTCGCCGCCGAGGACTGGAAAAACGGCGGCAAGCGCTACGCCGGCACCAAAGTCACGCTAAAACGGGGGCAAATCCTGCCGGTCAAGCTTGAGTATTTCCAGGGCACTAACGAACGCAACCTGCGGCTGGTGTGGCGCACGCCATCGCAACTGGCGGCCACGGCCAAAGATAGCGGCAAGCCTGACACGACGATGCAGACCTACCTGCCGGCCGGCACCGACTGGTACGACTTCTGGACGCACGAACGCTTTGCCGGCGGCAAGACGGTGGGCAAGGACGTGCCGCTCGACGTCTTCCCGCTGTACGTGCGCGCGGGGGCGATCGTGCCGATGGGGCCGGTGGTGCAATACGCGACCGAGCGGCCGGAGGCGCCGTACGAGGTCCGCGTCTATCCGGGCGCAGACGGAAAATTCACCGTCTACGAGGATGACAACGAAACCTACGACTACGAGAAAGGACGCTACGCGACCTATGACCTGACCTGGAACGACGCCAACAAGTCGCTCACCGTCAGCGCCCGCAAAGGCACCTATCCAGGCCTGGTCAAGACGCGCAAGCTCAATATCGTGCTGGTCGGCCCGAAGAACGCCACCGGGATCGAGCCAGCGGGCGCCTCCAAGTCGATCACCTACACCGGCAAGCCGGTGTCAGTGAAGTTCTAGCGCACACAGATCGAGGCCGCGGTTTTTCGCGGCCCGCCGCTCACTCCGGAATCCGAATCCAGCGCGAGCCTTGCCGGCTGCTTTCCATGGCCGCGTCCATGAACTTCAGCCCGGCCACGCCGTCGCCGACGTCTGGCATGCCTTGCGTCAGCTCGGGCTTGGGCTGCCCGGCGTCGATGGCATGGATCTGCGCGGCGGCGTCGCGGTACAGCTGGGCGAACGCTTCCAGGTAACCCTCAGGATGGCCGGACGGCACGCGGGTGGCGGCGTCCGCCGCCGCGCTGCGCACCCGTCCGCGCGTCAGGCGCTGGGCGCAGCCGCCCTGCGGCGTGAGCCACAGTTCGTTCGGATTCTCTTGCTCGAAGCTGAGGCTGGCCTTGGTGCCGTAGACACGCAGGCGCAGGCCGTTCTCGCAGCCGGTCGCCATCTGGCTGCTCCACAGCATGCCGCGCGCGCCGTTGGCGTAGCGCAGCATGACCTGCACGTGGTCGTCGAGCCGGCGGCCGGGCGTGAACGCGTGCAGCTCGGCCAGGATCTCGTCCGGCAGCATGCCGCTGACATAGCCGGCCAGGTGATAGGCGTGGCTGCCGATATCGCCCAGGCAGCCGTTCGGACCGGCGCGCAACGGATCGTTGTGCCAGTTGTTGCGCTGGTAATCCTCGCTCTGGTTGGCCGCCTCGGCCAGCCAGTCCTGCGGGTATTCCACGTGCACTAGCCGGATCTCGCCGATCTCACCGGCCGCGACCATCTCGCGGGCGTGCCGCACCATCGGATAGCCGGCGTAGACGTGGGTCAGCGCGAAGATTTTGTTGCGCTCGCGCGCCAGCGCCGCCAGCGCCTCGCCTTCGGCCAGCGAGATCGCCAGCGGCTTGTCGCAGATGACGTGGATGCCCGCCTCCAGGAAGGCGGTCGCCATCGGCGCGTGCAGATAGTTCGGCGTGACGATGGCGACCGCGTCGATACCGTCCGGCCGGGCCGCTTCCGCGCGCGCCATCTCTTGATAGTCGGCGTAGCTGCGCCCCGAGACCAGCCGCAGGCCGGCGGCGCTGGCCGCCGCCTTTTCCGGATTGCTGGACAGGCTGGCCGCCACCAGTTCATAGCAGTCGTCCAGGCGCCCGGCGATGCGGTGCACCGCGCCGATAAAGGCGCCGTCGCCGCCGCCCACCATGCCCAGCCGAAGTCGTCGTTGCACGTTCATGTCAGTTCTCCAGTCCCATCAGCGCGCGGACCTGTTGCAGGTCCGCGCCGCTGCCGGCAAAATCGTCAAACGCCCGTCCGGCCACGCGGATGATGTGGCTGCGGATGAAGTCCGCGCCTTCGCGCGCGCCGTCCTCTGGATGCTTGAGCGCGCACTCCCACTCCAGCACCGCCCAGCCCGGATAGTCGTACTGCGCCATCTTCGAGAAGATCGCCTTGAAGTCGATCTGGCCGTCGCCCAGCGAGCGGAAGCGCCCCGCCCGCTCCTGCCATCCGAGATAACCGCCGTACACGCCTTGCCGCCCGTTGGGACGGAACTCGGCGTCCTTGACGTGGAAAGCCTTGATGCGTTCATGATAGATGTCGATGAAGGCCAGGTAGTCCAGCTGTTGCAGTACGAAGTGGCTGGGGTCGTACAGGATGTTGGCGCGCTTGTGGCCGCCGACCGCGTCGAGGAAGCGTTCGAAGGTCACGCCGTCGTGCAGGTCCTCGCCGGGATGCAGCTCGTAGCAGATGTCGACGCCGGCATCCTCGAAGGCGTCCAGGATCGGCAGCCAGCGGCGGCCCAGCTCGGCGAAGGCCTCCTCGACCAGTCCGGCCGGGCGCTGCGGCCACGGATACAGGTACGGCCAGGCCAGCGCGCCGGAGAAGCTGACATGGGCCGCCAGGCCAAGGCGCTTCGAGGCGCGCGCGGCGCGCAGCAACTGGTCGACCGCCCAGGCTTGGCGCGCCACCGGATCGCCGCGCACATGCGCCGGCGCGAAGCCGTCGAACAGCGCGTCGTAGGCCGGATGCACGGCCACCAGCTGGCCCTGCAAATGGGTGGACAGTTCCGAAATCTGCAAGCCATGCGAGGCCAGCAAAGCGACGATGTCGTCGCAATAGGCCTGGCTGTCGGCGGCCTGTTCCAGGTCGAACAGGCGCGGATCGCACGGCAGCTGGATGGCTTTGTAGCCGAGGCCCGACGCCCAGCCGGCCAGGTTCTCGAGGCTGTCGAACGGGACGTCATCGCCCATGAACTGCGCCAGGAAGATGGCCGGTCCCTTAATTGTTTTCATACTGAACTCCTGCGTAAAGTGGTAACACCGCTCACGTAGGGCGGATTAGCGCAGCGTAATCCGCCAAGCGCCGTCGGCGGCTCAAGGCGGATTACGCGCTGCGCGCTAATCCGCCCTACGAAAGCGTAAGGGGGCGAATTAATACGGCGAATCGGCGAAATAGAACTGCTTGGCGTTCTCACGCGTGATCAGTACCGATGGAATGACGGTCTTGGCCGGCAAGGCTTCGCCTTTGAGGCGGGCGGTGGCGGTCATCTTGATGGCGTCGTAGATGAACTTGGGCGAATACGAGACGTTGGCCTGGATCAGCTTGTCGCCATCGATGATTTTCTTGACGGCGCTCTTGGCGCCGGCGCCGCCGAACACTTCCTTGATGTCGGTGCGCTTGGCTTGCTCGATGGCCTTGACCACGCCGATGGCCATGTCGTCGTCGGCCGCCCAGACCGCGTCGATCTGCTTGAAGCGGGTCAGGTAATCCTGCATGACCTTGAAGGCGTCGTCGCGGTTCCAGTTGCCATATTTGGTGTCGAGCACCTTGATGCCGGGATTGGCTTTCATCACGGCGTTGAACGCGTCCACCCGCTCGTTGTCCAGGGTGCTGGGCATGCCGCGCAGCACGACAATGTTGCCCTTGCCGCCCAGCTTCTTGACCAAATATTCGGCCGGCAGCTTGCCGAAGGCGGTGTTGTCGCCCGCCACGTAGGCGTTCTGCGCCGCCGGGTTGGTCAGGCCGCGATCGACCACGGTGACATAGACCCCCTTGTTTTTCAGCTGCGTCACCGGCTGCGTCAGCGAGGCCGACTCCAGCGGGAAGATCACCAGCGCGTTGATCTTGTTCACCACCAGCATGTCCTGCAACTGGTTGGCCTGGTCCGGCGTGCTGGCGGCGGTCTTGATGATGACCTTGAGCGTGGGATTGGCCGCCTCCAGCTCCTTCTTGGCCTGGTTGGCCCACCAGACGATGCCGCCGGTGAAGCCGTGGGTCGCGGTGGGGATCGCCACGCCGAGGGTGACTTTTTCAGCGGAGATGGCCGAACCTGCCGCAACCGCCAGCAGGCAGGCGCTAACGATGCGTTTCATTGTGATCATTGTGTTCCCTATCTAAAAATAAACGGCGAATTAACGGCGGCCGCGCTGCATGTAGGCGACGGTGATGATGACCACGCCCTGCACGGCGGCGTTCAGGTGGACGCTGATGATGCTGGTCAGGTTGACGATATTGCCGATGACCGACAGCAGGATGGCGCCGATGACGGTGCCCATGATGCGTCCCGATCCGCCCTTGAGCGAAGTGCCGCCGACGACCACGGCGGCGATCGCCTCCAGCTCCCACAGGATGCCGGTGGTCGGCGTGGCCGAACCCAGGCGCGGCACGTACAGGATGGTGGCGATGGCCACGCACACGCCCAGCAGCAGGTAGGTCAGCACCTTGATCTTGTCGACGCGGATCGCGGCGTAGCTGGCGACCTGCTCGTTCGAGCCGATGGCCTGCACGTGCTGGCCGAACGCGGTGCGGTTCAAGATCACCGCGCCGCCGACGGCCACCAGCAGGAACACCAGCACCGGAATCGGCACGCCCAGCACGCTCTGGTAGTAGACCGGGCTGTAGACGTCGGAGACGGTGCTGTCCAGGGTCAGCGCGCCGCCATCGGACAGGTAGGTCAAGGTGGCGCGGAAGATGCCGAGCGTGCCCAGGGTGGCGATGAACGGCTCGATGCGGCCGCGCGTGACCAGCAGGCCGTGGGCGCCGCCCAGCACGCCGCCCATCAGCAGCGCCAGCGCGCACCCCAGCATGACGGTCGCCACGGGGCCGATAGGCTGGGCCGCGCCGGCCGCCGCGTTCATCAGCATGATCATGGCGCCCGCGATCAGCGCGGCCATCGAACCGACCGACAGGTCGATGCCGCCGGAGACGATGACGAAGGTCATGCCGACGGCGATGATGCCGATGAAGGCGGTGCGGGTGAGCACGTTCATCAGGTTTTCGACGGTGGCGAAATCCGGGTTCAGCAGGCCGCCCGCGATGCATAGCAGGATCAACGCGACGACGGGGCCGTAGCCCCGGAAACGCGACAGTCCCGGCAGCGCGAAGGGAACTTTAGTGGTGGGTGTCGGTTGCATGGGAGATCAATTCTTCTTCGGTGAGATGGTCGTGGTCCAGCATCGCTTGCAGCTTGCCGCCGTGCAGGATCGCCACGCGGTGGCACAGGCCGATCAATTCGATCAGCTCGGACGAGATGACGATGACGGCCCTGCCCTCGGCGGCCAGGCGGTGGATCAACTGGTAAATATCGCGCTTGGCGCCGACGTCGACGCCACGGGTCGGCTCGTCGAGCACGACCACGCGCGGATCGCTGTGCAGGTATTTCGCCAGCGCCAGCTTCTGCTGGTTGCCGCCGGACAGCGAGCCGGCCTTGCAATCGATGTCGCGCAGGCGGATGCCGAAATCGGCGATCGCCTTGTCCAAGGCGGCGCGGCCGCCTTTCAGGTCCAGCCACGGCTTGGCGTCGCGCTCCAGGGTCATCATCGTGAGGTTTTCGCGCAGGCCCAGGTTCACGTGCAAGCCTTTGCCCTTGCGGTCCTCGCTCAGGTAGGTCAGGCCGTGCAGCATGGCCTGGCGCGGGCTGCGGATATCGACCGGCGCGCCGGCTATCTCGATCCGCGCCGACGTGCGCGGACGCAGGCCGAGCAAGGCTTCGAAAGCCTCGGTGCGGCCGGCGCCGACCAGGCCGCCGAAGCCGAGGATTTCGCCGGCGCGCACCTCGAAGCTCAGGTCGCGCACCCAGCCGGGCACAGTCAGGCCCTCGACCTTGAGCAGCGGCCTGGCGTCCGGCGCTGGCAATTGCTTGGCCACGAACATATCCGAGACGTCGCGCCCCACCATCAAATTCGCCATCTGGTGGCGGTCGATGTCGGCGGTCACGGCGCGGGTGACGAAACGGCCGTCGCGCATCACCACCACCTCATCGGTGTTGGCTTCCATCTCGTCGAGCTTGTGCGAGATGTAGACGATGGTCACGCCCTCGGACTTGAGCCTCGCCATCAGCTCGAACAGCTTGCGCGTCTCGCCCGACGACAGGCTGGCGGTCGGCTCGTCCATGATCAGCAGGCGGGCCTTGCGGCTGAGCGCCTTGGCGATTTCCACCAACTGCTTCTCGGCGACGATCAGGTCGGCCACCTTGGTGTCCGGACTGACGTTGAGCCCCACCTGTTCCAGGCAGGCGGCGGCGCCGGCGCGCATGGCCTTGGTGTCCAGCAGCCAGCCGCTGGTTTTTTCATGGCCGAGGAAAATGTTCTGCGTGATCGTCAAATGCTCGGCCAGGTTGAATTCCTGGTGGATCAGCGCGATGCCCAGCGCCTCGGCCTGGCGCGCGTCGGCGAAGTCGCGCGCCAGGCCGTCGATCAGCAACTGGCCGCCGGTCGGCCGCTCGTAGCCGGCGAGGATCTTCATCAAGGTCGACTTGCCGGCGCCGTTCTCGCCCAGCAGGCCGTAGACGCGGCCCGGCTCGAGCGCGAAATCGACCCCGTGCAGCACGCGCACCGGGCCGAACTCCTTGACGATGTGTTGAAAATGTACTGACAAGCTCATGGAGTTCCCTGGATCATTACCGCGCCGGCAGCTGGGCCAGCACGGCTTGCAGGCCGCGCATCGACGCCGCCACTGATTCCAGCTGGCCCATGCCGTTCGGGTATTCCTCCTGCTCGACAATGATCCACTCCGTGCCGCCGACGCTGCGCACCGCCTTGGTCAGGCCGGCCCAGTCAGTCTTGTCCTGGCCGATGATGCTGGTGCCCTCGGTGCCCTTGACGAACTTGGCTTTGTAATGCGTGGTCACGGTGCGGCCCGGATAGTCGTTGACGAAGGCGATCGGGTCCTTGCCGGCGTAGGTGGTCCAGCCCACGTCCTGCTGCATGATGAAGTCCTTGGGCGTGTTCTTGGCCAGCAGGTCCCAGTTGGTCTGGCCCTTGTCGCCCAACATTTCCGCTTCGTGGTTGTGGTAGCCCAGCTTCATGCCCTGCGCACCCACCTTGACGGACAAGGCGCTCAACTCCTTGGCCAGTTCCGCCGAGCCCTCTTTGCTGGCGGCGCGGTCATCCATTGAAATGATCAGGCGGTTGCAGCCCAGCGTCTTGTAGAAGTCGGTGGTGGCCTTGAAGTTGGCGGCGTTGAGCTGGTCGACACGCATGTGGGCGCCGGCGCATTGCAGGCCCTTCTTCCTCAGGAAAGCTTTCAAGCCGGCCGGATCGGCCTTGTACTTGCCGAACTCGCCGGCGAACTCGACACCATGGAAACCCAGCTTGGCAAGCTTGTCCAGCGTGCCCTCGAAATCCTGCTTGACCTCGTCTTTGACCGACCACAGCTGAACACCCAGCAGCGGGCTGGTGGCGGCGTGGGACGACGCGGCGCCCAGGGTGAAGCACAGCGTCAGGGACAATGCCAGAACCTTGCGTTGGTATGTTTTCATTATTATTCCTTAGAGTTTGCCAAGTTTGAGTTGTTCAGCCGCGTAGGCGCAAGCCCGCACGGTCAGCGCCATGAAGGTCAGCGACGGGTTTTGCCAGGCGCTCGAGCACATGCTGGCGCCGTCGGTCACAAACAGATTCGGCACGTCGTGCGCCTGGTTGTAACCGTTGAGCATCGAGGTCTTCGGATCGCGCCCCATGCGGGCCGTTCCCATTTCGTGAATCGACAGGCCGGGCGCCCACTGCTCGGTCGTCTTGATCGATTTCTTGATGTCCTTCACGCCCAGCGATTCGAGGATGTTGGCGGCGGTGTCGGCCATGTCTTCGCGCATCTTGTCGTCGTTGGCCGAATAGGTGCAGTCGATGTGCAACTGCGGCATGCCCCATTTGTCCTTCTTGGTCGGGTGCAGGCTGACCATGTTTTCATAGCGCGGCAGCATCTCGCCCTGGCCGTACAGGCCGAAGTGCCACTGGCCCGGCTTGCGTATCATGGCCTTGTAGTCCTTGCCGAAGCCCGGTTTGCCACCCTGCTGCTGCCAGCCCTCGCGCCCGGCGCCGCCCGCCAGCGCATAGCCGCGCAGGAAGCCGGGATGCTGCTCGGCCACGTTGCGGAAGCGCGGGATGTACGGTCCGGTCGGACGGCGGCCGGAGTAATAGTCGTTCTCGTAGCCCTCGACGCGGCCCGAGGCGCCGGCGCCGAACAGATGGTCCATCAGGTAGTGGCCCAGCACGCCGGACGAGTTGCCCAGTCCGGTCGGGAACGCTTCGGAGGTCGAGTTCAGCAGGACCTGCGTGCTGCCCAGGGTCGAGGCGCACAGGAACACCACCTTGGCGTAAAACTCCCGGGTTTCCATGGTTTCGGCGTCGATCACCCGCACGCCGGTGGCGCGGTTGGTCTTGGCGTCGTACAGCACGCTGTGGACGATGGCGTTGGTGGCCACGCTCAGGCGCCCCGTCGCGGCGGCGGCCGGCAAGGTCGAACTCTGGGTCGAGAAATACGCGCCGAAGGAACAGCCGCGATGGCACATGCTGCGCGCCATGCAACTGCCGCGCCCCGCCGCCAGATGCTTTTCGTTGGGCACGGTCAGGTGGGCGCAGCGGCCCATGATCATGCGGGCCGGCGCGAAGCTAGCGTCGAACTTCTTCTTCATCGCCGCTTCGACGGTGTTGAATTCGAACGGCGGCAGGAATTCGCTGTCCGGCAAGACCGCCAGGTTTTCCCGCGCGCCGCTGATGCCGACGTGGCGCTCGACATGGGTGTACCAGGATTCCAGGTCCGCATAGCGGATCGGCCAGTCGACGCCGTGGCCGTCCTTGGCGTTGGCCTCGAAGTCGAGGTCGCTCCAGCGGTAGGACTGGCGCGCCCACATCAACGATTTGCCGCCCAGCTGGTTGCCGCGTATCCAGCTGAAGGGACGGCCCTCCGGCGTGCTGTAGGGCATGTCGCGGTCGTTGTTGAAGAAGTGCTTGGTGTGGTCGTCGAAGGCATAGCATTTGCGCTGCTCGGCGAACTGGTCCGCCGCCAGCTTTTCCTCGACCAGGCCGCGGTTGGGCAGCTTCCACTCGTCGACGCCTTCGCCGATGTAGTCGCTGCGGTGCTCGACCGGACGGCCGCGCTCGACCATGAGCGTGCGCAGGCCGCGCTCGCACATTTCCTTGGCGGCCCAGCCGCCGGTGATGCCGGAGCCGACCACGATGGCGTCGAATTGTTCGGCGCTTTGCTTGATGTAAAACGATGAAGTTTGGCTCATATGATCGCCCAGGTCCTGGTGTTTTTACGAACGGGGAAGTTGCCCTTGTAGCCTCCGGGCACCGGCAGATATGCCAGTTCGAGCGTCGAACCGGCCTCCGAGGTGTAGTAGGCGAACAGCGTGTAGGACTTCAAGGTTCGGAAAAACCGCTGGTCGTCGGCGGTAAATGGCGCCGTGCCACCATCGAGGGCGTGCAGCAGCGCGATCCGGTGCTTGGCCGGCAGCGCGCGGAAGCGTTTGCCGTCGGCGGCCAGCGCCATCGCGTCGATCCGCTCCAGGCCGGCAATAAAGCTCTGCTGCTCGGACGCGGTGGCGCACACCGTCAACATATGGTCAATGGTGCGGTGCGCGCCGACGGCCAGCGCGCCGGGCGTGTCGGTCGCGGGAATGATGTGCTCGGCCAACACGGCTGTCAACGCGAGCGCGTCGGCCGACAGCAGCCCGGGCGCGGCGGGGGCCTTGCCGGAGGCCGCCAGCGCCGCCAGGGCGTCGCCGGACAATGCCAGGCCGCACAGGCCGGCTAATTTGATGAGAGCGGATCTGCGTCCGTCGATCTCTCGTTCAGCATGCAACATGTCTCCTCCAATGCTTCTTTGGTTCAACTACTCCTTCGGACCGTTCCCGCCCGCCCGGAGGCCAGCAAGGACAGCTGATATTGTTTGGGCGTGATGCCGACCACACTACGGAAAATCTTGGTGAAATAACTCTGCCCGCCAAAGCCCGTCTCCACCGCCACGCGGGCGATGCTGTGCGCGCCCGGCAGCAAACGGCAAGCCTCGTGGATTTTCATGCGCAGGATGTACTGCTTGGGCGTCAGCGAAAAGTGCTGCTTGAACTTGCGCTCGAAGGTCGACAACGACATGCACGACAGGCTGGCCAGATGTTCGATGCCGATATCCTCGGTCAGGTGGGCTTGCAGGTATTCGATGCAGCTTTTGAACACGTGGAACGGCGCGATGGCCTCCTGCGAGCGCTGGGCGTCGCGGCTGAAGCCTTCGACGCCGACGATCTCGCCATGGCGGTCGCGCACCGGCGCCTTGGTGGTGAACAGCCAGGTCAACGCGCCGTTGTTGCCGTCGATGACTTCCAGCTTGTTTTTGACGGCGACGCCGCTTTCCATCACCTGCAGATCGTCGGCGCGGATGCGGTCGGCGATGTCGCGGCGGAAGAAATCGTGGTCGGACTTGCCGATGATGTCTTTTACGCTGGAAAGGGAATGCTGCTCTTGCAGCAGCCGGTTGCCCCAGACAAACTGCCCGGCGCGGTTCTTGGCGAAATAGTAAGTATCCTGCAGATCATCGAACAGCACGCTGGGGGTGGAGATGCCGTGGCGGTAGAAAAAGTCGGCGCAATCGGAGCCGGGAGCGGCGCCGTCACCGGCCAGGAAATTTTGGTGCTTTTCCTTTTCGGTATCGCCGGTGGCCACCACCATGCCCATCCTGATCATCCTCGTGCTCATCGCCATTTGCCATTCGCTAGTCTGGCAAGAATGGTAGCATCTGCAACATCGGGTAAGTGGTAAAAAATCGGAAAAATTTATAACGAAATCGGCAAGTCACCATGGCGATGGCCCCCATGGCGACTTGCCGGTCAATCAAGAAAAGCCGCATGGCGCAATGGCGCGGATGCGCCGGCCGATGCGACCGCCCGCGTCAGCGCCTGGCGCGGCGGCGGGCCACCATCCCGAGCATGCCCAGGCCGGCCAGCATCATGCCGTAGGTTTCCGGTTCCGGCACCACGGCCACGGCGATGTTGGCGTTCGGGGCGAAGTCGGCCAGCCGCGCCGGACCGGCGACGTTGGTATCGACCGACCACACCGACCAGGTGTAGTCCTTGAACGCCAGGCCGTTCGACGGCAGCAGCGACGCGGACACGGTGGTGAAGATTTGATTGCCCACGATTTGTTCGCTGATCGGCGTGGCGCCGATGGCGCCCGTGCCGTCGGCGCGCAGCATGACCGTGCGGTTGAACGCCACGCCCGGCAGGCCCACCGGGGCGAACGGTGTGTTGGTCGCGCCGCCGGCGTTGAGCCCGAACACATAGGCGGCGCCGCTGGCCGCGGCGACCGGTCCGGCCACGGCGGTCCGGAAGACGAACTCCCTGGTCGAAGGGTTGTAGCTGACGTCGGCCGACAGCACATCGAAAGCGGCGTCCCGGCTGCCGGTGTAGCCGGCCAGGAAATCACCGGACGGGTCGGTCACGGCATGGGCTTGGGCAGACAGGGCCAGGGCGGCCGTCATGACGGTCTTCTGCAACAGATATTTCATATATTCCATCCTTATCATGGTTGGAGACGCCACCTAGCGCGAGCCGAACGCCCGCGGTGGTGCCGTCTTGAGAAACGCGTACAACGCGTGGACATCCGTGTCGTTCATCTCGCGTAGCGATTCGAACGGCATGGCTGGATTCACCTTGCTGCCGTCCGGCCGCACACCGGTACGCAACATACGGCTGAACGACTCGGCCGTCGGGTATGTCGGCAAAACGCTACCCTCCCCCGGCGTCAGGTTGGCGGCGGCCGGCCAGTCCGGCGGTCCGCCCGGCACCTTGCCGCCGCCAAGATGGGCGCCGTGGCAGCCGATACAGGCGTTGGCGACATAGGCGCCGTGTTGCAGCGACACTGCCGCCGCCACCGGCGCCGGCGGCGGCAGGTCGTGGTCGATTTTCTGCGCTGCGTCGCGGATCAGCCCGAAGCCATACATCAACTGCACCGGCAGCGGGAAATGGACCATGGCGGCTTTACCGGGGACCGCCGGCAGCTGCTTGACGTAGAGCACCAGCGACGCCATGTCGGCATCGCTGAGCCGGTTATAGTCCTCGCTGGGCATGAACAGCACCGGCCGGCCGCTGGGCTTGACGCCGTGACGCAGCGTGCGCACCCAGTCGCTCACGGCGTACTCGCGCACCGCGCTGTTGAGGCCGCCGGTGATGTTCGGCGCGACAATCAGCAAACCGCCGGAGTCGGCCGCCACGCGTCCGGCGCCGGCGGCGCCGTGGCAGTCGACACAGCCCCGTGTGCGGTACAAATAGGCGCCGTGCTCCACGCGGCCGCGCGCCAAGTCCAGTTCTTCCACCGGCTTGGGCAGTTCCACCACGCGATCCCGCTTGTAGTTGCCTATCAGATACCCCGTGCCGACGGCGCCGGCCGCCACGGTCAGCGCTCCGCCCGCGATCCAGCACAAGGTCTTGCTCAGCTTATTCATATCAGGTACGCCCGGACCCGGCCATGATGCGGCGCCAGCCGGCCGTATCAGGCTTGCGCGTGGCCGCGTCCGCCGATTTCTCGACGGCCTCCTTGCGTGCCTTCTCCCCGTCCGCCGGCGTGCAAGCCTTCGACGCCGGCTCGGTTTTTTCACCGCGCTCCACTGCGGCGGTGATCGCGGCCACATTGGTGGCCGCCGGATCCTTGCACGCTGCCCCCTGCTCGCCGGCCACCGCCAGCGTGGCGCACAGCGAGAGCGCCACTGCCGCCGCGCACGCGCGAACGGATGGGCGGTCGCTTTTTCTTGCCACGTCTGCTACTGCTGAAACTGTCACACGCATCTTAAAATCCCTCAATAAAATTAAAAAAGTCAGCCGATCTCGCCCTGGCGCACCAGATGCCGGACCGCGTACTGCCCGTGATCCGCGATGCCCTTGACCAGTGCGATGGTTTCGATCACCCGCGCCACCATGTTGTCGTCCGCCGTGACGTCGATCCGTATTTGCGGCACATGATCGACAAGAAATTGCGCACCGCGATAAAGTTGCGCCCGTCCCGCGTTGCGCCCGAGCACTTGCACCTCGGTGTAATCGATATCATCGATACCAAGGGCGCTGAGCGCGGCGTGGGCCGCGTCCCAGTCCGTGGGCTTGATGGTTGCGGTAATGACTTTCATGCGGTTCTCCGTTAAATGGCTGGGCACGACCCGTGGGCCAGGGCGGCTCGATCCGGGGCACAGGAATACTTACGGCATCGCGGTGGAGTCGGACGCAGCGGACATGCGCTTTTTTTTTAAGCGGGGCCACGCGGCGGCGCCAGCATGGCAATCAACGGGGATGAAGGGGGCGACACGCGGAGGGTGGCGCCGGCGACGCCGCGGCGCGCGGTGGCGGGGACCGCCACTTTAATGAAGGAAAATACAGGGATGGCCGAAACCGCCGGGCCGCCGGCGCGGCATAACGCGGCGGCCGCACGGGGAGCCGGCCGGCGTCAGGCCGGCGCGACGATGGCGGGCTTGCCGGCGTCGGCCGCAGCGGGCCGCGGCGTCCACGAAATCGTTTGGCTCGGGAACGACAGAGCGATGCCCGCCGCCTCGAGCCGTTCGTAAATCGTCAGCAGCAGCTCTTCGCGGATGACGACCTGGACGTCGAATTCGGGCACGTCGATGTACGAGAACACCTCGATGTTGAAAGAACGGTCGGTGATGTTGCCCAGGCGGGCGCGGGCGCCTTCGGCCATCTTTTCATGGCTGGCCAGCACATCCTGGACGATGCCGATCGCCTCGCGCAGCTTGGCCGACGGTGTGCCGTAGGCGATCGCGATCACCGGATTGAACAGAAAGCGGTCGCGCTCGGCGAAATTCTCGATCTGGCGCGCCGACAAGTCGCCGTTGGGCACCGTCACCACGGTGCGTTCGCCGGTGCGGATGCGCGACGAGCGGATGCCGACGTCCTCCACCGTGCCGACCACGTCGCCGACCCTGACGAAGTCGCCCACCTGCAGCGGACGGTCGGCGATGATGGTGACGCTGCCGACCAGGTTCTCGACGGTCTTCTGGGCGCCCAGCGCCAGCGCGATACCGCCGATACCGAGCGCCGCGATCCCGGTGGTGACATCGATGCCGAACGTGCCGAGGATGCCGATGCCGGCGAACGCGAGCAGCAGGAACTTGACCGTGCGCCGCACCAGGATGATGACGGAGACGATCTGGCGGCGCTCCTGGCGCTGCATGCGGGCGACGGCGAGGTCGGCGATGCCGTCGACCAGCCGCAGGCCGAACCACACCACCGCGATGGCGGTGATGACGCCGGTGTAGCGCAACAAATTCTGGCGCGCGACGATGGACACGGGCAGCGCGTCGGCCCAGTTGTAGAAGACGCCGACGGCGATCAGCAGGCTCAGTGGCGGCAGCGCCGCCTCGGCGAAGCGGTAGCCGCTGCTGGCGACCGGATCGGTGACGAGCCGGCGGATGACGGTCACGCAAACGACGGAAACGATCCACAGGCCGCCGAACACCACCACGCCCAGCCCGAGCAGCACGCCCCAGTCCTTGAGCGGCGCGCCGGCGACATACCATTCGTTTTTCGGCGGCGTCTGCGCCACCGGTGCCAGCTTGATCGCCGTCGACATCAGCGCCAGCGTCTCTTTCGAAATGCGCCACACCTGCCGGTCGCCGTCCTGTCCGCGCGTGAGCAGAATGGGCACTTCCTTGCCCTGCAACGTGACTTCCCCGATATTTTCCTCATCGGCCGGCAGATCGTCGTCCAGCCTGCCCGTGTCGACGTTCGACAAGGCGGCGAACGGCTTGAGCGAACCGCTGTCGTCGAGCAGTGCGTGGAAGGCGCGCGCCTGGCTGGCCGCGTTGCGCTGCTGGCGGTTGCTGGTCGGCGCGGGCAGATCGAAGAACTGGGCGGCGCGGTCGTAATCGAGTTCGGCCAACGCGCCGATCAGCCCGGCGACCATGGAACGTGGGGTCTCGCGGCCGAGGGTGTCGGCGGGAACGGCGGGCGCCTCGGCGGCGGGCTTGGCGGGCGGTATCGCAACGGCCACGGGCGCGGCCACCGCGAGCAAAAACCAGATCAGGAAGGTGGGAATAAAACGCATGTTAAGAACGACTCCTATGCCTGTTACATGTGGTTCGCAACAACCTGGACATGTCGGCTGGCAATGATAGAAGTCTTTCGGCCGGCGCGCTGTTCGCTACCGCACAAAGTCTAATCCTCTATCACCGCCCGGCCGCTGCCCCTGAGCGCCGCCAGATGATCGAGCATTTCCTGCACTGTCTCCGGCGGGTGGCCGGCCCAGTCCTTGACTTCGCCAACGATCTTCAAGGGTTGGCGCGTGCGGTAGGATCGCGTCGGGTTGCCAGGGAAACGCTTGTTCGTCAGATTGGGATCGTCTTCGAAGACGCCGGTCGGCTCCACGATGTAGATATATCCCGGTCCCGCCGCGCCGGCAAGCGCCGTGGCCAACTCGGCTCCCCACACCGCCGCCTCCAGGCCGGCGGTGAAATAGACGTTGTTGGAGACACGGCCCTCCTCGAAATTGGATTGGAAGCCGGGAACCAGCAAGTCGCCTATCTCAAGCCGGTTTTTGGTTCCATGGTAAAACGGGCCCTCGACCTTGCCGCAGCTCTCATGGTCGACCGGTGTCCATTCTTGCGAACTCATACGTTGCCCCCCCCTCAAGTACCCCTAGGAACTGCAATAACTCATGCCGAATGGCGCCGATGTCAAACAACGTCGTCTCGGAAGTTGGATCAACCAAGATATCCAGGTCGCTTGCTTTCGTATCGCAGTTTCTTGCCGGTTGCTCAGCTTACGGTCATCAACCGTAATGATGCCCGCATGCTACAGCCGCCGCCTGGAGACGATGAAGCGTTCCAGCTCGGCGGCCGCATGGTCGATATGCCGCTTCAACAGGCTGGCCGCCGCCCTCACCTCGCCGACTTTGCACAAGCGCACCAGTTCGGCGTGCTCTTCCTCGGCGCGCCGGCAGCTCTCGGCGCTCAATGACAATTGCAGGCGCGTGTAGCGGTCGGTCTGCTGCAGCAGGCCGGTGACGATGGCCAGGGTGCGCGGCTGTTCGGCGCGCGACATCAGCAAGTCGTGCAACCGCGTGTTCAGTTCGCCCCAGCGGGTCGAGTGTTGTGTGTGCAATTCCTGCTTGTACTCGGCCAGGATGGCGTCGATTTCCGCGAAGTCGGCAGCGGTGAGCTTGGGCGCGGACTTTTTCAGCAATAGCGGTTCGAGCAAGCCGCGCAACATGAACAGCTCGCTGATCTCGGCGATCGACAGCTCGGACACCACCGCGCCCTTGTGCGGCACGATCCTGACCAGGCCCTCGCCTTCGAGCTGCACCAGCGCCTCGCGCACCGGAATCCGGCTGATGCCGAATTCGGCCGCCAGCGCGTCCTGGCGCAGCTGGAACCCTTCCGGCAGGTCGCCAGCCATGATCTTGCGGCGCAACGCGTCCGCCGCCTGCTCGGCGACGGTGGTCACCGCGAAGCGCGGGGCTGCTGCCTTGTCGGCGGTAACGGTGGAGCTCATGGCGGGGCTTTCTGTCGGATGTCCGGGCAGGCGCCCGGACTTTGCAGGCGGCAGTATAAATTATATTGCCGCCTCGCCGGAATATATCCGGCACTCCGTCGGAGACCTTAGGCCGCGACCTCTTTCGACCAGCCGGCGTACCAGGTGCGGAACAGGCCGTACTGGATCTCGGCATAGCGGCGCTGGCTGTCGCTCAGCACATCGGTCTCGTTGAAGTGCAAGGTATATTCCTTGTCGCCGTTGAGGACCATCAGGTACTTGTAGAACAGCACCAGGTCGGTGCCCTCGTCGAACGACGACAGCACGGCCAGCGCCGATTCCAGTTCGCGCGCCTGGCGGCGGGCGGTGACATCGCCCTCGGCGGCCTTGCGGCACAGCGCGACCAGTTGCAGCACTTCACGCGGCAGCGCGTTGCCGATGCCGGTGATCGCGCCGGTGGCGCCGCAGTTGACGAAGCCGTGGAACACCTGGGTGTCGACGCCGGCCATCAGCGTGACGTTCTCGTCCTGGCTGGTGATGTGCTCGGCCGCGTAGCGCAGATCGACCGCGCCGCCGAACTCCTTGAAGCCGATCAGGTTCGGATGCTTGGCGCGCAGTTCGAAGAACAGGTCGGCGCGCGTGGCGAAGCCGTAGTACGGGCTGTTGTAGATCACGCTCGGCAGCTTCGGCGCGGCCGACAGGACGGCCTCGAAGTGCGCCTTCTGCGCGGCCGGCGAGGCGCCGCGCGACAACACGCGTGGAATGACCATCAAGCCGCTCGCGCCCACCTTGGCGGCGTGCGCGGCGTGCGACACCGCTTCCTTCGAATTGACCGCGCCGGTGCCGACGATGGTCGGTACGCCGGCGGCGACCAGGCGCGCCACGCCTTCCTGGCGCTGCGCCTCGGTCAGCAGCGGCCAGTCGCCCATCGAGCCGCAATACACCACCGCGCTCATGCCGAGGTCGACCAACTCGCGGCCTTTCTTCACCAGCGCGTCGAAGTCGGGGGTGCGCTCCGGGGTGCATGGGGTCATCAGGGCCGGAATGGTGCCGGTGAAGATATTGTCGCTCATGGTGCTTCCTTCATAAAGTTGTTAGGTGATTTGAAAAAGGCGATGCATTACCTCCGTCATCACCCACACGCCGATGATAATACTTTTGGATATTTTATACAATCTGAAAAATAAAAATAACGACTCCACAGCACAAGTCATTGATTGCAATGGAAATTTCTTAAAATCCAGATTGCCGCGTTAGCGGTCCCACGGCGGAATTCCCGCGAACTCCTCCGCCAGGAAGTCGATCATCACGCGTACCTTGGCGCTCAGATGGCGCCGGCTCGGATAGACCGCCAGCACGTCGATGTCGGGCAAATGATAATCCGGCAGCACGCGCACCAGGCGTCCCGCCCGCAGGTCGGCCCCGATCAAAAACGTCGGCTGCCAGATGACGCCGCCGCCGGCGACGGCCACGGCCCGGGCCGTATCGCCATTATTGGTATGCATCGCACAGCTGACCTTGACCACGTCGGTCTGTCCCAGCTGATTGCTGAAGTGCCACTCGTCGGCGGTGGCCGCGTAGCGGTAGCCGATGCAGCGGTGGGCGGCGAGGTCTTGCGGCGCCTGCGGCACGCCGTGTTTTTCAAGATAGGCCGGCGCGGCGCAGCAGATATTCTGCGAAGTGGCGAGCTTGCGCGCGGCGTGCGATGCCGAGCCGGAGCGCGAGATGCGAATCGCCATGTCGTAGCCCTCCTCGACGATATCGACCACCCGGTCGCTCAGCGCCACCTCCAGCTCGACGCCGGGGTGCAGGTCCATGAACCTGGCCCACAGCGGCGCCAGCTGCAACACGCCAAAACTGAGCGGCGCGTTCAGCCGCAGCAGGCCGCGCGGCGTCATCGACGTCGACGACGCGATCGCCTCGACCTCGGCCATGTCCTCGACGATGGTCTTGGCCCGCTCGTAGAGCGCGTCGCCGCTCTCGGTGAGCGACATCTTGCGCGAACTGCGGTTCAGTAAACGGGTGCCGAGGTGGCTTTCCAGATCGGCGATGATGCGCGTGACATTGGCCGGCGACGTGTCGAGCGCGTCGGCCGCCCGCGCGAAACCGTTCTTGCGCACCACCTCGACGAACACTTCCATCGCCCGCAACCTGTCCATGCCGCCCCCATTATTCAGAAAACCTGAATATAGCACCCCGGACGCGTGCCGCGACATCGCGGCAGCACGGGGTTGCCGGGATTACTTATCGAGCGTATAGAAATGCAGGACCGTGGTCTGCGCATAGTCGCGGCCCGGGTCCAAGCGCGTGGTCGGGAACGCCGACTGGTTCGGACTGTCGGGATAGCCCTGCGCCTCGAAGCTGATCGACTGGTACTTGGTCAGCTTCTGACCGCCCTTGCCGGTCACCTCGCCCTTGAGGAAGTTGCCGGTGTAGACCTGCATGCCCGGCTCGGTGGTGGAGATCTTCAGGCCCCGACCGGACTGCCGGTCCTCGATCTTGACGGCCGGCTTCGGTTCAGCCGTCTTGCCGCCGCGCAGAATGTAGTTGTGGTCGATGCCGCCGTTGGCCAGCGCCAGCTGCGGGTGCTGCATGCGCACGCGCTCGGTCACGACGCCCGGCGTGCGGAAGTCGAACGGCGTGCCGGCCACCGGCAGCGGCTGGCCGGTCGGAATCAGCGTCTGGTTGACCGGCAGGATGGCGTCCGATTCGATGGTCACCTCGGCGTCCGTAGCCAGGCGCGTGGCCGGGATGCCCGACAGGTTGAGCATGCTGTGCCAGGTCAGGTTGACCACCGTCGGCTTGTCGGTTTTGGCGCCGTAGCGGATGGTCAGGTCGTTCTTGTTATTGAGCTCGTACGTCACGTCGGCCACCACGGTGCCGGGGAAGCCCTGGTCGCCATCGGGCGAGGTCAGCGTGAACGTCACCGAGGCCTTGTCGGCCGTCTGCTCGACACTCTTGACCACCCAGTTGCGCTTGTCCCAGCCGATCGCGCCGCCGTGCAGCGTGTTGGGCGCCTCGTTGACCGACAGCGCGAACTTCTTGCCGTCGATCGCGAACGTGCCGTTGGCGATGCGGTTGGCGTAGCGGCCCACCGTCACGTTGGTGAAGCCCGGGGTCGTCTCGTAGCCGGCCAGGGTGTCGTAGCCGACCGCGACGTCGGCGGCGTTGCCCTGTTTGTCAGGGAAGCGCAGGCTCTGCACGGTCGCGCCGTAGGAGATCAGCGTGGCCGACAACCCGCCGGCGTTTTTCAGGACGATGGCTTCGACCTTGGCGCCATTGGACAGCGTGCCGAAGGGCATGCGCGACAACGATACGCCGGCCGGAGCAGCAGGGTCGGAGCCGTCGCGGGATGGCATCTGGCCGCAGGCGCTGAGGCCGACCAGGGTGCTGAGCAGGAAAATCTTGGCGGGTCTGGTGGAAATAGTCATGTGTAGGTGATGTGTCCGTTAAAAAAGTAGGCGGCCGGCGGATGCCGGCCATGCCTATGATAATTGCTGAGCCGGCCATCAGGCGCCCGGGAGGCCGGCATCCGCATAAAAAAAGTCCCGGACTTAGCGCGCGAGGCTGGAAATCTCCCCGTCGGTCAACGCCGAACCGTAGATGCGCAGATCGTCCATCGACCCTTTGTACGGCGCGTCCCACCAGTTCACACCCAGCGCGAACACGCCGGTGGTGGTGGTGAACACGTTGGGGAAGTTCGCGCCGCTGTAGCGCTTGGCGCCGTTGACGTAGATGTTGACGGCGCCGTTCTTGACGCTGAACGCCACGTGCGACCACTGTCCGACCGGGATGTTCATGCCCAGGCCGGCATCGTACCAGGCGGTTCCCGACCACAGCATGGTCGCGCCGCCGACGCCGTCATGGCCCTTCGGCAGAAAACTGATCCACGAATCGCCGTTGCGGGCGCCGAAGAAGGTGGTGGTGAACGCGGTCAGCTGGGCCGGCTTGAGCCACATGGCCACCGTGTAGGTGTTGCTGGAGATCAGGCCGTTGGGCAGGCGCACGCCGCTCGCGCCGTTGAAGACGGCGGCGCTGCCCTTCATGCCCGGCTCGTAGCCCAGGCTGCCGCCGCCGACATCGATTTTCGCGCCGATGACCGCCCCGGCGCCGAACGCGCCGGTCGCATCGCCCAGGTTGCCGTCGAACGTGTAGTGGGCGATCATGCCGCCCAGCTTGCGGACGGTGACGACGAACGACTTGACCACCCTCGCCTGCCCCTTGGTGATGGTGGCCGTCAAGGTGACGGTCACATCGCTCGCCGGGCTGGTGACCTGCCCCGTGTTGCTCAACACTTGCGGATTCGATGACGTCCACGTGATGACGGCGTCGCGCGCGCCGCTGGTCGGCAAGGTCATGTCGCCGGTGACCGCGTTGGTGTTGCCGAGCGTGAGTTGGTCGGCGATGGCGTTCACCGCCTGCATGTCGCTGCGCGGCGCCAGCCGGCTGCCCATGACGGAGACGCCGTCGCGCGAGGTCGCCGAGAACGTCATCACGTAGCTTTGCGAGGTTTCATCCCACTGCTTGAGGAATACCCCTTTGAATGGCGGCGAGCCGGGCAGATTGATCTCGGCCTGGTTGGCGCCCACCAGCGCCCAGGAACCGGAGACGGCGCCGCTGATCGAGCCGTTCGCATTGAGCGTGATGAAGCGGGACTTTTTGACGGTGGCGGAGATATCCTTGCCGTGGTTGACGAACATATAGTCGCCGAACACGAATCCCCGCTGGACGGCCTCCAGGGTTTCATTGGTGTTGCGGTACGGCGCGACCACCGGCCAGCCATCGGCGTTCATGAACATCTGGTGCACGCGCACTTGATGCTGTTCGCCACGCTCGGGGAAGCGGGTATGGAAAATCAGGAAGTGCTTGCCGGTGGCCGCATCGTAGTAAGCCGAATTGTGGCCCGCCGAGACATAGCCGGTACCGATGCCGGTACCCGGCTCGCCCAGCTTGCGCTCGAACAGGAAGTTACCCATGATTTTCACACCATACGGCGCGATCGAGGCGTCGTCGAACAGGGGTTTGGACGGATCGGCCTTGACGTTGGCCATATCCACGCCCTGGGCGTCGTAGTAAGGGCCGTCCGGGGAAGTGGCGCGGGCCACGCGCATGTTGTAGCCGCCGGCCGCGTCCAGGCCGCCGAACGAGGTGAACATATAGTAGTACTGGGTGACGGGGCTGAACATCACATAGGCGCCTTCGATCCGGCTGTGATTGCCGCCCATCAAGCGCTTGCCGTATCCCTGTCCCGGCAGCGGCATGCCGTTGACCGGGTTCATCTGCATGATGAAGATACCGCCCGAATAGGAGCCGTAAATCATCCACAGCCTGCCGCCGTTATCGAAAAACACGTTCGGATCGACGGTGTTCGGATGCTTGAGGGCGTCGTAAACGGTGCCGTCATAGCTGGCCTGGCCCCACATGCCGGACTTCAGGATGATGCCCTTGTTCACGTAAGGGCCTTCGATCTTATCGGCGACCGCGATACCGAGCGCCGAGCGCGGGGAATCACCCTTGCAGGCGTTGTAGTACATATAGAACTTGCCATCGGCGAGGCGGATCACGTCCGGCGCCCACAGCGTGTTCGTTTGCGCCCAGCTGAATGTCTCCGCCAGTTCCGTGTAGACATTGCTGGAACCGTTCAGGAATAACTTATTGGTGGCGCTGACGGAGTCGGTGATCGGGGTCCACCGCATCAAATCCTTGCTCTTGGCCGACGCCAGGTGGGAGCCGAAGACGTAATAGGTGCCGTCCGTTTTGATCACGGAAGGATCGTGGACGGAGGCGTTGAGGAAGGTCACCGGCGCGGTTGGCGCCTGCGCGGCGGCGTGGGTGGACAGCATGGATGAGGCCAATACTGCGGCGGCCCCCCACAGCGAGAAGGATTTGGTCACGTTTGTCTCCATTGTATTTTTATCGTTTTACCCGCCAGGAACACGGACGCCTTCCTTGCCGCCGGAAGCGCTCCGTAAACCCATGATCGGCTTTGCACGATATAGCGCAGGAACCGCCGTGTCCAATGACCTTTTACGCCGCCGCGATAGCCAAACAAGCATCGGGGACGGCTATCGCCCCCTGGAGATGTTGCCGCGTTGAAACGTGCGCTCGCACGACATGCTCAAATTTGTGACAGAATAGTAATGTTGCATAAATAGTTTTCCCCGCCCCCGCCATAACGCCACCACATCAATACGTCCCGAGCCGCCATGCCTACTTCCTCGCCCAAACCACTGCAACTGCGTGGCGCCGACCTCCAACTGCTGGCCTCGCTGGACGTTCTGCTGCAGGAATTGAGCGTGACGCGCGCGGCGGCGAAGCTGCACTTGAGCCAGCCAGCCTTGTCGGCGCAGCTGGCGCGCCTGCGGCTGCTGTTCAACGATCCCTTGTTGGTGCCGATGGCGAACGGACGCGGCTTGGTTCCCTCCCCGTTCGCCAACCGCCTGCACCGGCGCCTGCAGCCGGCATTGGTCGCGCTCGCGTCGGCTGTGCAGTTGCCGCGCGACGAATTCGACCCGGCCACCGCCGCCCGACAATTCAGCATCGCCGCCAGCAACACCGCCGCCGCCCTGGTGCTGCCGCTGCTGGCCAAGCAATTCGCCACGCTGAACAATCCCCGTTTGAAGGTGACGGCGGCGGAGCCGGATTTCTCCAGCCTGGCCGGCGACCTGGAGAAAGCCCGGTACGACCTTTACGTCGGTCCAGCCTGCCTGCTGCCGCCGGACCTCGCCAGCGTGACGCTGGGCAGCGCCGCGATGGTCCTCGCCCAGCGCCGGCATCATCCGCGTGGCGTGTCGCCGCTGACGCTCGACGCGTATTGCGCGCTGGAGCATGTCAACGTCTCGCTGTCGGCGAGCCTGCACGGGGTGATCGACGAACACCTGTACCGCCTCAGCAAGAAACGCCATGTCGCCATGGCGCTGCGCGATTTCTCCTCGGTGCCGAGCGTGCTGTCGGCGAGCGACCTGGTATGCACCGTGCCCGACAGCCTGGCCCGGGGCTGGGCCGCGGACGTCGAACTGGCCGCGCTCCCTTTCGATCTGCCGCCGTACGTGCTCTGCATGGCCTGGCACCCGCACAACGAGGAATGCCCCGGCCTGCGCTGGCTGCGCGAACAAATCATCGCCGCCACGCGAAGCCTCGCCGATCAGGCCACCTTGTAACAGGCGCGCAGCCGCGCGATGGCGCGCCGGATGGCGCATTTAACCGTTCCCAGCGGCGCGCCTAGATGCTGCGACAATTCGGAATGCGAGAGCCCGTGCTCGAAGGCCAGCGCGAGGCACTGCCGCTGCATCGGCTCGAGCCCGGCGATATGCGCCGATATGCGCATGCGTTTCTCCGCGTAGAAGGCTTGCGTCAGCGCGTCCCCGCCGACGGGATCGCCGTCCGGCTGCTGGTCGTCGCGCGCTTGCCAGTCCTCCTGTCGGCCAAGGTCGTCGCTCAGGCTGTGCTCCAATTGCTCGCTGCGCAAACGGCTGATCGCCTGGTTGCGCACGATCGTGATCAGCCACGTCATCGGCGTGCCGAGCCCGCTCCTGAAGCCGCGCGCGCCGGTCCACACCTTGAGGTACGCCTCCTGCAACACCTCCTCCGCCTTGAACGGCTGCCGGACCAGCCGGAACGCAACGCCGTAAAGACAGGAGCGTGTCCGCCTGTAAAGTTCATTAAACGCCCGCTCGCATCCGGTGGAAATCTCCGTGAGGAGTACGGCCAGGTACTGCCTTTCGTTCGTCAAAGTATCCATGCGGGCATGGTCGCCGAAATCCACCGGAGCGGCCAATCGAACATTTGTATGACTGGCTATCGACCGCGCTTATAGGCGTTTCTTGCAGGGCACAGCCCTTGCCCGGCGTATCACCGGCCAGGGCTGCGTGACGGCCGACCTAGGCGGCCCGGGGCACGGCAAAGCCTCGGCCGGCCAGATGCGCATGGGTGGCGTCCGGATCCCCGAACCAGGCGTACACCTGATCGAGCCGGCCCGAATGGTTCAACAGATCGGCGGCGATTTCGGGGACCACGCTGCCGGCGTAGACGGCCATTTGCTGGTGCGGTTGCAGCCCGGTGAGGAAATCGTTGGTCATGCGTAGCAGCCTTCGGCGCCCAGCCAGTACTCGGCGAAACCTCGGTCGATCCATTGCGCATCGAAACGGGCGGCCGGATCGGCGGCGATGCTGCGGGCGACGTGGTCGGCCGCCTTGTCGGAGTTGTTCACATGATTGAGATACGCCGCCGGCCCCGTTTTAGACGCAGCATTCGACCAGCCCTACCAGGCCAGCGCGCGCGGACCCAGCGCCGCCCCCAGGGCGGTCGGTATCAGTATGCCCAGCAAATACCAGAAGCCGACGAACACCGGGCTCATTTCCGGGCAGTGCAGGCAGTACACGACCGCCGCCGCGCCGCCGGCAGCGAAACCAGCCGCCGCGCCCGCCAGGCGCAGGCGGGTCGGCGCCCGCCCGCGCAGGATGTGCAGCGCGGCGGCCAGCAGCGGCAGCGACAACACGGCGATGAGCAACGGGCAATAGCGCCACGTGCTGCCCCAGAACAGATCGGCACGCAACTCCGGCGCCGCCAGCCACAGCGCGACGGCCGCCACCGCCCACAGCGCCAGCACCGGCCCGCCGACAAACCACGGCAGCACGCGCACGCTGGCGCCGGGCGCGGCCAGGCGCTTGACCGCAAGCCCGCCAGCGCCCGCCAGCGCCAGCGAGAACACCAGCTTCAGCCAGAACGCCGGCCACGTCAACTCCAGACCCAGGTCCGGACGCAGGCCCAGTATCGCCACCATCAACGCGGCGCTGGCCAGCAGGCCGGCGAGCAGCGGCAGCGCCGTGGCGCGCACCGGCCGGGCGGCCAGCGCCACGTCCGGTCCGCTGGACAACATGGTGATCAAATCGTCAGTCTTCATGGCGAACCTCTCAGGATAGTGGCCAATGTCTTCATTCCGCGATGCACCGATACCTTGACGTCCGCCTCCGACATCTTCAGCGCCGCGGCGGCCTCGCGCGTCGACAAGCCGTCCAGCTTGGTATGGACGATGGCGTCGCGTTGCTTGTCCGGCAGCAGGGCGAGCAGCTTGGCGAGGTCGCGGCGCGCCTCGCCGGCCTCCGCCGCCGCGCTGGAGAACAGCGCGCCCTCGCCCTCGTCGACATCGTCCAGCGTATCGTGCAGGCTGTCGCGCCGCGCGTGCCGCCGCAACCAGTCGATCAGCTTGTACTTGGCGATGGTATAGACCCAGGCCGTCAGAGGCACGGCGGTATCGTAGCTGAGGCGCTGGTTGTGGATCGCCAGCAGCGCCTCCTGCACCAGATCCTCCACCTCGTCGGGCCAGCGGCTCAGACGCCGGCGCAGGAAGGCGCGCAAATGCGTCGCCGTCGCCGTCAGGAAACGGCGATAAGCCAGGGCGTCACCGTCCATGCCCTGTAAAAACAGGGCATGGAGGCGTAGTTCGGTCATGCGCAGGTGGTCCACCTTTTCTATTCGTCGCATCGCGCCCTTTGGTTACATCGCCCATCAAATAAATTTTTTACGAATATTTCGACCCGGGCTGTAACCAATCGCCCGGCTGTTGCGAACTCAATGTTACCTTCATCGAGAACGCACACCATGAAATCCATCGATCCACCCGCTTGCGGCGCGCCGGCCATCGTCCACCCCGCGTGGCTGCGCCTGACACACTGGCTCAACGCCATCGCCGTGCTGATCCTGCTGACGAGCGGCTGGCGCATCTACAACGCCACCCGGTTTTTCGATTTCGCCATTCCATCGGGCCTGACCTTGGGCGGCTGGCTCGGCGGCGCGTTGCAGTGGCACTTCGCCGCCATGTGGCTGCTGGTCGCCAACGGCATGCTGTATTTGCTGGTCAACCTGGCCTCGGGCCGGTTGCGGCGGCAGTTTTTCCCGGTCACGCCGCGCCAGCTGCTGCGCGACCTGGGCCAGGCGCTGCGGGGCAAGCTGTCGCACGCCGACCCGCGCCATTACAACAGCGTGCAGCGGCTGGCGTATCTTTTCGTCATGGTTGCCAGCGTCGTCATCGTGCTGTCCGGACTGGTGCTATGGAAATCCGTGCAGTTTCCGCTGCTGCGCGAACTGATGGGCGGCTACGAAGGCGCGCGCCGCGTGCACTTCTTCGCGATGGCCGGCCTGTTTGCCTTTATCGTTATCCACGTGGTGATGGTGGCGCTGGTGCCGCGCACACTGCTGGCCATGTTACGCGGCCGCTAAGCGCCGCACCGGGACTCCCATGATAAAACTATTCAAGAAACGCGAAATCGCCATCCCGACCGAAGGCGCCGCCATGCTGGCCGACGCCATCGCCCGGGTGGCCGAACCGTCGCGCCGCGCCTTCCTGCAACGCACCGTGACGCTGGGTGGATTGACCTTGCTGACCGGTTGCTCCGTCGGCAGCGAGGAAAGCATCGAGGCGGCGCTGAACCAGGTCTCCCGCTTCAACGACCGTGTCCAGGCCCTGCTGTTCGATCCGGCCCGCCTGGCGCCGACCTACCCGGCGTCGATGATCACGCAACCGTTTCCGTTCAACGCCTATTACGGCGAGGACGAGATACGCGACATCGACGGCGCCGATTGGCGTTTGGAGTTGAGCGGCATGGTGGCCGACCGCAAACCGTGGACGCTGGACGCGCTGCGCGCGCTGCCGCAGCAATCGCAGGTCACGCGCCACATCTGCGTCGAGGGCTGGAGCGCGATCGGCAAGTGGGGCGGCGTGCCCTTCTCGCACTTCCTGCGCCACGTCGGCGCCGATTTGAGCGCGAAATACGTCGGCTTCAAATGCGGCGACGACTACCACACCAGCATCGACATGGCCACGGCGCTGCATCCGCAAACGCTGATGGCGCTCAGTTTCAACGACCAGCCGCTGCCGCCGCGCTACGGCTTCCCGATGAAGCTGCGCATGCCGACCAAGCTCGGCTACAAGAATCCCAAGCATGTACAAGCCATTTTCGTCACGAATACCCACCCTGGCGGCTATTGGGAAGACCAGGGGTATAACTGGTTCGGCGGCAGCTGACCGGTACCCACGTTGTTAAATCTCGTTGTTAAAACCGTTGTTAAACCCTACTAAAAGGAATCACCATGAACAAGCTGACCACCACCCTGCTCGCCGCCTGCCTGATGCTGTCCGGCGCCGTCCACGCCCAGGAAGCGATGAAGAAAGACGAGATGTCGAAGGACGCCATGGCCAAGGACGGCATGGCGAAGGACGGCATGAAGAAGGACGCCATGAAAAAGCCCATGCATCACGACAAAATGGCCAAGGACGGCATGAAGAAAGACGGCATGGCCAAGGACGAAATGAAGAAAGATGACATGAAAAAGGATGAAATGGCGAAAGACGCGATGAAGAAATAAGCCGCCTATGTCACCGATGTTCGGCAACCGGCTTGCCGAACATCTTCAACCAGACAAAGCCCGCCGCGCCGGCCACGAGCGAAGCCAACAGGATCGCCATTTTCGACGCATTGATCAGCGCCGCATCGCCGCTGAACGCAAGGTTGGTGATGAAGATCGACATCGTGAATCCAATGCCGCCGAGCAGGCCCGCACCTATCACGTGGCGCCACCTCAAGTCTTGGGGCAAGGTGCACACACCCAACGCCACCGCCGCCATGCACGCGAACGTGATGCCCAGCGGCTTGCCGAGTACCAGGCCGGCGAGGATGCCGACGCTGTTGGACGACAGCAGCTCCCCCATCCATCCGGCGCCGATGACGATCCCCGTATTGGCCAACGCGAAGATGGGCAGGATGACGAACGCCACCGGCACGTGCAGCGCATGCTCGAGGCGGTGTGAAGGCGACGCGGTGTCCTCGCCCTTGGCCGAATAGGGAATGGCGAACGCCAGCAGCACGCCGGCGATGGTGGCGTGCACCCCCGATTTGAACATCAGGAACCACATGAGCGCGCCGCCGACCAGGTACGGCGCCAGCGCGAGCACGCGAAACATCCGGTTCATGCACAGCAGGCCGGCGAACACGAGCAGCGCGCCGAGCAGGTAGAGCGGCGCCAGCGTCGAGGTATAGAAGACGGCGATGACGATGATGGCGCCGAGATCGTCCATGACCGCCAGCGCCGTCAGGAACACCTTCAGCGACGTGGGGACGGCGCGGCCAAGCAGCGTCAGCACGGCCAGCGCGAAGGCGATGTCGGTCGCCATCGGAATCCCCATGCCGGCCTGGCTCGGCGTGCCGCCGTTGAACAGGAAATGGATCAAGGCCGGCGCGGCGATGCCGCCGGCCGCCGCCACCATCGGCAACAGCGCGCTGCGAATACTCGACAGCTCGCCGCTGTGGATTTCCCGTTCCAGCTCCAGGCCGATCAACAAGAAGAAGATCGCCATCAAGGCGTCGTTGATCCACAGCTCCACCGACAAACCGGCGACCTTGGCGTGCCAAAAATGCAGATAAGGCTCCGCCAGCGGCGAATTGGCCAGGCACAGGGAAACGATGGTGCAAGCGATCAGCAGGATGCCGCCGGCTTTTTCCGATTCGACGAACCGGTTGAAGGTATTGGAGAGGGGCGTTGGAATGATAGTCATGAGATGAGGTCGCGTGAAAACCGCGCGGCGGCCCGACCTGACGCAATCCCTGCCACACGACATGTGTGGACACCCGTTGCAATTATAACACGTCGGCGGGCGCGGCCATGGTCTGCGGCACGGACAGCGCCAGTCTTGGCCAAAATTCCCGCCCGCCAGCATCGGCGGGGGGCAACAATCACTTTTCATCCCGCGTTTGGCGAAATTCATAATTGATAAGGATTGCTGGTTGTGCAATGCTGTTCCGCGCAGAAATGTGCTACTTTTCCTTTTCTTAGCCTCGCCCGGGATTTCATGATCAACCTACCTCGTCGCCACCTTCTTGCCACTTCCATCGCCACCGCCGCCGCGACCCTGCCCGGCGCGGCGCTCGGCGCCACGGACAAACCCGCTAGCCGGACATCCCTGGCGCCGACGCCGCCGATGGGCTGGAACAGCTGGAATTCGTTCGCCACCACGATCACCGAAGCCCAGGCGCTCGAAAACGCGCGCATCATGGCGCAAAAGTTGCTGCCGTCGGGCTATGACATATTTACCGTGGACATACAGTGGTACGAACCGAACGCCACGGGCTACGAATACCGCAAGGATGCCGAACTGACGATGGATGCCAACGGCCGCCTGCATCCGGCGCCGAACCGGTTTCCTTCGGCCGTCAATGGCAAGGGGTTCAAAGCGCTTGCCGACCAGATCCATCGCATGGGGATGAAATTCGGTATCCACGTCATGCGCGGCATTCCGCGCCAGGCGGTGCGGATCAATACCCCGGTGCTGGGCACGAACTTGCGCGCGCGCGACATCGCCGACACCACGTCCACCTGCGGATGGAACGGCGACATGTACGGCGTCGACATGACCAAGCCCGGCGCGCAGGAGTACTACAACTCGATCTTCAAGCTGTACGCGTCGTGGGGCGTGGACTTCGTCAAGATGGACGACATGTCGCGTCCCTACGACAAGAACTGGCGTGAAGTCGAGGCGGCCCACAAAGCCATCCAGGCGTCCGGCCGCGCTATCACGCTCAGTCTGTCGCCCGGCGAAACCGATCTCAAATGGGCCGAACATGTGCCGCACTACGCGCAGCTGTGGCGCATCTCGGACGACTTCTGGGACGAATGGAAATTGCTGAAGGAGCAGTTCCAGCGCCTGGAGAACTGGAATCCGACGATGGCGGAAAACGCCTGGCCCGACGCCGACATGCTGCCCCTCGGGCGCCTCGCGATGGGCGAGCGCGACACGAAGTTCACGCCGGACGAGCAGCAAACACTGATGAGTTTATGGTCCATCGCGCGCTCGCCGCTGATCATGGGCGGCGACCTGCGGCGCCTGGACGCGAACACGCTGGCCTTGCTGACCAATCCGGAAGTGATCGCGGTCAATCAGAAAAGCCATCATAACCGTCCGCACCGCGCCGATCCGGGCACGCGCATCTGGAGCGCGCGGGCTGACGGCGCCCAGCCGTTCCACTATCTGGCGCTGTTCAACACGGAGGACGCGCCGGTGGAGATCGAATTCGACCTGTCGCGCCTCAACCTGGGCGACAAGACCGTGAAGCTGCGCGACCTGTGGACCCGCAAGGATCTGCCGCCGGCGCGCGGGGTCATCCGCCAGAAGCTGGTTCCCCATGGTTCGGCCCTGCTGCGCGTGGCGGCCTGACCGTCTTTTAACTCAACCGGGATGAAACAGAACGATGAGACTTCCGCGACTACTGCTGTGTTCAACCTTGTGTTTGTTTTCGCATGCACCAACGCTGGCGCAAAACGCCACCGACGACGGCTTCGCCGCCGCCGTCCAGATCGGCGGCTACAACGTCAAGCCGAACGTGACCTACCTGACCGCCAGCGGACGTGACCTCAAACTCGACGTCTATGAGCCTTCGCCGGCCACATCGGCCACCCCGGTGGTGATCAACTTCCACGGCGGCGGCTGGGTGGCGGGATCGCGTGAAGGGAGCCTGCTGAAATTATTGCCTTATATGCAGATGGGCTTCGCGGTGGTCAATGTCGAATACCGGCTGGCCAAAACCGCGCTGGCGCCGGCGGCCGTGGAAGACACGCTATGCGCGCTGCAATGGGTCGGCCGCAACGCCAAGCAGTACAACTTCGACCTGTCCAAGGTGGTGGTGACGGGCGGCTCGGCGGGCGGACACCTGGCGCTGGCGACGGCGATGATCCCGTCCGATTCGCCGTTCACCAACCAGTGCGCATTACATGGCTCGTGGAGCGGGCCGTACGTCAATCCTGCGCCCAAGGTGGCGGCCGTGATCAATTGGTTCGGCATCACCGACGTCGCCGACATGCTGCAGGGCCCCAACGTGCGCTCGTACGCTGTGGCGTGGTTCGGCGCCATGGACGGCCGGATGGAGCTGGCGCGCCGCCTCTCGCCGCTGAGTTATGTGCGCAAGGACGGGCCGGCGGTGCTGACCATCCATGGCGACGCCGATCCGCTGGTGCCTTACGCGCACGCGGTGCGCCTGCGCCAGGCGATGGACAAGGCCGGCGAGAAGAACCAGCTGCTGACCATCAAGGGCGGCGGTCACGGCGACTTCACGCCCGAGCAGAACCAGCAGGCTTATCAGGCGGTGCGCGATTTTCTGCGCGGGATGGGGATCGTCGCGCCGCCGAAATAATGCGCAAGGCCGCCGGTCTCAGCGACCGGAAGCGGTTAGTGGACTTGGCGCCACGCCTTCGGTCGTCATGACCACCGGCCGGATCGTGCCGTCCTCGTTGAAGACCATCCGCTCGACCGCGAGCTCGCGATGATTGCCGTCGACCTCGCCGAGGGGACGGCGATGGTACGCGATATACCATTGGTCGGTCCCCGGAACATTGACGACGGAGTGGTGGCCGGCGCCCCGCGCGACCCGGTCGTCCTGCTGCAGGATTTTGCCGATGCGCTTGAATGGCCCCAACGGCGACGGGCTCATCGCATACGCGACGCTGTACCCCGGACCGGTCCACTCCCCCTCCGACCACATGAAGTAGTACACCCCTTTGCGCTTGACCATGAAGGATCCTTCGACGTATTCCGGATCCGGCGTGATCTCCTTGAATGTCGCGCCGTCGGGGAATGGCACCAAGCCGAGCAGATCCGGCGCCAGCTTGACGACGTTGGCGTGTTTCCAGCCGCCGTAGTACATATAAAACTGGCCGTCGTCGTCCTTGAACACCATCTGGTCGATGGGCTGGGCGCCGTTGTGGATTTGTCCGATCAGCGGCCGCCCCAGCGCGTCCTTGAACGGCCCCTCCGGACGGTCGCTGACGGCAACGCCGATACCGCCCAGCTGCGCGTCGCTTTTGATGTCGTTGGCGCCGAAGAAAAGATAGTATCTCCCCTTGTGCTCGATCGCCGATGGCGCCCACAAGGCGTAGGCCGCCCACGACACATGCTCGACATCGAGCACATGCGGGTGCTTGGTCCAGTGCACCAGATCCGGCGACGAGAAAGCATTGAAGAAGGTGCTCTTGAGGAAAGGCTCCCAGATCAGCTCCGATTGCGCGCGCATGCGTTGTTGCGCGGGCGTGAAGGCCTTGGACCTGTCCGGCGTGCCATGGTCGTCCGAATAGGTCGGGTATATCCAGTATCGCCCGTTGAAGATGCGGATCTCCGGATCGGCGTACCAACCGGGCACGACAGGATTGGCGGCGTTTGCGGATGCCGCACCCGCAAGGCAGAACACGGCCAAACAACGCAGCAGACAATTCATTTTTACAAGCCCGGGATTGGAATGCGTCGAGTGTAACATTGGCAACCCCGCCATCGCATCGACGAAATTCGCGGCCCCGCACCGGCGAACCTACTTGCGATGGTCAAGCACTGCGGCAAGTTCCAGTTCGCCACGCACCTGCAGCGTCACGCGGCCACGGCCTGCGGCAACCAGGCGTACGGGAAATTTCCTAGTCTCCAGTCGGCGGCGTAGCAGTATCAACCGGGTTTCCAGATTATCCTTCATCGTGGGCAGGCGCAGCATGGTCTCCAGCCGGATCTCCTTGTTGCTAAACTCCGAGCGCCCGAGCACCTGATACTGCGTGATCATGTAGTGGAGCAACCGGCCGGCAATGCCCTTGATCACATATTGCCCATCGATGAATATGCTGTCGTCGTACGCATAATAAAGGACCGGCGTCCTGGCTCCCACGCCTGGCAGAGCCCATTCTCGTGGCGTTTCGGTCTGCTCAGCGCCTTGCAGCGCTTCGAGCGCCGCTTGCATGCTGCCCATCTGGGACGCGATGATCGACATCCCGAACTCGTCATCGCTACAAAACGCCTGGCGTTCCGGACTTTCCGCAAACAGCACACCGCGCACCCTGCCGTTGACCGGTACCGGCACGGCGATCTGGCTTTGAGCGTCGGCCAGCCCTGGTGTCGATAGACGAAAGCCCGGCTGATTCAGACGCAAAGCGTCGTGCATGCTATCGATCCTGATCGCGCGTCCAGTCGCAGCGGCCATGCCAATAATCCCTCCGCCTAGCACCGTGCCGGCGCAGGCGCCGAGCGCCGAATAGCCGCGGCTGCCAATCACCGTGAGCCGGCCACTTGCCTCATCGAGCTGCAAATAGATGACGTGCCGCATCGCCAGATCCTGCCGCAATCCGTTTAGCGACGCGCGTACGAGGCCGTCGATGTCGAATTGCCGCGACAACCGCTCAACAACACGCGCCACCGATTGTAGCGTCGCAGTGGGACGACGGGTCATTCCAGCCCACCATTTATATCGCTGGGACCTTCCCGCAGTTCCTGGTTCATCATCCCAATTCTCAACTCCAAAATCCGCATGGCGCGCGGAACGAATGCCCGCATCGCCAGCCTGAACGCGACACGTATCCCTAGATACAGCGCGAACTCCCGATTGGATGCATTCCTTACGGAAAAAATCTTCATTGGGTGGTGAATCGGGGCGTAACGGGAGCAACTGGCTCCATATGGACACGCATCCAAATTGGAATTGTTTGCGTAAGTAAGTGGGTAAACAAGTAAGGGCTCGCGTCAACTCATGCCTGCCCGGGCTGGCATGCTGAAACCGCGACTTTTCCCCACCTCTATTCTGCAAAGAGAATTGCCACAATGATAATTAATCACACTACCTATCCTTGCCAAGCTGGACTCCCGCGCCAAGCGGCCAGTGACCCGAATGCCGGCCGGCGCGGTACCCTCGTCGGAGCGATGGGGGCATCCATCAAACGGTGGCTCTTCGGGCTGACGTTCGCGGTGCTGCAGTTGATGACACTCTCTTCCGCTTTTTCCGCCACACCGGTTTGGCAGACCCTGCCGGCAGAGCAGCCGCTGCCGCCGCTCCAAGAAGGCCGATTGGAGCATGACGGGGCCAGTTTATGGTACGGCGTCGTCGGGTCGGGCAAGCCGTTGATCTTGCTGCACGGAGGCCGCGCCACGTCCGCAAGTTGGGGCAACCAGGTGCCTTCACTGGTTGCCAGCCATCGTCGCGTGATCATGATCGACAGCCGCGGCCACGGACGCAGCACGCTGGGCGACAAACCGCTTTCCTACGAACTGATGGCGGACGACGTGCTGGCTGTGATGGACAGATTAAAACTGCGCCGCGCCGATATCGTCGGCTGGAGCGATGGCGGGATTCTCGGCTTGATCGTCGCCATGCGGCACCCCGCCCGCCTGGACAAGGTCTATGCCTTCGGCGCCAACATGGATACCAAGGCAATTAGCGAACCGCTCCCGTCCCCCGTGCTGCCGCTGATCGGGCCGCGCCTGGAAGCGGCCTATAAATCGGTGGCCGAGCCCGCCGACTTCGAAAAGCTCACCGCCGCCGTGCGCTTAATGCAGAAAAACGAACCGAACTACAGCGATGCGCAGCTCGCGGCCATCCGGGGTCCGAAAATCGCGATCGTGGGCGCAGAGTACGATGAGGTCATACGCCCGGCTTACTTCGCGCATTTAGCCGATACCATCCCCGGCGCCCGCCTGATTATGCTGCGCAATGTCAGTCACTTCGCGCCGTGGCAGGACGCCCGGGCGTTCAACGCATCGCTCATCGATTTTCTGGGTCATTAAAAAACCGCCAGCGTCAAAATAGTCCGGGCCGGGCATTGAGGCCGGTCGGACGCAAGTTTCCCTTCAATCAAGGAATACCAAAATGTCAAACCACCTTTCAGGCCGCGTTGAAGAGCTGATCCGCGCGACGCGAATGCTGGCGATCGTCGGCGCATCGCTTAAATCGCGATCGGCCGAATCCGTCAACGGCGCGATGGACGAGCAAATCAACAAGGGCTTGCGCTTGATTCTGGGCGATGCGGTTAGCGACGTCGGCGACGCGGACATCGCGCCATTGCTCACACAAATTGACATGGCGTTTGCGGAAAGCGGTGAATTGTGGCGGAATCCCCACCGGACGGCCGGCTGGCAAGTCGAAGACCAGCAGCTGTTGCAGGCGATGGGGCGGGCCTCCCGCGGCGCTTTCGACCGCATACTCGGCCTGGCCGAAACACGTCCCGCCTTGCGCCAAGCCTTGAACGGCAGGTTTCTTGATGTCGGCACCGGCGTCGCAGGGATCGCACTGCGCGCCGTGGAAACCTGTCCCGGCCTGGAGGTCGACGCCATCGACATCTGGGAGCCCGCGCTACGCATCGCCGCCGAGAACGTCGCCGCCAGCCCGCACGCCGATCGCGTTCAACTGCGCCACCTGGATATCACCAGGCTTGAACCAGGTCCGCGATATACGTCGGCCTGGCTGCCCACCATGTTCCTCAACCGTGCGGTGGTGGGGCAAGCGGTCGAGCGGATCGCGGCGGCGTCGCCTCCCGGCGGCTGGCTGGTGGCCGCGATGTACACCCAGCCGGAGGATCCATTCATGGCGGTGATGTCGTCGTTGCGCACGCTACGCAGCGGCGGAGAGGTGACCGACCCGGCAGAACTTGAAGCGTTGCTGCGCGCTCGCGGGTACGTCGATGTCGAGTCGGACGTCGCCCCGGTGGCGACCTTCGTCCTGGGCAGACTTCCCTGAGGCGGGAGGCCGCTGCGGCAGGGGGACGCAATCCTAAAAGTTCACTAACCAGGCCGCCCGCCAGCGTGACGGTTGTAAGAAACCGGCCAATCCCGGTTAGACTCCGCAACACGTTCTTGCCGAACTGCAATTAAATGCGCCGGGACGCACCGCCATAATGTGCGGCCCCAAGTCCATGCATTTTTGCGATTAATGCAATAAAAGCCATTTTTATTTCCAACCATAAAATCAAGGGATAGCATGAGTCACCTTCCATATCGACGCAGATCAGTGGAAAAATTATTACGTTTAAGCAAAGCCGGACTGCCGCTCGCGCTCAGCCTGTCGTTGGCCGCCTGCGGCGGCGGCGATAATTCGACGGCAACCGCGCCCTCGGGCGGCGCGATGAAACTGCTGGGCACCTTCAGCAGCGGCCGGATGGCCGCCGAGCCGGAAGTCGCTCTGACGCCGGTGGAGGCCAAGGCCAGCGGTTCCGAACGGGGCGACCTGTCGGCGACCGCCGCGATCGACCATAATCCCAACACGCGCTGGAGCAGCCTGTTTGCCGACGATCAGAACCTGACGCTGGACTTCGGCGTGTCGAAGCCGATCAACCGCGTCCATATCGAATGGGAAAACGCCCACGCGACCCAGTACCTGCTGCAGGTGTCCGACGATAATTCCAATTGGTCCACCATCAAGACCGTGGACAACAGCCAGGGCGGCGTCGAAGACTGGACCGGTCTGAACGCGCAGGGGCGCTACCTGCGCGTGCAGGGCGTGAAGCGCTCCAGCGGTTACGGTTATTCGATCTTCGAGGTCCAGGCCTATTCCGGCGGCTCCGCCACCTCCCCCGGCGACCCGGCCGATCCGGGCACGCCGCCGCCGACCACCAACGATCCGGTGATCGTCGATCCCACCAAGCCGGGCGTGCTGTTGAAGCCCGCTCAGGCGACCTCGTCGAAACTGGAAAACCAGGGCGACAGCGCCGGCAACACCATCGACGGCAAGCTCAACACACGCTGGGCCAGCGCGTTCGAAGACGGCGCCTGGATCCAGTACGATTTCGGCGTCAAAACCATGGTCGGCTACATGAAGCTGGTGTGGCAGAACGCGTACGGCAAGCAGTACAACCTGCTGGTGTCGGACAACGGCCAGGACTGGACGCAGATCCGCGCCGTGACCAACGGCCAGGGCGGCACCGAGGAATTCTTCAACCTGGGCGTCAACGCGCGCTTCATCCGCCTGCAAGGCGTCGAGCGTGCCACACAATACGGCTACTCGTTGTTCGAAGTGGAGTTCAAGACGCCCGGAAACGATAACTCGCTGACCAGCTCCGCCACATCGCCGCTGAAATTCCCGGCCGGCGGCGCCGGATGGGCGCCGTTGCCCGCCGCCGCCAAGCCGATCGAAACGCTGCAATTCACGCTGCCCGACGGCACGCTGGTCACGCGCTTCGGCGCGCGCGGCCTGGACCGCCATGGCCGCGAGCGCGGCGAAGAGTGGAATGAAATCGGCTACGGCCCCAACGAGACCGTCGATCCCGTCACCGGTCTGGCGTTTGACAAGGAACCGGGCAGATACCTGACATTCGTGCCGCAGTACTTCAAGAACCGCGCCTGGGGTATCGAGATCATCGATAACAGCCGCGTCCCCGGCATCACCGAACCGAAACTGATCGTCAATGAATACTTCGGCCAGACCAACCTGCCGGGCGGCATCGCTTTCTTCCGCGCCTTCGACCGCGTCAACGTCACCGGTTACGGCTGGATGAACAACGGCCGGCTGGAAGGCGGCAACAATGTCGCCCCCTGCAAGGCGACGCCCTATCCGGTGGAAGCGAGGCTCAATTCGGCCAAAGGCATCAACAGCGCGTGCACCATTTGGATCGACAACTACCCCGGCCATGCCGAGCTGGGCGCAAATGGCTTCCCGAATGGCAGGAACGTGCCCGCCCGCGCGCTGAAGGTCGGCGACCCGATCGAGGTGTCGCCGTCCATGTTCGCTCCGGACGGCGTGATGGCCGCCAAGGGTGACAGCGGGGGCAACCGTTACTACTCGTCGGAATTCATGTACGTCGTCGGTAACGGCATCCGTCCATGGTACGGCGTCCAGCCGCGCCTGAACTCGATCCCGCTGCCGCCGGACACGCTGTCCGGTGGCATCGGTTCGGTCTCGTATGACTACGCCGACAACGGCAACTTCATGTTCCAGCAGCCGCACACCAACATCGGCATGGCCAATATGCAGCGCTTCGTCGAAGGGCGCCGCCTGTTCCACACCAACTTCACCACCGGCGCCCACAACGAGCCGGGCAACGACCGCTACGACGCCGCCGTGGGCCTGCAGGGCCAGCGCTTCAACCAGTCGTCGTGCTTCGCCTGCCATGCCAACAATGGCCGCAGCGTCGCGCCGAGGGCCTTGAATCAAAAGCTGGACAGCATGTCGGTCCGGGTCGCCACCACCAACGCCGCCGGCCAGCAACTGCCGCATCCGGTCTACGGCACCACGGTGCAGATGAACGCCATCTCATCGTCCGGCACGCCGCAGAACTGGGGCACCGGCGTCACCGTGGCGGGCTTCGACACCACCGTCAAAAAGCTGGCCGACGGCACCCCGGTCGAGCTGCGCAAGGCGAAACTGGCGTTCGAGGGCCCGACACCGGCCACCGTCTCGCTGCGCGCCGCGCAACCGATCATCGGTGCCGGATTGCTGGAAGCCATTCCCGAGGCCGACATCCTGGCGCGCGCCACCGCCACCCCCGACGTCGACGGCGTCAGGGGCGTGGCCAACTATGTCTACGATCCGGAAACGGGCGCCGTGCACCTCGGCCGCTTCGGCTGGAAGGCGGCCAAGGCCACGCTGCGGCAACAAACCGCCGCCGCGCTGGTGCAGGACATGGCGGTCACCTCGCCGGTGTACCGCAACCGTTCGTGCAACAGCGACCCCGCCGGTTGCATGACGGCCGCCGCCCAGAAAGGCATTTCCGAGGCGGACCTGCAATCGCTGTCGAACTACCTCGCATTGGTGGCCGTACCGGCACAACGCAGCCTGTCAAGCGGCTTCCCGAAAGGCGTGGCACCGCTGGATGACCTGAACGTGGATACGGCCAAGGTGGCCGCCGGCGCCAGGGTGTTCCAGGGCATGCGTTGCGCGGCCTGCCACACGGTCGAGATGAAGACCGGCCCGGGCCACCTGTTCGCGGAACTGCGCAACCAGACGATACGGCCGTACACGGACCTGCTGTTGCACGACATGGGCGCCGGACTGGCCGACGGATTCGTCGAGGGCCAAGCCAAGGGCAATATGTGGCGCACCGCGCCGCTGTGGGGCATCGGCTATACCGAAAAGGCCGCCGGTGGCGCCGCCAAGGCCGGCTACCTGCACGACGGCCGCGCACGCAATCTGACCGAGGCGATCATGTGGCACGATGGCGAGGCCGCCAAATCGCGTCTACGCTTTGAAGCACTGAGCAAAACCGACCGCGAAGCGCTGCTGGCATTCCTGAAGTCGCTGTAATTTCCACCGCTTGATCTTAAAAGCCGGGCGCCTCGCGGCGTCCGGCTTTTATTTGCCCAGCCGTGGAATGATCGGATCACATGAAGGGTGCCGCGCGGGCGCCGGTGCCGTGTTCGGCCCCGTCCCGGTTGGCTCAAGGCCCGGGCGCCTCGTAGCACAACCGCAACCGGGCCAGCGCTCGCCTGATCCATGCTTTTGCCGTCCCCAGCGGCACTTGCAGGTGGCTGGCGATTTCGGAATGGGACAAGCCTTCATAGTAGGCCAGCGCCAGCGACTGCCGTTGCGCGGGTTCCAGTTGCGACAGGCAGCGTCCCAGTTCCCGCTTTTCCATCGCACCCAGCAGCAGCTCCAGCGGATCGGCGTGCTCGGCGGCTTCCTCGGTGTCGTGATGCGGGCCATCCGCGATATCGACTTCCAGCCGGCCCTTGCGCAGATGGTCGAGCGACTTGTTGCGCACGATGCTGATCAGCCACGTCATCGGCGTCGACAGCGAGGCCGCATAGCTTCCGGCGTGCTGCCAGACGTTGATGAACGCATCTTGCAGTACTTCATCGGCCAGCTCGCGCTTGCGCACGAAGCGCATCGCAACGCCGTACAGGTGGGCGGCGGTGAGATCGTACAGTTGACGGAACGAAGCGTGATCCCGCACCGCGACGCGTTGCAACAGCGCCACCAATCGCTGGTTCTCGGGGGTTGTAATATGCATGGACATCAGTATTCGTTTGCCGGCGGCCCGCGCCACATACCGGACGCGGGCCTCGGGCTCATATCCCGTGGCTGGCCTTGATGATGTCGGCCGCCCGCTCACCGATCACCACGCAGGGCGCCATCGTGTTGCCGGTGGTGATACGCGGCATGATGGAGGCGTCGGCGATGCGCAGGTTGTCGATCCCGTACACCCGCAGCTTGCCATCGACCACCGACATCTCGTCGCGGCCCATCTTGGCGGTGCACGACTGGTGCCAGTAGGTCACCGCCGCGTTGCGCAGGTAGGCTTCCATCTCCCGCCGTCCCAGTTTCCCCGGCATGCACTCGCGCTTGATCAGGGAGTTGAAGGCGCTGGCGTTGCCCAGGTCGCGGCACATTTCAACCGAGTTCAGCGCCGCCCTGATGTCGTCCGGGTCGCCCAGCGTGTTGGCGCGGATCACCACCGGATCGCTCGCCTCCGCGCCCGACAGCACCACTTCGCCCCGGCTTTTCGGGTGGGCCAGGCCGGCAAACATGGTCCAGCCATGCTCCGGTACGCCCAGCGGGGCGGTATCCGCGCTCGGCACCGGGAATTCGACCTGGCAATGCAGCATGTCGGGGGCGTCCAGCGACGCGTCGCTCTTCCAGTACAGCGTCGCCTCGGAGCCGCCGGCACCGACTTCCTGCGGCTCCTTGTACTCCCAGATGCAGCCGAACGACACGTGGTCCTGGTGGTTCTGGCCGACGCCGGCCAGGGGTTGGCGCGCCTTGATGCCGTGGCGCCGCAGCTCCCCCTCAGGTCCGATACCGGATTGCATCAACAGCTTGGGCGTGTTGACCGCGCCCAGCGACAGCACCACCTCGCGCGCGGCGCGAAACACGCGCTTGCCGCCGTCGACGGTGACTTCGACGCCGGTGACCTTGTTATTGTCGAAGGTGAGCTTGGACACCAGCGCATCGGTGAGCACGGTCAGGTTCGGCTGCGCCATGCGCGGATAGGTATAAGAGCGGAACACCGACAGGCGCTTGCCGTCGCGGATGCGCAAGTCATTGATGGCGGCGCCGCCGTCCGACTCCATCATGGCGCCGTTCGGGCTGTCGAAGGTGGGAACGCCCAGCGAACGCGCCGCTTCCAGCATCAGCGTGGCGGTCGGCTTCGGCGATTGCGCCGGCGCCACATACACCGGTCCGCCCTTGCCCCGGCGTCCGGGATCGGCCGGACCGTTCCAGTCTTCGATGCGTTGGTAAATCTTCAACACGGACGCATAGTTCCACGCATCATCCCCCGACTGGGCGGCGAAGTAATCCCAATCGCTGCGGTGTCCACGCGCCCACAGCATGACGTTGATGCTCGAGCCGCCGCCCAGTACCTTGCCCATGTTCATCGGAATGGCGCGGCCGTTCAGGTGCTGGTTGGGTTCCGCGACGAAGCCCCAGTCGCGTTCCGAGCCCAGGTTCAAAGGCCATTGGGCCGGCTCGATCACGCTGGCGACTTCGTCGCTGCCACCGGCCTCCAGCAGCAGCACCCGAACTTCCGGATTTTCCGCGAGCCGGGCGGCCACCACCGAGCCGGCGGAACCGGAACCGCAGACGATGAAGTCGTACGTCGATGTGGGCGTGCCGCGCAGCGTCGCCTGGTTGGCGCGGACGGCCGCCGCGAAATCGCCGTCTTCAAATTGAATATTGTTCATTGTAAAACTCCGTTGAGGTATCCAAGGGGCACCCCGCATGGCAACTTCGCCAACGATGCGGCACCTTATTGCGTATTTTGCCGATTATACTTAATTTGCCGATTTTTTGTAGTTTTTTTCTCAATATTTGGATAACCATTGCCAAATCGGTCATCGACGCGGCGCATCCAAACGCCGATGCTCGCCGTAAGTGGCATCGGAGCCCCTCCGTCCTCAACTCAACCGGTAAATTTATGACAGACTTGAACAAATCGCCTTCCCCGCCGCCGGCGGCGACCGCACCTTCGCGCCAATTCACCACCATCGGCGGCAAGCAGCTTGCCTATATAGACCAGGGGGAAGGCTTCCCCGTGCTCCTCGGCCATAGCTATTTGTGGGACGCCGCCATGTGGCAACCGCAACTCGACGCGCTGTCCCGGCATTTCCGCGTGATCGCCCCGGATCTGTGGGGCCACGGCTTTTCCGGGTCGCCGCCGGACGGCACCGAGGGCCTGGACGACCTGGCGCGGCACCATCTCGCCTTGCTCGACGCGCTGTCGATCAAGCAATGCCACGTGGTCGGCCTGTCGGTCGGCGGCATGTGGGCCGCCGCGATGAAGCGGCTGGCTCCCGAGCGGGTGCGCAAGCTGGTATTGATGGACACCTACGTGGGACCCGAGCCGGCGCCATCGCAGGCCAAATACCTGGGACTGCTGCGCCAGCTCGAGGTGGACCGTGCGCTGTCCGCCGGGCTGCTCGATATCGTGGTGCCGATGTTCTTCAGCCCGGAGACCGATCCGGCCTCGCCCCTGTGCCAGGCATTCCGCGCATCGCTGGCGGCGCTCCCGGCCGATCGGATAGCGGACAGCATCGTCCCGCTGGGACGCCTGATCTTCACCCGTCCCGACCACCGCCCCGGCCTGTCCGATTTGAATGCCGACAACACCCTGGTGATCGTGGGCGAGGGCGATATTCCCCGGCCCGTGCGTGAAGCGGCCGAAATGGCGGCCCTGATCGGCTGTCCGCTGCGCACCATCGACGACGCCGGACATATTTCCAACCTGGAGAATCCGGAGTCGGTGACCTGGGCGCTGCGCGATTTCCTGCTGAACGGGCACTGACATATCGCCGTCGGCCGATGTGAAACGCGGGCTTACGCTATACTCGCGTCAATGAAAAGTTCAATTATCACAACGGCGCAGGCGGCGAAAATCCTCGGCGTTTCGCCGCGCACCGCCCAGCTATGGACCGAAAGCGGCGTCATTCCAAACTGGAAGACGCCCGGCGGCCACCGCCGCATGTTCGAGGCGGACGTGCTGGCGGTGCTGAACCGCGACGACGACATCATCGTCGCGCCGCGCCGTGTGCTGGTGCTGGCGCCCGCCAGGCGCCACGCCAGCTGGTCGCAGGCGTTCGCCGCGCTCGACATCAGCGAACTAAGCTTTATTGAGGACCCGGTCGCCGCCGCCGTCGCGCTGGGCGCGACCGTGCCCGATGTTTTCGTTGTCGAGGCGGAAGACCTGCATACCCTGCCCCCGCACTTTCTCACCACCCTGCGCAATATCGCACTGCTGAGCCGGCTGCAAATCGTGATCGCGACCCGGCTGCCCGCCGACGGCGGCGCGCCGCCGGTCGACCCCGCCCTGCAATTCAAGGTCATCCAGCTGGAGCAGGCTTCCGAGAAGATGGTCGACGAACTGGTCCACCACACGCACCTGAAGCATCTGCAACTGCTGCCGCTGCCGGCGGAGTTGCTGAACGCGCCCTACCCCGTCAGTCCCAAGGAAGCGGGCCGGCTGCGGGCGGTCCACCGTTCCGGCATTCTCGACAGCGCCAGCGAAGAGGCCATGGACAACCTGACCAAGATCGCCGCCCTCAGCCTGGCGGCGCCGATCGCCCTGATTACCATCCTGAGCGAGGACCGCCAGTGGTTCAAGGCCAAGGTGGGCCTGGACATGCGGGAGACGCCGCGTAGCTGGGCCTTTTGCAACTACACGGTGTTGCAATCGGGCATCCAGCAATTTGCCGACCTGGGGTCGGATCCCCGCTTCGCCGACAATCCGGCGGTCGCGGGCCCGCCGCACTTCCGCTTTTACGCCGGCGCGCCCATCACCGATGAACAGGGTTATGCGCTGGGCTCGCTTTGCATCATCGATATGGAACCCCGCCAGCTCGACGCCACCCAAACGGAAATCCTGGGCCGCCTGGCGCGCCTGGTCACGGCCGAAGTCAATCGCGGCGCCCGTCCGGGCCCCACGCGCCGCTGAGTAAAAAATAGTTCGTCGGAAGTGCGTCCGAAATGCCGGCCGGTGCGTAAGTAACGATACACACTGGACCGTCAAAGACCATTTCCGCGATGAACACGCATTACCAAACCACCCTCGCGGCGCCGCGGCTGCTGTTGCTGGCGCTGCTGCTGGCGCCGATGGCGCCGGCGCTGGCGCAGCGCGCGCTGCTGTCCTTCTCCGAGCAGCCGGCAAAATTAATACGCAAGACCACCGTCTACGACGCGCCGGCCGGGGTCGGGCTGCAGACCGGCGACATCATCGAGTCCGGCACGCGCGGCCTGCAGCTGGAATGGCCGGGCGACGCCTTGATCGCGCTGGGACCTTCGAGCACCGTGCAGCTCGGCGACACCGGCGGCGCGCCGACCGTCAACCTGCTGCGCGGCTGGCTGAAGATCGCCGCCGACAAGCGCGCCGCCCGGCCGCTGACGGCCCGGGCGGGGGCCCTGGAAGTCCGAGCGGGCAGCGCGGGCGCCAGCGGCCTGCTGCACCTGACGCCGGACCAGATCGAATTGTTTGTCGAACACGGCACCTTGGCGGCGACCGACAAGGAAAAGGCCGGCGCCGCCACGCCGATCAACCGCGAGCAGTACGCGCAGCGCCGCGCCGGCCTGGCGCTGCGCGTGATCGAGCGTCCGCCGCAGCGGTTCATCGCCGAGATGCCGCGCACCTTCTTCGACCCGCTGGTCGCCATCGCCGGCCGTGCCAAGCCGGCCGAGGTCAAACCGCTGCGCGAGGCCGGCGCCCGCGACCTGGCGGAGTGGACCAATCTGGCGCCCATCGTCAGCAAACAACTGGTGGCGCAGTTTTCCACGCGCCTGGCCGACCCGGTGTTCGCCAAGGACGCCGAAACCATGCTGGTCGCCAATCCGGACTGGCGGGCCGCCGTGCAGCAGGCGGTCAAGGCCAAACGCAGCCTCAACACCATCTCCAACTCCTTGTTCTGATCCATGAAGAAATTTTCCCTCGCCGTCAAGTTCAACCTGGTGTTCCTGGCCGTCGCCGTGGTCGGCTTCGCCGCGTCCAGCGTCGTGACCAACGCGTTGCTGGTCGACAATGCCCGTGAAGAAACGCTGCAAAACGCCCGGCTGCTGATGCAGGCCTCGGCGGCGGCCGGCAATTACACCAGCGCCCACGTCGTGCCGCTGCTGGAAAACCGGCTGAAGTTCGAGTTCCTGCCGGAAGCGGTGCCGACCTTCGCCGCCATCGAGCACCTCAACGAGCTGCTGAAGGCCTACCCCGACTACAGCTACAAGCAGGCCACGCTCAATCCCACCAATCCGCGCAATCTCGCCAACGACTGGGAAAGGCCGCTGGTGAAGCAGCTGCGCGCCGACCCCGGCGTGGCGGAACTGGTCGGCGAGCGCGCCACGCCGGCCGGCCGGGCGCTGTATATCGCCAAGCCGGTCACCATCGGCAACGCCGCCTGCCTGGCTTGCCACAGCACCCCGGACGCCGCGCCCAAGACCATGACCGACATCTACGGCACCGCCAATGGCTTCGGCTGGAAGCTGCACGAAACGGTGGGCGCGCAGATCGTCTCGGTGCCGATGACCGTGCCGCTGGAACGCGCGACCACGCTGCTGCACACCTATATGTGGTCATTGCTGGGGATCTTCGCCTTCCTGTTCGTGGCGTTGAACGTCACCGTGCACCTGTTCGTCACGCGCCGCGTCAGCCGGCTGTCGCGCATCGCCGACGAAGTCAGCCTGGGCCGTTTCGATGCCGCCGCCTTCGACATCCGCGACGGCGACGAGCTGGCGCAGCTGGCGCAATCGTTCGACCGCATGCGCACCAGCCTGGCCAGCGCGATGAAGATGCTCGATGACTGAGGCGGCGGTCCTGCCGCAGCGGATCGGCAAGTACCGCCTCGACGGCCTGCTGGGCAAGGGCGCCATGGGCGTGGTGTACCGCGCGCTGGACCCGCTGATCGAGCGCACCGTGGCGCTCAAGACCGTGCGCCGCGACCTGGGCAACGAGGAGCAGGCGGCCGAGATCATCGAGCGCTTCCGCAAGGAGGCGCAGGCGGCCGGACGGCTGATGCATCCGAATATCGTCGCCGTGCACGAGTACGGCGAAGACGACGAGATCGCCTATATCGCGATGGAGTACGTCGACGGCACGCCGCTGTCGGCGCTGATCGGCGAGCGGCCCTGCCCGCTGCCGCAGGCGCTGGACTGGTTCAGCGACCTGCTGGCCGCGCTCGACTATTCGCATGCGCACGGGGTCGTGCACCGCGATATCAAACCGGCCAACCTTCTGGTCACGCGCGACGGCCGCATCAAGATCAGCGATTTCGGCATCGCCCGCATCGAATCCTCGACCATGACGCAGACCGGCGCCATGCTGGGCACGCCGAGCTATATGTCGCCGGAACAATTCCGTGGCGAAGCCATCGACGGCCGCAGCGACCTGTTCTCGGCCGCCATCGTGCTCTACCAGCTGCTGACCGGCCAGCGGCCGTTTTCGGGGTCGGCCGCCACGGTGATGCAGCAGGTGCTCAATCACACGCCGGCGCAGCCGTCAAGCTTGAACGCGGCGTTGCCGCCGGGTTTAGACGCGGTGGTCATGCGGGGACTGGCCAAGGCGCCGGACCAGCGGCACGCCACGGCGCGGGCGTTCCAGCTGGCGTTGAGCGCCGTGTCGCGCGACGGCCCCGTCATCCCGTCGCAAGCGCGGGAGCCCGACAACGACGCCACCATCATGGCGACCCCGGCCTCGCTGCGGGCGCTGACGTCGCAGCCCGGTTGGGCCGACCGTTCGGCGCGCCACGCCACAGGGACCGGCACCGGAACCGGGGCCGCCAACCACCCGGCCTGGCTGCAAGCGATAGCGCCATCCGTGGAAACGCTGCTGACGCGGCAGATCGGACCGATGGCCAAGCTGCTGCTGCGCAAAGTCGCCGCCACCTCGCCGGACTTCGACACCTTGGGCCGGCAGTTGCTGGAGCATATCCCGTCGCCATCGGCCAAGGCTTTGTTTCAACAGCAGATGGCGGCGCTTGGCGCCGAATCGCCGCCTGCGACGGCCACCAGCCCCCTCGCCACCGCCGGGGCGGAGCCAACGCTGCCGCCGACATCGCCGCCGGCTCCCGTGCCGGCGCCGGCGCCCGCGCCGCTGACTCCCGAATTCGCGACAGCGCTCACGCCGATCCTGGCGGTGGCCATCGGTCCGATTGCCGCCATCGTCGTCAAGCGCGCGCTGCGTCAGGCGGTGAGCCGCGACGACCTCATCTCGATGCTGGCGGCGCACATCGACGCCTCCCCCGCACGTCAGCGTTTTTTGGACAACGCGGCGCGCGTCGGGACCCAGCGCCTTCCCGACCACTAAAGCGCCCTCGGCCTTAATCGCGCACGTCGGCAAGCAAAAGCTCGGTGAACAGGGATGCGGCCAGCGCGCGCGGAGACAACATCAGCGACGGAGCAGCCGGCGGGCTGTCGTCGCCCAGCCAAAATAACGCGCTCCCGGGGAGCTCGCCGGGAATTTCGCGTGCCGCGCGCGCGGGCGCCAGCGCCAGCAGCGAAGCGTCGAAGGTGGGCAACGAAAACTCGTCGCCCAACGCGGCCAGCGCCATGGCCTCCAGCGAGGCGTACCAAATTGCCGGGGGTGGACGGCATCCGCTTCCTTGGGTCGCCATGCCGTCCAGGCCGGCCGCTATCGTCAGGGGGAAATAGCGCCCCACCCGGTCGACGCTGGGCATGAGCACGCCGCCCCAGGCTTGCGGTCCGCAGACGCCGGCGCCCAGCGCGAAACGCCAGATCGGGCTATTCAGGTAGATCGGCAGCCAGGCATCGCCGAGCCGGCAGACGCTATCGGCCATGCCCGCTTGCAGCCATGCGTCCCAGGGTTGGAGGAACCCGGCCGGCAGGCGCCGCGCCACGAAGTCGCCGTGGCTGGGAAACTTGCCGAAGAACCCGGCTGCGGAATGCGGCGTCGTCATCAAAGGCTGGCCGGGCAGCGGAACTGCTCCAGCGCGTCGCGGCGGAACGGATTGATGACGCTGCTCGCGGTCAATTCATAGACGGCCTTGCGGCCCTCCAGGTCGAACGTCAGCCGGAAGCGCTCGCCCTGCAGCGGCTCGAGCGCGCCGCGATCGACCATGCGCAACCACGCCCACGGTCCGTCGGTGCGCAGTTCGCCGCGCAGCGCCGGCGTGGCGTCGAAGCGCACCTGCCCGTTGCCTTTTCCGCTGGGCAGCAGCATCGGCGCCGAGCGCGGGGCCTGCCCGGCCTGGAAGGCCAGCGGCTGCCCGTCGATGTCGAGGGTCAGCTGCGTCAATGCCGGATCGACGCCCGCCACCCGCAGGTCGAAGCGCAGCGACGGTTGACGCCCGTTGGCGCCAAAGAACATGTCGCGCAGCCGCGCCCCACGCTGGAACTGGTCCAGCGCCTCTTGCGACATGCCCGCCGCGGCGGCCGTGCCGCGCCAGCGCCATTGGCCGCCGCTCATGTCGACCAGGGTGGTCAGGTGCTTGTTGAAGAAATCATCCATCAAGCCGCCGGGACCGAAGAATTTTCCGAAGTCGTCGGCGGTCGCGTCACGACCGCTGCCGCGCGTCAATGGGTAGCGGCCGGCGATGGCGTCGCGGCAAAATTGCGCGCCGCTGCCGGCCCACAGCGCGTTCAGGCGCGCCCGCTCGCTGCCCTGGGCCAGGCCGTTGCCGCCGCTGTCCACGCTTTGGAGCAAGGTCGACAACGGCGCCGGCAAGCCCTGCCCGCCCCGCTTCAGCCGCACCAGCGCATCGCCGGCCGGGGCCGGCGCACCGCTGCGGCGCGCGCTTTCGGCCGCGTCGAAGTACAGCGCGGCGTCCTTGAGCAAGGCCAGCGTCTGGTCGAGCGGCGTGGGCGCGGGGCCGGCCGCCAGTCGATGCAGCGCGGCGAAGTGCTGGTCGACCGGCTGCTGTGGCGCGGCGGCCGGCGCGTCCTGCTCGCTCGTGCCCAGCGCGGACGCCAGTTGCCGGCGGGCCGAGTTCAGCTTGTCCCGCACCAGCTTGTCCACGGTGGCCTGGCCGGCCGACGGCTTGACCGCTCCCAAGGTGGTCTCGCGCGCGGCCGCCTGCAACAGCGTGCGCAACGGCGAGTCGACGCCGGCCAGCGCGTTGGTCACGCGCGCGGCCTGGTCCAGGCTGGCCAATGGCACCAGCCGCACGTCGGCCAGGAAGCGGTCCCATTGGCCGATGTAATCGAGGAAATACAATTGCAGCACCCCCGCCCGGATCTGTTCGATGCCGCCGATCGTGGCGGCCGACTCCTGGCGGTCCAGCACCCAGTTGTCGCGCGCCACGTCGGCCACGGCCTGCCAGCTCTGCTCCAGCAGCGCGCGGTAACCGACCACGCTGTAGACGCCGCTCACGCCGCGCGAGAGCGGCGCCCCGCTGGCGCGCGCGAAGACGCTGGAACCGTCGCGGCCCAGCGCGCCGTTGATGCTGAATTCGGGCAGCCGCCCGGCCGCCACCAGGCGTTTGAGGCGGTTGTAGATGCGCTCCGGCAGCGCCATGCCCGCCAGGGTCAGCCGCACCTGCGCCACCAGCGCGGCGTCGAGCTGGATCGCCTCGGCGTCGGCCTCGTTTTCCAGCAGTGCGCCTACGTGCGCCAGCAATTGTTCGCGCTGCGTCTCGCTGGCGTCCGGCAGGCTGCCGCGCCAGTCGAACTCGACCCACGCCTGCACCGAGGCGGCGTCGAAGTACTGGTGCTGCCCCAGCATCAGATAGACGCGCAAGGTTTCGTAGAGGAAGTCCTGCTGGTTGGCGTCGCCCCGCCGCAGCGCGCCCTCCATGTTGGCGACGATGCGCGGCAACAAGGTGCTGCGCAGCGCCCGGCGGTAAGCGTTGACGGCGCCGTCACCCAGCTTTTCGCCCTGGCACAAGCTCATGCGGCTGAACAGCGGAACGCTGTCTTCCCGCTCGGCATACCCGGCCGGCAAGTCGCGCGCGGCGTTCAACACCGGCAAGGCCACCAGCGCATTGCCGGCCGCCGGCGTGGCGGCCGCCAGCCTGGCCAGTTCGGTGGCGGCGGCCGCCGACCGCGCCACCAGCGCCTGGTTGCGGCCGTAGCTCACCGTCAGGCCCACCGCCAGCGACACCGCCAGCAGCCCGGCGCCGGCCAGCGCGCCCCATTCGATCCACTGGCGGCGCCGCTCGGCGGCCTGGTTGACGCCGGCCAGGCCGGCCTCCTTGAAGATCACTTCGCGCAGCAGGCGGGTAAGGAAGTAGCTGCGCCCGGCGCCTGCGCCGGCCGGCAACACCTTGCGGCCCAGGCCGAACGAGGCCGCCAGCGACGCCATCACGCGGTCGATCGGACTGCCCTCCTGCGTGCCGCTGGTGAAGTAGACGCCGCGCAGCAGCGCCGGCTGTTCATAGCGGTTCGGCTCGAACACGGCGTTCAGGAAGCGGCCCAGCACGTCGCCGATGGCGGCGAACTGCTGCGGGAAGCCATACAGCAAGGCGCGCCGCTGCAAATCGCGCTCCTTGTGCATGCGCTGCAGCACGCGCGCTTGCAGCTGGCGCTCGAGCGCCTCGAACTCGGCCGGGAAGCCGGCCAGCGCCGCCGCCGGCGTGCCGTCGGCCGGCAGCGGGAAGGTCACGCCCCACACTTGCGCGCGCTCGTCGCGGCCCATGGTCTCGAAGAATTCCGCGAACCCGGCCAGCAAGTCGGTCTTGGTCACCATCACGTAAACCGGGAACGCCTGCCCCAGCTGTTCGTGCAGCTCGTGGATGCGGGCGCGGATCGCCTGGGCCTGGGACTGGCGCCCGGCCTCGCCCTGTTGCAGCAGGTCGGCCACGCTGATGGCGACGATGATGCCGTTGACGGGGCGCCGGCGCCGGTACTTCTTCAGCAAGCCGAGAAACCCAGTCCAGGCGGCCTTGTCGACTTCGGCGTAGCTGTCCTGGGTGGTGTAGCGGCCGGCCGTGTCGAGCAGCACGGCCTCGTCGGTGAACCACCAGTCGCAATGGCGGGTGCCGCCTATGCCGCCGATGGCGCCGGAGCCCAGCGCGTCGGCCAGCGGGAATTGCAGGCCGGAGTGCGTCAGCGCGGTGGTCTTGCCGCTGCCCGGCGCGCCGACGAAGACATACCACGGCAGCTGGTACAGGTACTGGCCGCTCATCTTCCAGCCGGGATTGGCCTTGCGCAGCACCGCCATCGCCGAGCGCATGCGCTCGCCCAACAGCGCGACCTCGGCCGCCGATTCTGCCGACTGGGACGAGTCGGCGGAATCCGGTCCGGTGCCGTCGGGCGCGGCGGCGACGCCGGCCATCAATTGGCCGTTGCGGCGGCGCGCCATCCACAGGCGCCAGCCCAGCCAGGCGGCCGCCGCGCCCCACACCAGCGCGATCACCGTCCAGCGCGCCGTGGCCGACGCCAGCGGCTCGCTGCCGTCGAACGCCAGCAGCGGTCCCTCGTACCAGATCAGCAAGGCCAGCAACAGCAGGCCGATCACCGACAACACCCATGGCTTCATCAGCCAGTTCAATATACGTTTCATACCTTGCGCTTCTCCTGGTCGCCGCTTACTGCGGCTGTGGCGGCGTCAACACGACTATCTCGACGCGGCGGTTGCGGGCGCGGTTGCCCGCGTTATCGTTGGGCGCCACCGGTTCGGTGTCGCCGCGCCCCTCGCTGCTGTAGCGCGTGGGCGGTCCGGACCGCTCGGCCAGCAAGCCGGCGACGGTGCGCGCGCGCGCCTTCGACAGGTCGTAGTTGGACGGCAGCCGCGCCGACACCGACGGCTTGGTGTCGTCGGTGTGGCCGATGACCAGCACCTTGCCGGGCACCGCCTCGAGCGCCGTGCCGATGCGCAGCAGCACCGGCAACTGGCTGCGCGCCACCTCGGCGCTGCCGGAGGCGAACACGCCGTCGCCGCGCAAGGTCACGGTGGAACGGTCGGCGGTTTCGGTGACGCTGACCAATCCGGCGGCGATCTCCGGCGCCAGGAAACGCGCCACCCGCACCGGCGCCGGTCCCGGCGGCGCCACCACCGGGGTGCGCGGCGGCGGCGCCACCCGCAGCGCGCCGAGCTGCGCGAACACCGGATCGGAGGCGCGGTTCAGCCACCAGCTATAGGTCAGTTGCAGCACCAGCAGCACGGCGGCGGCCGCCGCCGCCAGCACCCACAGCGGCACGCGCCGCAGCATCGAGCGTTGCGGCGCGGGCGCGCCGCGCCAGCGCGGCGACAGGTCCGCCTCCAGCGGGCCATGCTGGCGCTGGACCATCAACAGCAGGCGGTCGCGCAGCGTCGCCAGCTGGTCGTGGCCACGGTCGATCACGCGGTAACGCCCCTCCAGCCCCAGCGACAGGCACAAGTACATCAGTTCCAGCAGGTCCAGGTTGGCGCGCGGGTCCTGGCTCAGCCGTTGCAAGACGACGAAGAACTTTTCACCGCCCCACGATTCGTTGTGGAAGGCGGCCAGCAGGCTGCGGCTGTTCCACACGCCGCCGCCCCACGGCGTGCTGGAAATGGTTTCGTCGAGCAAGGTGCACAGCGCGTAGCGCGCGGCGGCCACCGTTTCGACGTCCACGTGGCCGGCGCGCGCGGCGGCCTCGAACCGCCGCACCTCGTCGGTGAGGCGCTGGCGCAGCAGCTCCATGTCCGGCGGCGCCGGCAGGAAGCGCAGCGGCACCACCAGGTCCAGCAGCGCATTGGCTGCCTGTACCAGCGGATTGAGGCCGCGTCCGTGCAACGCCGGGGCGCCGGCCGTGCCGGTCCGTGCGGCGGCATGGTGGGCGGCCGGCTGCGCGGGCGCGGCACCGGCCGCGGCCTCGGGCGGGCCTGGTGGCGCGGGACGGCGTCCGCCCGGCGTCGGGATCAGCACCGTGCGATCGGGATCTTGCGTGGTGTCGAATGGCGTGTCTTGATTCACCGGAACCTCTTAATGACTTTTACGGATGGCCCAGAACTGCATCCGCAGTCCGGGGAAGTTGTCCACCACGTGCATGGCGAAACCGGCCGAGTTGTTCAATTGCGACCAGTACTCGCTGGTACGGTCGAGTTCGAAATAGGTGTACCCGGCCAGGAACGGCAGCTGGCGCGGCGCCACCGGCAGCGGCCGCAGCGCGATGCCGGGCAGCTGCAGGTTGACCAGGTCGCGGATCTTTTCCACCGAACCCATCTTGACCTGCGGCGGGAAGCCGTTGCGCACCGCCTCCGGCGGCAAGTCGGCCGATACCGCCAGCACGAAACTGGCCGAGCGCAGCAGCGTTTGGTCCGGCAGCACCGCCACGCGGATGCCGAACTGGCGCTCCTCAAGCGGAATCGCCACCGCGTGCGGGTCCATGACGGCCGACAGCGCGCGGCGCAGGTCCAGCATCAGCGGTGCGAACGTCTCCGCCAGCGCGGTGTGGCGGTAGGTCGGATAACGGGCGCCGCGCTTGTCGGCGCGGGTGAAGGTCGCCAGCTCCCCGGCCAGCTGGACCAGCTCGCGGTACAGCGTTTCCGGATGCAGGCCGGTCATGCCGGCCAAGTGCGCGACCAGCGGCTGGCTGCGGTTCAGCACTTGCAGCAGCAGGAAGTCGGCGATTTCCGCCGCGCCGGCGCTGCCCGGCTGGGACAGGCGGACCGCCAGCGCCTCGCCGCGCTGGTGCAGCAGGCCCAGCAGTTCGTCGATGAAGCCGCCCAGCGCCGGCGCGGCCCGCACCTCCAGCGCCGGCGGGCAATAGGCCGGATCGAGCACCACGCGGTTGTCGGCGCGGCGCTCGACGATGCGCGCCACCCCCAGCGTGGCGTAGGCGTCGGCGACATCGCTTTCCAGCGCCAGGCGCAGGCGCAACTTACCGACCGTCATCAGCGCGCTGTTGTCGAGCCCATTGCTGTCCCAGGCTTCATGTTCGGCGCCGCGGTGGCGCGCGAAGTTGTCGTGGCCCGGACGGTCGTCGACTTCGGCCACGCCGTGGCGCCGGGTCGGCAGAGCCAGCACCACGGTGACGTCGCGCGCGTCGGCCGGGATGTCGATCGGCGCCGGCAGGTCCTCCTCGGTGGGTGTGCCGACCGGCGTGCCGTCGGGCAGCACGGCGCTGAACGACGACAGCGCCAGCTTGCCCAGCGCCAGCTGTTGCTGGTCGATTTCCAGCGCCGACACGCCCCACGCGTACGGCCGCAGCGCGCCGACGCGCGCCTCCAGCTGGGTGTGCAGATAACGGTCATGCTGCTGCAAGTGCTGGGGCTGCAACAGCATCCCTTCGGACCAGACTACTTTGCTATTCCACGACATGGAGCGACTTTCTGTATCAAATATTGGTGGGTGGGCGTTCGCCGCGCAGGCGTTCGACCTGCTGCGCGTAGGCGCCGGAGAATTTCTCGCCGAACAGGCGCTGCAGGTCTTCGTCGGCGTCGCGCGCCAGCTCGCCGTAGAGCTCGACCAGGCGGTCCCACATGCGGGCCTTGCGGCCGGCCGGCAGCAGCTTGTCGAGACGGCCGGGGTCGGCCAGGCGCTGCTCGATGCGGGCCGGGTCGAAGCGCTGCACCACGGCCGCCAGGGCGGCGCGCATGCCGGCGATCACCGCCAGTTCGTGGGCCTTGAGGTCGTCGAAGGCGCCGCCGATGGCGGGCAATGGCGGCAGGTAGCCGGGAATCTGCGCGCCCAGCATTTGCGTCAGCGCGCTATCGGCGTCCGGGAAGAACTTCAACGGATTGTTGGCGCGCGGGGCGATCATGGTCATGTCGATGTGGCTCTCGCGCTTGGTCAGCGTGCGCGCCCTCAGCACATCCATGGTGCCGGCGGTGGCGGCGCGCAGCATCTCGCCGACCAGGCGCGCCAGTTGTTCGGGCGTATGGCTGGAACCCAGATGGGGCAGTCCGAGACCGTCCAGCAATGCTTGCAGGACGGCGTCGCCGCCGGCCGAAGACGGGACGGGGGCCGGCGGCGGCGATGGCTGCGCAGGCGCCTGCTGCGGCGGCGCGGCTTGCGCGGGCGGCGGCGATGGCTGCGGCGGCGCGGGTTGCGCGCCCGCCGGTGACGCGGCCAATGGCGCAGCGGGCCATGCTGCCGCGACCACCGGTGCGGCGACCGGCGCGGGTGCCTGCAAATCCGCCAGCAAATCATAGTCGGCGGGGATCGACATCGACGCCGCGGGCGGCGGCGAGTACGCCTGTAGTTCCGGCGACACATGGTCGTGCTGCGCGGCGCGCGCGGCCGGCGCCATGCCGGCAAACAGGTTCAGCCCGAGCGGATCGGCCAGTACATCGTTGCCGACGGGCACGGCGGCGCCATCGAGGATGCGCGCCCCCGCCAGCGCATCGAATGTCTCTGCGGTAATCGGCTCCGGGGCCGGCGGCGGCAGCATGGGCTCGAACATCGGCAATTGCGGCGGCGCCTGCACCGGCGGCGGCACGAAGGGCGGCGGCGCCATCAGCGTGGCGTCCGCCGACGGCTGCGCCGGCAGGGCCGGCAGCGTCAGCGAAGCCTGCAGGACGTAGTCGCCCAGCACGATGCGGTCGCCCTCGCCCAGCGCGATCTCGACCCCGGCGCCCAGCGGCCGGCCGTTGACGATGCTGGGATTGCTGCCCGCATCAGTCAGGTAGTACCGGTCGTCGCGCCAGGTCACGCTGGCGTGGCTGCGCGAAATGTATTTGCTTGGATCGTCCAGCACGAGCACGTTGCCGGGCGCCCGCCCGACCATGCCGCCTTCCAGGCCAAAACTGGCGTGCAGCGGCTCGGCCGGCGGCTGGTCGCGGTAACTCTCCACCCGCAGCAGCAATTGCGGCATGGCCGCTTCATTCATATTCATATCGGTTCCTTATTTCTTGCCGTCGTCGGCTTCTTGCGGCGCGGTGGGCGGCCCCGCCGGCGGCACGGTGGCCGCCAGCACGGCCGCGTTGACCACTGTCGATGCGGACGGCATCGGTATGGGAATGGTGGAGCCGACGATCACCGCCGGCCCGATGCTCAGGAAAGCCGCCCCCGCTTTCAGGGTGATGTTGGCGCCCGCCTCGATCACCACGTTCATGCCGGCCTTGATATGAACCGTCTGTCCGGCATGGACGGCGGTTTTGAGGCCGCCCTTGACCACCATGTTCATCGTCGCCGAGTGCGACGCCGAGCCCTCGGCGACCTCGATGCGGTCGCCGCCGACCTTCAGGTGGCGGTCGCCGCCGACCTCCTCGAAGCTGTCCTTGACCACCATCGCGTGGCGGTCGCCGCCGATCCACGCCAACGCGTCGCGCCGCACGCGCTGTTCCAGATCGCGGCCGGCATGCAGATAAAACTGCTCCGCGCCCTTCTTGTCCTCGAAGCGCAGCTCGTTGTAGGCGCCGCCACCGACCGAGGAATTGCTCTTGATGGCCGAACGCGTCGCCTGCGCCGGCAGCGGATAAGGCGGCATGTGGTCGGCGTTGTAGACCGCGCCGGTGACCAGCGGCCGGTCCGGGTCGCCCTCCAGGAAACTGACGACCACTTCCTGCCCTATGCGCGGCAGGAACATCGCGCCCCAGCGCTTGCCGGCCCAGCCCTGCGCCACGCGCACCCAGCAAGAGCTCATCTCGTCTTCCTTGCCGACCCGGTCCCAATGGAATTGCACCTTGATCCGGCCATATTTGTCGGTCCAGATTTCCTCGCCGGCCTTGCCGACCACGATGGCCGTCTGCGGCCCCTGCACAACCGGCTTGCGCGCCACGGACGGCGGCCGGAACTCGGTCTGCCTGGCGATGGCGGTGAAGGCGCAGCTGAGCACCGGCTCCGGCTCGGCCGGCCCGGTCGGTTCATAGGTGTCGGACGACAACGTGTACTGCGCTTCGATGACGAGGTACTCGCGGTTCTGGTCGCCACGCGGATGCTCGACCAGTTTGAACAGGCTGCCGGGGAACAGCCCGCGCGCCCGTGTCGCCGCCCGCACCCGCTGATAACTGGTGTGGCGGGCGTCGAGCCGGTGGCGGGCATAGGCCTCGCCGGCGGCGCGCTCGGTATAGTTCCCGGGATAGTCGAACGACTCGTGGCGCGATTGCGCATACCCCCGCGCCACCGACGACTTGACCAGCAGGTTGGCCGACGGCTTCTCAAAATCGAAGTCCTGCAGGCTCTGAACGCCGCTCTCGATCTCGCCACCCATGTGCCATTCGTACACCACTTCGCTTTCGCGCATCGCGTGGTCGGCGGCCGGCATGAACAGCAGCGAGGCGTAGCCCGGCGCCGGCCGGTGCGCCGCGTACGAGTCGGCCAGCACCATCGTGTGGCGCCCCGCCACGCTCTTGAAGTAGTAATAGATGCCTTCGCGCTCCATCAGCCGGCTGACGAAATTGAAGTCGGTCTCGCGGTACTGCACGCAATACGGCAGCGGTTTGTAGGCCGCGCTCAAGCCGGCCGTATCGAAGTCGGCGATCGCATAGGGCGCGAACACCGCCTTGATGATATCGAGCACGCTCTTTTCCTGGAAGATCCGGCAATCGGACGCGCGCGTCAGGAACCACAGCCACGGACGCACCGTCGCCTGGTAGGTCAGGAAGCGTCCCTGGCGCCCGGTCAGCGCGAAACGCGTGATGAAGCCATTGAAGTAACGCTGGCCGCCCTTGGGCAGGTCGACCTTCACCGTGACCAGGGTCGCCAGCAACTGATCCAGCTGAAGGTCGGCCCGTTCGCTGTACAGTTCCAGCTCGTATTCGCTCAGCTGCGACAGGCCCTCGCCGGCGCGCATGCGGCGCAGCAGCAGAACGTTCGCGCCGAGCACGCAATCGATCGAGATTTCACGCTGATTCTGGGTGGTTGCCATGTCTATTTACTATCCAAATTAAAAGCCGGGCGTGCGCTGTCCGGCGTCCCGCTCCGAACTGGGTCGGGACGCTTTCAAGGACTTACGCGGGACGGCGCGATTTGGACGCAGGCGGGAACTGTTTATTCTTCGCCCGGCGACCATGCAGCGGCCCGAAGAGCGACAGTCGTTGGCTATACCGGTTCGATTTCGACGGCCAACCCCATGTGATCGGTGACCGCGGCAACCGAGCTGCCGTTGCCGAAAGGGGCCAACTGCGACCAGTAGCAAACCTTCTTCATCTTGACCGTTGCCGCGTTGTACACGGCAACATCGTACATTTTGTCGCCCTTCGCATTGGTGCCGCCCACGCTGATGTTGTAGCCGTCGATGGGACTGATGTCACCCGTGTGAGCTCTCTTGAAATCCAGGTTGGTCGCCTTGCTGACGACGTTGGGTGTGACGCCGCCACTGCTCTGGTTGGTGTCGCCCATCACGAGATCGATAATGCCTCCACCATTGTTGAGAATGGTGTCCGCGATGCCCTTGTAATACGCAACCAGCCGATCCTCGGTGGTCTGTCCGCCAGCGGGTCTCGCATAGGGCTTGGACGCGGCGGCTTTGGACTGGTGCTGGGCGGCGGCGCCCCGCACGGGACCCGGTTTCGCGGGCGCGGCGGCCGAGGTCTTTGCCGCTTTCATCAACCTGTTCGGCACATGGACGAACACGACCGTATAGCCCAGATAGTTGATCGCATACCACCCGTCGCCCTGCCCGACGCAATTAGCCTTGATACCATTTGAGCAATAGACAGTAAAGTTGTTGCACGCCTTTTTATTGTTCGTCGCACCGGCCATGTTGCTTACGACGTACTCGTTCATCGTTTGGAAATCGGCGTTGGCGCCATTGAGCTCGCCGAATGCTGTCACGTGCGGCATCTGATTCATCTCGCGGAACACGCCCTGCCGATTCTGCAGCACTTTATACTTCATCATCTCGAAGAATTCGGCGGGCTTGACATTGGCTTGCGAAATCGCGCCGGCCGGCGCGGTCGCAACCAGCCTGGCGGGTCCCTGCACCGGACGCGCATGACGATCAGCAGGCAGGCCGTTGGGATAGTTCCTGGGGTCGAAATTGTCGTCATGCAGGGTCGGGTAAAGCAGCCTTGCCGCAACGGTCGGCGAAGCCAGAAAGTCATGCGTGTCCACCGTCAGGTTTTGCGCGGTCACCGATAGCAAATCATGTTTCGTTTGATTGCCGGCATTGAATGACTGATAGGAAAAGATGGGCATTAAGCGTCTTTCGAGATTGAGTTGCACGAATCGGCCACGCATCCGACCGACATCTCGCGTTGATACCGGACGGTTGCCATTCGGAACGCTGCCTTGACCACGGAATCAGTCCGTTTTCATCGCGTCGGCGAGGGCGTTGGTCATGATGCTCTCGTAGTTCATGCTGATGATGGCGACGATGATCTCCTTCGCCAGCGCGGAGGCCACGCCGCTGCCCTTTTCCGACAGTTCGACCAGGCTGCCCGCGCAGTTGCGGCGATGTACGCCCTTGGTGCCTTGCACGAACTTCGACACCGCCTTGCCGGCGCGCACCAGCGGCACCACCGGCTGGCCCACGAGGGCCGCGTTGGCGACGCCTTTCTTGAACTTCACGTTCTGTTTGGCGAGGCAGTAAGTGATGGCGTCTTGCACCAACAACAGATCCGGGCTTAACGGCTGCGGCTGTCCCTTCAGCTTGGTCTGGATGCTTTCCAGCTTGGCGATCGTCTTGCTCGCGTCATAGGCTTTCAACCCGCCGGTGACCGCCGTGGCGACCACCCCCAGCACCGTGCCGGCGACCGCGCCGGCCGGCCCCGCCAGTTGGGAAAAATTGGCCATGCCGGCGGCGACGCCGGCGCCGGCGGTCAGCAAGGTGGTGGTCGCAACGCGGCCGTCGACGCTGCGCACCACGTTGCCCTTGGCGTCCTTCTGGACCGTCAGCAAACCGCTGGTGCCGGACAGGCCGCCGGCGGTGGCAAGCCACGTGCCGACCGCCGCGCCGCCCCCCATCTGCGATTCGCCCACCGAGCCCTGGTTCGGGTCATACACCCATGACGGCTTGCCGCCGACGCCGGTCATCTCTACGCCCATAGCAATTCTCCAATTCTAAAATGTGATGTTGATACGCTTAGTCAAACTTGTAGCTGAACTCGCCTTCGTGGACGGCCACCCGCACCGCCCGCGCCGGCCGCCCTTCCAGCAGGCGCGTGAGGAATTCGGCGCTGATCGCCGGCAGCAGCGTGTTGGTCAGGATGGCGTCGATCATGCGGCCGCCGCTTTCAAGCTCGGTGCAGCGGCTGGCGATCAGCGCGACCACCTCTTCGCTATAGGTGAACGGGATCTTGTGGCCGCCGGCGATGCGCCGTTCGATCCGGCCCAGCTGCAGGCGGATGATGGCGCCCAGCATCTCGTCGCTCAGCGGGTAGTAAGGAATCGTCACCACCCGGCCCAGCAGCGCCGGCGGGAACACCTGCAGCAGCGGCGCGCGCAACGCGGCGGCGATGTCGTCCGGCGCCGGCATGGCGTCGCGGTCGGCGCACAGGCGTGTGATGAGGTCGGTGCCGGCGTTGGTGGTCAGCAGGATCAGCGTGTTCTTGAAGTCGATCACGCGGCCCTCGCCGTCCTCCATCCAGCCCTTGTCGAACACCTGGAAGAACAGCTCGTGCACGTCGGGGTGGGCCTTCTCGACCTCGTCGAGCAGCACCACCGAATACGGCTTGCGGCGCACCGCCTCGGTCAGCACGCCGCCCTCGCCGTAGCCGACGTAGCCGGGCGGCGCGCCCTTGAGCGTGGAGACGGTGTGCGCCTCCTGGTATTCGCTCATGTTGATGGTGATGATGTTCTGTTCGCCGCCGTACAAGGATTCGGCCAGCGCCAGCGCGGTCTCGGTCTTGCCGACGCCGGACGTGCCGGCCAGCAGGAACACGCCCACCGGCTTGCCGGGATTGTCGAGCCCGGCGCGCGCGGTCTGGATGCGGCGCGCGATCATCTCCAACGCGTGGCGCTGCCCGATGATGCGCTTCGACAGCGTGTCGGCCAGCTTCAGCACATTCTCGATCTCATTCTTGACCATGCGGCCGACCGGGATGCCGGTCCAGTCCTGTACCACGGCGGCCACCGCCTGCCGGTCGACCGTCGGCAGGATCAGCGGTGTTTCGCCCTGCCGTTCGGCCAGTTCCGCCTGCAGCGCCCGCAATTGAGCCAGCGCGGCGTCATCGGCGTTGGTGCCATCGTCCTCGCGCAAGCGGGCGCGCAGCGCCAGTATGCGGTCGACCAGCTCCTTCTCGGCCGCCCAGCGTTGTTCCTTTTCGCCCAGGCGCAGGCGTTCGTCGACCAGACGCCGTTCGGTCGCGCCCCTGCGCTCGGCCGTGTCGACGCCGAGCGCGCTCTCGCGGCCGATGATGGCCAGCTCGGTCTGCAATGCTTCGATGCGGCGCCGGCTGTCGTCCACCTCGGCCGGCGTGGCGTGCAGGCTGATCGCCACGCGCGCGCAGGCGGTATCGAGCAGGCTGACCGACTTGTCCGGCAGCTGGCGCGCCGGGATATACCGGTGCGACAGCCGCACGGCCGCCTCCAGCGCCTCGTCGAGGATCTGCACCTGGTGGTGCTGCTCCATGGTCGAGGCGATGCCGCGCATCATCAGCAACGCGCGCGCCTCGTCCGGCTGGTCGACCTGCACCGTCTGGAAGCGCCGCGTCAGTGCCGGGTCTTTCTCGATATGCTTCTTATACTCGGCAAACGTGGTCGCGCCCACCGTGCGCAAGGTGCCGCGCGCCAGGGCCGGCTTGAGCAGGTTGGCGGCGTCGCCGGTGCCGGCCGCGCCGCCGGCACCGACCAGGGTGTGCGTCTCGTCGACGAACAGGATGATGGGCGATTCGCTGGCCTGGACCTCGTCGATGACCGAACGCAGGCGCTGTTCGAACTCACCCTTCATGCTGGCGCCGGCCTGCAGCAGGCCGACGTCGAGCACCAGCAGCCGCACCGCTTGCAACGACGGCGGCACATCGCCGCGCGCGATGCGCTGCGCCAGGCCCTCGACCACGGCGGTCTTGCCGACGCCGGCCTCGCCCACCAGCAGCGGATTGTTCTGGCGGCGCCGCATCAAGATGTCGATCACCTGGCGGATCTCGTCGTCGCGGCCGACGATGGGGTCCATCTTGCCTTCACGCGCCTGCGCCGTCAGGTCGCTGGTGAAGCGCTGGAGCGCTTCCTGCTTGCCCAGCGCGGCGGGGGCGATGGCGCCCGACTCGGCGCCGGGTTCGGCGGCCTCGAAGCCGTCGGTGGCGCGCATGGCCGCTTCGGGCGAGGCCTGCAGCAGCTGCGCGAAGCGCTCGCCAAGCTCGTCCAGCTTGATCCTGGAAAATTCCTTCGACAGGCCGTACAGCGCGTTGCGCAAGCCGCTGGTCTTCAGCAGGCCGACCACCAGGTGGCCGGAGCGCACCTGCGATTCGCCGAACATCAAGGTGGCGTAGACCCAGGCGCGTTCGACGCTCTCCTCCAGCTGAGCCGACAGGTCGGTGACCGCCGTGGCGCCGCGCGGCAGCCGGTCCAGCGCCGCCGTCAGATCGCGCGCCAGCACGGCGGCGTCGATGTCGTAGTGGCGCAGGATGCGCTGCAGATCGCTATCCTGCCCCTGCAGGATCTGGTGCAGCCAGTGAACCAGCTCGACATACGGGTTGCCGCGCAGTTTGCAAAACACGGTGCTGCTTTCGATGGCCCGGTAGCACAGGCTGTTCAATTTGCCAAACAAGGCGACGCGACTGATTTCAGCCATGGACTGCTCCTTCTGATAAGTTGTGGCGGTGGCGCGGCGGCGTCAGGCGTAGCTGGCGGTCGTCGTGCTCCGGTGGTTTGCTGCTGAGCCAACTGGTCCATCCCAGTTGCGCCGTCCTGCCCAGCCGGAGGCCGGGCAGCGATTGTTTTTCGATGATCAGGCGCACGTCCCACTCCTGGGTCAGGCCGGCGTACTGGCGCACCCAGTCGGCCAGCCGGCGCATGCCGGCGCCGCCGGGCAGCAACTGGCGCGCCTGCGCCATGTCCAGCGGGCCGATCACCAGCCTGAATTTGTGCTGCGCGTTCCACACCTGTTTGCCCAGCACCGTGGTGTCGCCCAGCGCGCCGGCCAACGCGCCGCTGCGCAGACGGAACAAGCCGTCGTCCGGCAGCCGCATCCAGTGCCCGACGAATTGCTGGACCCGCACCGGGACCTGGAAGAAATCGCTCAGGATGGCTTCCAGCCCGGCGGCGCTGCCGGCATGCGGCGCCAGCCGGCCGGCGTAGTGCAGCTTGGCGAAATCGGGCACCGTGTCGCGCTCCCGCATCGACGCCATGCCGATGCCGACCAGCGCGCCGACATAGCCGGCGAAGCGGTCCTCGCCGGGGCGGTCCAGGCTGACCGCAGGCTGGGCGCTGGACCAGGCGCGGTAAAACAGGCTGGTCATGCGGTGATGGAACATGTCCAGAAAGCGCGCCAAGGTCGGATCGTTGACGTTGCGCAAGCGGTCGCGGATGTACTCCGTCAGGTGCACCGGCATCGGGCCGTTGGCGCCCAGCAGGCCGAAGAAATTGACCAGCAGACGCGGCGCGGGCGGCGCATCGCCGCCGGTGGCGCCTTCCCCGCGCCGCAAGCCGGCCAGCATCGCCGGCTCGAAGCCGAGCGACGGCTGCTGGCCGAAGCGCACCGCCTCGTCGCGCGGCCGCCCGGCCTCGCCGATGCGCGGCAGTTGCGGATAGGCGCACTCCAGCTGGCGCAGCGCGGCGTAGAAATCGAAGGCCGCCGGCGCGCCCTCCAGCCGATCCAGCAGTTCTACAGGATCTCGCATCGCCCCACCCTCGCCGGCCACGCCATGACGGCGCCGCGACCGGTCCTGATCACCGTCTCCGTGAAGCTGTTCAAGCTGACGTACTTGGCGAAAAACTGTTCCAGCACCATGCCCAGCACGAACACGCCGCTGCCCGCATACGCCTCTTCGTCGAGCGTGACGACGACCTGCAGGCCGCGTCCATAGGTGATCGGCCCCGGCAGCGGCAGCCGCCGTACGATGGTTTCCGCCCGCACCGAGCGCACGCCCTCGACCTGCTTGTGGGCGGCCATATCGGCGCTGCCGCAGTACAGCCGCAGCAGGTCGCGCAGCGCGGCCGCGCCCGACTTGGGATCCTGGTCCGTCAAGGACAGGTAGTTCAGCGACAGGTGGCTGACCAGGCGCCACGCGGTCTCGCCCTCGGCGTGCGACGGCGCGGGCATGGTCGGACCGGCCACGCAGCGCACCGCGCCGACCGGCGCGCCGGCGCCGATCGTGAAATCGGTTTTGCCGCCGCCCAGCGGCATGCTCAGCACGAGGTCGCGATTGGTGCACAGCGTGTCGACACCCAACTGGCGCAAGCCGCTGCGGTGCGGCGCCTCGGCCGCGTCCACCAGCGACAGGAAGATCTCGCTGCCGATGTAACTGGAGCGCGGGCCCTGGCGCCGCTGCCGGTCCGACAGCAGCCGGGTGTCGCGCCGCACCTGGTAGTAAGCGCCCGGCTCGCCGGCGCGCAGGTCGTTGGCGCGATAGAACGATTCGAACGTTTGCACCGCCTCCGCCCCGCTGCCGTAGCCAGTCACCCCCAGGACCTGGTAAATCTCGTAGTCCATCGGCCGGGTGCGGTCCGGCACCACGTGGTAATCGGACTGCTGGTCCGACAGATGTACCCGGTCGCCGCGCTTGGGAAACAGATTGATCGCCGGCGTGCAGTACAGGCCGATGTTGGCGGCCGACACCTGCGCCTCCAGCGACGATTCCAGGTGCTTGAACAGCACCACGATGTCCAGTTCGGCGCCGGCGCAACGGCGCACCGCCGGTCCGATGCCGCCGATGTCGACAAACATAAAGCGTTGCGGCAACGCGAAGTATTCCTGCAACAGGCGGTAGCCCTGGAACGAGCGCGGCCCCGCCGGCAGCAGCGCCTCGTCATCGCTGGCGCCGAGCGCGCGCAGCTGCCTGGTGGAGATGAACTCGTGCCACGGGGGCGCCGACTGCCCGGCGGTCGCCGGCATCACCAGCACGCCGGCCGCCTGCGCCAGCAACTGCTCCAGCAGACGGGCCGGCACGACGTCGCTGCCGCGCAGATGGATCGGCAGATTGTCCAGCGCCAGCTCGCTGAACGCCAGCCCGGCGCCGGCGCGCAGCCGCAGCCGCAGCGCCGCCTTGACACCGCCCAGCCGTCCCAGCTCGATGCCGTTGAGCTGGCCGCCGCAAGCGAAATAGCGCGCCTCGGCCAGTTCAACCGGCCACAAGGTCACGTCATGGGCCGTGCGGAATTCGCAGGCCGTCTGGTCGCCTTTGCCCAGCATGCTATGCAAGGCGCTGCCGCGCGCCACCTTGAAGCCCTGCGCCAGGCTGCCCTCGTCCATGTCCGGCTGCAACTGCACCACCGCCATGGCCGGCGTCGGCGCCAGATATTGCGGATAGACCAGCTCCAGCAAGTGGTTGGTGAAACGCGGGAACTCGGCGTCGACCTTGAGCCGCACCCGCGCCGCCAGGAAGCTGAAACCTTCCAGCAGCCGTTCGACATACGGATCGGCGCAGGCCTGGGTTTCCAGGCCCAGGCGGCCGGCGATCTTGGGGAAATCGCGCGCGAACTCGCCACCCATTTCACGCAGGTGCTGCAGTTCGCTCTCGTAATAGTGCAACAGTTTCGGGTTCATTGCGATGCTCCGGCATCCAGGTCGACCAGCCGGATCTCGCCGATCTCCAGATCCAGTTCGGTTTTCAGATACAGCCGCTCCGGCAGCGGCTGGCCCCACAATTCGCCCCGGATCTCGAACGCCACCTGGTTCGGCGCCATGCCATGCCGGCCCGGCGCCAGCGCCACCACCTGCACGCTGTCGCGCAGGATGCGCGGCTCGAAATCCCAGATCGCCTGGCGGATGCGGCGCGCCAGCTCCAGCCGGTCGAGGCCGGACGCGGTCTTGCCGGCCAGGTCGGGCAGGCCGAAGTTGAGCACCGAGCCCGCCGCCAGCGGATGCCCGTCGAGCGGGCGCACCGCGCCCAGGCCGGTGGTGTTGAGCAGCCAGCCGAGGTCGCGCAGCACCGCCTTGCGCAGCCCGCGCATCGACAGCACGCGCTGGTCGCGCGACTCCAGCGTCGAGGCGCTGTCGTCGTCGCTGAGACGGTCCAGCAACGACGGCTGCAAGCGCTCCTTGCTGAGCAGTTCAGCCATGACGGCGCTCCTGCCGGCGGGCGTGGTGGCGGTGGTTCATGCGGTGTCGCTTAGTAGGTGGCGTTGGTTTCCAGGTCCCACTTCTTAGGCGTGCCGCTCACCACTTTATCGCCGGTGAACGAGTCGTACTTGTAGCTGATCTTGGTGAAGTTGATCGAGAACGTTTCGCTCGGACGCTCGCCGCCGCTGCTGGCCGAGTAGGAGCTGATGATCGGCTCTTCGAGCTCGATGGTCAGGAAGACCTGCTCCTTCTTGTCGGCGCCGCCGGTCTGGATGAAATGGATCTCGGCCTTGCCCAGGCTCTTGCCGCACACCGCCTGCATGAACAGGTCGGCCGAGGCGATGTCGGTGGCCTTCGACAGCGACAGCTCCGAGAAGGAAGGGTTGCTGGTGTCGCGGTCGCTGCCGCCGCCGCTGACCGAGATCGCGCGGCCCACGCCCATTTGCAGCGAGTCGATGGTGATCCAGTCCTTGTGGCCGGTGACGGTGGAAGTGCCTTTGATTTGGGTGGTGAATTTCAGCAGGATCATGATGTACCTTTAAAAAGTGAAAAGAGAATTTGGCGGCGCCGCGGTCTGCCGCGACGCGCCTTTTTTACGCCTTGGCCGACGGCAGTTTCGACACCAGCCGCAGCGACACCGTCAGGCCTTCCAGCTGGTAGTGCGGACGCAGGAAGAACTTGGAGCTGTAGTAGCCCGGATTGCCCTCGACCTCTTCGACGATGACCTCGGCGCCGGCGAGCGGCTTGCGCGCCTTGTCCGCCTCGGTGGCGGTGGCCGGGTTGTGCTCGACGTAGCGGCCGATCCAGTTGTTCAACCACACCTGCATGTCGCTGCGTTCCTTGAACGAGCCGATCTTGTCGCGCACGATGCACTTCAGGTAGTGCGCGAAGCGGCAAGTGGCGAACAGGTATGGCAGGCGCGCGCCCAGGTTGGCGTTGGCGGTGGCGTCCGGATCATCGTATTCCGCCGGCTTGTGCATCGACTGCGCGCCGATGAAGGCGGCGAAGTCGCTGTTTTTCTTGTGCACCAGCGGCATGAAACCGTTCTTGGCCAGCTCGGCCTCGCGGCGGTCGCTGATGGCGATCTCGGTCGGGCACGTCATGTCGACGCCGCCGTCGTCGGTCGGGAAGGTATGCACCGGCAAGCCCTCGACCGCGCCGCCGGACTCGATGCCGCGTATCTGCGAGCACCAGCCGTAGTGTTTGAACGAGCGGTTGATGTTGACCGCCATCGCGTAGGCCGCGTTGGACCAAGTGAAATCCTTGCTGCCGGGGGTATCGGTGGTTTCTTCGAAATCGAACTCCTCGACCGGATTGCTCTTGGCGCCGTAGGGCGCGCGGCCCAGGAAGCGCGGCATCGCCAGGCCGACATAGCGCGAATCCTCGGAGTTGCGGAACGAGCGCCAGGCCGCATGCTCGGGCGTCTGGAATATCTTGGTCAGGTCGCGCGGATTGGCGAGCTCCTGCCACGATTCCATCAGCATCACGCTGGGATCGGCGGCCGTGATCAGCGGCGCGTGGGCGGCGGCACTGACTTGGGCCATCTGGGTCAACAGCTCGACATCCGGCGCGCTGTTGTTGAAGTAATAGTCGGCCACGAAGGCGCCGTAGGGCTCGCCGCCGAACTGGCCGTATTCCTCCTCGTACAGTTTCTTGAAGATCGGACTCTGGTCCCAGGCCACGCCCTTGAACTTGCGCAGCGTGCGGTGCACTTCGCTCTTCGAGATGTTCATCACGCGGATCTTCAGCGACTCGTCCGACTCGGTGTTGGTGACCAGGTAGTGCAGGCCGCGCCAGGCACTTTCGACCGCCTGGAACTGTTCGTGGTGCAGGATGTGGTTGATCTGCGCCGACAGCTTTCTGTCGAGCTCGGCGATGAGGCCTTCGACCGTGCCCAGCACATCGCCGGAGATCATGGTCGCGCCTTGCAGCGCCTGCTCGGCCAGGGTGCGGACGGCGTCTTCCACGGCGGTGCGCGCCTTGTCGGTCTTGGGTTTGAATTCCTGGCGCAGCAGCGCGGCGAAATCGCTGTGGTCGACTGTTGCGGTCTCGGCCGATAGCGCGGCCGATTCGATGGTGGCTGTGGACATGTTTGTATCCTTGGTGGGTGATCGTGGTTGGCGTACTTGTCGTTGTGCCCCGGCCGGCTTATTCGGCGGCGGGGGTGGCGTCGGCCGGCTTCGGCGCCGAGCCGAGCGCCTGCATCAGCGCCGGGTCTTTCAGCAAGCGGGCGATCAGCTCTTCGGCGCCGGTTTTGCCGTCCATATAGGTCAGCAGGTTCGACAGCTGGCTGCGCGCTTCCAGCAGCTTGCGCAGCGGCTCGACCTTGCGCGCGATGGCGCCGGGCGTGAAATCATCCATGCTCTCGAAGGTGATGTCGACGGCCAGCTTGCCCTGGTCGGTCAGCGTGTTCGGCACGTCCAGCGCCACGCGCGGCTTCATCGACTTCAGGCGTTCATCGAAATTGTCGACGTCGATCTCCAGGAACTTGCGTTCGGCGACCGGCGGCAACGGCTCGGCCGGCTTACCGGACAGGTCGGAAAACACGCCCATGACGAACGGCAATTGCACGGTTTTTTCGGCGCCGTAGACTTCGACGTCATACTCGATTTGCACGCGCGGTGCACGATTGCGAGCGATAAATTTTTGACTGCTTTCTTTTGCCACGACTAACCTCCGTTGATGTGTGTCGATAGTTCCGGCGGCACGGCGACTGTCGCCGGGTCCGCTGGAGTGGTTTGAAACAAATGGTCTATTCCTCGTTGCCATGGCTAATGCCGCTCACTTGCGCCAGCTGCGCCAGCCCTTCCGGCGCCAACTCCCGCATCAGGTCGGCGAAGCCCATGTCCACCAGCTTGCACGCGCGCCGCAACAGCAAAGGCACCGGACTGGAAGGCTCGTGCGCGGCGTAATAGGCACACAGTTTTTCCAGCGCGCGGGTGACATCGGCGCGGCTGCCGATGTGGTCGCCGCGCGGTGCGGCGTTCCCCTGACCGGCCGCCGGCAGCCCGGCCGCACCTTGCGCGTCGTCCGCCGGCTGCCGCTGATCCGCGCCGGCATCGCGCAGATGCGGTTCTAGCGCCGCGCCTGCGCGGCGCAGCAGCGTTGTCAGCGGTGCCAGGTCCAACGCGCTGGCGGCGCCCACCTTGTCCAGCAGGCGCTGTTCGATGGTGCGCGCGCTTTCCGCCGCCGCGTTTAGCGAGGCAAACGTCACCGCAAGCGCGGCCGGCTCCGCTTCGGCGAAGGCGGCGTCGATGACGGCCATCGAGATCTTCTGCTGCCCCGGCAAGGGCGCCGCATCGCTGCCGGCCAGTTCGATATGGCGCAGACTGAAGCTGCCCAGGCCGCGCACTTGCACCAGCGGCGTCTCGCGCAGTTCCCGCAGCAATTCATCCTGCTGGCACAAGGCCGCCAGCACGTTGACGCGCAACATCGGATCGTAATCGTCGTCCGGGTCGAGTTGCGGGTGCACCTGTTCCCAGTACTGCTCCAGCAACGCCGTCAACAGCGTCAGGCCGGCGGCCAGCCCCGGCACGCCGCCCAACCCGAGCTGCGCGCGGATCAGCGCCACCGCCAGCCGCAGGTCGCGGCTGCGTTCCATCAACTGCAACGCCAGCGCGCGCACCGCCGGCCAATCGGGCGGCGTGGCCGGGGTAATCGTGCTGCCGTACTGGACTTCCGGTTTGCCGCGTGCGGCCTCGTCCAGCGCCAGGAACAGCGGATCGTATTCAAGGTTTTCGCCGCATGGCACGGCATCGCTCAATGGCGCGCACAGCGCCGCGATGTCGATCGCTGTCATATCAGTGTCATCAATCATGGTGGTTCCAGTTCCTTTGCATGAGGACTTACGCGCGGAGGCGCGAACTGGACGCGGCTAAATGAAAAAAAATTTAAAAAAATTTTCGCCTCCCAAATGGCAGTGGCGTGGATAACTGCGGTTACCATAAGTAACAGTTTATTTTTAGTGGCGCGCATATAATCGCGCTCGCCCGGCAACCGCGATCCGGTGCTGCGGCCAGCACTTCATGCCACCACCCACCCTGCCTGAACCTACAAACTATGCTTACCCATACACCGGAAAATCAACGGCTGGTCGACCTGCTCCAGCGCGTTTCGCTGCAGGACCACGCCGCCTTCAAGCAGTTGTACGATCTGACCAGTGCCCATCTGTACGGCGTCGCCATGCGCTTCGTGCGCCAGCGTGAGTTGGCGGATGAAATCCTGCAGGACGCGTTTATCAATGTATGGCAGCAGGCGGGAAGTTATGCGGCCACCCTGTCCACGCCGATGACGTGGTTGATCACGATCGTGCGCAACAAGGCGCTGGACCGCTTGCGGAAGGGCAAGTTAGAATCTGACAACACCTCTTCCCTTGAAGATAACAGCCCGGACCAGTATCATGAAGAAGAGGTCGAGCATGCCGACCCGCACGAGCTGTTTGCCGCCGCCACGGAGAAGTTGGAAGTGCACCGCTGTTTGTCCTTGCTGGACCCGCCGCAACGACAATCCCTGGCGCTGGCCTATTACAATGGCCTGTCGCATTCGGAACTGGCGGCGCAGTTGCAAGTTCCCCTGGGCACGGCGAAGGCGTGGATACGGCGCGGGCTCGATCGGCTCAAGAAATGTTTGGAACAGGCGTCGTTGGCACCAAGAGGCAAGTCATGAATTACGAACAACCGGAACTGCTCAAGAAACTGGCCGGCGCCTATGTGCTGGGCACCATGGCGGCGCGCGCGCGTCCGCGCTTCGCGCGGCTACTGATGGAATCGACCCAAGCCCAGCGCGCGGTCGCCGAGTGGAACAATCAGCTGGCCCCGCTGTATGCCACGGTGCCGCCGATTCAGCCGCCGTCCCATATCTGGCAGGCGATCGCCGCCAAGACCGAGCCGGGCGCGGCCAAGACCGCCGCCGTGGCATCGTCGGCCCCGCGCGGCTGGTGGACCGGATTGCGCGCCGCACTCGACGGCTGGGGCCGCGCCGCGGTAGCCTTCGGCCTGGGCGTCGTGCTGACCACCGGCCTGGTGTCGCAGAACGCCCACGTGCTCGGCATGCACCATATGGACGCCGCGCTGCCGGCCAGCTATTTCGGCATCCTCAGCGACGACCAGGGTGAGGCGGTGCTGACCGCGGGCTCGCACCGGCGCGGCGAAACGATCAAGATAAAGCTGCTGAAGCCGCTCGTCATCCCGGCCGGCAGCGTCGCCCGCTTGTGGGCCCTGCCCAAGGACGGCGCGCCGGTCCCCATCGCCAATGTGCCGGCCACGGGCGCCGTCCTGCTGGACCTCGACGCGCCCGCCGAAGACATATTCGCCAAGGTGTCCAAGCTGGGCGTGACCTTCGAGACCGACCCCGCCGCCAAGCGGCCCGGCGCGCCGTTCGTGCTGCTGGGGCATTGCGTCAAGTTCTGGTAAGCCTCGCGCCGTTCCCACCGGCTGGCCGCGGCGATGATGCCGCGCGCCAGCCATCGTTGCCCCGTTTTTTTTCCCGCCCTTGCATCCAGACGCCCACTTGCCGCGTAGATAGCGTTATGCCGTCGTTTCGACGGCGATAACCGAAACAAGGAGCAAGATTGACTACCCATGAGGACGCACCGCCGGCCACCGCCCGGTCCATGCCCGCACGGACGGAGTTCCACGGACTGAGCGACATCGGCGATGTCCGCCGCCACAACGAGGACAGCTTCCTGATCGACACGGCATTGGGACTGGCGGCGGTGGCCGACGGCATGGGCGGCCACCTGTCCGGCGGGATCGCCAGCGCCGGCGCGCTGGCCTCGCTGCACGCCTGCCTGGCCGGCGCGCCCGCGCTGCGCGGCGCCACCGAGGAAGGTCCGGGACGCGATCCCGACGCCACCGCGATCAACCAGCGCTGGCGCCACACGGCCGTGGTGACGCAGGCGGTCGACCGAGCCAACGCGACGCTGTATGCGGCGAACCAGGCCCGGGGCCACGCCGACGGCGCCGGCATGGGCAGCACGCTGACCGGCGTCCTGCTGCTGCCGGAAACGCGGTCGCTGATCGCCTTCCACGTCGGCGACAGCCGGCTCTATCGCTATCGCGACCACGCGCTGGAGCTGCTGACGCGCGACCAGACCGCGTACCAGCTTGCGCTGGAATCCGGTGCGCCGGGTCCGTTGCCACCGCAGAACCTGCTGTTGCAGGCGGTGGGGCCGGCCCCGGCGGTCACGCCGGACGTGCAGCTGTTCGACTGCCGCGCCGGCGACTTGCTGCTGCTGTGCAGCGACGGCCTGCACGGCTGGGTGCCGCATGCCGAACTGGCGCAGTCTCTCGCCCAGCCGGATGTGCGGCTCGAAGAGGCGTGCGCGTCATTGATAGCGCTGGCCAAGCAGCACGGCAGCCGCGACAACATCACCGCGCTGCTGGCGCGCATCCAGTTCTGATGAACGAAGGGCGGCGCCAGCGGGAATGACCATCATGGCGGAGCCGAGGTCCCGTTTTCAAGTCCGGACTTGACGGCCCCCCAATAGCGCTCGCTGACCGGCAGCGACTGGCCGCAACGCAGCGCGACGACATAGCCGCCCTGCTGCCCCTGGCGCAGTCCCAGCACCTCGGCGCGCCTGACCAGTGTGCGGCGATGGATGCGCAGGAATTCGTCCGGGTCCAGGTATCGCACCAGTTCCGTCAGTGTGGCCCGATGCAACAGGGTGCGGTCCGCCAGGTGCAGCTCGACGTAATTGCCGGCGGTCTCGATCCATCGCACGTCCTCCAGGGCGACCTTGTCCATCCGCCCCACCGACCTGACGATCAGTTCACGCCAGAACCCGGGCGCCGGATCGGTGAACTGGCGTAAGGCCCTTGTGTAGATGGCGCGTTGTTCCAGCAGCGCCTGGGCGCGCGACATGGCCTGGTGCAGGCGCCGCTCGTCGACGGGCTTGACGATGTAGTCCAGCGCATGGGCGTCGAACGCCTCGAGCGCGTGTCCGCGGTGCGCGGTGGCGAACACGATGAGCGGCGGCTGTTCCATCCGGCTCAGGGCACGGGCCATCTCCAGCCCGGACTCCTGCGGCATCCGGACATCGAGCAGCACCAGGTCCACTTCATTCGCCTGCAGAAAGCCGCGGGCGGTGGCCGCGTCGGGACATTCGGCCGCCACCGCCCAATCGCCGAGCGGCGCCAGCGCCAGCCTCAAATTGGTGCGCGCGTGCGCCTCGTCGTCGACGATCAGTACTTTAAAAGTCATGCTCAATCCATCACTTGCCAGGGAAGCCGCAGTCCGGCCACGAAGCGGCCATCGACCCGGGCGATATCCAACGACGCCAGGCTGCCGTAGGCGAGCCCCAGGCGGGCCCGGATCCCGCGCAGGCCTATCCCCAGCCCCGCCGTCGGCGCCGATTGCGGGTAGATCGGGTTGCTCACCCGGACCAGCAGGAACCCGCCCTCGCGCGCGAAAGTCACGCGGATATCGCTGCTGTCCGCGTGACACTCCAGGTCATGCCGCAGGGCGTTTTCGACCAAGGGCTGCAGCAGCATCGGCGGGCACTCCAACTCCTCGTCCAACAGATGGGCGCCCTCGATGCTGACGCGCAAGCGCGGACCGAAACGCAGATGTTGCAGTTCCAGGTAATCGCGCACAAACTGCACCTCCTGTTTCAGGCCGACCCAGTCGCGTTCGCTGCTCGACAAGGCATATTGCAGCAAGTCCCCGAAACGGGACAGCCCTTCCAGCGCCAGGGGCTTGTCGTCGGTCCGCACCATGGCGCCGATCGCACTGAGTGTGTTGAAGACGAAGTGCGGCTCCAGCTGTCCGCGCAGCGCGGCCAAACGCTGCCGCTCGAGCGCCAATCGCACTTCGGCCAATTCGCGTGTCTGCTGCTGCCGCTGCTGCCACAGCAGGCCCGCCACCACGACGCCAAACGCCAGGGTCAACAACACGAACACCACGAACCATTCGAATTTACCCATCGAAATCCAGTATTGCCAGGCGTTCGTCAGATTCGGCGTCAGGTCAACCTTGAAGCACCGCCGATAGGCCAGGCCGAGCATCGCGACCGGCCAACACAAGGCCAGGTACAACAGGTAACCGCGAACGATGCGCCGGCGCGTGGCCAGCCAGTCGGGATGGCGCTGATAAATCAGGTAGAGCAGATAGCTTTGCACCATCATCACAGCGTAGCCGCACCACCAACCCAGCGTCATCATCCAGTAACTGCGGGCGTCGAGATGATGCGCCGCATCGCCGTAGGTGCTGATTCCCGCCACCGCGCACAGCAGCGTCCAGAGTCCGAAGTTAATCAAAAAGGCGCGCAATTTAGCGGACATAGGCAGCGATATTGTTTATCTAATTGGCAAAGTATAACAGCCGCCCCCACCCGCTCCGGGCCCATTCGTCCCGCGGAAACAGGTACTCGTCACACGCCGATGCGGCGGCGACCGGCCCTGCGCTACGCTGGCCGCTCCTTAACTTTCGGTCTGCCACCACCATGCGTTTTTCCATATTGCGCCCCATCCCGCTTCTTGCCTTCAGTCTCGCCGCCGTCGCCAGCGACGACACGCCCCCGATGCAGCAAATCGAGGTGCGGGGGCCGGGCAGCAGCCAACCGCGTCGTGACGATGCCGTCGGGCGCATCGTGATCGGCCGCGGCGACCTGCAGCGTTACGGTGAAACGACGTTGGCGGACGCGCTGAAGCGGCAGCCCGGCCTCAGCGTCGTCGGCGGCGAGATACGCATGCGCGGCCTCGGCGCCGGGTACACCCAAATCCTCATCGACGGCCAGCCCGCGCCCGCCAACTTCGACATCGCCACGCTGTCGCCCGAGCTGATCGAGCGCGTCGAGATCCAGCGCAGCGCGCAAGTGGATTCCAGCACGCAGTCGGTGGCGGGGTCGCTCAACATCATATTGCGCAAGGCGGCGGGCGCGGCGCGGCGCACCGCGAAAATCGGCGCCGAACGGCAGGCCGGCGCCACCAGCCCCGCCGCGACGGCCCAATGGATAGGACGCGACGGCGCGGTCGGCTACGGCCTGACCGCGACCGCCAGCGGGACGCGGCGGCGCGAGCGGACCGCCATCGGCGAACAGGCCAGCGACGCCGGTGTCAACGCGGTGCGCCGCCTGGAGGATGGGGATCGCAACCGTACCCGTCGTCTCAGCGCCGCGCCGCGCGCCGACGTCAAGCTGGACGGCGGCAACACGTTCACATGGCAGGGACTGGTCGACCTGTCGCATATCGATGCGCGCGGGACGCAATCCGAGCACACGCTGCAAGGCGTCCCCACCGCGTCTCCCGATTCCAACTGGCGCGGGCTTTTTAAAAACCGGTTGGTGAAGTCGGACGTCGCCTGGCTGCGGCGCTTCGACGCCGGCAGTCTGACGCTCAAGGCGGGCCTGGAGATCAGCAACCGGGACGGCGACTACCTTTTCCACGGCATCGACGCCGGCGGCATTCCATGGCTGAACCGCGCGGTCGTCTCGCGCGCCTACGAGCGCCGCGCCACCACCAGTGGAAAATACCTGACGCCGCTGGCCGCCGGCCACGACATCGCGATCGGCTGGGACGCGTCCCGGGTGCGGCGCGAGGAAAGCCGCCATCAGCGTGACACCACGCCCGGGGAGCCGGACGGCACACCCATGTACAGTCTCGATCAAGACTACAACGCGAGCGTCGGGCAAGCGGCGCTGTTCGCCCAGGACGAATGGAGCGTCACGCCGCGCCTGCAAGCGTATCTGGGCTTGCGCTGGGAAGGCCTGGAAACGCGCACATGGGGGCCGGGCAACGCCGCGACCGCGTCCCGCGTGTGGAGTCCGGTGGCCCAGGTCCTCTGGAAGCTCCCCGACAGCGCCCGCGACCAGCTGCGCGTTGCGCTCGCGCGCACCTACAAGGCGCCGCAGCCGCGCGATCTCGTGCCGCGCCGCTATACGGTCAACAACGACAACGGACCGACGCAGCCCGACTACCAGGGCAATCCGTCGCTTCGCCCCGAGCTGGCCTGGGGCTTGGACGCCGCCCTGGAGTCCTATTTTTCGCGGGATGCGATGGTCAGTGTGTCGGCATATGTGCGGCGCGTACAAGACGTGGTCCAGCTCAGGCTTTGGCAGGAGAATGGCGTTTGGATCGGCGGCCCGGCCAATGGCGGTGTCGCCAATGTGCGCGGCGTGGAAATCGATGCGCGCGTCCCGCTCAAGGCGGCATCGGCCGGCGGCACGACGATCGAGTTGCGCACCAATCTAAGCCGCAACTGGTCGCGTATCGACGGTGTGGCCGGCCCCGACAACCGCCTTGGCAATCAGGCGCCATTGACCGCCAACCTGGGGCTGGATCTGCGCATGCCGCAAGGGCGCGGCGCGGGCGCGAATTTCCGCTTTGTCGGCGGTTGGCGGGCGCGGACAGCACAGTCCCTGGTCCAGGAAACCGGCGTCGTACGGGAACTGGAAGCCTATGCGACCTGGCCGGCCGCCGGTGGCCGGTTGCGCCTGGCCGTGGCCAACCTGTTGCAGTCGACGCGCCACACCGGTCAACGTTATGACGACGGTCTGTACGCGAGCACCCGCCTGTCCTCAGCCGCGCAACGCCCGCTTGTTCGACTCCAGTACGAGTTGCAGCAATAAGTCCGCAGCGCCGGGCACGGCTTGGCCGTGGCGCAAAGCTGTGCGATACTATGGATCGAAGACCGCGAAAAACGGCCGTCCGAATCCTGTGGCTATCACGCCGCCCGATAAGATGGCCGCGCACACGCCGACCGGCAATCCCGCCGGATCAGCCAGCGTTTCCCCCGACATCCGTCGGAACTTATTGCGAACAGGCCCGCTTGCGGATCTGCTCGTATTTATTGGAACGCGCCATGAACCAATCTCCCACCAAATCAAAGTCCGCCTCGAACTCCCGCATCGCCATCGTCGGCGCCGGCCTGGGCGGATTGACGCTCGCCCGGGTGTTACACATCAACGGCATCGGATCGACGATCTACGAAGCGGAGCCGTCGGCCGCCGCCCGCGCGCAGGGCGGACTGCTGGACATCCACGAGTACAACGGCCAGCAAGGACTCAGGGCGGCCGGCCTCCACGAAAAATTCCTCGGGATCGTGCTGCCGGGCGAGGATGCCAAGCGGGTGGTCGACAAACACGGCAACGTCCTGCTCGACAGGCCCGGACTGGGCAGCCTCGCCAGACCCGAGGTGGACAGGGGCGAGTTGCGCCGGCTCCTTATCGAATCCCTGCCGCCCGAAACGATTCGGTGGGGCCGCAAGCTTGCCGCGACCGCGCGTCCGGGCGGGTCGCAAACGGAGTTGGTGTTCGCCGATGGCTCGTCGGCGACATGCGACCTCGTGGTCGGTGCCGATGGTGCATGGTCGCGGGTGCGCGCCCTGCTCTCCGCAGCCCGGCCGGCGTACGTCGGCACCACGTTCATTGAGACCAGCCTTTTCGACGGCAATACGCGGCACAAGGCCAGCGCGGAGGCGATCGGCCGGGGCACGCTGATGGCGGTGGCGCCCGGGCAAGGCATCCTGGCGCACCGATACGCGAACGGGACCTTGCACGCCTATATCGCGTTGAACCGGCCCGAGGCATGGATAGACGCGATCGATTTTGGCGATCCCTCGGCGGGACTCAGTCGCGTCGCCGACGAGTTCAAGGACTGGGCCGCGCCGCTGCGCGCCCTGGTCACAGGCGGCGAGACCGCGCCGGTGGTCAGGCCGATATACGCGCTTCCCGTCGCCCATCGATGGGAACGTGTTGCCGGCGTCACGCTGGTGGGGGATGCCGCCCACTTGATGTCGCCGTTTGCCGGCGAAGGCGCCAACCTGGCGATCTACGACGGCGCCGCGTTGGGCAAGGCGATCCGCGCCCATCCCGACGATATGGAGGCCGCGCTCGCCGAATACGAACGGGACCTGTTCCCGCGCAGCGCATCGGTGGCCGCGCAAACGGCGCGCAACCATCAACGGTTCTTCGGACCCGACGCGCCCCGCAGCGTCCTCGAATTGTTCACCGGACGCTAGTGGCCCTGTCTCCGCATGGACGGAATTTGCAGCCGCCAGCGGTGTTGTGAGACCATGGAGACTCCCCTCGGACCGGAGAACCCATGCCAGCCTATCCGCAACATCACGCCATTACGTCCATCGCCGGCCTCGAGGCGTTGTTCGCCCCGCCAGCGACCGCGTCGATCGCGAAGGAAACCGCGTCCATCCATCCCCACTACGGGACGCTGATCGCGGCCTCGCCCTTCGCGGTGCTGGCGACGAACGGCCCGGACGGCCTCGATGTCTCGCCGCGTGGCGACGCGCCCGGCTTCGTTGTCGTGGAAGACGACACGACGCTGCTGCTGCCTGAGCGGCGTGGCAACAATCGCATCGACAGCCTGCGCAACCTGGTCGTCGATCCGCGCGTCGCGCTGCTGTTTCTCATTCCCGGGCACGGCGAGACGTTGCGTGTCCAGGGCCGGGCGAGCATCGTCGTCGCGCCGGCATTGCTGGAGCGGTTCGCCGTCAACGGCAACGCGCCCAAGTGCGTGCTCGTCATCAAGGTGGAGTCGGTGTTCTTCCAGTGCGCCCGCGCGGTGTTGCGGTCACGCCTGTGGGATGCCGCGGCGGCGGTGCGCGGCACCGCGCTGCCGAGCCCCGGCGCCATCCTCGCCGCCCTCAGCGACAACGGCATCGATGGGGACAAATACGACGCGGAGCTGCCGGCCCGCCAGCGCACCACGCTGTATTGAGCGCGCCGGCAATGCCGTTTAAGCGATCTGCGTGAGCAACAGGGCCGCCGCTTCCGCCGACGAGGCCGGGTTCTGGCCGGTGATCAGCAGACCGTCGCGGACCACGTACGATCCCCAGTCCGGACCTTTCGAATACACGCCGCCCTTGGCGACCAGCTCATCCTCGACCAGGAACGGCACCACGTCGGTCAGGCCGACGCCCTCTTCCTCGGTGTTGGTGAAGCCGGTGACTTGCTTGCCTTCGACCAGCGGGCGGCCGGCCGGCGTCTTGACATGGCGCAGCACGCCTGGCGCGTGGCAGACCAGCGCGACGGGCTTGTTGGCGGCCAGGAAGGATTCGATCAGCGCGATCGAGTGGCGGTCCTCCGCCAGGTCCCACAGCGGGCCGTGCCCCCCTGGATAGAAGACGGTGTCGAAGTCGGCCTGGTCGACGCTGTCCAGGCGCACCGTGGCCGCCAGTTGCGCGGTCGCGGCGGCGTCGGCCTCGAAGCGGTGCGTCTGCTCGGTCTGGAACGATGGCTCGTTGCTCTTCGGGTCCAGCGGCGGCTGGCCGCCCAGTGGCGAGGCCAGCACCACTTCCGCGCCGGCGTCCTTGAAGGCGTAATACGGCGCGGCCAGTTCCTCGAGCCAGAAGCCGGTCTTGCGGCCGGTGTTGCCCAGGGTGTCATGCGAAGTCAAAACCATCAGTACTTTTTTCATGTTAGTTCTCCAAAGTTAAGCTAAAAATCACAATGTATTTCACTAATAATAGACCGGTCGTCTAGATAGTGATCAAAAAAAAGCAACCTACGAGATACGGTCCTTCCCGCCCTCAACGGCGGAAAAATCTCACCTGGCACCGGGTTGCTGCACCTTCTCGTGTGTCCATGGGAAGTACTTTAGCATCCATTAGACCAGTCGTCTACAACTATTTTGAAAAAAACCGGGAAAGCGGCATTTCCCGGTTGAGCCGCGCTAGCGCCTAGCCCGCCGACCAGCCGCCGCCGATCGCCTTTACCAGCTGCACGCCGGCCTGGCGGTAGCGGGTGGTCAGCTCCAGTTCGCTGCGGGCCGACTGCAGATACGCCGTTTGCGCCGTCACAACCTCCAGGTAGCTGGCCGCGCCCTCGTCGTAGCGTTTCTTGGCCAGGTCCAACGCGCGCTTTGCGGCGGCCGCCGCCAAACGGTCGGACTTGGCCGCCTCGTCGTAGTTGGTCAGCAACGACAACTGGTCTTCCACCTGCTGGAAGGCGGTCAAGACCACCGAGCGGTAGCGCTGCCCTGCTTCGTCCAGCACCGCTTCGGCGTTGGCGATCTGCGCTTTGCGTTTGCCGCCGTCGAGCAGGCTGACCGCCAAGGTCGGACCGACTGCCCAGAACAAGTTGGATACCTGCGCAAAGCGGCCAAAGTCGCTGGACTGGAAGCCACCCGCCGCGTTCAAGGTCAGCGATGGGAACAGCGCCGTGCGCGCCACGCCGACCTGGTCGCTGGCGGCGGCCACGCGCAACGCGGCGGCGGCGATGTCCGGGCGGCGACGCAGCAGCTGCGACGGCAAGCCCGGCGGCAGCACCGGCGCGATGAAGCCGTTGTCCGCCGGCGCCACCGCGAAGTCGGCCGCATTGGCGCCGACCAGCGCGGCGATCGCATGCTCCTGCACGTTGCGCTGCGCCTGGCGCTGGCGCAGCAGCGAGCGGGTCGATTCAAGCTGGGTTTCGGCGCGCGCCAGGTCGAGGCCGGAGGCGCTGCCGCCGTTGTGGCGCTGCGTGACCAGGTCCACCTGGCGCCGGTAGGCGGCTTCGGTCTCGCGCAGCAGCTTGAGGTCGGCGTCGGCGCCGCGCAGGGCCAGCAACGTGTCGGCCAGCTGCACTTGCAGCGACAGGCGCGCGGCCGCCAGGTCGGCGTCGGCGGCGCGTTCCTGCGCCACCCCGGCGCTGACCTGCTTGCCGATGCGGCCCCACAAGTCGACTTCGTAGCCGAGGTCGAATTCCAGCGTGCCGCTGTCGTACTCGCTGGGCGAGGTGGCGCCGCGCAGCGGTTTCAAATCGGATTGGCGCAGGCGCTGGCCGTTGAGCGAGGCGCCCAAAGTCGGCGATTGCGCCGCGCGCAGCACGCCGGTGGCGGCCTGCGCCTGGCGGTAGCGCGCCAGCGCGCTGGCCAGGTCCGGGCTGTTGGCGATGAGCTGGCGTTCCAGCTGGTCCAGTTGCGGGTCGGCGTACATGGTCCACCAGTCGGCCGGCAGCATCGGCGCCTGCTCGTTGGCAGCGGACCAGCCGGGCGGCACATCGCGGAAGCTGCCGGCCATCGGCACCGCCGGCGGCGCCTGCACCGGCGCCTCGGCGCATGCAGCCAGTGCCAGGGTCAAGGTAGTGACGTAGAGGAGCTTCACGGCTTGGCCTTGGCATTCGTGGTGGCGCCGGCGGTGGCCGCCACGCGGACCAGGTCGCCGGTGGCGACGCCGTCCGGCGGATTGGCGATCACCTGGTCGCCCTTGTCGAGGCCGGCGGCGACTTCGACCGCGTTGCCGAGGTCGCGGCCAACGGTGATCCGCTTGACCACCACGCGGTTGTCCTTGCCCAGCACGGCCACCTGGGTGCCGGCCTTGTTGAAGATCAGCGCGCTCGGCGGAATACTCAGCGCGCCGCCCGACAGTGGCGCGTCGAAGTGGATCGACGCGTAGCCGCCCGGCAGCAGCTCGCGGCTGTCGTTGCGCACGGTCAGTTGCACCAGCATGGCGCCGGAGTTGGCGTTGATGGCCTGCGACAGCGACTGCACGGTGGCGGTGTACACCTTGCCGGCACGCTCCGGCACCGTCAGCTCGGCCTGGTCGCCGACCTTGATGGCGGCCACTTGCCGCTGCGGCACGTTGACGTAGACGCGCAGGCGGCTGATGTCGGACACCACGAACAGCTCGCTGCCGGGCGTGCCGCCGACGTTGATCAGGGCGCCGACGTCGGTGTTGCGCGCGGTGACCACGCCGTCGAACGGCGCCACCAGGCGGGTGTAGCGCTGCAGCGCCTGCACGCGGTCGACGTTGGCCTGCATGGCGTTGACGGCCGACTGCTTGGCCGCCAGGTCGCCGGCCTTTTCATCGGCCTCCTGGCGCGAGACGGCGTCCGCCGCCAGCAGGCCCTGCCAGCGCTTGGCGGTGCTGGTCGCCAGCGCCAGATTGCTGCGCGCGCTGGCCAGTTCGGCCCGGGCCTGCAGCAGTTGCTGGTCGAGGTCCGGGGTTTCGATGTCGGCCAGCGTCTGGCCGGCCTTGACCGGCGCGCCGATGTCGACGTTCCAGTTCTTCAGGTAGCCGCTGACGCGCGCGTAGATCGGCGCGCGCGCCCACGGTTCGATGCGGGCCGACAGGTCGATCGAGGCGCCGGCCGCTTGTCCGGCCGGCAGGATGCTAACGGCCGGCACGAGGGGCGCGCTGGCTTCCTTGACTTGCTGCGCCTGCGAACGGCGGCTGATGACGCCGGCCGCGACCAGCGCGACGGCGAGCACGATCAGACCGAGGGCCAGCGGCTTGTGCCCCATACGGGAGGTGTTAGTTGGCATGGACAGGTGCTCCGGAAACAGGTTGGTCGTTATGCGGCTGCGGGGACGGCGAGGCCTTGGTCCCCGGCGCGTGTTTTTTGTGCACGATGCTGAACACGACCGGCACGAACAGCAAGGTGGCGGTCGTGGCGAAGATCAGGCCGCCGATGACGGCGCGGCCCAGCGGCGCGTTCTGCTCGCCGCCGTCGCCCAGGCCCAGCGCCATCGGCAGCATGCCGATGATCATCGACAGCGCGGTCATCAGCACCGGACGGAAGCGCACCGAGCCCGCTTCCAGCGCGGCGGCGGTGGCGTCGCCCAGTTCGTCGAGGCGTTCGCGGGCGAACGAGATCACCAGCACCGAGTTGGCGGTGGCCACGCCCATGCACATGATGGCGCCGGTCAGCGCCGGCACCGACAGCGTGGTGTTGGTGGCGAACAGCATCCAGACGATGCCGGCCAGCGCCGCCGGCAGCGCCGAGACGATCACCGCCGGATCGAGCCACGACTGGAAGTTGACGACGATCAGGAAGTAAATCAGCACCACCGCGCCCAGCAGGCCGAACAGCAGGCCGGAGAACGCGCGGTCCATGGTCTTGACCTGGCCCAGCATCTGCGCCGACGCCCCCTTGGGCAGCTCGGCCCTGGTTTCCTCCAGCACCTTATTGATGTCCTTGGCGACGGCGCCGAGGTCGCGGTCCTGGGTGGTGGCGTAGATCTGCACCATCGGCGCGATGTCGTACTGGCTCACCAGCGCCGACGCGGTGCCGCGCTGGAAGCGGGCCACGCCGCCCAAGGTGGCGCCGCCGGTGGTGGCACCGTTGCCGACCGGCAGGTTGGCCAGCGCCGACAGCGAGTCCAGCTGCGGTTGCGGGGTCTGCATGACGATCGGGTAGCTGACGCCGTTGGCCGGGTTGAGCCAGAAGGTCGGCGCCACCTGCGACGAGCCGGCCAGGTTGACCACCATGCTGTTGGTGATGTCGCGCGTGGTCAGGCCCAGTTGCTGCGCCTGGCTACGGTCGACGTCGACGTTGAACACCGGCGACTTGTTCGATTGCTGGATGCGGGCGTCGGCCACGCCGGGAATGGCGCGGATGCGCTTGAGCAGCTTCTCGGCGTAGACGTAGTTGTCGTCGATCTTGCCGCCGCGTATCTGCACGTCGATCGGCGCCGGCGACCCGAAGTTCAGGATCTGGCCGACGATGTCGGCCGGCGGGAACGAGAAGGTGGTGTCCGGGAACTCCTCCGGTAACACCTTGCGCAGCTTGCGCACGTACTCGGCGGTCGGCGCGTGCTCCTCGCCCAGCGCGATCTGGAAGTCGCCGTCCTGCGCGCCCATCATGCCGGTGTTGTTGTAGACCATGTTGATCGAGCTGGCCGGCATGCCGATGTTGTCGGTCATGGTGACGATCTCCCCGGCCGGAATCACGCGGCGGATCGCCTGGTCGATGCGGGCGAAACGGGCGGCGGTTTCCTCGATGCGGGTGCCGACCGGCACGCGCACGTGGATCAGCACCTGGCCGGAATCGACCGACGGGAAGAAATTACTGCCCAGGAAAGGCACCAGCACGAAGGACGCCGCCACCACCAGCAGGAAGCCGGCGACGAAGACCGGGCGGTTGCCGATGGCCGAGTGCAGGATGCCCATGTAGCCGGCGCGCACCTTCTCGAAGCGCGCCTCGAAGCCGCGCTGGAAGCGCACCAGCGGGTTGCCCGATGGCGGCGGCGCGCCGTGGCCGCCGTGGGCGTGGGCATGGCCCTCGCCGGTGTCGTGCGGTTTGAGCAGGTAGTTGGCCATGGTCGGCACCAGGGTCCGCGACAGGATGAACGAGCAGATCATCGCGAAGATCACCGCCTCGGCCATCGGCACGAACAGGAAGCGCGACACGCCGTCGAGGAAGAACATCGGCACGAACACGATACAGATGCACAGCAGCGAGACGAAGGCCGGCGTGACGATCTGCGCTGCGCCGTCGAGGATGGCGTTTTCGACCGGCTTGCCCTGCTCCAGGTGCCAGTTGATGTTTTCGATGGTGACGGTGGCGTCGTCGACCAGGATGCCGACGGCCAGCGCCAGGCCGCCGAGCGTCATCAGGTTGAGCGACTCGCCGATGGCCGACAGGGCGATGATGGAACCGAGGATCGACAGCGGGATCGACACCGCGATGATGATGGTCGAGCGCCAGCTGCCGAGGAACAGCAGGATCATCAGCGACGTCAGCGCGGCGGCGATCACGCCTTCCGACGCCACGCCCTTGATGGCGGCGCGCACAAACACCGACTGGTCGTTGATCGGCGTGACCTTCAGCGCGTCCGGCCAGCCGGCCTTGAGCGTGTCGATTTTCGAGCGGATGCCGTCGACGATGGCCAGGGTCGAGGCCGAGCCGTTTTTCAGCACCGACATCAGCACCGAGCGGCTGCCGTCGACGTGGACCACGTTGGTCTGCGGCGCGTTGCCGTCGTGGACGTTGGCGATGTCGCCCAGGTAAATGGTGGCGCCGTTGACCACCTTGACCGGCAGGCGCGCCAGGTCGGCGATGGCCGACGGCGCACTGTTGAGCTGGATGGTGTATTCGAGCGTGTCGATTTTCTGCGTGCCGACCGGGGTCAGCACGTTTTGCGCCGCCAGCGCGTTGGCGATGTCCTGCGCCGACAGGCCGCGCGCCTGCAGCAACGCCGGGTCGACGTCGATCTGCACCTGGCGCTGCTTGCCGCCGTACGGCAGCGGAATGGCCGCGCCCGGCACGCTGACGAGCGGCGTGCGCACGGTGTTGGTGCCGAGGTCGGACAGCTGCTGTTCCGACAGGCCCTTGCCCGACAGCGCCACCTGCAGGATCGGCACGGTGGCGGCGTTGTAGTTGATGATCAGCGGCGGCGTGATCCCGGCCGGCATCTGCTTGAGCAGCGCCTGCGAGATCGCCGTCACCTGGGCGTTGGCCACCGCGACGTTGACGCCGGGCTGGAAGAAGATCTTGACGATGCTCACGCCGGTGTAGGTGTTGGCCTCGATGTGTTCGATGTCGTTGACCGTGGTGGTCAGCGCGCGCTGGAACAAGGTCGACACCCGGCCGGCCATCTGGTCGGGCGGCTGGCCGGTGTACTGCCACGCCACCGCGATCACCGGGATCTTGATGTCGGGGAAAATGTCGGTCGGCGTGCGCAGCGCCGCCAACGGACCGGCGATCAGCAGCAGCAAGGCCATGACCACAAAGGTATAGGGACGCCGGAGCGCCACGCGAACGATATCGATTAACACAAAGGACCCCCAGGGACGAACCGGCCCGACGTGACGGCGCGGCGCAGCATTTCGCATGACGCGGCAAGCTCGCGCGGCCGTGGGCGCGCTCATCGATGCCGGGAGACGCGGATGCTGCGGCGCGACGAAACGTCGGACAATTGCTACATTAGTGAATCAATTTTAGCCGTTTTATCGTTGTTCCCGGCCTAAGAATTGTTTCTGTTATGTATCAACTGCGGTGGCGGCCGGAATTCTCCGGCCGGCGTGCGGTTGAACGGCCCTATCAGGCGCCCTGGCGTGCCGCCCGGCGCCACCCCTGCGCGGCGATCTGGTCGGACACGTAGCGGGCGATCAGCGCGTGCTCGAACGGCGTCGGGTGGGCGTAGTCGGAGAACATGTAGCGGGCGACATTGGGCGCCGCCAGATTGTTGGCGGTGCAGACCAGCGAGCTGGCCCCGAGCGCGTTGGCGCCGCATGCGGGCGCGGTGGTATTGGTCAGGCCGTGCCGCGCGGGATTGGCGACCTGGTCGCGCGTGAAGGACCGGAGATCCACCTGCAAAATCCGTGTGCCGCCCCCCAGGCCGGATTTCAGCGCGCCGTTGAACGCATCGACCATCTTCTCGACCACCTGGGCGGTCGCGGCGTCGAGCGGCCGCAGCGCGGGAATCGTGCCCAAATCCGGCAAATTGCCCACCACGACATGCGCCGCTCCCTTGTCTACGATCTGTGTATTGACGATGGCGGCCAATTCGCTTCCCGCCACGCCCATTCGCGAGATCACCGCCGGGCCGTTGGCCGCGACGTGCCCGGCCGCCGCCTGCGCGCCGGCGGCCGGTCCGCCCGTCGCCGCTGCGGTGGCTGCCGCCGCAGCGGCGCCGGCCCGCAGCTCGTCGAGCAGCACGAACGCGTCGTTGGCGCCTGCCAGCACCAGCACGATCTCGGTGCCGCTGAACTTGCCGCCGCTTTTGACCAGGTGATTGGCGACCTGCGTGGCCACCGGCACGGTCAACGCGCCGAGCGCGGAACCGGTGGCCGCATTCTGCGGGCCGATCGGATTGGTGATGCGCGCGCCGCCTTGCGCGTAGTTGTAGCAGTTGGCATGGTTTTGCACCGAGACCGAGAAACCGAGGGCGGCGCTGCCCTGCAGGCCGGTTTGCGCCGCGCAAGGGACCGGCAGGCCGAACTGCGACGCCAGCACATCGACCCAGATCTGCCCGGTCAGCGCCGTGTCGGTGGCGCGGCTGTCGCCATTGATGGTGAACTTGCCGCCGCCCTGCTGCTTGACGGCGCCGACGGCGTACGTGCCGACATCGGAAAGGCTGTCGCCGAAGGTGACCTGCCGGGTAAAACGGTCCGCGGGCGGTTCGCCGCCGGGGCCCGAGTCGTTACCGCCACAGGCGGCCAGTATGGCGCAGGCGGCGGCCGCCAGCGCAAATCGTGTATGACGCATCAATAACTCCTAAAGGGTGAAAATCGGCAAAACCGACGGCCCGCGATCGCGCCGCGATCCGGCAGTGTCTTCCGAGAAAAATGGCGAGGCCGGGTGGTGGCAAGGCGCGTTCGTCGGCTTAGTTGCCGCAGTTCGCACTTGCTCGCCGGTCTCATTCGACATACGCAGGCAGGTGATGTTTGGACGCACGGATCATCGAGCCCGCACGCACGCTGGCGATCGATGAGCTGCCAGCAAGACGCAAGGCGGCTCCGCACATACTTGCGTTTTACCGCGCGACGTTGTTCTCCAAAAAAAAAGCCCCTGAAAATCAGGGGCTCGATCTCATCCTTTTCCCGCCTAAGGCGAATCGCCCTTGGCCATCTGGCCGAACACCTCGTCGCGCCGCACCCAGGCGTGATACAGCGCCGCGCCGAGGTGGGCGAGGATGGTCAGGAACAGCAGGTACGCCAAGGCACCGTGCAGGGGACGCAGGAAACCGTACGTCTCGGGGCTATGCGGCAGGATGGCCGGCAGGTGCACGCCACCGAACATCGGTATCGGATAGCCGCCGGCCGACAGCATGGCCCAGCCGATCACCGGCATCGCCAGCATCAGGCCATACAACAGCCAGTGCGACGCGTGCGCGGCGAATTTCTGGATCGCCGGCAGGTCGGCCGGCAACGCCGGGATCGGACGGCTCAGGCGGTTGACCACGCGCACGATGGCCAGCAACAGAATGGCGATGCCGAGCGGGCGATGCAGGTCCAGCAATTGGGCCCGGTACTGCAGCGAAACGACCATGCCGGCGCCGGCGAACAGCATGGCCAGGATGGCGACGGCCATGGACCAATGCAGCACCCGGGCGAGAAGATTGAAGTGGCGTGGGCGGTTCATCGTGCGCTCCCGTTCTGGCCGATAGGTTGGGCGGTCTTGCCTGCGCTAATTTCGCGCTCGCGCCGGTTGAACGACACGGAGTACGCCGCCGAGCGGGCATGCAAGATCGGATCGTCGCTGCCGGCGATGCCGTCCGGCAGTATCAAAGGATCGAAATTGATGTCGCGGCAAGGACCGTTCGCCTGCGGCTCGGCATGGGCCAGGGTCAGCGTGCCGATGGTGGCCTCCTGCCGCGTATCGGGCCAGGCCTGCGAGGGGTCCGTGATCGGATCGCCGGGCGCGGCGACTTGCACCACCATGTCCCAGAGCAGCGGGCCGGCGGCGAGACGCCGGTTCAGATCTTCGATGAGAAAATCGGGACCGGCCGCCTTTAGTTGGTCGGGGGTCATCGCCACGAACGGCGCGCGCGGACGCATCGACCAGCGCACCATGCGGTCGGTGCCCCCCGCGTCCGTCAGGCGGAACGCGTTGACGCCATTGAAACGGGTGCTGCCCAGGCTATCCGACCTGGGGGCCGATTTCGCCCACGCCTGGAACGCGGCGATCTCCGGATGCGCGGCCAGCACGGCCTTCATCTTGGCCGGGTCGGGCTTGCCGGTGGCCGGATCAGGCGCGCCGGCCTCGTTCATGGCCTGGAATGCCTGCGGCGTGGCGGCGGCGAAGAAAGGAAAGCTGTTCATCGCGATGCGCCATTCCTGGCCGTCGTCGGTTTTCAGCTGGACGGCCATGCCGCGCACCGGGGAGGCGCCGTCCGGCGCATACGGGTTGTTGGACGACGCGGAAAAGCGGCCGATGACGGCGATCGACGGCTGCGAGAACGCGCGCGCCGTCGACAGCTTCGCCGCTTCGGACGTCGGCGCGAAGGTCCCCGCGAAGCACACGCCCTTGCTGTGCGCGCGCCGGAAACCGGGCGCCTGTTTCCCCGACGTCTCGGCGAAGTCCATCATTTTTTGCGGTGTCAGGTTGTCGTTGCCGAACCAGCCGCCCACCCACGCGAACAGCGCGACGAGGACGGCCAGGATCAGGGCGATGGGTAACAGCAGCAGCATGGAGCCACGGCGAGGCGTGGGCGTGGGGGTGGGCATGTCGGTGGCTTTCGTTGGTTCGATGGCGGTGACGTGTGGGAGCGATCATAGCGCTTCCCGGCGCGACGTACTGGTCCTGTAGGACATCCGATGCGGACGCCGGCTGCGACGGAACGCTGGCCAATTGCCACATCAGTGAATCGATTTTAGCCGCCCTCTCATTACTGTCCGATTACTAATTGTTTCGGGTATGTATCAAGTGCGGTGCGCCCTTCGGCGTGGCCATGGTTGGCGGCCACGCCAAATCCTTGCGGCAAGGGAATAGTCCGCGCCGTGGCGGATCACGGACGGCAAGGAGTCGGCGACAACAACGCCACTAAAATCTTTCGACTAGCGGCTTTAGGATTCGGCTAATCAACGGCAAGCCGCCGTTAGCGCGTCGCGCCCACCAACTTGTACCCGAGGGAACTGTCGAATTTCAGGCCATCGAAGCTGCCAAGATTCTGATTGCTCGGCGCTTGCCCCACACCGATCTTGCCGACGACGGTCCAGCCTCCAGTATAGTAATTCTTGTTAGCGAAACGCACACTCGGGACATCGCCGGCGGGATCGTTGATCGACAATGCCAACGTGTAGACACCGTTGTTCAGGCTCGTAGGTAACGCAAACGCTTGCGTAACGGTATAGGATTTTCCCGGCATCCAGGTGCGTATGTCCGCGTTGAAAGAACCCGACCATGCGACCGACTTGTCCGCCCTCAGCAGCGTGGCCTTGACCGGCCACCGATAATAAAACGGCGCGTTGCCCTTGTTGGTTACGGTAAAGGAGACGGTAACGTTGCTGCCGGACTGAGCCTGTACGGCGAATGTCGCGCTGCCGAGCACGTAGCGGTAGCCGAGTTCCTTCTGCATCCGTGTGGCGTTCGCGGCGATGGTGGCGTTCCCCGCGGAGTACTCGGCGATCCATCCCAGGCTTGACGTATTGGTGCGCCGAATCCAATCGATCACATAATCCGTGTTGGAGCCGCTGCCGAGCGTACCGTCCGGACTCCCGCCAAGGCGCGACTGGTCTCCCCAATCGTATGCGACCTCGCCGCTGTTCATTTGCGTCTTCCAGGTCTGTCGAGCGATCAGCGCCTCGCCATTGGCGGCTTCATCAGGTAAAGCGAACGAGTCCCAAATATACCCAACCTGGAAACCGGAAAATGTGTCGGGATATCGCACCATCACTTTTTTGGACGGGAATGCTTGGGCATAGGCGGTTCCAAGGGCGTTTTGGAAATCGACGGGAATCCGGTCCTCGCCGTTCGGCAACGTCGCGGGGTAGATATGATGCTCGCCCCAGTTCCCCCACAACCCGAGCTCGACCGCCGCTACCCGTGGATCGCCATCCCACGCCTGTCCTAGCTTGCGAATGAACGCAACCAGGCGGGTCTTGAGTTGCTCACTGGTCCATTGGCTGGGCGTGCCGTCATGGGGAACGCCGGCCGGCCAGTATTGGCCACCGTCCGGTCCGTTTGGATAAACAATAAGAACGCGGGGAATCACCTTAATATTTTTGTTCTCGATTCCCGACCAGGCGGCGTTGCTCCAGTCCTTGATCTTTTGCGCCGAATCGGTCGCGTTGTTTTCCAGATCGGTGTACTTGATGTACTGTTTGTACACCGTCGCGTACTCGTGGTTCGGAAACGCGCCATCCTGGATGTAACGCGTGGGCCGGAACCCCTTCATCGGATTTTTAAAGGCTTCGGGCGATTCCGCGAGAGTGATCGTGGTTTGCTGGGCGGACGCCTGAGGCGACTGGAAGAAAAAAGCCATCGCAAGGCAGCGTATCGCCGCTGTAGAAAGATTTTTTCTGAAAGAGCTAAGTATAGGAATCATTTTTTCTTGAACATACCAGTGGTTAATATTTGAAAGCTTGCCTGCGCGAGACCGCGCCACGCAATCCTGAATACCAGCTAACGGCAATCCTTTCCAAGAAAAATGGTTTAAGAAGGCGCCAACAAGGGCAACGTCAACGGGATCCGGCCGCATCGGCGACCAGGCGCACCTCACCCCAGGTCGCCACCATCGGCCGCGTCGATTCCGGCTCCGTGCCCCGCACTACCAGCTCGACGAGCTTCACGTCCTTGATATTGGCCGTGATCGGGACCGCCTTGCCGCCCAATGTCGCCACCGGGCTTTCGGAAAGAAGTTTGCCATCGCCATAGACAAAAAACCGCACGCCCCGGCTCACGTCCGCGGAGGAATCATCGACGCCCACCGACGCCATCAGCAGCGCGTGGCCAGCCTCGTTGCGGACTTGAATTCGTGAATCGGACAGGACGCCGATGCCGGAATCGAAGGACTGTCCGGCAACCTGCAGCGTCTGGCCGAACGGCGTAACGTCCGCCTGTGCGCCGCCCCAGCCCGCGTACTGGGGCCGCGATCCCCCGGAGCGGGTGCCCGTCCAGGGGTCGATCATGCGATGAATGGTCGGATCGAGCTCCGGCCGCCGGGTTCCATCGACAGCGACATTGATCGCACCGGGAATTTCCGACAGGTAGACGCCGTTCAACAGCTGCCGCTTGCCCGTCGCTTCAAACACCCGCGTCTCGTGCGGCGCCAACGTGAACGCCTTTTCGCCGCTGAACGTCAGACGCTCCTGCGCCCAAAGGTCCCTGAGGACGACCGGTGTATCGTCCGACAATTTCAGATGCCTGGCGAGCAAAACGACGGTGACGGGTGTCGCGCCGCGGTTGAACAGCGCTACGGCCTTGCGGTCCCCGTCGCCGAGTGTCTTGACGATGATCTGCGCATCGTCGGAGTCGTAGGCCACCACCCCCTGGTGCCCCGCCTTGTCCTGGTTGGCGCGAATCAGGTCTGCGTTGCCCAGTACGCCCAGCAGCGAAGCCGGACCGTTGCGGAGGTCGTAGCTGATCAGCAGCGGAGCATTGATCATCGCCCACAAGGTGAAGTGCGAGCGCGCCTCGACCAGGTGGTCGGCATCGAAAGCCTCGTGCCCGATGTGCAGTATGTCGGGATCGTTCCAATGGCCCGGACCGGCGTATAGCGCGCGCTTCGCCGCGCTGTCGAAGTTGTGCAGCATGCTGGTCCAGCTCGGCGTGATGTCGCTGCTGGTACGCCACAGGTTGCCGACGTCCTTGCCCCACGAACGGACATTCGCCATGCCCCAGGCACAGATCGACAGGATGTAGCCGTTGTCCGGGTTGGCGGCCTTGAGGGCGGTGGCGACCGCCTCGTAGCGGGTCCGCACGGCGTCGCTGTCGGTGCGATTGATCGAGCCACGGTCGATCAGCGGGGCGACAGCGCGGTATTGCTGCTGTGCCACCAATGTCGAGCCAGGCACGAAGTCGGCGAGCCCGCAAGCGTCGATCTTGATGTAATCGAATCCCCATTCCTTGAAATACAGATTGATATCTTGCTCGACATGCCCATCGAGTCCTATTTCGCGCTCGGCGGTCGTGCCTTGCGGCAGATTGGGCGAATGCAGGTCATAGGCCTGCGAACAGGCATTGCGGCCAATGTCGGTGTAGATGCCCGCTTTCAGCCCCATGGCGTGGAGCTTGTCGGTAAACGGCCTGAAGCTGGTGCCGCCCTTCCCTCCGGTCGCCGCCGACGGGAAGATGCCGGTGCGGATTTGCACGCGGCCATCGCTTTGCCGCCGCTTGAGCCACCATCCGTCGTCGATGTTGACATACTGGTAGCCAAGTTTCGCCAATCCGCTGTCGACCAGCACGCGCGCGGCGCCCATCACCTTGGCCTCGTCGACTTCCGTGCGAAACGCATTCCAGCTGTTCCAGCCCATGGGCGGCGTGCCGGCCGCCCCCGTTTCACGTCCCTCCCACCGCCCCGCCGGCGCCAGCGGATCGCCGCCGGACACGGCGACACCCGGCATGACCAGCATGGCCAACGCCGCCGCCAACAGGCCGCGAACCACAGCGGGCCGGCGAGGTTTTCCGTTATCGGACCGGCGGTGTGGCATGCGTGCTCCTTTATTTGTTTTCATTAAGTCAGAACTTCAGGCTCGCGCCCAGCGTGATGGATCGGCCGTAGCGGTAATAGCCGTTGGGAAGGCTGATGGTGCCGTTGCCCAGCTTGGGCTTCTGCACCGCATCGGTCAGGTTGTTGCCTTCGATGCTGATGCGCAGCGACTTGTTGACATCGTAGGCCAACTGGGCGGTCAGCCACGTCACGGCGTTGGCGGTCTCGTTGAAGCCGGCACCGATCACATTGGTGGCGGTGACGAACGAGTCGGTATAGTCGGCCGTGGTGCTCATGCTCCATGGGCCCCGCTCATACAGCAAGCCCAGCGACGCGGTCGCCGGCGCGATGCCCTCGAGCGGGCGTTCAGAGCCGTTTACCCAGCTGCGCGACTGATTGCGCGTGTACTGCGCGCGCACGCCGAAGCCGTTGTCGAACAGGTACTGCAGGCCGATCTCGAAGCCGCGCGCCGTGGCCTTGTCGCCGTTGACGGGTCGCTGCACGTTGAACAGCCGGCCGCCGGGCGCCCCGATGTCCTGGCCCGCCAACCACAGGGTGGTGATCTGGTTCTTGATGTTCTTCTGGTAGACGGCGAAAGTCAGCGCGGAGTCCTTGGCGAAATACCACTCCAGCGACACGTCGGCCTGGCGCGCGGTGTACGGCTTGAGCTCGGCATTGCCGCCGTAGATCTGCGTGAAGTCGCCCCAGGAAATGCTGGCGGTGGTGCTGGACGGCGCGAGCTTGTCGACGGACGGGCGCGCCATCGTCTTGGCGGCGCCGAGCCGCAGCTGAAGGGCGTCGGTGATCATGTAGGTGAAGTTGGCCGCCGGCAGCGCGAAGGTGTAGCTGGCATCCTGCTCCACAGGCGACGGCGCGGCGTAAACGGCCGTGTAGTTGAACGCGCCGTTCTCCACGATGTCGGTGATTTTCGCGTCCCAGGCCCGGGCGGTGGTCTTGGTGTGGACAAGGCGCACGCCGACGTCCGCGCTCCAGCTGTCACCGGCCAGATCCGCTTGCACATAGGCGGCCGTGGTCTTCTCGGCCACGCGGTAGCTCTCCAGCGCATTCCAGGACGGCGCCGACAAGGTCGAGCTGTAGACGCCGCCGCCCGGCCGCGGCTTGCCGTCGTAGGCCTTCAATGCCTGCGCGTAGTTCGCGATGTCAAAGCCCAGGAAGCTGCGCGGAAAGTTGCCGCCCACGCCCGATAGAAAACCCTTCGGGCTCAAGGTCTGGTTGATGACGTTGCCGCCCAGGGTTCCCACGTCGATCGCGTTCTGTCCGGAGTAGTGATCCTGGCCGCCATTGAAGGCGTTGTTGACCATGTCACGCGACTTGTCGCGGTTGGTCTGGCTCAGGCCGAAATTCAGCTGGTTGATGTTAAAGCGGTCCAGCTTCCATTCGGCGCTCGCCGTCGCCCCACGGATGCGGTCGTCGATATTGTCGCCCGCCCGGCTATAGAAGTGGGTGTTGAAGTCGCTGGCCTTGAACAGGCCCTGCGCCAGGCCGCTCCGCAGGTCGCGGCCGTCGGCGAACGTGGTCTTCACGTCGGGCACGGCGGCGCCGGTGAGCTGGATGCGCGTCACGTTGGGCTGGTTCATACGCAGCACGACGTAGCTGTCCTTGCCGCCGGAGTGGCGCTTCGACGTGGACTCGTAAATGTCGCCTGTGACTTTCAGCGTCGGCGAAATCCTCCAATCGGCCTTGGCGCCGTACATCGCCGTATCCACCACACGGTACTCGGTCTTGTTCAGGATCTCGGGATTGAGCCGCATCTCCGGGTCGGTGCCGGACAAGGTCAGGTCGGAGACGACGCCGTTGGTGACCTTCATGTCGGACCAGCGGCCCGGCGCGTACAAGGGGTAGAACGATAGCTGGTAGCCGACCTGGGGCGAGTCCAGCCGGGTCTTGAAACCATCGACGACGACTTTCACGTCGCTGCTGGGCCGCCACTCCACCTTGCCCGAGACCGCCACGCGCTCCTTCTTTTCCATGATGGAGCCGAAACGGAACTGCCCCGGCCCGATCAGGCCTTCTTCGTTGGCGTCGAGGATGCCGTTGCCGTTGGGATCGATGGCGCCGCCCCAGGTATTGCCAAACTCCCAGAACTGGCTCGGGTCGCTCGGGATCGGGTTGCGCGACCAGCCGCCGTCGTTGCCTGCCGTGTCGGTGCGCACGTCGCGCTTGGCGTAGACGACGCCAAGCAGCACGCCGACCTGGTCACCGAAGGTGTTGCTGTACGTGCCCGACAGCTTCTTGCCGTTCAGGCTGCTCATCTGATTGCGGTCGGCCTCCACGCGCAGCAGGCCGCGCTGGCCCTTCTGGTCGAACGGGCTGGCGGAGCGCAGGTTCACGAGGCCGCCGATGGCGCCCTCGATCAACTGCGCCTGGGTCGACTTGACGACGTCGGCGCCACTGATGACGTCGGCCGGCAGCACGTCGAAGGCGAAGTAGCGGCCCGCGCTGTCGGTGCCCAGCAGGCGGCCGTTGAAGGTGGTGATCGTGTACTCGGGGCCGAGGCCGCGGATGCTGACCTTTTGGCCTTCGCCGCCGGCCGTGCGCGAGATCGAGACGCCGGTGATGTGGCTGAGCGAGTCGGCCACGTTGTTGTCGGGGAAGCGGCCCAGCTCGGTCGCGCTGATGCTGTCCTGCACGACAGCGGAGTTGCGCTTGAGCGCCAGGGACTGCTGCAGACTGGCGCGGGCGCCCGTCACTACGACCTGGGCGACCTTTTCGGCATCGGGCGTGGCGGCGTCCTCCTGGGCGCGAGCCGGCGCGGCGAAGGCGGCAAGGGCGAGCAAGCAAGCGGAAGTTAGCGGTTTCGGCACCAGGTGGGAATGACTGTCGGCGTGCGAGCGGCGTTGCAGGTAACTCATTAAACAGTTCCTTTTATAAGTTGTCGGAGCGGCGAAGGCGATGCTGGTAAACCGAAGGCTGTCCGAAATGCGATCACCACTCCCCAAGGGGTAGAACCGGGAGCCGCTGGCATGCGCCCACCTTACTTTTGCTTTCGATTTATTTCACATAATGGAAGGACCCAACAGAAAATCTCTTTTTCCAATGTTTCGAAAGGCAATGAAAAGAAAAGGAAAGTTTCGATTTAATTCAGTTTATAGCGAAACGACCGCCAACTCCAAAACATCTTGGGCATTTTCGATTCGGATGTCGCATTTTTGCGATTTAGCCATCACTCTTTCGTTCGAAAGCTCGAGGCGAAGTAAAAAAAAGCCCCTGAAAAATCAGGGGCCGGCGCTATGGCACGCATGTGGCGCGCAACGTTTGGGTTTTACTACGCGGACGTCGGTTGCGACAGGATCGCGCTCAACAAGCCTGGAAAGCGGCTGTCGATATCGGCGCGGCGCAGCGTGTTCAGGTGGGTGGTGCCGGTGCTCTCCGTGCGCACCAGCCCCGATTCGCGCAACACCTTGAAGTGGTGTGATACGGTCGACTTCGGCCGTCCACCGTCGAGTTCGCCGCAAGTGGCGCTGTCCACGCGCGCCAGGTGGCGCACAATTTCCAGGCGTATCGAATCGCTGAGCGCGTAGAGCACGCGCTCAAGAACCAAATCGCTGGCGAGGGGATGTTTATAGGGACGCATCGGCGACATCATACACCTTGAGGTATAATAGTTCCATTGTTCGAATATTTTCGAACTACCGTACACCATCTCTCGCTAGCTCTTATACAAAGGAAATCCATGTCCGCCCTCTTCCAGCCGCTCACCGTTAAGGACGTCACCCTGCGCAACCGCATCGCGGTACCACCGATGTGCCAGTATTCGGCCATCGACGGCCTGCCCAACGACTGGCACCTGTCGCATTACGCCAGCGTCGCGCGCGGCGGCGCCGGCCTGGTGATCGTCGAGGCGACCGCCGTCGCGCCGGAGGGACGCATTACGCCCGGCTGCACCGGCTTGTGGAACAATGAACAGACGCAGGCGTTCGTGCCCATCGTGCGCGCCATCAAGGCCGCCGGCGCGGTGCCGGGCATCCAGATCGCCCACGCCGGCCGCAAGGCCAGCGCCAACCGGCCGTGGGAAGGCGACGACCACATCGCCGAAGGCGACGCGCGCGGCTGGCAAACGATCGCGCCATCGGCCATCGCGTTCGGCGCCAACCTGCCGCGCACGCCCCGGGCGATGACGCTCGACGATATCGCCCGCGTGCGCCAGAACTTTGTCGACACGGCGCGCCGCGCCGTGGAGGCCGGTTTCGAATGGCTGGAGCTGCATTTCGCCCACGGCTATCTGGCCCAGAGTTTCTTTTCGGAGCATTCCAACCAGCGCGACGACATCTACGGCGGCAGCGTCGAAAACCGCGCCCGCTTCCTGCTCGAGACGCTCAAGGCCGTGCGTGAGGTGTGGCCGGAGCACTTGCCGCTGACGGTGCGTTTCGGCGTGATCGAATACGACGGCCGCGACGAACAGACCTTGCTCGATTCGATAGAGCTGGTGCGCCAGTTCAAGGCGGCCGGCATGGACATGATCAGCGTCAGCGTCGGTTTCACGATTCCGCAGACCTCGATTCCGTGGGGGCCGGCCTTCCTCGGGCCGATCGCCGAACGGGTGCGCCGTGAAGCCGATGTGCCGGTGTCGTCGGCATGGGGCTTCGGCACGCCGTCCATCGCCGAGCAAGTCGTACGCGACCAACAGCTAGACCTGGTCATGGTCGGCAGAGCGCACTTGGCAAATCCACACTGGGCCTATTTCGCAGCCAAGGAACTCGGCGTCGACCGCGCCTCGTGGACCCTGCCGGCGCCTTACGCGCACTGGCTGGAACGGTACTGATTGTCAGAATGATGTCGGCCAACGCCAGCGTGGTTTTGTGTAACGCCTGAAACATGGAAATCCTCATGGCTGTCGGTGCCACCTACCTTGTGCCATGAGAATTGAAAAGCGTCAGTGGAACATGGAATTTTTGTATGGTCGGCCCCGATCAGCCGGCCTCGAAAACAACGGCGGCGGCCTGGAAATCGCCGCGCAGGTCGACTCTCACGCCATGTCCCATCCAGAACGCGCCACTGGCCTGTTTCGGCGTGTCCGGCATGACACCGCCCGAAATGATGCGCATGGTGTACACCTTCGCCGGATCGAGTCCGCGCAGCTGGATGCGCGTTGGCGCGTCGCGCCGCGACCCCGAGTGGAGGAAGGCGAAGAGCACGGCTTGCCTGCCATCCTGCGACACCGACAAGGTGGCCGAGCGGGCCGACCCGCCACGCGGCGACACCAGCCGGTACAACTCGCCCTGCTGGACGGTCATCCGGATCGTCTTGTACGCCGCGACGAGTTGTTTCGCCTTGGCGAAGTCGTCCGCATTCCAATGGTTGAGATTGGCGCCGATCCCGAGCGCCCCCTGCATGGAAGACAGGAAACGATACTCCAGCGAGGTGACGCGCTTGTTGACGAAGTTCGGCGCGTCGGTCACCCACGCCATCATGATGGCCGGCGCGTACGCCTGGCTGAAGCCATCCTGGATCAGCAGCCGGTCATAGGGATCGGTGTTGTCGGACACCCAGACCTGATCGGTCAGCCGCATGATGCCCAGATCGACGCGGCCGCCGCCGCTGGCGCAGGATTCGATTTCAAGGCGCGGGTGGCGCCGGCGCAGCTCGGCCAGCAGCTTGTACAGGTTATCCACGTACGCGACATACAGCCGCTGCTGATCGGCCGGCGCGACGTCCGGCCAGCCGGGCTCGGACCACGCGCGGTTGTGGTCCCACTTGAGAAACGCGATGTTGTTGGAGACGAGCAGCTGGTCCAATACCCGCAGCAGGTAGTCATAGACATCCTTGCGCGCCAGATTGAGGACCAGTTGATCGCGCGCTGGCGAGCGCGCCCGCTCGGGGAAGTGGATGACCCAGTCCGGGTGCGCGCGATACAGGTCGCTGTCCGGATTGACCATCTCCGGCTCGACCCACAGCCCGAACTCCATGCCGAGGTCGTTGACGCGCTGGATCAGCGGCGCTAGTCCGTTCGGAAACTTCTTGCGGTTGACCACCCAATCGCCCAGGCCGGCGCGTGAATCGTTGCGCGCGCCGAACCAGCCGTCGTCGACGACAAAGCGCTCGACGCCGATGCTGGCGGCCTTCTCGGCCAGGGTCATCTGCCCTGCCTCGTCGACGGCGAATTCGGTCGCCTCCCACGAATTGTAGAGAACCGGACGCTGGCGCGGCGTGGGGGCGCCCGGCAGTATCCGTGTGCGCTGGTAGCGGTGGAACAAGCGCGACGCCCCGCCGAAGCCGACGCCGGAATACCCGGCATGAAACGCCGGCGAGACCAGGCGTTCGCCCGGTTTCAAGCGATAGGCGAAATCGAAAGGGTTGTACCCCGCCGTCGCGCGCAGTCCTCCAAGGGAATCAATGTCCACGCTAATGCGCCACGAGCCGCTCCAACCCAGCGCCCCGAACCATACCGGACCGGACTCCTCCTCGGTCGCACCCCGGCTGATCGCAATCCAGGGATTGGCCTGATGCGACGTCATGCCCTTGCGGCTTTCGATCACCGTGGCACCGGGCGTCACCGGACGGGTTTGCAATGCGAACTCGCCCGCCCAGCGCCCGGTCAGGTAGGACAGCTGGTAGTCGTCGCTATAGGGCAGGTTCACGCTGGCGGCAGCCAGCTGGTCGATCTGGATCGGGCCGCTGGTCCGGTTCTCCACCGTGGCGGTGCGCGAGAGGATGCCGGTGGCGGCGTCCATCGCATAGGTGAGCGTGACATGGACGGCGCGGCCCACGTCCTTGAGCCGGACCACCAGTTGGTCGCCGTTCAGTTGATGATCGACATAGCGCAGATCGAGGTCGCGCACGCCATCCGGAAAGGTCACCTTGAGCGCCGGCTCCACCGTCAGCCCGCCGCCGTAGCCCGGAAACTCGAACGGCGTGACGGTGATCGACATCTCGTTGCTGGAGTTATCCGGGACAGGGACAGGCGCCGGCAGCTTGTCATCGAGCGCCAAGGCAATCCCCCAATACAGGGTTTGCAGGCGGCCGTCCGGATTGACGCCGAAGGCGTACGTGACCGCGCCCCCATCCAACCGGAAGACCTTGGTCGCCGCATCGACAGTCGGTAGCGCCCTAGCGCCTCCCGCGATGGACAAACCGGCGAGACCACCCAGCAGTCCCATGCATACAGTGCGGCGGCGTTGATCGATATTCGTCATGACGTCCTTGTAGAGGTGTTTGGCGGGCGCGAGTGGTCATCCCGGCCGGCCTATTGTATTGCGGCGATGAACGAACGAGCAAGCGGCTCACATCAGCGGCTGGACCTGGCCCTCGCCTGGTTAGGGCAGATCTTCGCAATGCCATACCGTGTGAAGCGGTGTGGGCTGGTGTGTATTCCGACTACAATTGCGCGCATGTGCGAACTTTCTCGACCGAACCTGGAGATACCGAATGACCGCTGCCAACCGCCCGTCCACGACCCACGCGTTTATCGCCGCAGGGATTGCCGCGCTCATGCTCGCGGGCGGTTTGTCGAAAGCGGAAGCGCGCGAGGTCCAACAGGTCGTACGCCAATTCGATGTGCCCGGCGCGCCCCCATTCGCCATGTATCGTCCCGAGGCGGTCAAACCCGGAGCGCCAGCCCCGCTGGTGTTCTTGCTGCACGGGAGCTCGGGCGACGGAACATCCATACTCGGCGGCTCCAGCTTGAAAGCCCTGGCCGACAAGTACGGTTTCATCATCGCGGCACCTACCGGCGCGATTCGGCTCGCCCAAGGATACGCGTGGAATATACCGGGCGTGGTGACAACCGGCGGCATGGCTCCCGGCCCGGACGCCAGGGATGACGTCAAATATCTGCTGTCCATCCTGGATTTGCTCGCCGAACAAGGGCTGGTCGACCGTGGCCGCGTCTACGTTACAGGCTTCTCCGGTGGGGGACGCATGGCGAGCTGGCTGGGATGCGTTGCGCCCAACCGTTTCGCCGCCATCGCGCCGGTGGTCGGACTGCGCGCGGGCGCGCCGCTCAAGTCGGACCCGCTGCAACCCGACCCGGATAGCTGCCAGCCTGAATCGGCGGTTCCCATCCTGGGGTTTGCCGGGGACAGCGATACGACCAACCCGATTGGCGGCGGTGGTTCAAAATACTGGCAGTATTCCATGCATGCCGCTGAAATGCGGTGGGCGGCGCTCAATCGCTGCCAAGCTCCCCCTGTCACTCGACGGGTCTCGGCAAACGTGTACCAGGAGCTCTACGATGGGTGCCGGGACGGCGCCGTGGTGACCGCCTATATCACCGAAGGAGGCGGCCATACCTGGCTCGCCGATGATGAGATCATGTGGCAGTTCTTTGCCCGTTATGCTCGCGCAGCGGATGGCAAATTGCTGAAAGGCGATCCTCCCGACTTTTCGCCGGCGCCGCGAAAATGATCCTGACGCTACGATCTATTTTTCTTGCCGCGTGCACCCTCTGTATATCGGCCTCATCGACGTCGGCGCCCGTAACGGCGCCGGGCGTTGAGCCGCTCGAATTACGCATCGCGGTGGTGTCGGATGGACGTGCCGCCTACTTCATCCGCCTGCTGGAGGAATCACTGAAGTTGATTCGGCAACCCTATCATATTCAATACGTAAAGGATATTCCCGCCCGCCGCATGTGGTGGATGCTGGATAGAGGTGATATCAATCTGTTTTACGGCATGCAATCGAAGGAAAAGGATAGCAGCGAGCAGCTCGTTCCAGTGCGTAACGCCTTGACCAATGGGTTGATCGGCCAGCGCGTGTTTTTAGTACGGCGGGCCGATACCGAAGCCTTTGCGCAGGTGCGATCCGTCGGCGATTTGAAGCGCACCGGACTCATCGCGGGACTGGGTGCCGGCTGGCACGACGCCAAGGTGTGGAAGGCGTCGGGTTTGCCGCTGTACGAGCACGCCGCTCCGTGGCGTACGATCTACGCGATGGTCGCTGCGGGAAACCGCCACGTCGACTATCTTCCGCGCGGCGTCATAGAGGTGTTGGAAGAGGCACGCTCACATCCCGAATTAGTGGTGGAACAGCATTTGCTATTGGCGTATCAAGCCGACTTCATTTTCTATCTGAACGCATCGGCCGCCCGCTATCGCCCCGTCCTCGAACGGGCCTTGAGAGAAGCGGAGGTTACCGGACTCAAAGCACGCCTGATCGAGGAAACGTTCGGTGCCGACATCAAGGCGCTCAACCTGAACCGCCGCCTGCGCCTGCAACTTCCGGCAGGCCGAAACTGAGCGGTCAAAAAAACCCATGAATTTCATGGGCTTTTTTTTATTTCTACGGTTCTTCTTGCTGATTCGCCCATTGTCCAGCCTCAAGACTCCGAGGCTGCGCCTTGCGGATCGGATGACTGCCGCAACGTTACGACACAGATCACGGCGGTCAGAGCCGAGAGCACGGCCAACACGGCAAAGATGCTGTGGAAAGCCGAGGTGTAGGCACGATGTGCAAGTTCGATGACCGCCCCGTCCATCGCGCTGGCGGCGCCAGCAGAAGAACCGTGTTCGGCGTTGGCTCCGATTTGGTTGGCAATCGTCGTAGCGCTTTGCGGTAGGGACAACGAATCGGCCGACGCCGCTACCCGCAGATTTGCCGACGTCAAGCCGATCAGCACGGCGCCGATGGCCGCAATGGCGATAGCTTCTCCTGCCACGCGCATGGTGGTGAAAATACCGGCGGCCATGCCCGCGCGCTCCTTGGGAACCACGCTGACCGACAAGGCATCCATCAAGCCCCACGGCAAGCCATTGCCGATGCCGATCAGCGACATTGGGATCGCCATCGCCCACAAGCTCCCGTCAGGAGACAAGCGCATCAACAGCCAGGCGCCGAGTGCGGAGATGAGGAACCCGACGCCCGACAGCAGGCCGGGTGAGACATGTCGGGCCATCCGCCCGGCCAGCAGCGGCACTACCAACATCGGTGCGGTCAGCGGGAGGATCGCAAGGCCGGCCGTGAACGCATCGCGTCCCTGAATGACCATGAACCAGATCGGCACATAGACAATCAGGGCGATAAAGCTGAACCCGGTCGCTACGGGCAGCAACTGCACCCCAATGAAGCGTGGATAGCGGAACAGGGAGAGTTCCAGCATGGGACGCGGTCGCCGTAACTCAACGGCGACGAAGGCACCTAGCAGCAAAACCGTGCCGCCCAGCAAAGACAGCACGCGCAGGCTCGCCCAGCCGTCTTGCGGCCCGCGCACGATGCAGAACGTCAGCGACACCAGTGCGGCCGTGAACAGCACGGTGCCCGGCCAGTCGATGCCTTGCGCCTGCGGATCATGGGACTCCTTGATACGCCGCGTACCCAGCAGCAGGATCAAGACGGCGATCAGTGCGATGGCGAAGTAAAGCGACCGCCAGCCCAGGTGCTCGATCAAAAACCCAGAGGCCATCGGACCGAACGCAAGACCAACGCCGAACGCGGTGCCCAGGAAGCTGAAGGCCCGAGTGCGTTCTTCGCCCTCGAACTCCTGGGCAAGCAACGAGGTGGCCGAAGTCAGGACCAGGGCGCCGCCGAGGCCTTCGGCGGCGCGCAACAAATTGAGCAGCAACAGGTCCGGGGTCAAGCCGATCAGCAGTGAGGTGGCGACGAAGATCCAAAGCCCCGCCACGAAGCAGCGCTTGCGGCCGATCTGGTCGCCGATGGCGCCCGCCGCCATGACGCAACCGCCGAATGCGATGGCATACGCGTTCACGATCCAGCTCAAGGTGGACTGATCCCCACCCAAGTCGCGCCCGACCGCCGGCGTCGATATCGCAGGGCCAGTGAACACCAGCGGGATGATGATCGCGGAGACGCAGATCGCCGCCAGTACCTTATGCCGGTCACCGGTCGCGACCGGCGCATGTGTCTTGCTCATTTCAGCTCCAACGCACCCTTCCGGCTGCGCCGGATGCGCATCGAACCGAGGGCTTGACGATTGCCCTACAGCTTAATTGCTTCACCTGAAAGTGATAATATAGATTTAATACAATTAACTTATGCAAATAATGCAGATATGAACGGTACCGAGTTTGAGCAAATCACGGCTTTTCTGGCCGCCGTCGAGCATGGCGGATTTACCGCCGCCGGCCAAGCGCTGGGGCGCGATGGCTCCATCCTCTCGCGACGTGTCACGGCACTGGAAAAGCGCCTGGGTGTACGCCTTATGGAGCGCACCACGCGAAGGCTGGCATTGACGGAAGCGGGCGAAGCCTTTCACCAGCGCATGCGCGGCGCCGTACACGCCTTGCAGGACATAGAGCAGGACACTGCGGCGGCAGCGGTCGGCGTGCGCGGCACGCTGCGTATCGCCCTGCCCGCAACCTTCGGCCGCATGTGGGTTGCGCCTATCCTTCCTGCCTTTCTGGCGACCTATCCCGATCTGGTCGTGGAAACGGCTTTCGAGGATCGCTATGTCGATCTGGTGGCGGAGTCCTTCGATGTGGCTGTCCGCATCGGACCATTGAGCGACAGCAGGTTAGTCGCACGCAGGCTGACGCCATCGCGGCGCATGCTCTGCGCTTCTCCCTCGTATCTGCAAGCGCACGGTACGCCTTCCCGGCCAGCCGATCTTGGCCGGCACGCCTGCCTGGGGTTCTCCCGTCTGGCGTCGCACCCTCTTTGGCACCTGCGCGACGGTGACAAGCCGACGGCGATTCGGATCGCAGGCCCACTGGTCACGGACGATGCGCAAAGCCTCGTACAAGCGGCCGTTTTCGGGACGGGCATCGCAATGGTGTCCGACTGGCTGGCGGGCCCGGAGCTACGCAGTGGCCGGCTGGTGCCGGTGCTGCCCGATCATCCCGTGGAGAACAATGAGACGGTCTGGCTGGTGCATCCATCCGCACGATTGGTTCCAGCCAAGACACGGGCGTTCGCCGACTGGATCGTGGGAGCGCTTGGCGCAAGGCCATGGCTGAGCCAGGGGTCGGCCGACTGACTGCCCTCTATCTGGTTCCGGGCGAGGAGCACCCGCTGCCCGCGCGTGGATCTGCTTCAAACTACGGCGCTGTCACCGGACTTCTCCACGCCCGTACTGGCGGCGGCGCGGCGTAGCGTGCCAACACGATGGCGTACTCTTCGTTTGCGTCCGGCGAGCTGGGTGTAGTGCCATGATGCGCTTTGGCTTCCCTCGGCAAGCTGACGCGATGATTACCATCGTGTCATTTGAGATGATGGACTGCATGCGCGCCAGAACAGTGACGCCGGTCGCCAGCACGATGCCGCAGCTCGCCAAGCCGTGACGAGGCCCTCGATCAACAACAGGTTGGCGACGTCGCGCCCATCGCCCGTCGCACATCCATCTCGTCGGCACGGCGCGCGAGGTTTGCGCGGAGACGCCAAGCTGCATCGTGCTTCCAGCGACTGCACTTGCGGCATCAGCCAGCACCGCGCCAACCGCTGCTTCATCCATGTGCCGCCATGAGACGGGGCAGTACCCCGCGATTTTCCCAGCATTACATTTTCGTCATTTTCGCGTCATGCTGATGTCATCCACGGTAGCGCATCATGGCAATCACCCCATCCACTGAAAGAGTTTCCATGAAAATGTCCACCATCGCCTTCGCGGCCACCCTGCTTTTAGCCGGCGCCGCCCAGGCTGCACCGGTTCGCAACGTCGTGCTGGTCCACGGCCTGTATGCCGACGGTTCGAGCTGGAGCGAAGTCATTCCGCACCTTCAGGCCGCCGGCCTGCATGTCACTTCGGTACAGAATCCATTGACGTCGCTCGATGACGACGTCGCCGCCGTACAGCGCGTCCTGGCCCTGCAGGATGGGCCCACCGTCCTGGTCGGCCATTCCTATGCAGGCACGGTGATCAGCCAGGTCGGTACCGATCCGAAAGTGGCTGCACTCGTCTACGTGGCTGCCCGGGCCCCCGACGCGGGGGAAGATTATGGCGCGCTCGCAGCAAAATTCCCCGCCACGCCGATCGGTAAGGGTCTCGAGAAATCCGGCGGCTTCGTGCAAGTGAGTGAAGAAGCGTTCCTACGCGATTTCGCCAACGATGTTCCGGTCATCAAAGCGCGCGCGTTGTACGCCGTGCAAGGCCGTGCGGCGGAGTCGCTGGGTACCGCCCGCACCACCGTGGCCGCATGGCATACCAAGCCGACGTGGTATGCCGTCTCGACGCAGGATCGCACCACCAATTCGGACCTGCAGCGCTTCCTGGCAAAGCGCATGGGCGCCCACACGATCGAAGTGGCCAGCGGCCACGTGTCGATGATTTCGCATCCGGCGGAAATTGCGCAGCTGATCCTCGACGCGGTGGCAGCGCAGAAATAAGCCTGACCGGGATCTCGATCCAGTCGCTTCAGACAATGCGAAAAAAAAGCCCCTGAAATTCAGGGGCTTAGTCTCGTCCATTTACCCGGCGCTGCCAGCGGCTGCCGAGCTAAAGGTCATTCCCACTCGATCGTCGCCGGCGGCTTGCCCGAGATGTCGTACACCACCCGGTTGATCCCGCGAACCTCGTTGATGATGCGGTTCGACACCTTGCCCAGCAGCGCGTGCGGCAGGTGCGCCCAGTGCGCCGTCATGAAGTCCTGCGTCTGCACCGCGCGCAGCGCGACGACATATTCATACGTGCGGCCGTCGCCCATCACGCCCACCGATTTGACCGGCAGGAACACCGCGAACGCCTGGCTGGTCGCCTCGTACCAGTTTGTCGGCACACTGTCCTGATCGAAGCCGGGAACTACCACCGGCTCGTACGGCGTGTTGCGCAGCTCTTCGATGAAGATGGCGTCGGCGCGGCGCAGCAGGTCGGCGAACTCCTTCTTCACTTCGCCGAGGATGCGCACACCCAAGCCCGGACCCGGGAACGGGTGGCGGTAGACCATGTCATGCGGCAGGCCCAGTGCGACGCCCAGCTTGCGCACTTCGTCCTTGAACAGTTCGCGCAGCGGTTCGAGCAGCTTGAGCTTCATCGTCTCCGGCAAGCCGCCGACGTTGTGGTGGCTCTTGATGGTCTGGCCCTTCTTGCCCTTGCCTGCCGATTCGATCACGTCTGGGTAGATGGTGCCCTGCGCCAGCCATTTGGCGTTGACCAGCTTGCCCGACTCGACCTGGAACACTTCAACGAACTCGCGGCCAATGATCTTGCGCTTTTGCTCGGGGTCGGCGACGCCGGCCAGGTGGCCCATGAACTGGTCCTCGGCATCGATACGGATGACCTTCACGCCCAGGTTCTTGGCGAACATGTCCATGACCATCTTGCCCTCGTCCAGGCGCAGCAGGCCGTGGTCGACGAACACGCAGGTCAGCTGGTCGCCGATGGCGCGGTGGATCAGCGCGGCGGCCACGGACGAGTCGACGCCGCCGGACAGGCCGAGGATGACCTCGTCCGTGCCGACCTGCGCGCGGATCTTCTCGACCGCTTCGGAGATGTAGTCCGGCATGTTCCAGTCCGATTTGCAGCCGCAGATCTCGTGCACGAAGCGGCCCAGCATGGCCTTGCCCTGCACCGTGTGGGTCACTTCCGGGTGCCATTGCACGCCGTAGAAGTGTTTCTCTTCATTGGCCATGGCGGCGATCGGGCAGCTCGGCGTATTGCCCATCAGGACGAAGCCCGGCGGCATTTCCAGCACCTTGTCGCCGTGGCTCATCCACACCTTCAGCATGCCGTGGCCTTCGTCGGTGACGAAGTCGTTGATGCCGTCGAGCAGCTTGGTGTGGCTGCGGGCGCGCACCTCGGCGTAGCCGAATTCGCGCACCAGGCCGTTTTCCACTTTACCGCCCAGCTGCGCGGCCATCGTCTGCATGCCGTAGCAGATACCCAGCACCGGCACGCCCAGCTCGAACACGGCCTGCGGCGCGCGTGGCGAGTCGCCGTCCAAGGTGGAGTTGTGGCTGCCCGACAGGATCACGCCGGCGGCGCCGTAGTTGCGCACGAACTCGTCGCTGACGTCGTACGGGAACACCTCGGAGAACACGCCTGAGTCGCGCACGCGGCGAGCGATCAGCTGGGTGACTTGGGAGCCGAAATCGAGAATGAGGATTTTAGAATGCATGGATGTCTACAGAAGTGGTCTGGAATGGAAAAACGCCGGCTTCTGGAAGCCGGCGTTGCAAGGACTAGTTAGTCGCCGGAACGGTAGTTCGGCGCTTCCTTGGTGATTTGCACGTCATGCACGTGCGATTCACGCATGCCGGCCGAGGTGATCTCGACGAACTCGGCTTTGTTGCGCAGCTCGTCGATGGTGGCGCAGCCGCAGTAACCCATCGATTGACGCACGCCGCCGACCAGCTGGAAGATGATCGCCAGCACGCTGCCCTTGTAGGCGACACGGCCTTCGATACCTTCGGGCACGAACTTGTCGGCCTTCATCGTGGCGTCCTGGAAGTAGCGGTCGGCAGAACCGTCCGACATCGCGCCCAGCGAACCCATGCCGCGATACGATTTGTACGAGCGGCCCTGGTACAGGATCACTTCGCCCGGCGCCTCTTCGGTGCCCGCGAACATCGAACCCATCATCACGGTCGACGCGCCGGCGGCCAGCGCCTTGGAGATGTCGCCCGAGAAGCGGATGCCGCCGTCGGCGATGCACGGCACGCCGGTGCCTTCGAGCGCCTCGGCCACGTTGCTGATCGCGGTGATCTGCGGCACGCCGACGCCGGCGACGATGCGGGTGGTGCAGATCGAGCCGGGGCCGATGCCGACCTTGACCGCGTCGGCGCCGTATTCGACCAGCGCCTTGGCGGCGGCGGCCGTGGCGATATTGCCGCCGATGACGTCCACGTGCGGGAACTTGGTCTTGATCCATTTCACGCGGTCGAGGATGCCCTGCGAGTGGCCGTGGGCGGTGTCGACCACCAGCACGTCGACGCCGGCGGCGACCAGCAGCTCGATGCGTTCCTCATCCTTGGCGCCGACGCCGACGGCGGCGCCGACCAGCAGTTTGCCCTGCGTATCCTTCGACGCCAGCGGGTGCTCGGTCGATTTCTGGATGTCCTTGACGGTGATCAGGCCGCGCAGTTCGAAGGCGTCGTTGACGACCAGCACGCGCTCGAGGCGGTGCTTGTTCATCAGGCGCTTGGCTTCGTCGCGGTCGGCGCCGTCGCCGCTTTCCTTGATGAACACCAGCTTTTCGCGCGGCGTCATCTTGGCGCGCGCTTCGGCGTCCAGTTCCTGTTCAAAGCGCAGGTCGCGGTTGGTGATGATGCCGACCACTTCCTTGCCTTCCACGACCGGGAAGCCGGAGATGCCGTACTGCTCGGTCAGTTTGATGACGTCGCGGATTTTCATCGTCGGCGGGATCGTGATCGGATCGCGCAGCACGCCGGCCTCGAAACGCTTGACCTTGGCCACTTCCCGCGCCTGGTCCTTCGGATTGAGGTTCTTGTGGATGATGCCGATGCCGCCCTCTTGCGCCATGGCGATCGCCAGACGGCCTTCGGTCACGGTGTCCATCGCCGCCGACAGCAGCGGAATGTTCAATGTGATATTGCGGGTCAGACGAGTTTTGAGGGACGTATCGGCAGGCAGAACATTCGAGTACGCTGGGACGAGAAGCACGTCATCGAACGTGAGTGCTTTTTGGAGAAGACGCATAGCAATTCCTATAGGCGCAAAAGCAGATTATACAGAGTTTGCGACATTCTGTCTGGAACTTCTCCTTTGCGGCGGCGGCGGCACCTATGATCGGCTGGCGCTGTACGTCATCAACGATTACACCATAGACTCCGGCTACGGCACGATCCACCTTAACACCCTCAGGATCACCTCCGACACCGTTGGCGGCCCGATCTCCAGTCCGGTGCCGGAACTGCCACAGTTCGCCATGAAGGGCGCCGGCCTGGCCGCCCTGGGCCTGTGTGCGCGTCATCGCAAAGCCAAGCAGGCTATGTAAATATATTTAACGAAGCTTGCGCAGTTGTCTCGAAATGGGCCGCCATTTGACTCGCATTTAACCATTGCGCTGTGACAATTAGATAGTTTTTAAGATTCTTAAAATGCTAACATATTCATCCGTAAACTATTTAGGATATTTCATGTTACGAAAATTAACGTCCGCTGTCTTGATGGCTGCAGCCGCGCTCGTCAGCCAGAATGCCGCAGCGGCCAATGCGCTGTATGCTAATCAGTCACTCGGTTACAACGAAAACATCACGTCTGCAAACGGGAAATACATGTTGGTGCAACAATCTGACGGGAATCTGGTGTTGTACCGTGGTACCCCAGTTGCTGCAAACGCACGGTGGGCTTCGTACAAAACCGGTGTTCGCACTTATATGCAGCAGGACGGTAATTTCGTGCAGTACAACGCCGCCAACGTAGCGGTATGGAATTCGGAGACTGGAGGCCATCCTGCCTCCGCCAATTACGCGGTGGTCCTTAAAGACGACGGCTCCCTCGTCGTGGGCGAACAATCAGGCGTCCTCATTAATCCTTGGAGCAAAGTAATTGTCGGTCCGGACAATCAGGCACCAACCACGCCGACCGGCCCTTGTCCTGGCGGGCGCACTTATCAGACTTACCAGGTGTGCATTCCTACCGGCGGCGGACGCGGCATGTTCGGCACCATTCAGGCTTGCTCGCAAAGCGAGGCCGCAACACAGGCTAGCCGCAACGGCTGGACCTTCGGTGCCTGCACGTTCTAAAGTGCCTCCATCTGACTGAGCAACCAACCGGGCCTCATGGCCCGGTTATCTTGACGAACAATCATTCTCCAATGCCCAGCAAACTTCTCACCATAACCGGCGCATGCGCCACGCTCGCCGTTATGGGATATGTTGTATTCGCTGGCGCAGGCCCCACACCGGCGCCCCCCCCGCAACCGGTTCGCATCGCGCCCGCACAGTCTGCGGTCACGAGCACTATGGCGCAATTCAACGGCGGCGCGAACAATATGCAAACGGGCGGCTCGCCTTTTTCGGGTTCTGGCGCCACTGACACCACACTGGCTCAACAGCGGTATGAGGCGCGCGAAAAACGAATGGCGCAGGGCGGCTATGGCACGCCGGCCGAATACTATTATCTTCCGCTGACAAAGCTCAAGGAACTGGCTTCGCGCGGCGACATCTATGCGCTACTTCAATTAGGCCAGCAATATTGGGATGAGCCGGACGCGCTGGCGTCCGAGGCGGGCTTCGACCGCAGCGTCCCGTCGAATAAACTCGCGGTGGAATATCTGTCGCGCGCCGTGATGGCAGGCGCGACGCAACCGGCTTTAACGCTGGCGACAAGGCTTGCCGCCTCAGATCCCGCCGAATCCTACGCATGGGCACTGTTTGCCGAAAAGCTTCAGATCAGTGGCGCCACCGAGATGGCATCCCAGCTACGCACCCGCTTGAGCGACCGCGACATCAGCGCTGCCCTTGTCAGCGCGGAGCAAAAACTCGATCAGATGACGCAAGCGACCACCGACGCCGCTGCGGCACGCACGCGGTAACGCCAGCCCCCTCAGCCCCGCTTGATTCGGGCGTTTATTCCGTCCGCTGTGATGTGAATGAGGTGTGCCGGCATCAAGGTTGACACTGAGCTTGTTTCGTGGCGAAATCGATGGTGTCACCATGTGGAGCCCGCCATGAACGCACGCACCAAGTCCGCCGTCCTGCTGAGCCTCCTGCTCGCGGGTATCGCCCCTACCGCTCCGGCTCAATACATGTGGCTGGATAACAATGGCGTGAAACAGCTGTCCGACCGCCCTCCGCCGCCAAGCGTTCCCGCTAAACGCATCCTCAAGGCGCCCGGCCGACCAGCCTTCAATCCGAACACTTTCCCGACAGAAGCCGCCGACACGCCGGCAATGCCCGCCTACCCGGTGGAAACAAGCCAGCCAGCCAACGCAGGCCTCAAGGCAGCGCCCACCCTGGCCGAACGCAACCAGGCCTTCAACAAGCGCCGCGCGGACGCGGCCGCCGCCGAGCGCAAAACCGCCGACGACGCGCAACAAAAGGCGGACGCCGCCGCCAACTGCGAGGCGGCCCGGCAAAACCAGCGGGCGCTGGACCAGGGCATGCGCCTGGCAAATATCGACAAGAACGGCGAACGAACCATCATGAGCGACCAGGAGCGCGCCGAATTGGGCAAAAAGAATCAAAAAGTGTTGGCTGGCTGCCAATAAGCACTTTCCCCCTCTCCCTTTAGTCGTAAGCTGCCGTATGATATCGCTATCAATACCACTATAAGTATTACTGATGACGAAATCACAAGCGGGCAGGAGCCGCGCCAGCGGCCGCATCACCCTGGCGATGGTGGCGAAACACGCCGGCGTGGCGACGATGACCGCGTCGCGCGCGATCACCCAGCCGGACATGGTGTCGCAGGCGCTGCGCGACCGGGTCGACAAGGCGGTCATCGAACTGGGCTACGTGCCCAACCGCGCCGCCCGCGCGCTGGCCTCGTCGCAATCAAAGGTGATCGCCGTGCTGGTGCCGTCGCTGTCGAACGCCGTGTTCACCGAGGTGCTGGCCGGCATCCAGGACGCGCTCGACGCCGACGACTACCAGATCCTGATCGGCAACACCCGCTATTCGGACCAGGAGGAGGAAAAGCTGATCGGCACCTACCTGCAGTCGAATCCGGACGGCATGCTGCTGTCGGGCCTGACGCACAGCGACCGCGTGCAGCAGATCCTGACCAATTCGCGCGTGCCGGTGGTGTCGATGATGGACATGTCCACCGACCCGGCCCAGCTGACCGTGGGCTTCTCCCAGTTCCAGGCGGGCCAGGCGATGACGCGCTATCTGCTCGACAAGGGCCACAAACGCATCGGCTTCATCGGCGCCCAGCTCGACGAGCGGACGCTGCGCCGGGCCGAGGGCTACCGCCAGGCCATGAACGAAGCCGGCCTGGCCGACGTCCGGCTCGAGGTCATGGTGGCGGAGCCGTCGACCATCGCGCTGGGGGCGGAGCTGCTGGGGCGCATGCTGGCCCAGGCGCCGGACTGCGACGCCATCTTCTGCTGCAACGACGACTTGGCGCACGGCGCCATCTATCAATGCCAGCGGCGCGGCATCTCCGTGCCGACCCAACTGGCGATCTGCGGCTTCAACGACCTGCCGGCGTCGGCGTGGATGAATCCGTCGCTGACCACCATCGGCACGCCGCGCTACCGCATCGGCTTCGAGGCGGCCACCCTGCTGCGCGCGGTCATCAAGGGCGAGGCGCCGCCCAACCGCCAGATCGACCTGGGCTTCACGCTGATGGCCCGGGAAAGCGCCTGAGGAAGGCCCGCCGGGCGCCGCCTTGATGCGGCGCACCATAGATTCTTGTTTACAAATCGCTGCAAAAGCTTACACTACAAATAATCTGTTAGCGCTAACATATACCTACCACTATGAGTAATCAAACAACGCAGGTCCGCTGGGTCGTCATGGGCGTGAGCGGCTGCGGCAAAAGCTCGGTCGGGCTGCAATTGGCGACCGCGCTGGGCGCGCCCTATCTGGAAGGCGACGCCTATCACTCGTACGCCAACGTCGCCAAGATGTCGGCAGGCATGGCGCTGACCGACGGCGACCGCGCCGACTGGCTGAAGGCGCTGCACGCCGAGATCCTCGCCGCGCGCGACCGCCACGCCGGCCTGGTCCTGTCCTGCTCGGCGTTGAAGCGCCGCTACCGCGATCTGCTGCGCGGCGCCGACCCGCAACTGCGCTTCGCCCATCTGCACGGGCCGCGCGAGCTGATCGCCGCGCGCATGGCGGCGCGCCCCGGCCACTACATGCCAACCTCGCTGCTCGACAGCCAGTTGGCGTCGCTGGAACCGTTGCAGGCCGACGAAGCCGGCATCGTGCTCGACATCAACAAGGACCCGTCCGAACTGGTGCAGGAGATTTTGGCAAACACATTTAAAAACCAACAAGCAGGAGACACGATGACATCCACCACAGTTACCGCTACCACGGTTACCGCCAAATTCGCACCGCCAGCCCCCGGCTGACGGCCGCAAACCGAGCTCTCTCGGGGTGGCGTCTCCCGCCGCGCCGGACCGTGCCTATGCATGCGCGCATAGGTACGGCCCCAGCGTTCCGCCCCGTTCGGGCAGTGGAGTTCCGGCTCCACTGCCTATTTTTACATGTGCAAGAATCGACGGTATTACACTGTCATGTCCCGTTAAAACAAGGCGACTGTGAATAAACAACTGACCTGGCGTGAAAAGATCAGCTACGGCATCGCCGATATGGGCTTCAATTTTTATTGGACCAATATCGCGACCTTCCTGCTGATCTACTACACCGACGTCTTCGGCATCTCGGCCGGCGCGGCGGCGTCGATGATGTTTACGATCAAAATCATCAACGCCTTCACCGACCCGATGATCGGCGCCGCCGCCGACCGCACCAGCACCCGCTTCGGCAAGTTCCGTCCCTACCTGATCTGGGTGCCGGTGCCGCTGGCCTGCGCGGCCATCCTCACCTACACCACGCCGGACCTGGGCCACGACGGCAAGATCGTCTGGGCCTACGCGACCTACCTGCTGATGATGGTCTGCTACACCTGCATCAACATCCCCTACAACGCCCTGTCCGGCGTGCTGTCGGCCGATCCGCAGGAACGCTCCACCGTCAACGGCCTGCGCTTCATCTTCGCCTTCGCCGGCGGCACGCTGGTCACCGCCGCCACGCCGGCGATGGTGTCGTGGCTGGGCGCCGGCGACGATAAACTGGGCTGGCAGCTGACGATGCTGGCATGGAGCGTGTTCGCCTCCGGCCTGTTCGTGCTGACCTTCCTGAACACGCGCGAGCGCATCGCGCCGGCGCCCTCGCAAAAATCCAACGTCGCGCAGGACATCCGCGACCTGTCGCAGAACCGGCCGTGGGTCGTGCTGTTCTTCCTGGCGCTGATCATCATGATCACCATCACGCTGCGCACCACCAGCGCCGCCTACTACTTCAAGTATGTGGTGGGACGCCCGGAGCTGATGCAGGGCTTCGTGCCGGCGTATATGATCTCTGCCGCCATCGGCGCCTCGATCACGCCCTTCCTCACGCGCTTCATCGACAAGAAGAAGCTGATGATGATTTTGATGAGCGTGACCGCCGTGCTGTCATCGGCCTTCTTCTTCGTGCCCAAGGACCAGGTCACGTTGATGTTCGCGCTGCAGATCGGCATGGGCCTGGCGCTGGGGCCGAAGTCGCCGCTGGCCTTCTCGATGTACGCCGACACGGCCGACTACAACGAATGGCGCACCGGCCGCCGCGCCACCGCGATGACCTTCGCCGCCGCCACGTTCTCGCAAAAGCTCGGCACCGCGATCGCGGTTGCCGTCATCGGATCGCTGTTCACCCAGCTCGGCTATGTCGCCAACGCGGCGCAGTCGGTCGGCTCGCAGGCCGGCATCGTCTGGCTGATGTCCTTCATTCCGGCCGCCTTCGCGGCGCTGGCTGTCGCGATCATGTTCTTCTATAACCTCGACAACACCAAACTGGTTCAGATCCAGGCGGAGCTCGAAGAGCGCAAAGCAAAACTCGCATAACCACACATTCAATTCAGCTCAATACCCAGCTTAATATTCAGCTTTAATACGGAGACCGTCTCATGCTACGCCCAACCCACAATGGCGACCGCTTCGAACTGACCAGCGCCACGGCCATGCCGCGCGCCGCCGGCTTCCTGTGGAACCAGAAAATGATGATACAGGTGACCTGCCGTGGTTACGCCGTCGCGCAGTACATGCAGCCGGAACCCGCCAAGTACGCCTACGCGCCGAACCTGGAGGCCAAGACCTTCATGCAACCGGAGCAGAACTACTACGCCCATCATCCGGGCCGCTTCTTCTACATCAAGGACGAGGAAACGGGCGAGCTGTTCTCGGCGCCGTATGAGCCGGTGCGCACGCCGGTCGACAGCTTCAATTTCTCGGTCGGCAAAAGCGACATCGAATGGACCATCGAGCACCTGGGCCTCAGAATCGAGCTGACCTTGAGCATTCCGACCGCCGACGTGGTGGAACTGTGGTCGCTGCGCGTGACCAATCTGTCCGGCCGCGCGCGCAAGCTGAGTGTCTACCCCTACTTCCCGATCGGTTACATGTCGTGGATGAACCAGTCCGGCGAATATCGCGCCGACCTGGGCGGCGTGGTGGCAAGCAGCGTGACGCCGTATCAGAAGGTCACCGACTACTTCAAGCAGAAGGATTTCAAGGACAAGACCTACTTCCTGTGCGAGCAGGCGCCGGTGGCGTGGGAAGTCCAGCAGCAGGCATTCGAGGGCGAAGGCGGCCTGCATTATCCGAGCGCGATCCAGGAGCCATCGCTGGCCAACGGCGACGCGCGCTATGAGACGCCGGCCGCCGTGGTGCAATACCGCCTGGCGCTGGCGGAAGGCCAGTCGCAGGATTACCGCTTCATCTTCGGCCCGGCCTTCGACGACGCCGAAATCATCGCCATGCGCGAAAAATACCTGAGTGCCGCCGCCTTCGACAACGCCCGCAGGGACTACGCCGACTACATCGCCGGCGGACGCGGATGCCTGCGCATCGAGACGCCCGACAAGGAGCTCGACAACTTCGTCAACAACTGGCTGCCGCGCCAGGTGTTCTACCACGGCGACGTCAATCGCCTCAGCACCGATCCGCAGACGCGCAACTACCTGCAAGACAATATGGGCATGAGCTTCATCAAGCCCGGCGTGATGCGCGCGGCCTTCCTGCACGCGCTGTCGCAGCAGGAGGCCAGCGGCGCGATGCCGGACGGGATCCTGCTGGCCGAAGGCGCGGAGCTCAAATACATCAACCAGGTGCCGCACACCGACCATTGCGTGTGGCTGCCGGTGGCGCTCAAGGTGTACCTGGACGAAACCGGCGACTACGACATCCTCAACGAGGACGTGGTCGGCCACGACAGCGGCGTCGCCATCACCGTCTCCGAACGCATGAGCAGCGCGATGGACTGGCTGCTGCAGGCGCGCGACAAACGCGGCTTGAGCTACATCGCCCAAGGCGACTGGTGCGATCCAATGAACATGGTCGGCTACAAGGGACGCGGCGTATCGGGCTGGCTAACCGTGGCCACCGCCTACGCGCTGAACCTGTGGGCCGGAATTTGCGAAAAAAGCGGCGCCGCCAACGCCTCGCTGGCGGAAAGCGCGAAGCACTTCCGCGCCGGCGCCGTGGCGGTCAACCAGGCGGCCAACGAGCACCTGTGGGACGGCGACTGGTACGCGCGCGGCATCACCGACGACAACGTCACCTTCGGCATCAGCAAGGACAAGGAAGGCCGCATCTACCTGAACCCGCAGGCCTGGGCGATACTCGGCGGCGCGGCCGACGCAGGCCAGCGCGCCGCGATGATGGCGCAGGTCGAGGAACAGCTGGACACGCCCTACGGCGTGGCGATGTTCGCCCCGCCATACAGCGCCATGCGCGACGACGTCGGCCGCGTGACCCAAAAGCACCCCGGTTCGGCGGAAAACGGCGCGGTCTACAACCACGCCTCGATCTTCTATATCTACAGTCTGTACACCATCGGCGAAGGCGACCGCGCCTACAAGCTGCTGCGCCAGATGATCCCCGGCCCGAGCGAGGCCGATTACCTGCAGCGCGGCCAGCTGCCGGTGTTCATCCCCAACTACTACCGTGGCGCGTATCACCAGTATCCGCGCACGGCCGGCCGCTCCAGCCAGTTGTTCAACACCGGCACCGTGTCATGGGCCTACCGCTGCTTCATCGAGGGGCTTTGCGGCTTGAAAGGCGATACCGACGGTTTGCTGGTCAATCCGCAGCTACCCAAGCACTGGGACGGCATCAAGGTCACCCGCCAGTTCCGCTACGCGAGCTTCGAGGTGTCGATCCGCCGCGCCGACGTCGGCGAAATTCAGGTCACGCTGGACGGAAAACGATTGCCTGAACCGCGCGTGACCGGTATCGTTGCGGGTGGAGTATACGCGCTCGAGGTTTTAATCCCGCGCGCCGACCTATAAATCGAAATATAAGGACATAGCAATCGTATGAAGAAGCGTCTCTGGCTGTCACTGGCACTGGTCTATCCCCTCATGCTGTCTTCCACGTTAAGCGGAGCGGCCCATGCCGCCGACGCCAAGCGCCCATGGCTCGATAAAAAGCTGACGCCGGACGCCCGTGCCGAGCAACTGGTCAAGGCGATGACGCTGGATGAGAAAATCCAGACCGTGTTCGGCTACTTCTCCACCGATTTCGAGTCCAAAAAACACGTCGCGCCGAAGGAAGGCCGCAAGGATTCGGCCGGCTTCATTCCAGGCATCGAGCGTCTGGGCCTGCCGCCGCAATGGCAGGCCGACGCCGGCGTCGGCGTCGCCACCCAGGCGGCGTCGAAAAAACCGTACCAGCGCACTTCCCTGCCCTCCGGCCTGGCCACGACGGCCACCTGGAACCCGGAACTGGCGTTCGCCGGCGGCGCGATGATCGGCAGCGAGGCACGCAAGACGGGCTTCAACATCATGCTGGCCGGTGGCGTCAACCTGCTGCGCGAGCCGCGCAACGGCCGCAACTTCGAATACGGCGGCGAAGATCCGCTGCTGGCCGGCGTCATGGTCGGCGAGCAGATTCGCGGCATCCAGTCGAACCACATGGTCTCGACCTTGAAGCACTTCGCCTTCAACGACCAGGAGACCAACCGCAATAACATCAACGTCAAGATCGACGATACCGCCGGCCGCATGTCGGACCTGCTGGCGCTGCAAATCGCCATGGAACGCGGCGATCCGGGTTCGGTGATGTGCGCGTACAACCGCGTCAACGGTTCCTATGCCTGCGAAAGCGACTACCTGCTCAACCAGGTACTGAAGCAGGACTGGGGCTTCAAGGGTTACGTGATGTCCGACTGGGGCGCGACCCATTCCACCGTTCCCGCTGCCATGCACGGGCTGGATCAGCAATCGGGCCACCCGTTCGACAAATCTGCCTACTTCAACGAGGCGCTGAAGGAGGCGGTGGTCAACGGCCACGTGCCGCAGGCGCGCCTGGACGACATGGTCAAGCGCATCACGCGCGCCATGTTCGCCAACGGCTTGATCGAGCATCCGGTGGTCACGCCGACCACCGACGACGCCGGCATCGACTTCGCCGCCAACGGCAAGATCTCGCAATCGGACGCGGAAGAAGCCATCGTCCTGCTCAAGAACAGCAACGACCTGCTGCCGCTGGGCGCCAACGTGCGCACCATCGCCATCATCGGCGGCCACGCGAATGTGGGCGTGCTGTCGGGCGGCGGTTCGGCCCAGGTCTATCCGGTCGGCCTGTCGCCGGTCGCCAACGAAGGCCCGGCCTTCTTCCCCGGACCGATGGTCTACCACCGCTCGTCGCCGATGCAGGAGCTGAGCGTGCGCACCGGCGCCAAAGTGGTGTACAACGACGGCAAGGATGCCGCCGCCGCCGCCAAGCTGGCCGCGTCCAGCGATGTCGCCATCGTGTTCGGCAACCAGTGGATGGCCGAAGCCATCGACGCGCCGGACCTGAATCTGCCGAACAAACAGGACGCGCTGATTTCGGCGGTGGCCAAGGCCAACGCCAAGACCATCGTGGTGCTGCAAACCGGCGGCCCGGTCGTCATGCCTTGGCTGAACAACGTCGGCGCCGTGGTCGAGGCCTGGTATCCGGGCACCAGCGGCGGCGCGGCGATCGCGCGCGTGCTGACCGGCGAAGTCAATCCGTCGGGACGCCTGCCGGCCACCTTCCCGGCCTCGGTGGCGCAATTGCCACGGCCGGTGCTCGACGGCGACGCGGTGACCAAGGATGAAAACATCATCGAGAAGATCACCACCGACTACAACATCGAAGGCGCTGCCGTCGGCTATAAGTGGTTCGACCTGAAGGGCCACAAGCCGCTGTTCCCGTTCGGCTACGGCCTGTCGTACACCAGCTTCTCCTTTGCGGACCTGAGCGCGAACAAGTCGGCCGACGGCGCCGGCATCGACGTGAGCTTCAGTGTGCAGAACACCGGCAAGCGCGATGGCAAGGCGGTTGGCCAGGTATATGTGTCGCCGGCGGCCGGCGGCTGGGAAGCGCCGAAGCGCTTGGGCGGCTGGGACAAGGTGGCGGTGAAGGCCGGCGCCAGCGGCAAGGCCAAAGTGAAAATCGATCCGCGCCTGCTGGGCGTGTACGACAGCGCCAGCAAGACCTGGAAGATCGCCGCCGGCGAGTACATCGTCACGCTGGCCGAATCGGCGGGCGCCAAACCTGCGGCCACCGTCAAGGTGAAGCTGGACGCACGCACGCTCAACATCAGCGGACGCTAAGCCGTATCGCATGCGGCATCGCGCCTCACGCGATGCCGCAGGCCTCTTGTATCACTTCTCTTTCCAGAACACGTCGACCGTCTCGACGCTGTTCTGATTCCACGCCTGGACCTTGGCCTCGACGAAGGTGCCTTCCATATCGTCGCGCGGCGTGATGCTGGTCGCGTGATAGCGGAACTGCGCGCCGTGCTTTTCCCGCGCCAGCTGCTCCGCCTTGTTCTTCAAATCGCTGTTCTGCCCAAGCTGTTTGCCGGTCAGCGCCAGCATCGACAGCGCCACGCCGATGGTCAGCGCCACGTTGATGGCTGGCTTCTTGCGGCCCGTGGTCTGGATCGCCGACTGCACCGGCTGGCGGCCCAACTGCTGCAACAGCCAGTACAACAGCGCGCAGAAGATCACCAGCGGCAGCGCGGCGCCGAAACGGGCCGCCGGCGCCAGCCGCAGTTCGGTCATGGTCAGGTCGAGCGGCTGCATCAGCGACATCGCGCCGCTGGCCACGGCCATCGGCAGCAGGATGGCGGAGATCCAGATCAGCGCGCTGGCGGCCTTGAGGCTGCCGCGCATCAGCAGCACGCCGGCGATCACGGCGGGGATGGTCATGCTGTAGGAATAGCTGGCGCCGGTGGACAGGCACCAGATCAGGTAGGCGATATCGGCCGCCCCGACGACCAGCAATACGACGCCGGCCCGGTGCAGGATTTGTGGTGCGGTTTGTGTTTCGATCAATTTGGCTCCGCAGTCATTACAATGAGCCAATATTGTAGCTGAAGCCAGCCGCGCCGCGCGGCATGCCGCCCGCGGCGTCGATGGCTACGGCGTCCGACATGCGAAGGCTGGGCGCTTAGATGCTATGGGATGCGCGCGAGACTTGCGATCGTGAGCGGCAATACTCGGCAAACTCCCGTTCGACGTACGCGGGATTCTGAGCAATATGCCACAGCAGTGTTTCCTCGTTAAAGCTGGGGCGGGCCTCGCCCGATTCCCAGCGGCGAATATTGCGCAGGCTAAGGCCGAAACGACTGGCGAAGTCGGACTGCGACAGGCCAGTCGATGCGCGCAAGCCGGCCATATTGATCGGTTCGGGAATGAACTCAACGGTTTCCAGTTCGATCTCGCCACGGAGGTGCCGGCCCATTTCCTCGATGGCCTCAATGAGTGCTTGTACGTCCATCGCTAGCTCCTGTCATCAGTATCTTGTTGTTGGACTGCTTAGAAATCTATAAGGTTCCATATCCATTTCAACCCGCTGCGCACCGTCAACGTCACCGCGCTCCCGGTCGCCGCCGACAACGCGACACGTAGCAAGCTCTTTCCGTTCAACACCGATGCCCGCTCATCCCACTCCACTTTCTCGATGCTTAGCAAGTGAATCCGCATGCCGTCTGATGAAAGATTGTAGTAAATAATGCTGCCGGCGAAGTCAAGGCCTCGCAAGCCACCGGCACCGCCGACCGGCTTACCGCATCCAGTATCATGCGCCAGCATCAGCAACAGCGCGCGGTACTCTTCCCGATTCAACGACACATCCAGCCCGCGCTTGAACCTGTTTGTCGAGGAGATCCGCACTGGCGGGTTTGACGAGGGATATGGATGGTTCATAAGGCCGCCGCACGGTAGGAACGGTCATTGTCTTCCTGCCAACGACGAGGCGTATGAGCTATCTCAATTGAAGCCACATTGACCGGCATCGGATCAAACGAAGCGTGGACTTGCCCGCGGCCTGTCAGGCCGCGGCTTTGCGACCGCTACCCGCGTAGCCGGGAGAATCGAAAGTTGCAGTGGTCCGCTCCGCCTGCCAACGTTTGGGTCCTTTCCAACCGAATGCCCCGCGCGGCATAGGCGACGAAATCAAGCCCGCAAATATTCGGCAGGATTTCCTTGTCTTCATGGCGGCCCGCGAATTTGCAAAAGCCGCAAGCGCGGTAGTTGACGCCGAATTCAAAGTTGTCGTCGGGGCCCGGCTCGACGAAGTCGTAGACGAAATCTTCCGGAAACTCTTTCTGATGGCTATATGTCGCGCTTCTCGCGGCCTGCTCGCGCAACAAAGCCTGGTTCTCGAGCGACATGAAATGACGTCCGGCGTCGAGACGTTCCGCCTCGGGCACGGTGAGCAGTTGCGCCTTGTAGGTTTCCCGCTCGATTTCGCCGATCACGGACACCGGCACGCCGTGGCGCCGCAGGACCCGGCTGATGGCGATAAAGCCCATGAGGCGCATAAAGAAATCGCTCATGCGGCTCGCCGCGCCGCCGACATAGGGTATTTGAGCAAGCACGATGTGGAATTCGTCCATCACCTCGCGCCGAATCCTATCCATATCGGATAGATGCGCACGCTCGTACAGCATCGGCTCGGCGAGGTCGAGGCGATGGAGCATGGCGGCTTCCATCGCAGCGCGATGCGACTCGTAAAAGGGATGGATGATCTCGGCCATGGGACACCTCGCTGACAAAGTCAGCTGAAAGCATACCTCACAATTCCCCAAACGAGGGTCAAGTCTGTCATTCGGACACGAGCCCAGCCACTCTGCGGTCCGGCTCGTGTCCGAATGACAGACTTGACCCCATCGCTTGTGACCGCCGCCCTGTCAGGCGGAGGGCTTGCGGCGGCGGCGCGCGTTCTTGGGATCGGCGATTAGCGGGCGGTAGATTTCGACGCGGTCGTGCTCGCGCAGCACCGTGTCCAGCGGCTTCTTTTTGGCGTAGATGCCGACCTGCATCGTGGCCAGGTCGATGCCGGGCACTTCGGCCAGCACGCCGCTGGCGGCGATGGCCTGCTCCAACGTTGTGCCCACCGGAACCCGCAACGCGCGCAGGAACTGCGCCGCGTCGCTGGCGTAGCACACTTGGACGTTGATCAGTTCAGCCGCCATAGACGGTTTCCGCCCGTTTGCAGAAGGAGTCGACCATGCTGTTGGCGATCATGCCGAACACCGGCCCGACCAGCTTGTCCAGCAAGGTGCCGGAGAATTCATAGCGCATGTCCAGCTCGATCTTGCAGGCATCCTCGCGCAATGCCTTGAACGTCCATACGCCGTCCAGGCACTTGAAAGGACCGTCGACCAGCTTCATCTCGATGGTCGTCGGCGCCGTGTTCTCGTTGGAGGTCGTGAAGCTTTGCTTGACGCCATGGTAGTTGATGCCGATGCTGGCGACCACCACGTTGTCGCGGCGCTCACGAATCTCGACGCCGCTGCACCACGGCAGAAACTTGGGATAGTCATCGATGTTGGCAACCAGATCGAACATCTGCTGGGCGCTGTAACCGAGGAAAACTGATTTGTGCACTACTGCCATTGGCTAACCATTTGCTATGATGTTGAATTAGTCGCGTTTTTTGACGCGAAGCAGTAGTTTAACCGACCCGCACGGGTTTACAGCTGATTTACGATCCCATGACCATAGCCGATAACAAAAAAGCCTTTTTTGACTACTTCATCGAGGACCGCTACGAGGCGGGCATCGTGCTCGAAGGCTGGGAAGTGAAGGCGATCCGCGACGCCCGCGTGCAGATCAAGGAGGCCTACGTCACCATCCGTGGCGACGAGCTGTTCCTGTTCGGCGCCCATATCAGCGCCCTGCCCACCGCGTCCACCCACATCAGCCCGGAGGCGGTGCGCACCCGCAAGCTGCTGCTGCACCGCCAGGAGATGGACAAGCTGATCAGCAAGGTCGAGCGCTCCGGCTATACCCTGGTGCCGCTCAACCTGCATTACAAGGGCGGCAGGGTCAAATGTGAAATCGGCCTGGCCAAGGGTAAAAAAATGCACGACAAGCGCGCCACCGAGAAGGATCGCGACGGCAAACGCGAGGTGGCCGCCGCGATGAAGACCCACAGCCGCTAAAACCGCCAAAACTGTTGCGCGCTCCGTACACAACCCGGTCCCGAACCGGGTTTTTTATCGCCTTGAGAATTTCTAATCGGAAACATCCATGCTAAACTGGACGCTGGATGATTTTACATTCGCGGCCGCTGCGCTCTCCCTTCGCGGCCCCGGATACGGTAGACTTTTGACGATGAGGCAACAATGGCGCTGAAAACTGCAATGGCTCTGGCAGCCGGATTGGTCCTGTCAGGATGTGCGGCGCGCTACACGCCGGCGCCGCTGGCCGCGAACTTCCCCACCACCAAGCAGGCCAAGCTGCAAGCGGCCTACCATTGGGGCGTGGTGTCCAACAGCATCGAAAAACGGCTGGTGGCCCAGCTCAAGAAGAGTCCGCCCCGTCCGGTCTTCATCAACGAGCCGGCCGATTCGAACGCCTTCCAGCGCGCGCTGGTCACCCAGTTGACGACCTCGCTGGTGAACGACGGCTATGTCGTCACGCGCACGCCCGCCGGTTCGCTCAAGATCGACCTGGACATCCAGGCCGTCACCTTCGCCGCCGACCGCCCGCAATACCGTCCCATCGGCGAGCGCACCGCCCTGCCCGGCGGCGTGTCGATGGCCGAGCTGACGCCGGCGCCGCTGTCGAACGAGGAGGCGATGAACGCCGGCTGGGACCCATACGACCTCAACAACGCCCAGTTCGCCCCCGGCCAAACGCCGAAGACCGAGATCATCGTGACCCTGTCGGTGTCGGACCAGTACCGGTACCTGGCGCGCACCACGTCGGCCTATTACGTGGCCGATTCCGACCGCGAACTGTACGGCGTCCTCGAGCAGGACGCCGAACTGACCAAATTGACCCGTACCTTCAAAGTACGCGGAGACATGTAAATGCTGATGACACCCCTGGCCCGCGCCGCCGCGCTGGCGCTGCCGTTGCTGCTGGCGGCCTGCTCCTCCACCGCCACCAAGGAGGAAGGCAATTATTCGACGATCTCGTCCAACCAGTTCATCGACGCCAACTACAAGGCCGCCGATTCGCTGATGCATCAACTCAACGGCAAGCTGACCGCCGACAAGCCGCTGATCATGGCCACCATCGTCAACATCGACGCGCTGGAGCAGACCACGACCCTGGGCCGGCTGGTGTCGGAGCAGGTGTCGACCCGCCTGGCGCAGGGCGGCATGCGCATGATCGAGATGAAGCTGCGCAACAACGTCTACCTGAAGCGTAACCAGGGCGAGCTGATGCTCACCCGCGAAATCGGCGAAGTGGCCACCGCCCACAACGCCCAGGCGATCGTGGTCGGCTCCTACGCGGAGACCAGCGACATGGTGTTCATCAACGTCAAGGTCATCCAGCCGAACTCCAATCTGGTGCTGGCCGGACAGGACTATGTGCTGGCCAAGGAAGCCATCGTCCGCTCGATGTTGCAGCGGAACTAATCCGAACTCATAGCAGGCGCGGCAGCACCTCGGCGGCGGCCGCCTCCACCTTCAGTCCGATCAGGTCGTCCGCGCGGGTCTTGCCGAGGTTGATCGCCGCGATCGGCTTGCCCGCCTCGGCCGCCAGCTTGCAGAAACGGTAGCCCGAAAACACCATCAGCGACGATCCGACCACCAGCAAGGCGTCGGCGCGCGCCATCATGGCCAGAGCGTCGGCCGTGCGCTGGGCCGGGATGTTGTCCCCGAAGAAGATCACGTCAGGTTGCAAGGTGCCGCCGCAATGCCCGCAGACCGGCACGTGGAAGCGCTGCAGCGCCTCCAGCTCGACCTCGGCGTCGCCGTCGGGACGCACCTCGGCGTCGACCGCGAACAGGCCGGGATTCGCGTCCAGCAATTCCGTCTGGATCGCGGCGCGCTCGCCGACCCGGCGGCAGTCCAGGCAGACGACGCCGTGGATGTTGCCGTGCAACTCGATCAAATTGCGGCTGCCGGCGCGCTGGTGCAGGCCGTCGACGTTTTGCGTGATCAAGCCGTCGATGCGGCCGGCCGCCTCCAGCGCCGCCAGCGCGCGGTGGCCGACGTTCGGCGCGGCCTGCGCCAACGTCGGCCAGCCGACCATGCTGCGCGCCCAGTAACGGCGGCGCACGCCCTCGTCGCGGCGGAAATCCGGTCCCTGGATCGGCGTGCGGCCGCGCCGGACGCCATCCTTGTCGCGGTAGTCGGGAATGCCGGAGTCGGTGCTGAGACCGGCCCCGGTCAGGACCAGCACGCGCCGGTGCTGGTGTAGAAAGGTGTGCAGTTGGTCGATTTGAGCGTTCAGGTTCATGCATGCCATGGTAGCCGAATCCGGGTGGTAGCATGCGGGATGGACAGGTTTTGACCCGGCGTCGCGTGCCGCCGCCTGTGGCGTGCTTGTTGCGTGCTTGTTGCGTATATATATTTGCTGTTTAGTAGAACCATTTATCCACCGAACGGCATCTACGGCAAACAATGGAGGATGGCGGATGCGTCAATCACAGGGCCTGTCGACGGGCTCATTACCGGATGCGAACGAGGCGTGCCTGCTAGGAAGGATAGCGGGCGGGGACAGGGCCGCCTTCGAGCAGTTGTACCGCAGCTATTTTTCGCGCCTGTCGCGCTTTATCGGACGGATGACCCGCAATGCCACGTTGATCGAGGAAATTGTCAATGACACCATGTTGGTGGTCTGGCAAAAAGCCGAGACCTTCGATGGCAGTTGCAAACCTTCCACGTGGATTTTCGCCATTGCCTACCGCAAGACCCTCAAGGGGCTGCGCGGCAGCGACGATCCGGTGGAGTCCGACGCGTCGCTGTACGAGGACGAGAGCGGCAACCAGCCGGAGCAGGCGATCACCCGGCTGCAATTGCAGAACACGGTCGCCGAGGCGTTGGATCAGTTGCCCGCCGCACAGCGCGCGGTGATGGTGCTAACCTATTATCATGAGATGGCCTACAGCGACATCGCTGAAGTGGTCGACTGCCCGGTGAACACGGTCAAAACCCGGATGTTTCACGCGCGGCACAGATTGAAGGATTTGTTGTGGAACGAGAGAGAGAACGGTCGATGAACGGGCGAGTCTTCAGACTGGATGTCCCGGCCCACCAGGCGGTGCAGGAACTGCTGCCCTGGTACGCGTCATCGCAACTGGAACCGGACGACGCGCACCGCGTGGAAGTGCATCTGCACACCTGCGAGCAATGCCGTCAGGATTTGCAATGGGAGCGCGAGATGCTGGACCAAGGGAGCGCCGACACCGCCCTGCCGCCGGGTGTGGACATGGAACGTGCCTGGGCGCGGATATTGCCCGCGCTGGGTCCGGTGGACGACGTCGAAGATGCGCCGGCGCGCGCCAACGCGGCCGGCACCAACGCCGCTCCCGCCAAGCCGCTGGCCGATGCGCCGGCGCCGGGCGTGCCCGTCGTTCCACGGCGCTGGTGGGCCATGGGCGCGGCCAACCAGCCGACCTGGCTGCGGTGGGCGGTGGCGGCGCAATGGGTGTTGATCGTCGGTCTGGTGGCGCTGCTGGCGCGTCCGGACGAACCGCCGGCGGCCTATCGGGTGCTGGGCAACAGCGTCGGCGGCGCCCCGGCCGGTAACCTGGTCGTGATGTTCCAGCCCACCACTACCGAACGCGAACTGCGGCGCATCCTGCAAGCGCAGGGCGCGCGCGTGGTCGACGGCCCGACCGTGACCGACGCCTACCTGATCAGCGTGCCGGATGAAAACCGCGAACGCGCGCTGCAAGCGCTGCGCGCCGACCCGGCCGTCAAATTGGCCGAGGCGCTCGACGACGGCGGCGCGCCTTGAACGCGCGTGCCCTCGTGCTGGCCGCCGTGCTCGCACTGGCGGCGGCGGGCGCGGTCCCGGCGGGCGCCCGTGAGCCGCAAACGGCCGCGCCAGCGCCCGTGGCGGGCGCCGCGCCGCCGCCGGGGGACGAGCGCATCCTGCCGCCCGCCGACGACGGCGCCCACGATCCGGGCGCCAACCAGCTGCTGGTGATGCTGCGCCTGCCCGCCACCCACTACCGGCCCGACGCCACGTACGGCGGCCGCTATATGGACGACAGCGGCAGCGGCGGACGCCGGCGCCGCGCCGAAGCGCTGGCACAACAGCACGGCATGACGGTGGTCGAAGGCTGGCCCATGTCGCTGCTCGGCATCGATTGCTATGTGATGCGCTACAAGGACAACGCCGACGCCGCCCGCATCATCGAACAGCTGTCGCACGATCCGCAAGTGGAATGGGCGCAGCCGGTGGCCAGGTTCGAAGGCATGGCCGGGCAGGCGCCGCGCGGCGCCGCCCCCGGCGGCAACGCCGCGCCCGCGCCGGTCGTCCCTGCAGCCCCGGTCGCTCCTGTCGCGAATTCGGCGGCCGGCGCCGCCGACGCGCTGTATCCGGTGCAGCCGGCGGCCCGCTACTGGCATGTGGCCGACCTGCACCGCTACACCACCGGCCGCGAGGTCCAGGTCGCGGTGATCGACAGCGGCATCGATGGCAACCACCCCGATCTGCAAGGCCAGCTGGCGGTCAACGCCAACTTCGTCGACAACGGCGAGCCGCCGCCGGAGATCCACGGCACCGCCGTCGCCGGCATCATCGCGGCGCGCAGCGGCAACGGCGGCATCGTCGGGGTCGCGCCCAAGGCCAGGCTGATGGGCTTGCGGGCCTGTTGGCAACTGCCCAACCAGAGCACCCGATGTAACAGCTTCACACTGAGCAAAGCGATCAACTACGCGATACTCAACGGCGCCAAAGTCATCAACCTGAGCCTGTCCGGTCCGCCCGACAGGCTTTTGGACCGTTTACTGGACGTCGCGGTTGCGCGCGGCATCGGCGTGGTCGGCGCGGTGGACGCGCAGGCGAGCGCGCCGACCTTCCCCGCCAGCCATCGCGGCGTGCTGGCGGTGGCCTCGCAGCCGAGCGTCAAGGTGTCCGGCAATTTCGCGCCGGTGAGCGCGGCGGCGCTGATGGTGAAGGCGTCGGCGGCGGCCGGCCTGGAGCGGCCGCTGTTCGCACCGGGGAACGATGTGCCCACCACCGCGCCGGGCGCGCGCTGGTCCTTCGTCAGCGGCAGCTCGTACGCGGCGGCCCACGTTTCCGGTATGCTGGCGTTGCTGGGGGAGTTGCAGCCGGGCGCGACGCCCGCCCAGTTGCGGCGCATGCTGCAACCGCCAGAAGTGTTGAACGCTGTTAATATTGACGCATGCGCCACCATTTCCCTTCTCATCGACCATTGCAGCTGCGGCTGCCCAACCAAACTGAGCCAGCGCGGCGCCACGCAGTGAGGTCGCACGGCGCCGCCATCGCCCTCGCCTGCCTCTGCACCCTGGCGCCGCCGGCCCGCGCGCAGGCGGATATGGATATCAGCGGCAGCGTGGCGCTGCAGTCCGAGTACCGCTATCGGGGACAAAACCCGGGCAAGGGCAAGGCCGTGCCGCAGGTCACGATCAATGTCGATGGCGTGGCGGGATGGTATCTGGGCGGGTTCGCCAGCGCCATGACCATCGGCGACGTCGAAGGCTACAAGCTGCAAGGCTACGCCGGCTATGCGCGGCGCCTTCAGTCGGGCGGCAGCTGGGAGGTCGGCTGCAGCCGCATCACCTATACGCAGGCGCATCCGAACGATTTTTCCGAGTGCTACGCCGGTTTGAGCTTCGAACGTGGCAGCACGCGCATCTATTACTCGCCCAAGTACCTGGGCTTCCCGGTGAAGACGGTGTACGCCGAGGTCAGCGCGTTCTACCCGGTGCATCCGCGCTTCAATCTGATCGCCCACGCGGGCGTGCTGCATAACATCAGCGGCGGCTACTGGGCCGGCATCCCGACCTCGTCGCGCATCGACGCGCGCCTCGGCGTCGGCATCCCTTTCGGTAACTGGACGCTGCAAATCGCCCGCGAATACGTGCAGGACGACGGCCGGCGTTACGCGTGGTATCCGGTGCATCCACCCAAATCGTGGAGTTTGGGCTTGACCTACGCGTTCTAAGTATCAGGTCTGCACGCGCGCGCGCAATTCCTCGACCGACGCGCGCCACGCCTCGTAATGCTCGCTCTCGGCCCACAACTCGCGTAACTCCGATTGGTCGGACAGGATGCGGGCGATGGCCTGCAACGCCTTCTCCTCCAGATCGGCGCGCCGGCGCGCTTTCGGCTTGCGCGCCTCGACCCACTCGTCGACCGCCGCGCTATCCTCGCTGGCCGCGCCGCCCTTGCCCTGAAGGCGCGCGAGGACCTCGATCGCCACCAGCGCCTCCGCCGCGAACGGCGCCTCCAGCTCGCCGGCGCCGGTGTCGAGCGCCGTGTTGAGCGTGTCCTCGACCGCGTCCAGATTGCTAATCTCCTGCAAGTCCTGCGCCCAGTCCTGCGCGTAGTCGTTGCCGAAGGCTTCCACCGCCCATGTACCCATCGTCTGTTCCTTATGCTTTGGCGGGTTTGATCAGCGACGCGTCCTTCTGCGTCTTCACCACTTGCATCGCGGTCGCGATCAAGCCGCTCATCTCACCCAGGTTGGCCGGGATGATAATCGAATTATTGGTTTTGGCAAGCTGGCCGAAGGCGCCGACGTACTGCTCCGCCACTTTCAGGTTGACCGCATCCTCGCCACCGGGCTCGCGGATCGCGGCGCCGACCTGGCGCAGCGCCGACGCATTCGCTTCCGCCAGCGCGACGATGGCGGCGGCCTGGCCTTCGGCGCGGTTGATTGCCGCCTGCTTGTCGCCTTCCGAGCGGGCGATCTGCGCTTCGCGTTCGCCGTTGGCGATGTTGATCTGTTCCTGCTTGCGGCCTTCGGAGGCGGCGATCAGCGCGCGCTTTTCGCGCTCGGCGGTGATCTGCGCCTGCATCGCGTGCAGGATCTCCTTCGGCGGCGTCAGATCCTTGATCTCGTAGCGCAGCACCTTCACGCCCCAGTTGGCGGCCGATTCGTCGATGGCGTTGACCACGGTGGTGTTGATGTGGTCACGCTCCTCGAAGGTCTTGTCCAGCTCCATGCGGCCGATCACCGAGCGCAAGGTGGTCTGCGCCAGCTGCGTGATGGCGGCGATGTAGTTCGACGAGCCGTACGAGGCGCGCATGGCGTCGGTGATCTGGAAGTACAGGATGCCGTCCACCTGCAACTGCGTGTTGTCCTTGGTGATGCAGACCTGCGGCGGCACGTCCAGCGGGATCTCCTTGAGCACGTGCTTGTAGGCGATGCGGTCGACGAAGGGGATCACGATATTGAGGCCGGGGCCCAGGGTCGCATGGTATTTACCAAGCCGCTCGACGACCCAAGCATGCTGCTGCGGCACCACGTTGATGGTCTTGAACACAAACACCAACGCCAGGACGAACAGGACCAGGCTTACGTTACCAAAACTGATATCCATCTAAACTCTCCAGTGAATTAATCTTAGCCGGCCACGATCAGGCGGCTGCCGCGCACTTCGCGGATCTTGTACTGCCCCGGCGCGGGATTGGCCTCCGACGCGCTGCGCTCGAGCTCCACGTCCCACAGCGCGCCGCGATACATCACGCGCGCCGAGCCATCCTGCCAGGCCGGCACATTGACCGTCTGGCCGATATCCATGTTGACGTTGGGATCGCGCTCGGCCTGCACGCGGCCCCCCTGCTTGCCAAAGCGGCTGCGGCGCAGCGCGACCGTGGCGGCGACGCCCACCAGCGCGGCCACCAGCGTCTGCAACGCCAGACCGAGCCCCAGCAGCGCGGCCAGCGCGCCGGCGGCCAGCCCGATCGCGATCATCAGCAGGTAGAACGTGCCGATGAACAGCTCCACGATGACGATCGCCCCGGCGGCGACAAGCCAGTAACTCCAGTCAGCCATGATGTTCTCCCCTTATGGCGGTTGAAAAATGCAAAAACCCCCGCTTCCCGAATCGGGACACGAGGGTTTTTGCAGCAAGACAGATGGTATTGATAGAGTTTTTTGCAACTAAATTCGACAACTCCAGTCTATACCATTTTCAGCCCGCGTCAAACTTTATTCTTATTTCTGCAGCGCGGCCAGCTTCTGCCACGTGTCGATCACCGAGTCCGGGTTCAGCGACATCGACTCGATGCCCTGCTCCATCAGCCAGACCGCGAAGTCCGGATGGTCGGAAGGACCCTGGCCGCAAATGCCGATGTACTTGCCTTGCGCGCGGCAAGCCTTGATCGCCAGCGACAGCAGCGCCTTGACGGCCGGATCGCGCTCGTCGAAGTCGGCGGCCAACAGCGCCATGCCGGAGTCGCGGTCGAGGCCCAGGGTCAGCTGGGTCAGATCGTTGGAACCGATCGAGAAGCCGTCGAAGTGCTCCAGGAACTGGTCGGCGAGGATCGCGTTCGACGGCACTTCGCACATCATGATCAGGCGCAGTTCGTTTTCGCCGCGCACCAGGCCGTTCTTGGCCAGCAGGTTGACGACCTTCTCGGCCTGGCCCAGGGTGCGCACGAACGGCACCATGATCTCGACGTTGGTCAGGCCCATGTCGTTACGCACGCGCTTCATCGCCTGGCATTCCATTTCGAACGCGCCGGCGAAGTCCTCGGCCAGGTAGCGCGCCGCGCCGCGGAAGCCCAGCATCGGGTTTTCCTCGTCCGGCTCGTAGCGCGAACCGCCGATCAGCTTCTTGTACTCGTTCGACTTGAAGTCGGACAGGCGAACGATCACCGGTTTTGGCCAGAAGGCGGCGGCGATGGTGGCGATACCCTCGGCCAGCTTGTCGACGTAGAAGGCCTTCGGCGAGGCGTGGCCGCGCGCGACCGACTCCACCGCTTTCTTCAGGTCCGCATCGATGTTCGGGTATTCCAGAATCGCTTTCGGGTGAACGCCGATGTTGTTGTTGATGATGAATTCCAGACGCGCCAGACCGACGCCGGCGTTCGGCACGGACTGGAAGTCGAACGCCAGCTGCGGATTGCCGACGTTGAGCATGATCTTGGTCGACAGTTTCGGCAGCTCGCCGCGCGCCACTTCCGACACTTCCGTCTCCAGCAGGCCGTCGTAGATCTTGCCCTCGTCGCCTTCGGCGCAGGACACGGTGACGAAGGTGCCGTCCTTCAGGATCTCGGTGGCGTCGCCGCAACCGACGACCGCCGGCACGCCCAGTTCGCGGGCGATGATCGCCGCGTGGCAGGTGCGGCCGCCGCGATTGGTGACAATCGCCGAGGCGCGCTTCATGACCGGTTCCCAGTTAGGGTCGGTCATGTCGGCCACCAGCACGTCGCCGGGCTGCACCCGTTCCATGTCGGCCGGGTCGTGGATCACGCGCACGGGACCGGCACCGATCTTCTGGCCGATCGCGCGGCCCGAGGCCAGCACGGTGCCGCTCGATTTCAGTTTGAAGCGCTGCTGCACGTCGGTCGCCTTCTGCTGCGATTTGACGGTTTCAGGACGCGCCTGCAGGATGTACAGTTTGCCGTCGCGGCCGTCCTTGCCCCACTCGATGTCCATCGGACGGCCGTAGTGGTTTTCGATGATGACGGCGTACTTGGCCAGTTCCACCACTTCGGCGTCGTTCAGCGAGTAGCGGTTGCGCATTTCCACCGGCACGTCGACGGTCTTAACCGAGCGGCCTGCCTTGGCTTCGTTGGTGAACTCCATCTTCAGCAGCTTTGAGCCGATATTGCGGCGGATGACGGGCGACTTGCCTTTTTCCAGCATCGGTTTGTGGACATAGAATTCGTCCGGATTGACCGCGCCCTGCACCACCGTCTCGCCCAGGCCATAGCTGGAGGTGACGAAGACCACGTCCTTGAAGCCGGATTCGGTGTCGATGGTGAACATCACGCCGGCCGCGCCCAGATCCGAACGGACCATGCGCTGCACGCCGGCCGACAGGGCGACTTCGGCGTGGGTGAAACCTTTGTGGACGCGGTACGAGATCGCGCGGTCGTTGTACAGCGAGGCGAAGACGTGCTTCATCGCGTCGAGCACATTGTCGATGCCGACGACGTTGAGGAAGGTCTCCTGCTGGCCGGCGAACGACGCGTCCGGCAAATCCTCGGCGGTGGCCGACGAACGCACGGCGAACGACATTTCGGTGCTCGAATCGGCCACCAGTTTGTCGTAGAAGGTCTCGATCTCTTGTTGCAGGCGTGGCTGGAACGGGGTCTCGACGATCCATTGACGGATCTCGGCGCCCGCTTGCGCCAGCGAGCGCACGTCGTCGATGTTCAAGTCGGCGAGGCGGTCGGCGATGCGCTCGGCCAGCGGCTTGCCGCCACCGACGCTATGCGACAGGAAGTCGCGGAATGCCTGCGCCGTGGTGGCGAAGCCGCCCGGAACACGCACACCGGCTTCCGCCAGTTGGCTGATCATTTCGCCCAGCGAGGCGTTCTTGCCGCCGACGGATTCGACATCCGTCATGCGCAAATTTTCGAACGACGCGACGTAAACCGCTTCGTTATTTTGCTCCTTCAATGCTGCGTTAGACATATTGACACCTTTTGATGATAGAAATCTTCCGGCGGTGCGCAGACGCTGTACCTTGATTGATTCTTGTTATATTGGTCGTCGTGCAGCACAATCTTACCTATGGCGTCCATTCTACAGCCTGCGGCTCAAATTGACGATTCACAATCCTGACAGGCTTACATCACATGACACAAGAACAACGTCCTCCCCTGCCGTCGTCCGCCCGCACCGTGTTCTTCGTCTCCGACGGCACCGGCATCACGGCCGAAACTTTTGGTCACTCCGTGCTAACCCAGTTCGAGTTGCGCTTCCGCCAGGTCCGCCTGCCTTTCATCGATACCCTGGACAAGGCGCACGACGCGGCGCGCAAGATCAACGAGGCTTTTGCAACCGACGGTCAACGTCCGATCATCTTTTCGACCCTGGTGCAGACCCAATTGTCGGACGTGATCCGCGCCTGCAAAGGCATGTATATGGACTTGTTCCAGACATTTGTTGCCCCACTGGAACAAGAACTAAATGTCAAATCGACACACACCATTGGTCGCTCACATAACATAGTCGACAGCGAAGAATACAAAAACCGCATCGAGGCGATCAACTTCTCGCTGGCGCACGACGACGGCCAATCGCACAAGAACCTGGCCTCGGCCGACGTGATCCTGGTGGGCGTTTCGCGCTCGGGCAAGACGCCAACCAGCCTGTATCTGGCCATGCAGTACGGGATCAAGGCGGCCAACTATCCGCTGATCCCGGACGATTTCGAGCGCGGCAAGCTGCCGTCGTCGCTGTACGACTTCAAGCCGAAGATTTTCGGGCTGACGATCACGCCGGAGCGGCTGGCCGAGATCCGCAACGAGCGCCGCGCCGGCAGCAAGTACGCGTCGATCGAGAACTGCCGCTATGAGGTCAACGAGGCGGAAATGATGATGAAGCGCGAAGGCATCCGCTGGCTGTCGTCAACGACCAAATCGATCGAGGAGATTTCGACCACGATCCTTCAAGAGATCAAACCTAACCGTCGGGAGTACTGACATGATCCGGCGCGCCGCGTTGACCATGCTGTTGGGGACTTTTGTTTTGAACGCGGCAGCGCAGGAGACGCCCTCTCTGGCGAAAGCCTACGAAGGACGGCTGAAGATCGGCGCGGCCATCGAGCCGTCGCAATTGACATCCGCCGAAGCGCCGCTGCTGGCGACGCACTTCAACAGCATCGTCGCCGAAAACGTCATGAAGCCGACCGACATCCAGCCGAAGGAAGGCGCGTACAATTTCGCGCCCGCCGACAAGCTGGTGGCCTACGCGCAGGGAAGCGGCATGGCCATGCGCGGCCACACCTTGCTATGGCATCTGCGCACGCCCGAGTGGATGTGGACCGACAAGGAGGGCAAACCGGCATCGCGCGATCTGGTGCTGGCGCGTTTGAAGTCGCATATCGAAACGGTCGTCGGCCGCTACAAGGGGGCGGTGTACGCCTGGGACGTGGTCAATGAAGTCATCGACGAGAAGCAGCCAAACTGCCTGCGCAAGGACAAATGGTTCGCCACGACCGGCGACGCGTATATCGAGCAAGCCTTCCGCTACGCCCATGCCGCCGATCCGAAGGCGCGGCTGTATATCAACGACTATTCGACCGACGAACCGGCCAAGCGCCAGTGCCTGGAACGGATCGTCAAGGGCTTGATCGCGCGCGGGGTGCCGGTGCACGGGGTCGGGCACCAGATGCACGTCTCGGTGTTTAGCCCATCGGTGGAATCGATCGATGAATCGCTGACCACCTTTGCGCGCTTAGGCCTGGAGAACCAAGTCACGGAGCTCGATGTAAGCCTGTACCGGTACCAGGCCAAGTCGCTATCGGACACCGAGGAAAAGCTGCTGCAACTGCAGGGCGAGCGCTATGCGGCGCTGATGAAGGTCTTCCTGGCCCATCCCGAACTGCGGGCGGTGACGCTGTGGGGCATCTCCGACAGCCACACCTGGCTCAATCACGGCGAATACGAAGGACGCCACGACTCGCCGCTGCTGTTCGACCGCCAGCAAAAGCCCAAACCTGCGTACTTCAAGATGATCGACACCGCAAAAACCATCGCCAATTAAATCACGGCCACGAAGGCAAAAACCACGGAGACGCGCAGGCAATTAAAAGAAATGTTGCCAGTCGGCGAGCCAGGCGGGGAATTCTTCGACCGGCATCGGCTTGGCGATGTAGTAGCCTTGCGCGTACGTGCAGCCCAGCCCTTGCAGGAAGTCCCAGTCCTGCTTGGTTTCAACGCCGACCGCGACCGAGCGCCGATCCAGGCTGCGCGCGAGCCCGAGGCAGGACCGCAGCACCGTGCCGATCGCTTGCTTCTTGGAGGCGCCGTCGACGAAGCTGCGGTCGATCTTCAATTCCGAGAACGGTATGCGCGCCAGCAGCTGCAAATTGCTGCGCCCCGTGCCGTAGTCGTCGATGGCAAGGCCGAAGCCTTTCATCCGCAACCGCAGCAGCCGCTCGAGAAAGTGCGGATCGGTCGTGAGCACCGACGATTCGGTCATCTCGAAGGTGATGTAGTCGGGCAGGATGCTGTGCCGCGCCAGGCAGGCCGCGATCTGCTCCATGAACTGCGGGTGCGCCAGGGTGCTTTGGTCGACGTTGATCGAGAACGAGATCGGTATGCCCTGGTCGTGCAAGGTGCGGCAGGCGGCGACCGACTTTTCGATCATGCTCCAGTCGAGGAAGTCGATGCGCCGGTTCTGCTCCAGCGCCGGCATGAACGATGCCGGCCCCAATACGCCATGCAGCGGATGGCTCCAGCGCGCGAACATTTCCAGTCCCTTGACCTGCCCCGTCTCCAGTTCTATCTTGGGCTGGAAGTGGGGATCGAATTCGCGCGCCTGCAAACCCGCGCCCACTTCGGCGAACGACATCGGCTGCACCCCGCTGGTGGCGGCGTGGGGTTCAGGACGATGCAAATGATTGGCGACCAGCGCTTCGAGACGGCTGCCGATGACCGGCTTGCCGATCGCGCCCAGCACGTTGACGCCGTAGGCGTCGGCCATCGTCTCGCACGAGAACAGCACCGCGTTGGTTTGGGCGCCGACGATGATGATGCCGGCTGTGCTCTTCGCTTCGCCCAGCCGGCGTATCAGTTCCAGCGCGTCCATGCCGGGCAAGGCCAGGTCGAGGATGGCGATATCCACCGGGGGCGTGATGCCGGCGCTGAAGTGGCGCAGCGCCGTGTAGCCGTCCGGCGCCTGCGTGATCCGGCCCACGCCCAGATGGACCAGGATATCGGCCAGCGCGTGTCGTTGTACCTGATCCCCTTCCGCTACCAGAAAGTGCAACTGCGCGATATCCATGACGGCTCCGATCAAACGTTCTACAGTTGATTCTGCCTGACTTGTTCGAAAAAGCATACTGCCGCGCATGCGGCGACGTTCAGTGACTCCACTTGCCCGAGATGCGGTATCACCACCTGGTGGGTCGCCATCGATAGCAGATCGTCCGCGACGCCCTGCCCTTCGTGGCCGAACAGCCAGGCGACCGGCTGCCGCAGATCCACGTCGTACAGGCGCTGCGTGGCGTAGCCGCTGGTGGCCAGCGAGGTCACCTTGGACGAAGACACCAGCGCGGCCAGGTCGACGTTCTCGAAAATATCGAGCACGAAGTGCGCGCCCATCGCCGCCCGCAGCACCTTGGGCGACCAGCAGAACGCGGTGCCGGCACTGCAATAGACTTGCTTGATGCCAGCAGCCGCCGCGCTGCGCAGGATGGAACCGACGTTGCCGGGGTCCTGCACGTTATCGAGCAGCACCGCCGATACGGCCAGCGGCTCTGTGACGGCGCGCTCCGGCGTCTGCACCGAGAACATCACGCCGACGCCATGTTCGACCTGGCTGACGGCGTTGTACAGCGCATCCGGCAGCGCCAGCACGTGCGCGTGCTTCGCCTCCAACTGGCCGACGATGTCCATCACTTCCGGGTTGTGCAGCGCGGTTTCGCTGACGATGCATTGCTCCGGCAGGCCGCGCAATTGCAGGTAGGCCTGGCACAGATGCACGCCGTCCAGCAAGGTGCGTCCGGACTTGCGGCGCGCCTGCGAACTGCCGGCCAGCTTGACCAGTTCCTTGTATTGCGCGTTGTCGCGCGAGGTGATGGTCTTCATGCGAACCCTCCGGCGGGCAGCAAGTCCATGGTTTGCGCGGTTTGCACCTTCTGCTCCACCTTCGCCACCTTGACCGTCTCGACGACCACACCGTTGCGCAGCGCGTGCAGCTCCAGCACCTCGCGCACCGGCGCGAACGAGCGGCGGTGCACCGGCGAGGCGCCATGCTCGCGCAGGCGCTCCAGGTGCAGCGCGGTGCCATAGCCCTTGTGCTGGTCGAAGCAGTAATGCGGATACTGCGCGTGCAGCGCCACCAGCGCGGCGTCGCGCGCCGTCTTGGCCAGGATCGAGGCTGCCGAAATGGCGTCGACCTTGTCGTCGCCGCCGATGACGGCGATGCTCTGGATTTTCATGACCGGGCAGCGGTTGCCGTCGATCAGGGCCAGCGTCGGCACCGTCTTCAGCGCCTCCACCGCGCGCCGCATCGCCAGCATCGACGCCTGCAGGATATTGAGCTTGTCGATTTCCTCTTCCGACGCTTCGGCGATGGCCCAGGCCAGCGCCTGCGCCTTGATCATTGGCGCCAGCAGATCCCGTTTGGCTTCGGTCAGCTTTTTCGAGTCGCGCAGGCCGGCGATGGGCCGCGAGACGTCGAGGATGACGGCGGCGGCGAACACCGGCCCGGCCAGCGGGCCACGGCCGGCTTCATCGACGCCGCAAATGATCTCGTCGAGCGAATCGGGCAGGTCGTCGAACAGACCGGGATGTTGATTTTTCACGTTGATTCTCTACCTTGAAATTACCTTGAGCACGGCCGCCGCGCTCTCCACCGCGCTGTTGCGCAGCAGGCTGTGATGCATGTCGCTGAAGCGCTGCACCAGTTTCAGACGGTGCGGCACGTCGCTCAGCTGCTTCCACATGGCGTCGGCCAGTCCCTGCGGACTGGCGTCGTTTTGCAGCATCTCCGGCACCAGGAATTCGCGCGCCAGGATGTTCGGCAAGCCGATCCACGGCTGGTAGCCGAAATGGCGCAGAATCTGGTATTCGGCCGCCATCATTTTATACGCGATCACCATCGGCTTCTTGAACAGCGCCACCTCCAGCGACGCCGTGCCCGAGGCCACCAGCACGGCGTCGGCCGCCGCGATGGCGGTGTGCGACTGGCCGTCGAGCAGCTGGATTTCCACGTCCTGCAGGCCGGCCTGCGCCACCAGTTCGAGGAAGTACTGGCGCTGGCGCTCGCCCGCCATCGGCGCGACGAAGCGCAGCGAGCGGTCGCGCTCCTTGAGCAGCCTGGCGGCGCCGATGAAGGCGGCCGTGTTGTACTTCAGTTCCGACATGCGGCTGCCGGGCATGATGGCCACCACGTTGGCGTCCTCCGGCAGGCCCAGGACGCGGCGCGCCGCCGCTTCGTCGGGCGCCATCGGTATCAGCTCGGCCAGCGGATGGCCGACATAGCTGACCGGCACCCCGGCCTGGCGGTAGATCTCCTCCTCGAACGGGAAGACCACCAGCATGTGCGACACCGCCTTGATGATTTTCTTGATGCGGCCACCGCGCCAGGCCCAGATCTGCGGTCCGATGTAGTGGATGGTCGGTATGCCCGCGTCCTTGAGCTGCATCTCCAGGCCGAGGTTAAAGCCCGGATAGTCGGCGCCGATAAAGGCGGCCGGCCGCTCGGCCAGCAGGCGGTCGCGCAGTTCGTTCTGGATGCGTTTGATTTCGGGATAACGCGGGATCACGGCCAGCAGGCCGCGCACGGTCAGCTTGTCCATCGGATAGTGCGATTCGAAGCCCTGCGCGATCATATGCTCGCCGCCGATGCCGTGGAAGCGCGCCTCCGGCAGATGCGGACGCAGTCCCGATAACAGGCGCGCGGCCAGCACGTCGCCCGAAGGCTCGCCGGCGACGACCGCCAGCGATAGTGGCGATCGTTCCGGCTGCGTCATGTCAGCGGACGATGCCACGGCTGGCGATGCCGAGGAATTCGCGCATCGAACGAATCTGCTCGGCGGCGGCAGGCGTGGCCTGCTCCTCGGCCAGCAGCGCGGCCTTGGCCTCTTCCAGCGTCAGGCCGGAGCGGTAAATCAGCTTGTAGGCGGTACGGATGCCGTTGATCTGCTCGCGCGTGAAACCGCGCCGCTTCAGGCCTTCGATATTGACGCCGTGCGCCTGCGCCGGGTTACCGTTCAACAGCACGAACGGCGGCACGTCCTGGGTCAGCGAGGTGCTCATGCCAACGAAGGCGTGGGCGCCGATCTTGCAGAACTGGTGAACGTTGGCGAAGCCGCTCATGATCACCCAGTCGCCGATTTCGACATGGCCGGCGATCTGCGCGTTGTTCGAGAAGATCGTGTTGCTGCCGACCTGGCAGTCGTGCGCCAGGTGGACGTAGGCCGAGATCCAGTTGTCGTTGCCGAGCGTGGTGACGCCCTTGTCCTGCACCGTGCCGGTGTTGAAGGTGCAGAATTCGCGGATCGTGTTGCGGTCGCCGATGCTCAGGCGGGTCGGCTCGCCCGACCACTTCTTGTCCTGCGGCGCGGCGCCGATCGACGAGAACTGGAAGAACTTGTTGTCGCTGCCGATGCTCGTGTGGCCTTCGATGACCACGTGCGGCCCGACGATCGTGCCGGAACCGATGCGCACGTTCGGCCCGATGACCGAGTACGGCCCGACCTCGACGCTGCTGTCGAGTTCCGCTTTGGGATCGACGATGGCGGTGGCGTGAATCTTCGACATGCTTACTTCCCCATCGGCTGGCTGGCGTCGGTGGCGCTGCGGATGGTGCACATCAGCTCCGCCTCGAGCGCGAGCTGGCCGTCGACCGTGCCGACCGCCTTGTACTTCCAGATGCCGCGCGCGTGGCGCAGGATCTCGACATTCATCACCAGCTGGTCGCCCGGTTCGACCGGACGCTTGAAGCGGGCGTTGTCGATACCGACGAAGTACACCACCGAGTTCTCGTCCGGCTTGACGCCGATCGACAGGAACGACAGGATGGCCGCCGTTTGCGCCATCGCCTCGATCATCAGCACGCCCGGCATGACCGGTTTGTGCGGGAAATGGCCGTTGAAGAATTCCTCGTTGGCGGTGACGTTCTTGATCGCCGTGATGCGCTTGTTGGCCTCCCAATCCAGCACGCGGTCGACCAGCAGCATCGGATAACGATGCGGCAGGTACTGTTTGATCGCGTGAATATCCAGGCACTTCTTGGTGCAGGACGATTCGGTGGTTTCCGGAGTGGTGGTCATAATTATTTCTCTTCTTGATTCGTCAGTGTTTTAATTGTTTTTTCCAGCGCCCGCACCTTGTCGCGCATGGCCGACAGGTTGCGCACGATGACGGCCGACTTTTCCCATTCGGCCGGACGGGACATCGGGTAGTAGCCGATATAGGTGCCGGGCTCCGTGAGCGAGCGCGGTATCATCGTCGACGGACCGACGTTGACATGGTCGGCGATGGTGATATGGCCGTTGATCATGGCGGCGCCGCCGAAGGTGCAGTACTTGCCCACCGTGGTGCTGCCGGCCATGCCCACGCAGCCGGCCATCGCCGTGTGCGCGCCGATGTGGCAGTTGTGGGCGATCTGGATCAGGTTGTCGAGCTTGACGCCGTCCTCGATCACCGTGTCGGCCAAGGCGCCGCGGTCGACCGTGGTGTTGGCGCCGATGTCGACGTCGTCGCCGATCATCACGCGGCCGGTCTGCGGGATCTTGACGTAGACGCCCTTCTCGTTGGCGAAGCCGAATCCGTCGGTGCCGATGACGGCGCCCGAGTGGATGATGCCGCGCGCGCCGATCTGGCAGTAGGCGTGGAAGGTGACGTTGGCGAAGAAGTGCGTGCCCTCGCCGATGACCGCCTCGCGCCCGATGTAGCAGCCGGCGTCGATGACGGCGTGCTCGCCGATGACCGCGCCCGGCTCCACCACCACCTTCGGTCCGATATGGGCCGAGGCGGCGATCTGCGCGCCCTCGCCGATGAAGGCGGTCGGGTGGATGCCCGCCGGCGGCACGATGGCCGTCAGCGAGTAGAAATACTGCGCCGCCTTGGCGAAGTACACGTACGGGTTGGGGGTGACGATGCGCGCGCCGGCGTAGCCGGCGGCGATGAATTCGTCATCGGCGGGCGAGACGATCAACGCCGCCGCCGCCGTCTGCAGCGCCTGGGCGCGCAGTTTGCTGTTGCTCAGAAAGCTGATGTGCGAAACGCCGGCGTCGGTCAATGGCGCGATCCCGGTCACTTCCAGGTTCGCGTCACCCATCAACTGCCCGCCGAAGCGTTCGACCAATTCTCCCAGTCGAGTGCCCATCGGGGTATCCAATCTTGTGTGATTTATTTGTCTTTATCGAGCGCCGCCAGCACCTTGTCGGTGATGTCGATGCGCGGGCTCGCCCATACCGCGTCCTGCAGCACGATGTCGAAGCCTTCGACATTGGCCATTTGGCGGATGATCTTGGTGGCGCGGTCCGAAATGGCCTGGCGCTCCTCGTTGGTGCGCTGGCTCAGGTCCTCGCGGAACTCGCGCTGGCGGCGCTGGTATTCCTTATCGAGTTCGAACACGTCGCGCTGGCGCTTGACGCGGTCGGCCTCGGACAGCGCCGGCGCTTCCTTCTCCAGCTTGTCGGACGCCGTCTTCAGGCGCCCGGCCATGTCCTGCATGGCCTTCTCGCGGCTCTTGAACTCTTCCTGCAGCTTCTCGCTGGCCAGCTTGGCCAGCTTGGACTCGTTGTAGATGCGCTCGGGGCTGAGCCAGGCGATGCGCGAGGCCGAGGTCTGGGCCTGCACCGGCGCCAATGCACTCCAGCCCAGCGCAAGCACGGCGAGATATTTGGTCAGATTAGCGGATGCAGTCTTCAACTTGTTTCTCCGAGGTAAATATTGGTACGGTACTTGAAACCCGCCGCCATCAGAAGCCGCTACCCATCTGGAACTGGAAGCGTTCCAGGCGGTCGCCTTCCTTGGCGTTCAAAGGCTTAGCATAACTCAACTTGAGCGGGCCGACCGGCGAAATCCAGCTGATGCCCAGACCGGCGGAATAGCGCAGCTGCTGCAGGCGCATCTTCTCGCCTTCCTGGTAGACCTGGCCGCCGTCGACGAAGCCGAACCAGCGCAGGCTGCGGTCCTGGCCGGAGCCGGGGAACGGCATCTGCAGCTCGGCGTTGCCGATCAGGCGCGAGGCGCCGCCCAGCGCGTCGCCGTAACGCGGATCGACCGCGCCCAGCGAGGAGCTCAGGTAGCCGCGCACCGAACCGATACCGCCGCCGTAGAAGTTCTTGAACACCGGGTAGGAGCTGTCGCGCAGCCCGCGGCCGTAGTCGATCTCGCCCTTGAGCGCCAGGGTCACCTTCGAGAACAGCGGCTTGTACCACTGCTGCTCGTAGACCGCGCGGTAGTACTTCTGCTGGCCGATGATGTCGATTTCCAGGTTGGCGCGCTGGTAGCGGCCCACCGTCGGCGTCAGCGCCGAGTCGCGGCTGTCGCGCGCCCACGCCGCCGTCAGCGGCACGGCGTTGGTCTTGGCGCTGCCGATGCCGCTCTGGATGCCGGTGATGTCGCGCACATACTGCTGGAAGCGGGTCGGCGAGGTGGCGTCGGTCTCGATGTTCGAGCGTTCCAGGCCGATGCCGAAGAACACGGTGTCGACTTCGGAGAACGGCACGCCGTAGCTCACGCGCCCGCCCTGTTGTTTGATGGTGTAGTAACCGGTGTTGAGCGCCGGCGGTTTCTGCGTGCGCAGATAGATCTCGTACGAGCGCGAGACGCCGTCGTCGGTGTAATACGGGTCGGTCTGCGAGAACGAGATCGTGCGGCTGTACTTGGACGTGTTCAGTTCCATGCCGACGGTGGTGCCCGAACCGGCGAAGTTGGCCTGCTGGATCGCCGCCTGGAAGGTGAACTTCTCCGACTGCGAGAACGCGCCGCCGATCTGGAAGTTACCGGTTGGCTTTTCGACCACGGTCAGGTTGACGTCGACCTGGTCGGAGGTGCCCTGCGCCTCCGGCGTGTCGACGGTGACGTCCTTGAAGTAGCCCAGGCGGTCGACGCGGTCGCGCGACAGCTTGATCTTGTTGGCGTCGTACCAGGACGACTCGAACTGGCGGAACTCGCGGCGGATCACCTCGTCGCGCGAGGTGGTGTTGCCGGCGATGTTCATGTGGCGCACGTAGGCGCGCTTGCCCGGATCGATGAAGAAGGTGAACGCCACTTCGCGCTTGTCGCGGTTGATGTCCGGATTGGCGTTGACGTTGGCGAACGCGTAGCCGAAGGTGCCGAGGCGGTCGGAAATGAGCTTGTTGGTGGCGGTCAGGCGCGCGCCGGAATAGGTCTCGCCGTTCTTGAGCAGCACCAGCGAGCGCAGCTCCTCCTCGCGGCCGAAGGTCTCGCCCTCGAACTTGATGCCGGAGACGGTGTACTTCTCGCCTTCGGTGATGTTGATCGTGATGTAGATGTCCTTCTTGTCCGGCGTGATCGACACCTGGGTCGAATCGATGTTCATCTCGATGTAGCCGCGGTCGAGGTAGAAGGACTTGAGCGACTCGATGTCGCCGGTCAGCTTGGTCTTGGAGTACTGGTCGGCCTTGGTGTACCAGCTGAACCAGCCGCCGGTGTTGAGCGCGAGCTGCTGCTTCAATTCCTTATCGTCGAACACCTTGTTGCCGACGATGTTGATCTGCTTGATCTTGGCGACGTCGCCCTCGTCGACGGCGAACGTGACGTTGACGCGGTTACGCTCGATCGGCGTGACGGTGGTGACGATCTTGACGCCGTACAGGCCGTGCGACAGGTACTGGCGCTTCAACTCCTGCTCGGCGCGGTCGACCGAGGCCTTCTCGAAGGTCTTGGCCTCGCCGACGCCGATGTCCTTCAACGCCTTGACCAGCGTGTCTTTTTCAAATTCCTTGGTGCCGGTGAATTCCACCTTGGCGATGGCCGGACGTTCCTCGACCAGCACCACCAGCACCTGGCCGTCGGCTTCGAGCTTGACGTCCTTGAAGAAACCGGTGGCGTACAGCGCCTTGATGGCGGTGACGCTCTTGTCGTCGTTGAAGGTCTCGCCCACCCGCACCGGCAGGTAGCTGAACACCGTACCGGCTTCCGTACGCTGAATGCCTTCGATGCGGATGTCCTTGATGACGAAGGGATCGATCGCCATGGCACGGCCGGCGCACAGCGCCAGGACGGCGGCGCCGATCAGGCTGCGGCGCAAAGAAGGTGAAGTAATACGGTCAGAATATAATTTCATTGGGGTTATTCAATGGCTAAATCAACGAACTACTTTATAAAAGCCGGGCGACGTCGTTAAATACCGCCAACAGCATTAACGTCATCAGCAAACCAATGCCGACGCGCTGCGCAATCTCGTTAAAACGTTCCGGCACAGGACGCCCAGTTAAAACTTCCAGCGAATAATACAGCAAATGCCCCCCATCTAGAACCGGAATCGGTAGCAAATTCATTACCCCTAAACTGATGCTGATGAAGGCGATAAAGCTCAAATAACTGACCACGCCCATGCGCGCGGTCTGGCCGGCGTAATCGGCGATCGTGATCGGACCGGTGACGTTCTTGAGCGAGACCTCGCCGACGATCATCTTGCCGATCATCTTCAGCGTCATCGTACAAGTGTCCCAGACGCGGGACATCGCCTTGCCCACCGCCTCGAGCGGGGACGATGGCACGACGATCATATCCGGCTGCAAAGCGACGTAAGCGCTGATCTTACCGACTGTTACAGTTCCTTTGCCGCTTTTTGCCTGCTCGGCCTGGGGCGTCATGGCCAAGGTGACCGGCTGGCCGGCGCGCCGCACCACCACCTCGACCGTCTTGCCGGCCGAGGCGCGGATGATGTCGATAAAGGCGATGCCGTCGGCCACCGGCGTGCCCGCCACCGACAGCAGCAGGTCGTCGACCCGCAGGCCGGCGCGCTCGGCCGGGCCGCCGGCGATCACCTGCTGCACCACCGGCGCCGGGCGCGCCACGCCCAGGCCCAGTTTGCCCAGCACGTCGCCGTCGAGGTCGAGCGCGGCCAACACGCCGGCCGGCAGCACGAAGTGCATGCGCCCCTCGCCCGGACGTTCGACCGTCAGGCGCGCTTCTTTCTTGTCGATGGCCGACTGCATCAGGTTCCAGCGCAGCTCGGACCAGACGGTCACCGGCTGCTCGTTGACGGCGGTGACCAGGTCGCCGCTGCGCAAGCCGGCCTGCCACGCGGGCGTGGCCGCCGGCGTCGGCAGCGCGCCGCCGGCCGCCGGCGCGGACGCGGACGAGGAGGCGCCGGACAGCTCGGCCACCTCGCTGGCGCGCACGCTGATCTTGCTGACCGGCTCCTCGACGCCGTACATGTACAACCCGGCGAACAGCACGATCGCGATCAGGAAATTGGCCAGCGGGCCGGCGGCGACGATGGCGATGCGCTTCCACACGTTCTGGCGCGTGAACTCGCGCTTCAGGTCCGCGGCCGGCAGGTGCGCCAGGTCGCCCTCGCGCGCGTCGAGCATCTTGACGTAGCCACCCAGCGGCAGCGCCGACACGGCCCACTCGGTCTGGTCGGGGCCGAAGCGGCGCGACCACACGACCTTGCCCATGCCGACCGAGAAACGCAGCACCTTGACGCCGCACCAGCGCGCCACCAGGTAGTGGCCCAGTTCATGGAAGATGATCAGGGAGCCGAGGCAGACGACGAACGCCAACACGGTTTGCAGGAAGTTCATTTTGCCAACCCGGCGATGATACTCTCGGCGGCGCCGCGCGCCAGCGCGTCCTGCGCCATGACGGCCTCAATGCTGCCCGCGGCGCCGTGCGGCAGCGCGTCCATCACTTGCGCGATCACGCGGTCGATCTGGCGGAAGCCGATCTTCAGGTCGAGGAAGGCTTGCACCGCGACCTCGTTGGCCGCGTTCAGCAGCGCCGGCGCGGTGCCGCCGGCGCGCAGGGCGTCGAAGGCCAGCGCCAGGCACGGGAAGCGGGCGAAGTCGGGACGCTCGAACTGCAGGGTGGCGATCTGCGTCAGGTCGAGCTGGGCGACGCCGGAGTCGATGCGCTCCGGGTAGGCCAGCGCGTGGGCGATCGGCGTGCGCATGTCCGGGTTGCCCAGCTGCGCCAGCACCGAGCCGTCGACGTACGACACCATCGAATGGATCACCGACTGCGGGTGGATGACGACGTCGATGCGGTCGGCCGGGGCGCCGAACAGCCAGTGCGCCTCGATCACCTCCAGGCCCTTGTTCATCATCGTGGCCGAGTCGACCGAGATCTTGCGGCCCATCGACCAGTTGGGGTGTTTGCAGGCCTGCTCCGGCGTGACGGCGTCGAGCGTGTCGACGGCGCGCGTCAGGAACGGGCCGCCGGAGGCCGTCAGCAGGATCTTGGCGACGCCGCTGGCATCGGGCGCGCGGCCGTACGACGACGGCAGGCACTGGAAGATCGCGTTGTGCTCGCTGTCGATCGGCAACAGCACGGCGCCGGCCTCGGCGGCGGCGTCGATGAACAGCTGGCCGGACATGACCAGCGCCTCCTTGTTGGCTAGTAAGACCTTCTTGCCGGCGCGGGCGGCGGCCAGGGTCGGCGCCAGGCCGGCGGCGCCGACGATGGCGGCCATGACGCTCTCGACCTCGGGCGCGCTGGCGATGGCGCACAGGGCCGCCTCGCCATATTCGATTTCGGTGGCCACGCCGGCCGCGCGCAGCAGCGCGCCCAGGCGGTCGGCGGCGGCGGCGCTGCCGACCACGGCGCGCGCCGGGCGGAATTGCACGCACTGCGCGGCCAGTTCGTCGACGCGGCTGTGCGCGGACAGCGCGTAGACCGAGTAGCGCTCGGGATGGCGGGCGAGCACGTCCAGCGTGGACACGCCGATCGAACCGGTGGCGCCAAGGATGGTGATGCGTTGCATAGGAATGTCTTTCAGAGCCAGGCGGTCAACAGCGCGGCCAGCGGCAGCACGGGGATCAGCGCGTCGACACGGTCGAGCACGCCGCCGTGGCCCGGCAGCAGGTTGCTGCTGTCCTTGATGGCGGCGCGGCGCTTGAGTTGGGATTCGAACAGGTCGCCGATGACGGAGGCGGCGACGATGAGCAGCAGCGCGAGCAGGGTCAGCGCCCAGCCGAAGCGCGCCTGCAGGCGCACGGCGAAGGTGTCCCGCAGCCACGGCACCGAGCCCGACACGGCCAGGATAATCGTCAGCGAGGCGATCGCCAGCACGGCGATGCCGCCGCCGATGGCGCCCTCCCACGATTTACCCGGGGAGATGGTCGGCGCCAGCTTGCGCTTGCCGAAGGCCTTGCCGGAGAAATAGGCGCCGATGTCGGCGATCCACACCAGGGCCAGCACCGACAGCAGGTACAGCGGCGACTTCAGGTACAGGCCGACGATGGCGAAGAAGCAGGCGAAGATGGCGAAGCTGAACGTGATGGCCATCGACCAGTTGGCCGCGCCCTTGAGCGGCGGCAGCCCCAGGCCCAGGGTCGGCGCGTAGCGGATCAGCCACAGCAGCGCGGCCACGCCGTACAGCGCGGTCACCGCGCCCGGCTTGGCGCTGTACATCAGCAACACGAACAGGCCGCAGCCGACCACGCCCGTGACCTTGGCGGCGGTGGGCGACAGCCCGAACAGGCGCGCGCCCTCCCACATCGCGGCGCCGACGAACAAGGTGACGACCACGGCGAACGCGGGGAAATAATTGAAGAACAGGACCGGCAGCAACACCGCCAGCAAGAGCACCGCGGTAATAATCCGTGTTTTCAGCATTAGTTTTTCTTTTCTGCCAGTTGCGCGCCGGTGCGGCCGAAACGGCGCTCGCGGTGCTGGTAGGAGGCGACCGCCTCGTCAAGGCATTCGATGGAGAAATCGGGCCAGTACGTCTCGGTGAAGAACAATTCGGTGTAGGCGAGCTGCCACAGCAGGAAGTTGGAGATGCGCTGCTCGCCGCCGGTGCGGATGAACAGGTCCGGCTCGGGCGCGTAGGCCATCGCCAGGTGCGGCGCCAGCTGCTCTTCGGTGAAGTTGGCCGCGCCCGGGTGGGCGGCCACCATCTTGGCCACCGCCTGCATGATGTCCCAGCGCCCGCCATAGTTGGCGCAGACGGTGACGGTCATGCGGGTGTTGTTGGCGGTCTTGCGCTCGGCGCTGGCGATCATGCCCTGCAGCTTGGCGTCAAAGCGGCTCAGGTCGCCGACGACTTTCAAGCGGATATTGTTGGCGTGCAGCTTGGAGACCTCGCGGTCGAGCGCCGTGACGAACAGGCGCATCAGCAGCGACACTTCCTCCTCGGGGCGGCGCCAGTTTTCGGAGCTGAAGGCGAACAGGGTCAGGTATTCGACGCCGCGGCGGGCGCAGGCCTCGACCACGGTGCGTACCGCCTCGACGCCCTTGACGTGGCCGGCCACGCGCGGCAGATAGCGCTTGGTCGCCCAGCGGCCATTGCCGTCCATAATGATCGCCACGTGACGCGGCACATTCGGGGCTTCCGGAACCTCAGTAGTCGAACTCGTATATTTCATGAAAACTTTGGTGCCAAAGTATAAAGTATTGCAGGTGTGACGCGAAAAGACAAGGTGGCACGGTAAGCCGCACCCCAAAAGCGTGACGGGGTCGGACCCCGTACGGGGTCCGACCCCTAAGCCGGGGACTGCGGGTCGGCCGCTGGCACCTCGAGGGTTAAACCGTCAGCACTTCCTTTTCTTTTTCGACAACCATCTTGTCGATGTCGGCGATGAACTTGTCGGTCAGCTTTTGCACCTCGTCGGAGGCGCGGCGCTCGTCGTCCTCCGAGATGGCCTTGTCCTTGACCAGCTTTTTCAGGCTTTCATTGCCGTCGCGGCGGATGTTGCGCACGGCGATCTTGGCGTCCTCGGCTTCGCTCTTGACCAGCTTGACCATCTCCTTGCGGCGTTCCTCGGTCAGCGGCGGGGTCGGCACGCGGATCATGTCGCCCTGCGACGACGGATTCAGGCCCAGGTCGGCGTCGCGGATGGCTTTTTCGATGGTCGAGGCCATTTTCTTCTCGAACGGCTGCACGCCGATGGTGCGCGCGTCCATCAGGGTGACGTTGGCCACCTGGGTCAACGCGGTCGGCGAACCGTAGTACTCGACCATCACGTGGTCGAGGATGCCGGTGTGGGCGCGGCCGGTACGCACCTTGGCCAGATCGGCGCGCAAGGTTTCCAGCGATTTGGTCATGCGTTCTTGCGCATTCTTTTTAACGTCAGCTACGGACATTGCTGCTCTCCTGTGATCGGATATAAATATGATAACAAAACATTAAACGTGGACCAGTGTACCCTCATCCTCGCCCATGATGACGCGTGCGAGCGCGCCCGGCTTGGTGATGGAGAACACTTTGATCGGCAATTTCTGGTCGCGGCACAGCGCGAAGGCGGTCGCGTCCATGACTTGCAGGTGCTTGGCGATCGCCTCGTCGAAGGTGATCGAGTGGTACAGCGTGGCGTTCGGGTCCTTCTTCGGGTCGGCCGTGTAGACGCCGTCGACCTTGGTGGCCTTCAGGACGATCTCGGCGCTGATCTCGGAACCGCGCAGCGCGGCGGCCGTGTCGGTGGTGAAGAACGGGTTGCCGGTGCCGGCCGCGAACACCACGACCTTGCCCTCTTCCAGGTACTGCAGCGCCTTCGGGCGCACATACGGCTCGACCACCTGCTCGATGCCGATGGCCGACATCACGCGCGCGGTGATGCCGACATGGCGCATGGCGTCGGCCAGCGCCAGCGCGTTCATGACGGTCGCCAGCATGCCCATGTAGTCGGCGGTGGCGCGGTCCATGCCTTGGGCGCCGGGGGCGACGCCGCGGAAGATGTTGCCGCCGCCAATGACGATCGCCAGTTCCACGCCCATTTTCGCGACCTCGGCCACATCGGCGACCATCCGTTCGATCGTGCCGCGGTTGATGCCGTAAGGATCATCGCCCATCAGGGCTTCGCCGGACAATTTGAGGAGGACGCGCTTATAGGCTGGTTTGGACATGAGACGGGGCTCCTAAAGTGTATGGGGTTGATTCAGGGAAGGCTGCCGGCGCCTATCATACCTTGAGATAGGCGCGACGGCCGCCGGGGACAGCTGGTGTTACAGGCAATATTATGTTGCCGGGCTAAAAAAACGGGCCTCTCGGCCCGTTTTCACTATTAACCCTGGGAAGCGGCCATTTGGGCGGCCACTTCGGCGGCGAAGTCGTCGACTTTCTTCTCGATGCCCTCGCCCACCACGTACATGGTGAACGCCTTGATGGTGGTGGCTTTTTCCTTCAGCATCTGCTCGATCGACTGCTTGTCGTTCTTGACGAACGCCTGGTTCAGCAGCGACACTTCCTTCAGATACTTCTGGACCGAGCCTTCCAGGCGCTTGGCCAGGATTTCCGGCGATTGCGCAGGCTTGCCGGCGGCCACGGCGGCGGCCGCGTCTTCCTCGGCCTTCAGCTTGGCGACCGAGCGCTCTTTTTCGATCAGCTCGGCAGGAACCTGCTCGGCCGACAGCGACACCGGCTTCATCGCGGCGATGTGCATCGCGACGTCTTTACCGACCTGCTCGTCGGCGCCGTCGAACTCGACGACCACGCCGATGCGGGTGCCGTGCAGGTACGAGGCCAGCTTGGCGGTCGTTTCGAAACGCTGGAAGCGGCGGATCGACATGTTTTCGCCGATTTTACCGATCAAGGCGGCACGCACCTCGTCCAGGGTCTGGCCGTTGCCAGCTGGCAGCGCCAGCAGCGCGGCGACGTCGGCCGGGTTGTTTTCTGCGACCAGCTTGGCGGCGGTGTTGGCCAGGTTCAGGAAGTCGTCGTTCTTGGCGACGAAGTCGGTTTCCGAGTTCACTTCGATCAGCGCGCCCACGCCGTTGGCGATGTAGGTGGCGACCACGCCTTCGGCGGTGATGCGGGCCGATGCCTTCGAGGCCTTGCCGCCCAGCTTGACGCGCAGGATCTCTTCCGCACGACCCATGTCGCCTTCGGCTTCGGTCAGTGCTTTTTTGCATTCCATCATAGGCGCGTCAGTCTTGGCGCGCAGTTCGCCTACCATTGCTGCAGTAATCGCTGCCATAGTGTTTCTCCTGTATTCGGTATTCGGTGGAAGGGGAGCGGCCGGTGAGCCCTGCTCTACCCATTTACGTTAAAAAAAAGGGGGAGCTGTTGGCCACCCCTTTTTCCTACATCTCGCTCAGAACAATTAAGCCTGTTCGTTCACTTCGACGAATTCGTCGCCTGCTGCGGCTTTGACCATTTCAACCACTTCGTTACCGGCGGCTGCACGGCCTTCCAGGATCGCGTCCGCAACGCCACGGGCGTACAGCGTGATGGCTTTCGACGAGTCGTCGTTGCCTGGAATGACGTACTGAACGCCTTCTGGGGAGTGGTTGGTGTCGACCACGCCGATGACCGGGATGCCCAGTTTAGCGGCTTCGGTGATGGCGCCTTTATGGTAGCCAACGTCAACGACGAAGATGGCGTCAGGAACGCCGCCCATGTCCTTGATACCGCCGATCGATTTTTGCAGCTTGATCATTTCGCGTTGGAACATCAGCGCTTCTTTTTTCGACAGCTTCTCAACCGAACCGTCTTCGATCTGGGCTTCCATGTCTTTCAGGCGCTTGATCGAGGTCTTGATGGTTTTGAAGTTGGTCAGCATGCCGCCGAGCCAACGCTGATCGACGAAAGGAACGCCTGCGCGTGCCGCTTCGGCAGCGATGATTTCGCGGGCTTGACGCTTGGTGCCGACCATCAGGATGGTGCCGCGGTTCGAAGCAACCTGCTTCACGTGTTTCATCGCTTCTTGATACATACCCATCGTCTTTTCCAAGTTGATGATATGGATCTTGTTGCGGTGACCGAAGATGAACGGTGCCATCTTTGGGTTCCAGAAACGGGTTTGGTGACCAAAGTGGACACCGGCTTCCAGCATTTCGCGCATCGTTACGGACATATTTAACTCCAGGGTTGGGTCTGGAATCCGATCAGTCACCATAGAGGCACCCTTGTCGATCGGATTCGCGTTTATGAATAAACAATATTGACTACTTTATTGCCTGAACCGAAAGTCAAATCCAAGCAACCCGAGATTCTACCCTGAAAACAGCCACTTAGGCAAGTCCGGAGATGCCGCGCCAGCAGGTGTTCAAGCGGCCGGCAAGGACCGATGCAGCGCATGGAGGGAGGCCGGCGGTTCAATCGACTTCCCTGATCCAGATATTTCTGAATTCCACGCCCGGCCCCTTGTCCCCATGGTCCTGCAGCAGGATCGGTGAACGTCCATGCGCGAAATACCGGGGCGTTCCCGCATACAGCGTTTCGCCTTTAAGCTCGACGTTCCATTGCGCCAGCACCCCATTATGCAGTACCGTCACGCGCGCCGGCCTCTGCAACGCGCCATCGGCCAGGAAGCGCGGCGCGGTCCACAGGATGTCATAGCTTTGCCATTCACCATTCGAGCGGCAGGCATTCACCAGCGGAACAAACTGTTTATAGATGCTGGCGGCCTGCCCGTTGACATAGGTCTTGTTCGCGGCGCAATCCAGCACCTGCAGCTCGTACCCGCGCAATCCCGGACCAGTGGCGGCCAGGAACACACCGCTGTTGCCGCGATGCTGGCCGGCGCCGACCACATCGGCTGGCGTGCGCCATTCGATGTGCAGCTGGTAGTCGAGAAAATCGCGCCGTGTCTGGATGTGGCCGGAACCGCTGCGCACTTTCACGATCCCGTCGACCACCGGCCATTTGGCCGCGACAGGTGTGACGTCGGTGGAAATCCATTCCCTCAGGTCGGTGCCGTCAAACAGCACGATCGCGTCCGACGGCGGCTTGGCGCCGTCACCCGGCGTCACCTTGACCGGCTCGGGCGCCCACAACTCAGTCGCGGCCGGGGCCGGCGCTGCGGCCGAGGCGGCCGCGATAAGGAGATGGGCGAGCAAGGCGCCCACCGACACGGATGTGATGTGCATGGTTTTCCTCCCAAATAGCGCGAGTAAACGCTTTTCTCGGCGAATTTACTAGCAACATTTGAAATCGTTCTCATGCAAAATCATCCAACCGTCCTTGTTGCCCTGGACAAAGAATGTCAGATACCGACAGCAATACAACGCCCGAAACGTTAAATTGTAACATTCGGAAATTTATTGTTCTGGATCACGCGAAAAGTAAGCAATTTGTAATATCATTTGCAAAAGTTTAGTGCCGCAGTATTAAGACACTTGCCTTCCTGTAATATCTGTTAAAATTGCAATGTTGCGTTTCGGAGATTGTCTCAATGTCTACCCTGTTTGCCATAACCCTCGCGGCCGCGGCCACCGTACAACCCAGCTGCTCCTGGGACCGGCCGGGCGCCAATCCGTATACGGGCAATACCGACGCCGCGATCGACCGCTACACGGACATCCCGGAACGCACCCGCGTCAAGCTCAAACACCGCATCACCTACGGTAATCCGGACGAAACCGTGAGCATCACGCGCGACGCGATCACCGGCAAATACAACTACGACGCCGAGATCCGCGACATGCACTTCGGCGCCGCCTCCGTCTGCCACACCGTCACCCGCAGCAAGTGGGCCGCCAGCCGCAGCGAACCGGGCGCCGTCTACTGCGTCGACCAACATTGCATTTTGGTGCCTAAGATCTGCGGCAACGTCAGCCGCATCGTGCGTCCGCGCCCGGCCGTGGCGCAGGTGCCGCCACCGGCGCCCGCGGCGCCGCCGAACTGGAACGACCATGTCGGCGACAGCGACCTTGGCCTGGTTGACGCCCCTATCGTCGAAGACGTGCCCAACCTGCGCACCGCCGGCTTCCTGCCTGCGCCGATGGCGATGGCGCCGGTCGAGGAACGCACGGTCGAGCAGCCCTTCGCGGGCCCGCCGGTGCCGGGCAACCAGCCTATCTTCCCGGGCGGCAGCGTGCGTCCGATCACGACGCCGCCACTGCCGCCGGGCGTGCCGCCCGTCACCCCGGTGCCGGAGCCGGAAACCTACGCCATGCTGCTGAGCGGGCTGGGCCTGCTAGGCTTCGCGGCGCGCCGCAAGCGCCGCGCTGCGGCCGCCGCCGCCGACAAGGCCGCCCAGGCCTGAGCCACCTGCGCCGGGACCGATTCCACCACAGACCGGTCGTTGCCGCACGCGACGCCCCCGGCGTCGTTTATAATTTCAGCATATCTGCACGCCGCGAGGGACCAAGGTCCGCTCGCCGCCTGCGTTTTTACCGTTTACTTTGCTGATTGCGATCCTCTATGTCTATCTCCATCAAATCCGCCGAAGATATCGCCGGCATGCGCGTGGCCGGCCGCCTGGGCTCCGAAGTGCTGGACTACATCACCCCCTTCGTCAAGGCCGGCGTCACCACCGGCGAGCTGGATCGCCTCTGCCACGAATACATGGTCAACGTCCAGGGCACCATCCCGGCGCCGCTGAACTACTGCCCGCCCGGCTACACGCCCTACCCCAAGGCGATCTGCACCTCGGTCAACGATGTCATCTGCCACGGCATCCCGGGCGACAAGGTGCTCAAGAACGGCGACTCGGTCAACCTCGACATCACCGTCATCAAGGATGGTTACCACGGCGACAACAGCCGCATGTTCCTGATCGGCGAGCCGTCGATCATGACCAAGCGCCTGTCCGACATCACCTACGAGTGCATGTGGCTGGGCATCGCCAAGGTCAAGCCGGGCGCGCACCTGGGCGACATCGGCCACGCCATCCAGCAGCACGCCGAAAAGGCCGGCTACAGCGTGGTGCGCGAGTTCTGCGGCCACGGCATCGGCAAGATCTTCCACGAGGAGCCGCAAGTGCTGCACTACGGCCGTCCGGGCACGCTCGACGAGCTCAAACCGGGCATGATCTTCACCATCGAGCCTATGATCAACGCCGGCAAGCGCGAAATCCGCGAAATGGGCGACGGCTGGACCATCAAAACCAAGGACCGCAGCCTGTCGGCGCAATGGGAACACACGATCCTGGTCACCGAGACCGGCTATGAAGTGTTGACGCTGTCGGCCGGCAGCCCGCCGCCGCCGGCGTTTATCACTGGCGCCGCTTCGGCCGCACCTGCCGAAGCGGCGTAAGCGCGCATGTCGGCGGCCGTCATGAAGAACGAGCTGCGCGAGCAGCTCAAGCGCCAGCTCAAGGCCGAACGCCAGAGCGTCATCGCCAGCTTCCAGGCCGACGGCATGCCGGAAAAGCTGCTGCGCAGCCTGCGCCAGAGCGTCGACGCGGTATTGACGACGGCCTGGCACGAGGCGCGCCTGCCGGCCAACACGGCGCTGATCGGCGTCGGCGGCTACGGCCGGGGCGAGCTGTTCCCCTACTCCGACGTCGACCTGCTGATCCTGCTCGAGGAGGCGCCCGACGCCCCCACCACCGCCAAGCTGGAAGAACTGGTGCAGCTGTTGTGGGACCTGGGCCTGGAGATCGGCCACAGCATCCGAACCGTCGACGAATGCCTGACCGAGTCGGCCGCCGACATCACCGTGCAAACCAGCCTGCTCGAGGCGCGCGTGATTTGCGGCGACGAGCAATTGTTCGAACAGCTGCAACGCCGCTACGACGCCGCGATGGACCCACGCGCCTTCTACCACGCCAAGCTGCTGGAGATGCGCCAGCGCCACGCCAAGTACGAGGACACCGCCTTCAGCCTCGAGCCGAACTGCAAAGAAAGCCCGGGCGGCCTGCGCGACCTGCAGGTGATCCTGTGGCTGGTCAAGGCCGCCGGCCTGGCCAACTCGTGGCGCACCTTGGCCACCAGCGGCCTGATCACGCAGACCGAGGCCAAGCAGCTGATGGAGAAGGAGCGCGCCTTCAAGGACATCCGTGTGCGCCTGCACCTGCACGCCGGCCGGCGCGAGGACCGGCTGGTGTTCGACATCCAGACCGCCATCGCCGAGTCGCTGGGCTTGCAGGCCACCGGCAGCGGCCCCGGCATGCGCCGCGCCAGCGAATACCTGATGCAGCGCTACTACTGGGCCGCCAAGACCGTCACCCAGCTCAACACCATCCTGCTGCAAAACATCGAGGAACGGCTGTTCCCGCAGGAAGAGCTGGCCGTGCCGATCAACGAGCGCTTCAACGATTTGAACGGCCTGATCGACATGCGCGAGGACGACACCTTCGCCCGGCAGCCGTCGGCCATCCTCGAAATCTTCGTGCTGATGACCGAGCGGCCCTCGCTCAAGGGCATGACCTCGCGCACCATGCGCGCGCTGTGGCACGATCGCTTCCTGATCGACACCGCGTTCCGCGCCGATCCGACCAACCGCGCGCTGTTCCTGCGCATCCTGCAGGCGCCGCAGGGCATCATCCACGCGCTGCGCCGCATGAACGATTTGTCGATCCTGGGCCGCTATCTGCCGAACTTCCGCAAGATCGTCGGCCAGATGCAGCACGACCTGTTCCACGTCTACACGGTCGACCAGCACATCCTGATGGTGGTGCGCAACATGCGCCGCTTCACGATGGCCGAACACGCGCACGAGTACCCATTCTGCAGCCAGCTGATGGCCAACTTCGCGCAGCCGTGGCTGCTGTACCTGGGCGCGCTGTTCCACGACATCGCCAAGGGACGCGGCGGCGACCACTCCAAGCTGGGCACGGTCGACGCCGAGCAGTTCTGCGTCGAGCACGGCATGAGCGCCGAGGACACCGACCTGGTGGTGTTCCTGGTCGAGCAGCACCTGGCCATGTCGCAGGTGGCGCAGAAGCAGGACCTGTCGGACCCGGACGTCATCGCCGCCTTCGCCAAGACGGTCGGCGACGAGCGCCACCTGACGGCGCTGTACCTGCTGACGGTGGCCGACATCCGCGGCACCAGCCCGAAGGTGTGGAACGCCTGGAAGGCCAAGCTGCTCGAGGACCTGTACCGCATCACCTTGCGCGTGCTGGGCGGCGAGCCGCACAGCGCCGACCACGAACTGAAGAACCGCCAGCAGGAGGCGCTGGCCACGCTGCGCCTGTACGGCCTGGGGCCGGACGCGCACGAGGCCTTCTGGCGCCAGCTCGACGTCGCCTACTTCCTGCGCCACGACGCCTCCGACATCGCTTGGCAGACGCGCGCGCTGTACGACCGCTTCACCAGCGACAAGCCGATCGTCAAGTGCCGCCTGGCGCCGATTGGCGAGGGCTTGCAGGTGGCCGTCTACATCCGCGACCAGCCCGACCTGTTCGCGCGCATCTGCAGCTATTTCGACCGCAAGAACTTCAGCATCCTCGACGCCAAGATCCACACCACGCGCCACGGCTACGCGCTCGACACCTTCCTGGTGACCGAGCAGAACTTCGCCAAGAGCTACCGCGACATCATCAACCTGATCGAGCACGAGCTGTGCGGCGTGCTGACCCATCCGGAGCCGCTGTCGGCGCCCGGCAAGGGCCGGCTGTCGCGCCTGTCGCGCACCTTCCCGATGCAGCCGACGGTGGACCTGCGCCCGGACGAACGGGGCCAGTACTACCTGCTGTCGATCGCGGCCAACGACCGCACCGGCCTGCTGTATTCGATCGCCAACGTGCTGGCCAAGTACCGCCTCAACCTGCACACGGCCAAGGTCATGACCCTGGGCGAGCGGGTCGAGGACGTGTTCCTGATCGACGGGCCGGCGCTGGGCAACGCGCGCAGCCAGCTGCAGCTGGAAACCGACCTGCTCGAGGCGATCAAGGTATAGATCGGCCTTAACCTCCCCTTACTATAGAAAAGCATCATGTCAGAAGAATTATTACGGCTGTCCAAACGCATGTCCGAACTGGGCCTGTGCTCGCGCCGCGAGGCCGACGAGTGGATAGCGCGCGGCTGGGTCCGGGTCGACGGCCAGGTCGTCTCCGAGCTCGGCAGCAAGGTGTACCCGAGCCAGAAGGTCACCGTCGAGCGCCAGGCCGCCGCCGAGCAGTCGAAGCGGGTGACGGTGCTGATCAACAAGCCGATGGGCTACGTCAGCGGCCAGGCCGAGGACGGCTACCAGCCGGCCGTGGTGCTGGTCAAGCCGGAGAACCGCTGGCCGGACGATCCGTCGCCGGAACTGTTCCACCCCACCCAGCTGCGCTCGCTGGTGCCGGCCGGCCGGCTCGACATCGATTCGGTCGGCCTGCTGGTGCTGACCCAGGACGGCCGCGTGGCCAAGCACCTGATCGGCGAGACCACCAGCGTCGACAAGGAATACCTGGTGCGCGTCGAGTACACCAAGCCGGGCAAGCTGCCCGACAGCGACCTGAAAAAACTCAACCACGGCCTGTGGATGGACGGCAAGCCGCTGCTGCCGGCCAAGGTGCGCTGGCAAAACGACGACCAGCTCAGCTTCACCCTGCGCGAGGGCAAGAAGCGCCAGATCCGCCGCATGTGCGACATGGTCGGCCTGAAAGTTATCGGTTTGAAAAGGGTACGCATCGGCAAGGTCAAACTGGGCGACCTGCCGGTCGGCCAATGGCGCTACCTGCGTCCCGAAGAGCAGTTTTAAGCGGCGGCCGGGGTCGCCGACGGCGCGTCCCCGGCCCGCGCGTGGATCAAACCGCACATTCCGCGAAATATTCTCGCCGGTTATTGCTATTTAGCAAGCCAAGCGCGCGAATAACTTGTAAACTGTTCGAACCGACCTCGCATTGCTGAAGTCACAATCAAAGAGATATGCCGTCGTGAACGATCCAATACCCAATGAAATTCGCCGCGGCCCGCCCAGCCTAAAAGACGCTGTGGAGCCCATACCGGCGGGTTCGAAGCCGCATGACATGACCGATGAACATGACATCGGCGACTCGCTGACCCTGCTCGCCGACAACGGCGACCCGGTCTCGATCTACCCGGCCAGCACCACCAACGTGGTGATGGCGCGCATCCGCTCGGTGGACCCGGAAAACCCGCACTTCGTGCTCGAACTGAACGAGGGCGAGTTCCTGCCGCCCGGCGAGGCGACCTTTGTCGCCTGGCTGCGCTCGGCGAAGATCCAGTTCAAGCTGACGTCCGAGGACTGGGCCTGCCAGCCCGGCGTGCCGACCCTGATCCCGCTGGGCTTCCCGCTCAAGTGCCTGGTGCTGAACCGGCGCGCCTCGACCCGGCTGGAGACGCCGCTGGGCATCTACTACATGGCCTCGTTCGTGTTGAACGGCAAGCCGTACGAGTTGCAGCTGTACGACTTCTCGTCGGGCGGCGTCGGCATGCGCGCGCCGCCGCGCGACTGCGTCGGCCTGCACGTGGGGCGCAAACTGCAGCGCGTGCGGCTCGAGCTCGGCCCCGATTCGGTCATGATCGCCGACCTCGAGGTGCGCCTGTCGCGCACCTTCCGCTCCTTCCTGCTGGGCGAACAGGTGCAGATCGGCTGCCAGTTCACCAATCTATCCCCAGCCATGCAGGATGAGCTGGCCCGCCTGCTCGACAAGCTCAACAACGCTCGGCACCGCTAGCGCCAGGCACCACAATGGTGCGACCGGCGGCGGACGCACCGCGATGGCGCACCGCCCCCGCCGCCGCGCGTTTCCAGGTTTGTGTTTCCAAGTTTGTTTATCGGCATATTTCTTGCTTGAAAATCAGCAGAACATAACGATAAGCCAGACAGGGAGCACATGAGCACCACCGCGGCAGAGACCGAACCGCCCCAGCGCATCGTCAAGATCCGGCGCGACTACAACACCTGGGTGGCCAACGAGACGATCGAGGATTACGCGCTGCGCTACACGCCGCGCTCGTTCCGCAAATGGTCGGTGTTCCGCGTCTCCAACACGGCCTTCGGCGCCATCTCCTTCCTGGTGCTCGAGGCGATCGGCGGCACCATCACCGTCAACTACGGGTTCATCAACGCGCTGTGGGCCATCATGGCCGTCGGCCTGATCATCTTCCTCACCGGCCTGCCGATCAGCTACTACGCCGCCAAATACGGCGTCGACATGGACCTGCTCACGCGCGGCGCCGGCTTCGGCTACATCGGCTCGACCATCTCCTCCTTCGTCTACGCCTCGTTCACGTTCATCCTGTTCGCGCTGGAGGCGGCCATCATGGCCTACGCGCTCGAACTGTATTTCGGCCTGCCGCTCTACCTCGGCTACATGGTCAGCGCGCTGGCGGTCATCCCGCTGGTGACGCACGGCGTGACCCTGATCAGCCGCATCCAGATGCTCACGCAACCCGTATGGCTGGTGCTGATGGCCCTGCCCTTCGTCGCCATCCTGCACAAGCAGCCGGAATTGCTGCCGCAGCTGATGGACTACGCCGGCCGCTCCGGCCAGAACGGGCAGTTCAATGTGCTGATGTTCGGCGCCGCCACCGCCGTCGGCGTGGCGCTGATCACGCAGATCGGCGAGCAGGTCGACTTCCTGCGTTTCATGCCGCCCAAGACCGCCGAAAACCGCGTGCGCTGGCACCTGGGCGTGCTGGTCGCGGGGCCGGGCTGGATCCTGCTGGGCATCGTCAAGATGCTGGGCGGCGCGCTGCTGGCCTTCCTGGCCATCAGCAGCGCCGTGCCCCTCGACCTGGCCGTCAACCCGACGCATATGTACCTGGCCGGCTATGGCCAGGTGTTCGCCGACCCGCGCTGGGCGCTGCTGGCGACCGCGCTGCTGGTGGTCATCTCGCAGGTCAAGATCAACATGACCAACGCCTACGCCGGCTCGCTGGCGTGGTCGAACTTCTTCGCGCGGCTGACGCACAGCCACCCGGGGCGCGTGGTGTGGGCGGTGTTCAACGCGCTGATCGCCGTGCTGCTGATGGAGCTCGACGTGTTCCAGGCGCTCGACCAGGTGCTCGGGCTGTACTCGTGCATCGCCATCTCGTGGATCACGGCGGTGGTGGCCGACCTGGTGATCAACAAGCCGCTGGGCCTGAGCCCCAAGGGCATCGAGTTCCGGCGCGCCTACCTGTACGACATCAACCCGGTCGGCGTCGGCGCCATGGTGCTGGCGTCGGCGCTGTCGGTGGCCGCCTTCATGGGCGTGTTCGGCCACCAGGCGCAGGCCTTCTCCGCCTTCATCGCGCTGCTCACGGCGCTGGTGGCGGCGCCGCTGATCGCGATCGCCACCAACGGCAAATACTATATCGCCCGCCAGCCCGGCGTGGTGCAAAAGACCTGCGTGATCTGCGAGAAGGAATACGAGGCCGAGGACATGGCGCACTGCCCGGCCTACCAGGGTTCGATCTGCTCGCTGTGCTGCTGCCTGGACGCGCGCTGCAACGACGTCTGCAAGCCGCACGCGAAAGTGTCGGCGCAGTGGCAGCAGGCGATGCAGGCGCTGCTGCCCAAATCGCTGTGGCGCTATCTAAGCAGCGGCCTGGGACACTACCTGCTGCTGATGATCGTCACGGTGCTGTTCCTCGGCGCCCTGCTCGGCTTGATCTACTACCACGAGCAATCGGTGCTGCCGGCCGGCGACGCCGCGCTGCTGCCGCAACTGCGGCTGATGTTCTTCAAGATCTTCGCCGCGCTGCTGATTACCAGCGGCATCGTCGCCTGGTGGCTGGTGCTGACCAGCGAAAGCCGCCGCGTGGCACAGGAGGAATCGAACCGCCAAACCGGCCTGCTGACGCGCGAGATCGAGCTGCACAGCCAGACAGACGCCCAGCTGCAGCAAGCCAAGAAGACCGCCGACCTGGCCAACCAGGCCAAGAGCCGCTACATCGCCGGCATCAGCCACGAGATCCGGACGCCCTTGAATTCGATACTCGGCTACGCGCAGCTGCTCGACAACGATCCGTCGATCCCCGAGCACCGCCAGCAGGCCATCCGCGTGATCCGCAGCAGCGGCGAGCACTTGCTGTCGCTGATCGAAGGCACGCTCGATATCGCCCGCATCGAGGGCGGCAAGCTGACCTTCGACACCAAGGAGGTCAACTTCCCGGACTTCATCGGGCAGCTGGTGCGCATGTTCGAACTGCAGGCGGCCAACAAGGGCCTGACGTTCCGCTACGAGCTGACCGGCGCGCTGCCGCGCATCGTGCGCGCCGACCGCAAACGCCTGGGCCAGATCCTCATCAACATCCTCGGCAACGCCGTCAAGTTCACCAGCGAGGGCGGCGTCGTGCTGCGGCTGAAGTACGCGCGCGAGATCGCCTCGTTCGAGATCGAGGACTCCGGCCCCGGCATCCTGAAGGAGGAACTGGACCACATCTTCGAGCCGTTCACGCGCGGCAGCGCCAGCGCGCACGCCAACGCCAGCGGCACGGGCCTCGGCCTGCCGATCAGCAAAATGCTGACGCAGCTGATGGGCGGCGAAATGAAGATCCGCAGCGCGCCGTCGCAGGGCAGCTTGTTCCACATCCGGCTGTTCCTGCCCAGCGTGCACGTCACCGGCAAGGAGCTGAGGGAACTGGAGGCGCCGGCGCAGCAACGCAGCGGCTATCGCGGCCCGCGCCGGCGCATTCTCGTGGTCGACAACGAACGGGTCGACCGCGAACTGCTGCTCAACATCCTGTCGCCGCTGGGGTTCGAGATCGCGCAGGCCGCGTCGGGCCTCGAATGCCTCGACCTGCATGCCTCGTTCCGGCCGGACCTGATTTTGATGGACCTGGCCATGCCGGGCATGGATGGCTGGGAAGCCAGCTACATCCTGCGCCGCCGGCAGTTGTCGCAGGTGCCGATCGCCATCGTCTCGGCCAACGCCTTCGACAAGGGCATGGAAAACCCGGCCGGCATCACGGCGGCGGACTTCATCATCAAACCGGTCAACGTGGGCGAACTGCTGGACTGGATCGGCCGCCGGCTCGCGCTGGAATGGATCACGCAGGCGCGCGCGGAGACGATCAGCAGCGAGATGCCCGCCGCCGCCGGCAGCGAGGCCATGACGCTGCCGCCGGCCGCGCAAATGACGGCGCTGGAGGAACTGATACGCATCGGCTACGTGCGCGGCATCCAGGCCAAACTCGACGAGATCGACGCCATCGATGCGCGGCACTCCCGCTTCACCCACACCATGCGTGATTTTGCCAAGCGCTTCCAGCTGGATGCGATGGCCGACTTTGTGCGAAAGAATAAGACCGATGAACTTCAACATTGAACCCGCACGCGGCAATCTGGTGCTGGTGGTCGACGACGTACCGGAAAACCTCGCCGTGCTACACGACGCGCTGGACGAATCGGGCTTCACCGTGCTGGTGGCGAACAACGGCGAAGCGGCGCTGCAGCGTGCCGCCGAAGCGCAGCCGGACATCATCCTGCTGGACGCCATCATGCCTGGCATGGACGGTTTTGAAGCGTGCCGCCGGCTGAAAGCCAATCTGGCCACGCGTCACATTCCGGTGGTGTTCATGACCGGACTGACGGAGGCCGAGCATGTGGTGGCGGCCTTCGAGGCCGGCGGCAACGACTACGTGACCAAGCCGCTGCGCACCGGCGAGGTGCTGGCCAGGATCGCCGCCCACATGCAGACGGCGCGCCTGATGGACCAGGCCCGTAGCGCGCTCGACGCCTTCGGCAACGCGGTCATCGCGATGTCGCCGCGCGACGGCAAAATCGTCTGGCAAACGCCGCTGGCGCGCACCTTGATGCAGGGGTATCTGGTCGACTCGGAGCTGACCACGTGGCTGACGGCGACGCAGAACGCGCACAGCCAGGGCCAGTCGCATCCGCCGTTGACGCTGGCGCGCGGCAGCCGCCGGCTGATTTTCTCGGCGGCGGAATATAGCGAGGACGAACAATGGATGATCGTGCTGCGCGAGGAATCAGACGTGGCGCAAATCGAAAAGCTGATGGCTGCGTTCAAACTGACGCAGCGCGAATCGGAGGTGCTCAATTGGCTCATCAAGGGCAAGACCAACCGCGATATCGGCGAGATCCTTGGCACCAGTCCGCGCACCATCAACAAGCACCTGGAGCACGTGTTCGTGAAGCTTGGCGTCGAGACGCGCACCTCGGCGGCCGCCGTCGCCCTGAGCAAACTGCGCGCCGGCGGCCGCAAAGAGGAGCTGGAGCGCTCGTGAGGGCGCCATAATCCGCCATACAATCTAGAATGCGCTATGGACGTAACTATTTATCCAATGCAGGACACCGGCACTAAATCACCACCGTGGAATAAGGAGAAATAGCAGTCCAGCCCAGCGTCGAATACAGCGCGCGACCGGCGTCGGTTGCCACAAGCACGCGCCGCGCGGCGCCCGAGCGTTGCGCGGAACCCAGCGCCGCCATCATCGCCCTCCCCAGCCCCCGCCGCTGATGCGCCTCCTCGACGATGATGCGGTCAAAGATGAACATCCCGCCATATTCGGCCGCGTAGCCGCTGGCGGCCAAGTCGCCATCAGCGGTAACAATGCGCGCCAAGGTAACAAAGCCTTCGGTGGCCAGTTCCAGCCGATATCCGAGGGACAAGGCTGGCCGCGCATCCGCTCTGCCGTCGTGGATCATCACATAGGCGCCTGGCTGCAATTGCCACATGGGCGCCACGAGTTCCAACAGGCGTTCCGCAGACCCGAGCATTTTAATGAAGATGCGCGGAGTCGTGATCGACATGGCCAGCTCGCGTATTTCCGGCGATGGCCCCGCGAACACATAGCGTCTCACTTCGATGGCCGATCCCGTGTCGACGCGCAGTCCGCCCCTTTCGGGAACGGGCAATGGCAGGCCGCGCGCGATCGAACGCGCTGCCAGCCAACCCGCCAGCAATTCGGCACCGACATCACTTGAAGTATTTTTCTTGCTCATCGTCCGGGGCCTTATCCGAGCAGTTGCGCGGCTGTCACCGGCCCGCGTCCGCGCGATTCTTCGCCTGCAGCTCCGCAGCCTTCTCCGCCATGTCCTTGCCGGCGGCGATCGCCGTGGTCACCTGCTCCGTCGACAGCTCCCCCCTCAAAGCCCGCTCCACCTCCGCCTTGTACGGATTGGGGAACTTCGGGTCGCTCCGACTCAACATGCGATCGAAGATTTCGCTCACCGCATAAGTGTAGCGCAGCGCAAGCGCCGGATCGGCGTCCAGCGTCTCCCCATGGCCGCTGTATTCCTGCATCAGTGTCAGCATGCTTAACATGTCGCCCGCCTCGGCGTGCGCCGTCAGCAGCTGCTCGGCCTCGACACGCCACGCCTTCACCAACGGATCGCCAGGCCGCGTCTTCAGCGCGCCGCGGTCGCCGAAAGGACCGGCACGCAGGAACGCGTCGTCCGCGCCGCCCACCCCCGCCCTGGCAGCGATCGCAATATGGTCAAGACGCGACATCTTGATGCGCTCCGTCATCCCGGCGCAAAGCGCTGTCTGCGCCCGGTACTCCTCGTCGGTCAAACCACGCAAATGCGTTTGGCTTTGCGCGTCCTCCTTCAGCAGCGTGCCCTTTTCCGCGATATCGACGCAGGCCTGCACCAGCCAGTAAGCACGCAGCGCATCGGCCGGCGACCCGGTGGATATCAGAAGATCGATTTGAGCCGCCAGCGGCACACCCGCTCCTGCGGCGGGAAGATCCGCTTCCGCCGGATCGCTGGATGGCGCATGACGAATCGCGCGGGGATTGGCCAACCAGGCGTCCGCCGGCCGATGAGCCGCCGCCGCTCCCGTGTACCGAGGAAAGCTGGAATAAAAATACAGTGCGAACAGCGCGAACATCAACAACAGGAACGCGTACAGCGAATGCTTTGCTTGCATGTGACGACGCGGCGCTGGCGCCGCTCGGAAAAGAAAACAAGGCAATGTAGCACAATATTTAACAGAAAAGATACGCGCTTTGTCACAAAGCTTTGCCCCGCCGGCGGCCTGAGTAAACACCTACCGGCTCACGGCCCGGTGCACATCTCCAGCATCAGCATCGGCACGCAGGTCCACAGAATGGCCGCCAGCGCCAGCGCCGCCGACGCGAAATGGATCCAGACGATCAGACGCACAGGCTGCGGTGCGCGACATACCCGCCGCAACGCGCGCGCCAGCAGCAGCGCCGACGCGCCCAACGCCAGCACCGACGCCACGCCCAGCACCATGGCGGGATCGCCACCGCGCTGGCAGGCAGCCGCCGTCCACGCATAGCAAAAAAAGAAGTGTGCCGCCCAAACTAGCAGCGGGGCCACCGCTAGTGTCATTTTGCTGAAAAGCCGGTCCTGGGTGCGCATGATCACTCCATCAACTTGGGCAACCACTGCACCGCCGCCGCGATAACGAACCCTTGCAGGGTGGCGTAGTGCCACACCAGCGCGCAGTTGTCCAGCGTCGCGCGGCCGGACGGCGTCAACCTGCCGGTCCATGAGCGGGCCAACAGATAGCACGCGAGGATGAACAACAACACCGCGTGCAAGCCCTGATAGGCCAGCATCGCCGCCACGGTCGCGCCCCAGGCATGGGATGTGGGATCAAGCCCCGCCAACATCTGGCCGCGCAGATCGAGTCCGAAGGAGGCCAACATGCACGTCAACGCCAGCGCGATCGCCAGCCGCTGCCAACCCTGCCCCCGGCCCTGCCTGGCCGGCGACGCCGCGCTGCGCCGGGTCCATTCGATCAGCAGCGACCCTGCCAGCAGCAGGCCGCACGACAACAGCGGCCAAAACGGTTCGGGCAGGCGGCTGCCCGGCGGCGGACAGACCTCCAGCCGCATCGATATGTGGATATGGGCGAACAGGAAGGAGGCGAAGATGGTGCCGTCCACCACCAGCATGATGACGGTCCCCCACCACGAATGCGAGGCCGTGCCGGTGACGCCGACCGGCAGCGCGACGTGGTCCGACACCTTGGCGGTGCGCTGCGCCGGCGGCCTGTCGGACTGCCACATCCACGCCAGCACCGAGGCCACCGCCACGATCCCGCAGGCCCAAGCGACCAAGGTCATTTTGATCGTCAACAGCAGGAAGAAGCCGGCCGTGCCGACGGCGGCGGCGAACGGCCACCAGCTGTCGCCCGGCAGCACCAGCAAATACAGCGGGCGCGCGTCCACCGGGCTGGTGACGATGGACTCGCGCCGCCCGGTCGCGGTGCCCGGCAGCCAGTGCGCGCCCTCTTCCACCTCTTGCGCCAGTTGCGGACGATCCCACAGCGGCTCGCGCGACTCCACCTGCGGAATGCTGCGCGTGGCGTAATCGTCGGCCGGCAGCCATTCGAGCGTGGACGCGCGCCACGGATTGCCATGCTCGCGCTCCGGCCGGCGCAGCGTGCGCACCGCGTCGACGATAAACACCAGCACGCCCAGCGCCAGCGCGAAGGCGCCCACGCTCGACAACAGATTCAGAAGATCCCACCCCATCTCCGGCGAGTAGGTGTACACCCGGCGCGGCATGCCCAGCAAACCGGTGATATGCATCGGGAAGAACGCCAGGTTCATCCCGCCGAACATCAGCCCGAACACCCAGCGCGCGACCGGCTCCGACATGCGGTTGCCGTTCACCAGCGGCATCCAGTAATACAGCGCCGCGAACATCGGAAACACCAGGCCGCCGATCAGCACATAGTGCAGGTGCGCGACGATGAAATAAGTGTCGTGCACCTGCCAGTCGAACGGCAGCACCGCCACCATCACGCCGGTCAGGCCGCCCAGCACGAAGATGAACATGAAGCCGAGCAGGAACAGGGTCGGCGCGTTGATGCGCACCCGGCCGCGCCACAGCGTGGCGATCCACGCGAACACCTGCACGCCGGTCGGTATCGCCACCGCCATGCTGGCCGCCGACACCAGACTTGTTTCCAGCAGTCCCAGACCGGCGGTGAACATATGATGCGCCCATAGCGCGAAACTGAAGAAGCCAACCGCCACCAGCGCGGCGACGATCGAGCGGTGCCCCACCAGCGGCGTGCCGGCCAGCGCCGGGATCATCGTCGAGACCATGCCCGCCGCCGGCAGGAAGATGATATACACCTCGGGGTGGCCGAAGAACCAGAACAGGTGCTGCCACAGCAGCGGGTCGCCGCCGCGCGCCGGAATGAAGAACGGCCAGTCGTAGGCGCGCTCCAGCTCAAGCAACGTGGTGCCGGCGATCACCGCCGGGAACGCGAACACGATCATCACGGCCACCACCAGCATGGCCCACGCGTACACCGGCATGCGGCCCAAGGTCATGCCCGGCGCGCGCGTAAACAGTATGCCGACTATCAGCTCGATGGCGCCGGCGATCGCCGAAATCTCGATGAAGCCTATGCCCAGCAGCCAGAAATCGGCGTTCAGGCCGGGCGAATACTCCTTGCCCGTCAACGGCGGATACATGAACCAGCCGCCGTCCGGCGCCAGTCCCCAGAACAGGCTGAGGAAAAAGCCGATGCCGCCCACCGCGTAGGCCCAGAACGCGTAGGCCGACAGGCGCGGGAACGGCAGGTCGCGCGCGCCCAGCATGCCGGGCAACAGGAACACGGCGATCGCCTCGACCACCGGTATCGCGAACAGGAACATCATCACCGTGCCGTGCATGGTGAACACCTGGTTGTAGGTGCCGGCGCTGAGCAGCGCGTTCTCGGGCACCGCCAGCTGCGCCCTGATCATCAGTCCCAGGATGCCGGCGAGGATGAAGAACAGCAGCGCGGTGCCGATGTACAGCAGCCCGATATTGGTGTTGTTGACCGTGGTGAGGAAAGCCAGCCCGCGCGGCGTGCGCCAAACCCGTTCAAGTTGCTCGAGCTCCCCCGCCGGCCGTGGCAGGGAGCTGGGGAGATCGTCGCGTACCACCGTCATTTGAGCTGCTCCAGATATGCGGCCAGCGCGCGCAGGGTGGCGCCGTCCATGTCGGCGCTGGCGGGCATGCGCACACCCGGCTTGGCGACGTGCGGGTCGGCGATCCACGCCGCCAGAGCGCCCTGCCCGTTGCGCAAGGTGCCTGCGCCCAGATACAGGCGGCTGCCGACGTGCGTCAGGTCCGGGCCCAAAGCGGCGCCACCGTTGTCCGTCGTTGTCCCCGCACGTATCGTATGGCAAGCGGCGCAACGCTGTTCGTCGAAGGCGCGCCGCCCTTGTTCGACCTCGCCCCCGTGCACCACGATTCCGGCCGGCCGCGCCTGCGCCGCCAGCCAGGCGGTAAATTCGGACGGCGACTGCGCGACGACGTGCAAGGCCATGCGCGCGTGCTGCTCGCCGCAGTATTCGGCGCACTGCGCGCGATACACGCCGGCGCGATCCGCCTGCAGCGTCATGCCGTGCACGCGGCCCGGCACCATGTCCACCTTGCCCGCCAGCGCCGGCACCCAGAAGCTGTGTATCACGTCGGCGCTGCTCAACCCCAGATATACCGGCTGTCCGAGCGGCACGCGGATCTCGTTGGCCAGCACAATGTCCTGGCTGCCGGCAGGATCGGTGTAGCGCACCTCCCACCACCACATGTGCGCTATCACCGAAATCTTGATCGCGTGCTGGGATGTCGGCCGGCTCAATTGGGCGCTGCGCCAGGTGCCGAACACCAGCAACGCCGACAGCAGCACCAGTGGCAGCAGCACACCGCCGCCAACGATCCAGGCCATCGGCCGCACCGTACGGCCACCGCGAAGGCTCAACGCGCACAAGACCATCACACCGATAAACAGCAGCGTGCCGCCGATGAACAGCACCCACGTCAGCTGCGCGATGACGGCGGCATCCGGCCCGGCGGGGTGCAGGGCCGATTGCAGCCACGCGGTGGCGCTCATGTCCGCGCTCATGGCAACGCGTACAAGTAAGCCGCCATGTCGCGGGCGTCGGCGGCCGACACGCCCATGGCCGGCATCGCGGTGCCGGGCTTCATGGACGCCGGATCGACGATCCAGCGCGCCAGCGCGTCGGGATGATTGGGAATCTGGCCGGCGATATAACTGCGCCGGCCATAACTTTCCAGCGCCGGGCCGAGCGTGCCGCGCGCGGCCGCCACGCCGGGTATCTGGTGGCAGGACCCGCATTGGTACTGCGCCAGCAGCAGTTTGCCGCGCCCCGCGTCGGTGCCCGGCACGGGCGAACGCGCCTGCTCGCCGGTGTCGCAAGCGGCCAACGTGGCCAACAAGGCCAGTAGGGAGAGGTGAAGGACGCGCACGATTGGAACCTGCTCAAGCCTGTCGAATGGCTATAATACAAGAAACATATCATTTCGCTATTTTCAACAGAACACCAGCCAGTACGGGCGCTGTCGGCCCGTTCGGCGAAGGGATCGAACGATGACGATGCACCGCCGACGACTCGTTTTGATCTCCGTCGCCGCCACGTTGGCTACGCTGGGGGCGCTGGGCGCCGCCGTCGGGGCGGTGGTTTTTTTCGGCGGCTATTACGACATCTCCTCGACCAAGCTGCACTTCCAGCCGGTGCACACCGTGCTCGAACAGGGCATGCGCGAATCGGTACAACACCACGCGCGGGACGTTCAAACGCCGGCGTACGTGGTACAGGCCAAGACGCGGGCGGCATCGACCGGCGTGGTGTCGTCGCCGGCCTTGCTGCGCGGGGCCGGACTATATCGTGACAACTGCGTCGTCTGCCATGGCGCGCCAGGTGTCGCCCAGGACGACATCGGCAAAAGCATGCAGCCGGTGCCGGGGCCTCTGGCCGACGCCTCGCGCCGCTGGCGTCCGAATGAGCTGTATTGGATTACCCGCCACGGCATCAAGATGAGCGGCATGCCGGCGTGGGAATTCCATCTGGCCGACGAGGATTTGTGGGCGGTGGTCGGATTTCTGGTCGCGCTGCCGGAGCTATCGCCGCAGGCCTATGCGGAGGTGACCAAACAGGCCGGCGCGCAGCCGCGCGCGCCACGGCCGGAGCGCGGCCACGCCGACGCCGCGCGCGGACGGCTCGCGCTGAGCCAATATGGCTGCAACGCGTGCCATGTGATTCCGGGCGTGACCGGTCCGGACACCTTCGTCGGCCCGCCGCTCAAGGATCTGGCGGCACGCAAGTACATCGCCGGGCACCTTCCCAACAGCGCCGCCAACCTGGCGCGGTGGATACGCGATCCGCGACAAATCAATCCGCAAACGGCGATGCCGGCGATGGACGTGACCGAATCGGACGCACGCGATATGGCGGCGTATTTGCTGTCGAGGTGATACCCATTTCGAACCCGCACGGCGCTGATCCCTGGGGTCGGACCCGTTGGGTCCGACCCCGCCGTACCGGGTTAAAAATTACACCGCCAGATGGCGCTTGACGTCCGGATCGTTCATCGTCGCCTGCGCGCCGGAGGCCACGACCTCGCCGCGCGACAGCACCATGAACTGGTCCGCCAACTCGTACGCGAAATCGAAATACTGCTCGCACAGCAGAATCGCCATGTCGCCGCGCTGGCGCAGCAGCCGGATCACGTTGCCGATGTCCTTGATGATCGACGGCTGAATACCCTCGGTCGGCTCGTCGAGAATGATCAACTTCGGCTCCGCCAGCAAAGCCCGCGCGATCGCCAATTGCTGCTGCTGGCCGCCGGACAGATCGCCGCCGCGCCGGTGCAGCATATCCTTCAGCACCGGGAACAGCTCATACACCTCGCCCTTGATCACACTCGCCTTCTTGCCACTGTGCGTGGCGAGCCCCATCAACAGGTTCTCCTCCACCGTCAAGCGCGCGAAGATCTCCCGGCCCTGCGGCACGTAGGCGATGCCGGCGCGCGCCCGCTGGTGCGGCGCCATGCGCGTGATGTCGCGCCCCTCCAGCTTCACGCTGCCCGCCGACACCGGCAACACGCCCATCAGGCACTTCAACAGCGTGGTCTTGCCCACGCCATTGCGGCCCAACAGCGCCATGCACTTGCCGCGCTCCAGCTCCAGCGACACGCCCCGCAAGGTATGCGAGGAACCGTAGTACTGATTGATTTTTTCAACTTGCAGCATATTCTTCAGCGTCCCAGATAGACTTCGATCACCCGCTCGTCGGACTGCACCTGCGCCATCGTCCCCTGCGCCAGCACCGAGCCCTCGTGCAGCACCGTCACCACGCCCTGCTGCGCGATCTCCGTGACGAACGCCATGTCATGCTCGACCACCATGATCGAATGCTTGCCGCGCAATTCGTTCAGCAGTTCCGCCGTGCGCGCCGTCTCGGCGTCGGACATGCCGGCCACCGGCTCGTCGAGCAAAATCAGCTGCGGCTCCTGCATCAGCAGCATGCCGATCTCCAGCCACTGCTTCTGGCCATGCGACAGCAGGCCGGCCAGCCGCGCCTCGCTGCCATTCAGGCGTATCAGTTTGAGTATCTCGTCGATCTTGCCATGCTGCTCGGAGTTCAAGCGCGCGAACAACGTGGGCCGCACCCGCTTGTCGGTCTTCATCGCCAATTCCAGGTTCTCGAACACCGTGTGCTGCTCGAAGATGGTCGGACGCTGGAACTTGCGGCCGATGCCGGCGTGGGCGATCTGGTACTCGGTCATGCGGCTCAAATCCATGGTCTGGCCGAAGTAGGCGGTGCCGGACGTCGGCCGCGTCTTGCCGGTGATAACGTCCATCATCGTCGTCTTGCCGGCGCCGTTAGGCCCGATGATGCACCGCAGCTCCCCGACCGAGATATCCAGGCTCAGTTTATTCAGCGCCCGGAAGCCGTCGAACGACACCGTGATCTCCTCCAGGTACAGGATCGCGCCGTGCGTCGTATCCAGTCCCTCCACTGCAACGCGGTCATAGCTCTCGTTTCCGCTCATGCCGCCTCCTCCTCGACCTTGCCCGAACCGTTGCCCCAACGCGCCGCCAGGCCGGCGATGCCCTGCGGCAGATAGCGCGTCACTAAAATGAATATCAACCCCAGCGCGAACAGCCACAGGTCCGGGAAGGCGCCGGTGAACCAGCTTTTCAACCCATTGACCGAGAACGCGCCGATGATGGGACCGATCAACGTGCCGCGCCCGCCGACGGCGGCCCAGATCACCATCTCTATCGAATTCGCCGGCGACATCTCGGACGGGTTGATGATGCCCACCTGCGGCACATACAAGGCGCCGGCGATCCCGCACAGCACCGCCGACAGCGTCCAGACGAACAACTTGAACCACAGCGGGTTATACCCGATGAACATCAGACGCGACTCCGAATCGCGCACCGCCTGCAACACCCTTCCCAGCTTGGACCGCACGATCGCGCGGCACAGCAGCAGCGAGCCGACCAGCACCGCCAAGGTCACCAGATACAAGGTCGCCTTGGTGCCGGGCGCGCTGATCGAATATCCGAGAATGCGCTTGAAGTCGGTGAAGCCGTTGTTACCGCCAAAGCCGGTGTCGTTACGGAAGAACAGCAGCATAAAGGCATACGTCATCGCCTGCGTGATGATCGAGAAGTACACGCCCTTGATGCGCGAGCGGAAAGCGAAGAAGCCGAACACGAAGGCCAGCACGCCCGGCACCAGCACCACCAGCGCCAGGCAGTACCAGAAGCTGTCGGTCGCGGTCCAGTACCACGGATAGGTTTTCCAGTCGAGGAAGACCATGAAGTCCGGCAGCTCGCTCTGGTACACGCCGTCCCTGCCGATGGCACGCATCAGGTACATGCCGTGCGCGTAGGCGCCCAGCGCGAAGAACACGCCGTGGCCCAGCGACAGGATGCCGGCATAACCCCACACCATGTCCAGCGCCAGGGCGGCCAGCGCGTAGCACATGAATTTTCCGATCAGGCTAACCATGTAGCTTGGCACGTGCAGCGCGTGGCCGTCCGGGAAAACCAGGTTAAGCAACGGCAGCGCCGCCAACACCACGCAGGTCGCGACGATGCCGCTCCACGCCCGGCGCGAAAATAAAGAGTTATGAATCATTCGGCACTCCTGCCTTTCATGGCGAACAGACCCTGCGGCCGCTTCTGGATAAAGATGATGATGAAGATCAGGATGGCGATCTTGGCCAGCACCGCGCCGGCCACCGGCTCAAGGAATTTATTGGCCTCGCCCAGGCCGATCGCGGCGATGATGGTGCCGGCCAGTTGGCCGACGCCGCCCAGCACCACCACCATGAACGAATCGACGATGTAGCCCTGGCCCAGGTCCGGTCCCACATTACCAAGCTGCGACAGCGCCACCCCGCCCAGGCCGGCGATGCCGGAGCCCAGGCCGAAGGTCATCATGTCGATCTTGGCGGTGGAGACGCCCACGCAGCCGGCCATGCGGCGGTTCTGCATCACGGCGCGCACGAACAATCCCAGTCGCGTCTTGTTCAGGATCAGCCACACGCCCGCCACCACGATCATGGCGAAGACGATGATGGCGATGCGGTTGTAGGCCAGCACCAGGTTGCCCAGCACCGTCACGCCGCCCGACATCCAGGATGGATTGGCCACTTCGACGTTCTGCGCGCCGAAGATGGTGCGCACGCCCTGCATCAGTATCAGGCTGATGCCCCAGGTGGCCAGCAGCGTCTCGAGCGGACGGCCGTAGAGCCAGCGGATCACGGTGCGCTCCATCGCCACACCCACCGCCGCCGTCACCAGGAAGGCGGCCGGCAGCGCGGCGATCAGGTAGGCGTCCACCGCCGACGGGAAGTACTGGCGGAAAGCCGTCTGGCACAGATAGGTGGTGTAGGCGCCTATCATGAGCAGCTCGCCGTGCGCCATGTTGATGATGCCCATCAGGCCGAAGGTGATGGCCAGGCCCAGCGCCGTCAGCAGCAGCACGCTGCCGAGCGAGATGCCGTAGAAGACATTGCCGATAAATTCTGTGCGCGCCAAGCGGCTGTCGATGGCGGCGAGCGTGCGCGCCGCGGCGACACGGACGCCTTCATCCGGCTCGGCCGGCGTGCCGTCCGCATTCTTGGTCAGCATGGTTTGCAGCGCCGGGCGCAGGTTGGCGTTGCTGCTATCGGCCAGCGCCTCCACCGCGCTTTTGCGCTTGGCGGCGTCCGGCGATTGCAGGTTGGCGGTCGCCGCGACCAGTTGCAGCAAGGGGCGGATGTCGGCGTCGGTTTCCTTGGCCAGCGCTTTTTCGATCAGCGGCGCCTGCGCCAGGGTCACGCTTTTTTGCAGCTCGGTGACCGCCGCGAGGCGTTCGGTGCGGTCGGGGGAAAGGAGTTTGAGCGCCGACAGCGCGTCGTCGATGGCGCCGCGCAGACGGTTGTTGATCATCAGACCATCGATCCCCTCGGGCAGCGGCCCGGTGGCGCCGGTGGCGGGGTTGTAGGCCTTGTCGTCGGTGACGATCAATACCTGGCCTTCGGGCGTCGCGTAGGCGTCGCCGTTTTTCATCGCCATCAGCAGGCGGGTGGCGTCGTCATTGGCCAGGGCGCCGATCTGGCCGACCGCCGCGATGCGGGCGTCGGCGTCGTCGCCCGTCAATGGCGCCAGCAAGGCGCTGTCGATGGCCGCCTGTGCCGCGCCGGAGAGCAGCAGCGCGGCGATAAGCAGGAGTTTTTTCAAGATACATTCCTCATATGAAGCCGGCCGGCCACCGGACGGTGGCCGGCCTTCGACCGATTACAGCTTCTGCTTACCCTCGTTACCAGGGATGTACGGGCTCCAAGGCTGCGCGCGCACCGGACCTGGCGTTTTCCACACGACATTGAACTGGCCGTCGGCGCGGATCTCGCCAATGAACACCGGCTTGTGCAGGTGGTGGTTGGTGGCGTCCATCGTCAAGGTGAAGCCCGAAGGCGCCTTGAAGGTCTGGCCGCCCATCGCCGCGATCACCTTGTCGGTGTCGGTCGACTTGGCCTTCTCCACCGCCTGCGCCCACATATGGATGCCAACGTAGGTCGCTTCCATCGGATCGTTGGTGACCACGGTTTTCGCGTTCGGCAGCTTCTTGGCGACGGCGTAGGCCTTCCACTTCTTGATGAAGTCCGTGTTGACCGGGTTCTTCACCGACTCGAAGTAGTTCCATGCCGCCAAGTGGCCCAGCAACGGCTTGGTATCGACGCCGCGCAGTTCCTCTTCGCCCACCGAGAACGCCACCACCGGTACGTCGGTCGCCTTCAGGCCGGCGTTGCCCAGCTCTTTGTAGAACGGCACGTTGGAGTCGCCGTTGATGGTCGAGATCACGGCCGTCTTGCCGCCCGCCGAGAACTTCTTGATGTTGGCGACAATGGTCTGGTAATCGGAATGGCCGAACGGGGTGTACACCTCGTCGATATCGCTATCCTTCACGCCTTTGCTTTTCAGGAAAGCGCGCAGGATCTTGTTGGTGGTGCGTGGATAGACGTAGTCGGTCCCCAGCAGCACGAAGCGCTTGGCGCCGCCGCCGTCCTTGCTCATCAGGTATTCAACGGCGGGAATCGCCTGCTGGTTCGGCGCCGCGCCGGTGTAGAAGACGTTCTTTTCCAGTTCCTCGCCCTCGTACTGCACCGGGTAGAACAACAGGCTATTCAACTCTTTAAACACCGGCAGCACCGATTTGCGCGACACCGAGGTCCAGCAGCCGAAGACGACGGCCACCTTGTCCTGGGCGATCAGGCCGCGCGCCTTTTCGGCGAACAGCGGCCAGTTGGAGGCCGGATCGACCACCACCGCCTCGAGCTTCTTGCCCATCACGCCGCCCTTGGCGTTGATCTCGTCGATGGTCATCAAGGCGACGTCCTTGAGCGACGTCTCGGAGATGGCCATGGTGCCGGACAGCGAGTGCAGGATGCCGACCTTGATGGTGTCGGCTGCATAAACATTCACACCGGCGGCCAGCAGGGACGTGGCGGCGGCGATGCGGCTGATGGTGCCGATGAAATTGCGACGATTTTGCATGTGATAGCTCCGTGGATAACGAGATTAATATTGCAGCTGCAAAGTGACCGAGAACTTGTCCTGGCTGGCCACGCTGGTGACCTTGGTCTTCGAGTACACGGCGCTGATTTGCGCGTTGTAGCCGTCGATGATGTAGTTCACGCCGGCGTCGATTTGTCTGGTATCGATGTTGGTATCGGCGGAGAACTTCTGCCAGCGGGCGAACGGCTGGACCTTGCCCCAGCCGAGCTTCTGGTCGAAGATGTAGGACACGCCAGCCGAATAGGCGTTGCCCTGCTCCGCCAGGATGATGTTGTCGGTGTCATAGTCGTAGTAGGCCGCTTCCACCGCCACCGCGCCGGAGCCCTTGATACGCTTCTCCATCAGGAAGTCGACGTTGTAGGAGCTGTATTTGCCGCTCTTGGCGACGGTCAGGATGCCGTCCTTCTGGTAGCGTCCCGCCACGCCGATCGACAGGATGTCGGCGTTGCCAAGGAAATTGCCGGTGCCGTAGTAACCCGGTTCCGCGTCCCAGAAGTCGTACTGCAGGCGCCCCGCGTACATCAGCGAATCGTCGGCGTTGACGCCGGCCGCCTTGGCCTGCGACTGCGTCAGCGAACCGATGCCGAAGGTGTGGCCCTCGAAAGCGCCGAAGGAGTAACCGAGCTTGCCGTCGGCGACATTGCCCCAGACGACGACGCCGTCGTCGCGGCCGCGGAAGATGCCGCCGTTGTAGCCGTAGCGCGAGGCCACGCCGGCCCAGTAGCCGCCGCCCATCGAGTAGTACGGCCCGGCCATGTTGGCGCGGTCGCTCGGCGACAGCAGGCGGCCGGCCCAGATATTGAATTCGGGGGAGATGGCGAACTGGCCGGCGGCGTCGAGCACGCGGATCTTGTCGCCGTCCCACTCGGTGTTGAACATGCCCTTGATGTTCTTGTTCAGCGAGGCGCCGAAGTACAGGCGGCCGCTGTCCAGATTGAAGTCCTGCGAGCGCCCGCTGCCGTTGGGCGCCGCGTCTTCGGCGCTGGTGAAGCTCTCGCGCAGGCCGAAGCCGACGCTGACCGACTTGTCGTCGCCCATGTTGATCGTCGCGCCGGCGCAGGCCGGGTTGGATATACCCGCCGCCACCGCCGCCACCGCCGCCACCAGCAATTGCTGGCTTCCCCGTTTCAGACGCATCGTGTTTCCCCTTGGTTGGACTGTTGTTGAACTAATGTTGCAACTTTAGCCAGCGGGGGTAACGCGGGGAATACGTCGAATGACGTAGTGGTAAAGGTGGGACATGCGCGCGCCAATCGCAAGGCCGGCGAATTAATGACGCAATCGTGGCACAATCGCGCTTTCAGATCCGAACGAAAGACCACCATGACCATCTTTGCCGCCCCCGTCTTCGACGCCACCGTGATCTACGAGGGCAACGAACTGTTCAAAGGCCAAGGCGCCGCGCGCGGCTGGGCCGAGAAACTCGCCAAGGAACTCGAGTGCGAAATCGGTGTCGAAAAGATCGGCACCGGCTGGGTGTTGTGCGGCACCGTCGACGGCGAGCCGTGCAAATGGAGCATCGTCGGCCAGCGCCTCAAGCGCATGGATTAAAGCGTGCGTTATCGCACATCGTTGCCCTGTTTCAAGAGGTAGGATTCTTCCTAACCTGCATAGACGAGGACAGCGATGAAGCGCGATCACCCAGCGGCAAACACGCCGGCCGCCGCACCTGCGACGGCCGAAGCGACGGCGCAAGCCTCGGCGGCGGCCAAATCGGCCGGCCTGCGCTACGTGCACGACTACCAGCCCGGCATCGCGCGCCGCAAGCGCGGCAAGACCTTTTACTACGTCGACGCCGACGGCCACCCGGTCAAGGACGCCGACACGCTCGCGCGCATCAAATCGCTGGTGATACCGCCCGCCTGGACCGACGTCTGGATCTGCAAACAGCCGCTGGGCCACCTGCAGGCGACGGGCCGTGACGCGCGCGGCCGCAAGCAGTACCGCTACCATCCGCGCTGGCGTTCGCTGCGCGACGAATCGAAGTACGAGCGCATGCTCAAATTCGGCAAGGCGCTGCCGGCCATCCGCAAGGCCGTCGACACCGCGCTCAAACTGCCGGGCCTGCCGCGCGAAAAGGTGCTCGCCACCATCGTCTACCTGCTGGAGGCAACCATGATGCGCATCGGGAACGAGGAATACGCGCGCGAGAACAAGTCGTTCGGCCTGACCACCTTGCGCGACCGCCACGTGCGGCTCGACGGCACCAAGGTCGAGTTCCGCTTCCGCGGCAAGAGCGGCGTCAACCACACCGTCCAGGTCCAGGACCGCCGGCTGGCCAACACCATCCGCCGCACGCTGGACCTGCCGGGCCAGGAATTGTTCCAGTACGTCGACGACGACGGCAATCCGCACACGGTGGGCTCGGCCGACGTCAACGAGTATCTGCAATCGATCGCCGGCGAGGACTACACCGCCAAGGACTTCCGCACCTGGTCGGGCACCGTGCTGGCGGCGGTCGCGCTGCTGGAATATGAAAAGTACGACTCGGAGGCGCAGGCCAAGAAGAACATCGTGCAGGCCATCGAATCGGTGGCCAAAAAACTCGGCAACACGCCGACCATTTGCCGCAAGTGCTATGTGCATCCGGCGGTGATCGAGTCCTACCTCGACGGCACGATGCTGACGGCGCTGCGCCAGCGCGCCAAGGAGGAGTTGAAGGAAGACCTGCACGAGCTGCGTCCGGAGGAAGCGGCGGTGCTGGCGCTGTTACAACAACGTCTGCAGGCCGGGTGAAGAAGCGGTTGCCGGGTTCCGCTTCGCTCGCGCGGGCCCGGCCTTCGGGGTAGAATCTACTTCCCGATACCGCGAGTCCGCCCATGTCCCCTGCCCTGCCATTTCCCATCCGCAAAGAGTGCCCGCCCGGCGCCTGCGAATGCCGGCATGGCGAGCTGCTGGACGCGTGGGAGCGCGACGGCCAGACCGACATCCGCGTGCTGCGGCTGACGCGCGAAGAGGAAAAAGCGCTGATCGCCCGCATCGAGGCGATCGACAGCTACGAAGCGCTGGGCCGCATCGAGCAGCGCATGCAGGAACTGCTGGGCATCCGCCTGACGATCACGCCCAGCGCCAACGGCGTGCGCACCGTGATGGGCTTACAGATCAAACTGGCCGAGCAGCCCGGCCTGTGCCGGCGCACCCGCGAAAACATTCCCGCCGCGATACGCCGTTGCTTCGGCCAGCATCCCGAGATCATCTACGCGCTGCTGAACGCCCGCGACCTGCTGGGCGCGGAGCAGGACTGACGGCATCCCCGCCGCAAGTGCCCGAATGCCAGCGCGCTTGACCGCAGGTCTGGCTGTACCCGCCCGCCGCCCCACCTCCAAATATTTTACCCTCAAGCAATAATAAACCGGCTGTGTTACAGTCGTAAATTGCCGTGCGACAATAATAACAGTCGTTATCCATACAACAACTGCAACAGAGGACATCATGAAGTTCAAGGGAATGAAGATCGGCACGCGTCTGGCGATGGGTTTCGGCGCCGTGTTCGTGCTGATGATAGCCCTTACCGGCCTGGGCATCGGCCGGGTGTCGAGCATCGACCGCATGCTCACCCATATCAGCGACGTCAACAACGTCAAGCAGCGCTACGCCATCAATTTCCGTGGCAGCGTGCACGACCGCTCGATCGCCGCGCGCGACGTCGTGCTGGCCGCCGACGCGGCCGCCTTGCAGATCGAGCTCGATAAGATCGCCAAGTTGGCCGACGCCTACGCGCAATCGGCCACGCCGCTCGACCAGCTCTTCGCCACCGCCACCGATTTGACGCCGGAAGAACGCGCCGCGCTGGCCGGCGTCAAGGCCAGCGAGACCCGGACCGTGGCGCTGCTGAATCAGGTGATCGCGCTGCGCAAGGCCGACAACATCGCCGAGGCCACCACCGTATTGCAAACGAAGGCCGCGCCGGCGTTCGTCGACTGGCTGGCCTCGATCAACACCATGATCGACCTGGAGGAAAAGATGAGCCGGGAGGAAGCGGCACAGGCGCGCCACGTGGCGGCCAGCTTCTTTTTCTTCATGCTGATGCTCTGCGCCATCGCCATCGCGGTCGGCATGTTCGCGGCCTGGCGCATCAGCCGCGGCCTGCTGCGGGAACTGGGCGGCGAACCGTCGTACGCGGCCGACATCGTCGGCAGCATCGCCGCCGGCAACCTGGCCGTCGTCATCGACACCAAGGCGGGCGACCGAGGCAGCCTGCTGCACGCGATGCGCGTCATGCGCGACAGCCTGGTCGACATCATCGGTCAGGTGCGCGCCGGCAGCAAGACCATCGCGCAGGCGTCGGCCGAGATCGCGGCGGGTAATCTGGACCTGTCCGGCCGCACCGAGCAGCAGGCCGGCACGCTCGAAGAAACCACTTCGTCGATGGAGGAGTTGACCGGCACCGTGAAGAAAAACGCCGAACATGCGCACCAGGCCAACCAGTTGGCGTTGTCGGCGTCGCAGGTGGCCGTCAAGGGCGGCGACGTGGTGGCGGAAGTGGTTACAACGATGAGCTCGATCAACGCGTCGTCGAAGCGGATCGTCGACATCATCGGCGTCATCGACGGCATCGCGTTCCAGACCAACATCCTCGCGCTCAACGCCGCCGTGGAGGCGGCGCGCGCCGGTGAACAGGGTCGCGGCTTCGCGGTCGTCGCCAGCGAGGTGCGCAACCTGGCGCAACGCTCGGCGGCCGCCGCCAAGGAAATCAAAACCTTGATCGGCGACTCGGTCGACAAGATCGACACCGGCACCAAACTGGTCAACGAAGCCGGCGCGACGATGCTGGACATCGTCGACAGCGTCAAGCGGGTGACCGATATCATGAGCGAGATCTCGAGCGCCAGCGCGGCGCAGACATCCGGGATCGAGCAGGTCAACGCGGCCATCGGCACCATGGACGCGGTGACGCAACAAAACGCCGCGCTGGTCGAGCAGGCGGCAGCGGCCGCCGACGCGCTCGAAACGCAGGCCGCCAACCTCGCGCGCGTGGTCGGCGTGTTCAGGCTGGACGACGGGGAAGCACCTGTTGCGCGTAAGGCGTATTCGCGACAGCTCGCCGGTTGAAATCAGGCGCGCCGTCGGTCCACCATACCGGGCCGCGCTCGCCCAAGGCGCGCTTGGCCTCATCGACGGCGGCGCGGGCGAGGCGTTCCGCTTCGGCGTCGCCAGCCTTCACGGCCGCGCCGACCTGCCTGCGCGCCTGCATCAGGAGATCGACCAGCCGCTGGCGCTCCTCGGGCGCGAGGTTGGGATTACTCATGCGCCAAAGCCGGCCGTTGACGATGAAGTAGCGGCCGTCGGGCGTGCTGGGATACTTGTTCGGAGGAGGCATGGGATGACTATACCCTGCACAGATTCAGGCTTTCGTACGGGCGCTAACCCAGATCGATGGACAACATTCCGACGGGGCCGAGCGTGTAGCCCAGCTTTTTTAAGAACCGCTGCGCCCGGTGGTTCTCGCTGGCCACATCCGCCGTCAAACGTCGCAACCGCAAATCGTCTTTAGCGAAACACGTCAACAGGCCGATCGCTTCCGCCATGTGGCCGCGCCCCCAGGCGGCCGGCGTTAGCATGAACCCGACCTCGGCAGTCCGCTGTGCCGGATCGAAGCTGTGAAGGCCGCAAGTTCCGATCAGTGGGCCGTCGCGCAAGACGACGGCCCACTCCAGCGACTCCCCATGGGCAAGCAGCCGCCGCACGCTCGCGAGCATGAGCGCGACCGTCTCCAGGTCCGGAAAAGGTGGCTCATCCGTATATCGCATGACGAGCGGGTCGCCATACAGATCGAGCAGCGCCCCCGCGTCGTCATCCTCCATGGCCCGCAGGACCAACCTTTCACTCCGCAACGTGGGTAGCTCCGCAGGGAGAAGCTGAACCAACCGCGGGGTCAAGTCTGACATTCGGACACGCTCTCTTGCGTGGGACTCACTCGGTATGAAACTCGGTGGCCGTCGCGAACAAATCCCACGCCGCGATGAACAGCGCCGCGATCACCGGGCCGATGACGAAGCCGTTCAGCCCGAACAAGGCCATGCCGCCGACGGTCGACAGCAGCACCACGTAATCGGGCATCTTGGTGTCCTGGCCGACCAGCACAGGGCGCAGGAAGTTGTCGACCAGGCCGATGACGAACACGCCGAACGCGGCCAGGGTGACGCCCTGCCACACCTCGCCCGTCGCCAGGAAATAGATCGCAACCGGCGCCCAAACGATGGCCGCGCCGATGGCCGGCAGCAACGACAGGAAGGCCATCAGCACGCCCCACAGCACCGGCGCGCGCACGTCGAGGAACCAGAAGATCAGTCCACCCAGCGCGCCCTGGGCGATGGCGACCAGGATGTTGCCCTTGACGGTGGCGCGGATCACGGTCGTGAAATTGAGGAACAGGCGCTGCTTGTACTTGGGGCTCAGCGGGACGGCTTCCTTGATGCGCTTGGACAGCTTGTCGCCGTCGCGCAGCAGGAAGAACAGCAGGTACAGCAAAATACACAGGCTGGTCAGGAAATCGAACGTGTACAGCCCGGCATTGATGGCGCGCTTGGCCACCTCCTGGCTCACTTGCGACGCCACCTCGGTGAGCTTGTCCTGCAGATACGCCAGGCTGGTCAAGTGGAAGCGGTCGAGCAGCGAGATCAGCCAGTTCGGCAGCGCGGCCATGATCTTGTTGAAGAACATGGCCACCGTGATTTCACCGGAGCGCACCATCTCGACCACCGAGGCGGCCTGGTTGACGATCGATATGGACACCAAGGTCAGCGGCAGGATGACGATCACGGTGATCAATAGCAGCGTCAACAGCGAGGCGAGGTTGGCCTTGTTCCGGGTTCTTTGCAGCAGCCAGCGATAGATCGGCGCGAACAGGATCGCCAGCACGACGCCCCAGAAGATGGCCCCGCCATAAGGCGCCAGTATCCATACGAAGGCGATGGTGACCATGCCCAGCAGGGCCAGGAATACTTTTTGTTGGAACGAGAATTGTGGCATGGTTTATAGTTATTTGAATAATGATCTGGTTTCATATCATAGACGAAGCCGCACCATGCTCGCGTACGCCAACTAACAGTCATCGCGGCGACGGCGCCGGACAACAAAGGTAGTCAATCGTCGTCGTTGGGATCGAGGTCGGGGAACATCACTTCGGTGAAACCGAACTTGGAGAAGTCGGTGATGCGCATCGGGTACAGCACGCCGAGCAGGTGGTCGACTTCATGCTGCACCACGCGCGCGTGGAAGCCGTCCACGTCGCGCGAGATCGGCTGGTTGAACTGGTCCACGCCTTCGTAGCGCAGCTTGGTCCAACGCGGCACGCTGCCGCGCAGCCCCGGCACCGAGAGGCAGCCTTCGAAGCCCTCTTCCTTTTCGTCCGACAGCGGCGTCAGGACGGGATTGATCAACACCGTTTCCGGCACCTGCGGCGCGTCCGGATAACGCGGATTTTGCTTGAAACCGTAGATCACAAGCTGCAGGTTGACGCCGATCTGCGGTGCCGCCAGGCCGGCGCCATTGGCCGCGTGCATGGTGTCGAACATGTCGGCGATCAGCTGGTTCATCTCCGGCGTGCCGAATTCGGTCACCGGTTCGGCCACGCGCAGCAGGCGCGGATCGCCCATTTTCAGGATTTCACGTACGGTCATCTCGCCACCCTTTTTCCGTTATTTCGCCAGCAGTTCCTGCAGGCCCGCCTCGTCGAGGATGGTCACTTCCAGTTCCTGCGCCTTGGCCAGCTTGCTGCCGGCGTCGGCGCCCGCCACCAGATAGTGGGTCTTCTTCGACACTGAACCGGAGACCTTGCCGCCCTGCGCTTCGATCATCGCGGCCGCCTCGTCGCGGCTCAGGTTCGGCAGCGTCCCTGTCAGCACGAAGGTCTTGCCGGTCAGCGGACCTTCGGCCGCTTCCTCAGGCAGTTGCGCCAGCAGGTCCTCGCGTAACTGGTGCAGCGAGGCGACCAGCTCGCGGTTGCCCGGTTCGGCCATCCACGCCGTCAGCGATTCGCCGACGGCGGCCGGCAGGCCGAAGACAGTGAAGATCGGCAGATTCGACATCGCCTTCAAGTTCATGCCCTGGTCCACCAGCTGCTTGCTGCGCGGTTCGGTCAGTTTCGGGATCGCTAGCGCGGCCATCAGCTTGACGGTGTCGAGCTTCTCGCGCAGCTTGGCGCTTGGCGGATGCTCGCCTTTCGGCGTCACGCCGGCCGCCAGCAAGGCGTCGATGGCTTCCTGGTTTTTCGGCTCGGCAAAGAATTCGGCGATCGACAGCGCCACCGTGCCGCCGATATCGGGCAGCACGCGCAGCAGCGCGGCCGGCACGCGGCGTATCAGGTCGAAGCGCCCCAGCCACTCGGCCAAGGTCTTGGCGGTCGATTCTCCGACGTGGCGGATGCCGAGCGCGAACAGCAAGCGTTCCAGCGGCGGGTTCTTGCTGGCGGCGATGGCCTCCAGCAGATTGTCGGCCCACTTGGTGGCGATCTTGCCCTTGGCGACGGTCTCCGGCGTCGTGCCATCGCGCTCGTCGGCCAGCCGCTTCATCTCCAGCAGGTCTTCCAGCTTAAGCGAGTAGAGGTCGGCCACGCGCTGCACCTTGCCCCATTCGACCAGGCTGTCGATGTAGCGGTCGCCCAGGCCTTCGATGTCCATCATCTTGCGGCCGGCGAAGTGGCGGATCGCCTCCTTGCGCTGCGCGGAGCAGAACAAACCGCCGGAGCAGCGGGCGATCGCCTCGCCCTCTTCGCGCACCACGTGCGAGCCGCACACCGGGCAGGTTTTCGGCAATACGTACATCGCCGGTTCCGGCGTCGGGCGGCGCTCCAGCACCACGGCCAGCACTTCCGGGATCACGTCGCCGGCGCGGCGCACGATCACCGTGTCGCCGACGCGCACGTCCTTGCGGCGCACTTCATCTTCGTTATGCAGCGTCGCGTTGGTGACGTTGACGCCGCCGACGAACACCGACGCCAGCCGCGCCACCGGCGTGATGGCGCCGGTGCGGCCGACCTGCACCTCGATCGCCTGCACGGTCGTCAGCGCTTCCTCGGCGGGGAATTTGTGCGCCAGCGCGAAACGCGGCGCGCGCGACACGAAGCCCAGCGTGCGCTGATCTTGCAGCAGATTGGTTTTGTAGACCACGCCGTCAATCTCGTATGGCATCGTCGGACGCGCTTCGCCGATCTGTTTGTAGTACGCCATCAGACCTTCGTAGCCCCGCACCACCGCGCCCTCTTTCGCCACCGGCAAGCCGAGCGTGCGATACCAGTCCAGCAGCGCGGAATGGGACGGCGGCATGTCGGCGCCTTCCAGCATGCCTATGCCGTAGCAGAAGAAACTGAGCTTGCGCTGGCGCGTGATGCGCGAATCGAGCTGGCGCAGGCTGCCCGCCGCCGCGTTGCGCGGATTGACGAACTCCTTCTGGCCGGCCTCGCGCTGGCGCGCGTTCAGCGCGTCGAAGTCGCTTTTGAACATCAGCACCTCGCCGCGCACGTCGAGGACGGCGGGCGGATTCTTCGTGTCGAGGCGCAGCGGAATCGTGCGGATGGTGCGGATATTGGCCGTCACGTCCTCGCCGGTGTAACCGTCGCCGCGCGTGGCAGCTTGCACCAGCACGCCGTTTTCGTAGCGCAGGTTGATGGCCAGGCCGTCGTATTTGACTTCGGCCGCGTATTCGACGGCTCCGGCCGAGTCCAGGCCCTCGCGCACGCGGCGGTCGAAGTTTTCGACATCCTCGTCGGCGAAGCCGTTGTTCAGCGACAGCATCGGCACCGAATGGGTGACCTGGTCGAACTGCGGCAGCGGCGCCGCGCCCACGCGCTTGGTCGGCGAATCGGCCAGCACCAGCTCCGGATGCTCGAGCTCCAGCGCCTGCAACTCCATGAACAGCTTGTCGTACTCCGCATCCGGGATGGTGGGCGCGTCCTCCACATGATAGGCGTGCAGGTGCCGGTTCAGCTCAGCGCTCAGCGATTCGATACGCGCCTTGTAATCCACTTCAGTCATTGCTACTTCCAGAATCAGCTAAACAAACGCAGGGCGCGGGTGGAACCGGCCGGGATATCGGCCTCGTTCATCTCGGTGTAAAAGTCCTGTACCTGCGTGGCGATCTCGCCCAGCGCGGCATCGGTCAGCGGCTGGTTGTAGTCGTCGACGATGGTCGCGTCCAGACGCCCCACCAGCGACTTGGCACAGGCCACCATGGCGCCGAAACCGTCGCGCGCCGGCGCCACGCATGGCACGTCCAGCAGCAGGGTCAGACGCGAGGTGGTTTCCTCGGCCAGCGTGACGTTGGTCGACAGCGAGAACAGGAAGCCGCCGTCGCCGTCCGGCATGACGAAACGGCCGTCCGGACGCACGTCGAAGCCCTGCTTCTCCAGCGCGCCGATCAGGGTCGAAATGGCCCACGGCGCGCCGTTCGATTGCAGGTTGACGCCCAGCTGCGCGTCGTGGCCGGCAACGAAGCGGTGCAGATTGCGCGCCTCGGCCATCACTTCGATCATGTCCGGGATCTCCGGCTCGGCGCCGATTTCGTCGGCCATGGCGCGCAGGCGCGTGACCAGTTCCGAGTATTCCAGTTCGTTCAAGGCGGTGCTGCGGCTGGCCAGTTGCACGCCACCCTGCAGCTTGGTGTAGACGCCGCCGTGGACGATCGGTTCCCAGTCGCCGCTGACGGCCAGGCCGATGTAGTGCACCGGCTTGTTGCCGACCATGCGCAGGGTTTGCAGCACCGGCAGCAGCTTGTCGCCGCGCGCCGCGCCTTCCAGCGCCAGCGGCAGCAGGCAGTCGATCAACGGGTCGACCAGCGCGGTGGCCTGTTCGGCGGCGGCCGCCGATGCCGCGTTGGCGCGCGCGATCAGCGCCGCTTCGGCGGCCTCCGTCGACGCGGACGGATCGATGGCGTCGGTGCTGAATTCCCCCGCGACCGCCGCCAGCGCGGATGCCGCCGCAGCCGCTTCGGCGCCCGCTACGCCAGGCGCGCCGGTGTCGCCGTCGAGCGAGAAGCTCGGCTCCTGGCGCACGCCGGGGACCGCGTCGACATGGGGTTCGATGCGCGGCTCCGGACGCGCGGCCGGGGTTTCGCCGGTGCGCATCAGCACATCGTCGTGATCGGTCGCGAAGGCGCGTTCGACGCTCTTCTTGGCCTTGTATTCCTGGATTTTGTTGTAGGTGAATACACCGGCGACGAATACGCCGGCGATCCCGATCAAACTCATTTGAAGGTCTGTCATGCTGCTTGTGCCTCTGAAGCGAAGTTGGCGGCGGATTCCATATCCACCGCCACGATGCGCGATACGCCCTGCTCCTGCATCGTCACACCGATTAGTTGATTGGCCATCTCCATCGCAATCTTATTGTGCGAGATGAAGAGGAATTGGGTATGGTCGGACATCCGTTTGACCATCCGGCAGAATCGTTCGGTATTGGCGTCGTCCAGCGGTGCGTCGACCTCGTCGAGCAGGCAGAACGGCGCCGGGTTAAGTCGGAACATCGAGAACACCAGCGCCGTCGCCGTCAGCGCTTTTTCGCCGCCGGACAGCAGGTGGATGGTGGCGTTCTTTTTACCCGGCGGCTGCGCCATGACCTGCACGCCGGAGTCGAGAATTTCATCGCCGGTCATGATCAACTTGGCCTGGCCGCCGCCGAACAGGATCGGGAACAGCTCGGAGAAGTGACCGTTGACGCGGTCGAAGGTGTCCTGCAGCAGATCGCGCGTTTCCTTGTCGATCCGCGCGATGGCGTCTTCCAGCGTGTTGATCGCCTCGTTCAAGTCGGCGTTCTGCGAATCGAGGAAGTTCTTGCGCTCGGACGCCGTCGCCAGCTCGTCCAGCGCCGCCAGGTTGACCGCGCCCAGCATCGAAATGGCGTTGGTCAGGCGCGTGACCTCGCCCTGCAGATACGACGCCTTCATATCCGGATGCAGCTTCTCGGCCAGCGCCGCCTCGTCGGCCTGCACCTCGGCCAGCTGCGCGGCGAACTGTTCCTGGTTCAGGCGCGCGGCCTGCTCCTTGAGCTGCATTTCCATGATCTTGTCGCGCTGCGGTTGCAGCGCGCGCTCGGTCGACATGCGCCCTTCCTCGAATTGGCGCAGCTGCTGCGTGATCTGGTCGAGCTCATGGCGCGCGTCCGACAGCGCCTTCTCCTGGTCCGTGCGGCGGTCCAGCAAGTCCTGCAGGCCGTCGTTGGCGGAGCCGGATTCCATCGTCGCCAGTTCAAGCTGGCCCGCTTCCAGGCTCTGCGTCACCTGCGCCACCTGCGCGGTCGCGGTGGCGATCGAACGGCGCAATTCCTCGATCTTGCTGCGCTGGGATTTTTCGGCGAACTGCGCCTCCTGCGCGGCGCGCTCCAGATCGCGCAGGGCTTCGCGGGCGTCGGCCAGGCGCTGTTCCTTTTCCAGGAACACGGTCTGGCCGTCCTCGTGGTCGCCCTGCAGGTTGCCGAGCTCCATATCGAGCTGCTCGAACTTTTCCTCGGACTCCATCTTGATCTGGGTCTGTTCTTCCTCCTGCGCCGCGATTTCGGCCAGGTCGGTTTCGATCTGGTTGCTGCGCTGGTTGAAGCGCGCCTCGATCTCCGACAGCTTGACGACGTCGAGCTGCAGGGTGTGCACCGACTGCTGCAGGCTTTGCAGCTTGGCGCGGTACTCGGTCAGGCGGCGCGTGTGCTCCGACAGCGCCGCCTCCGCGCGCACCGAACGCGCACGCGCCTCGTCGGCCAGCATCTGCTGCGCGCGCAGCTGCTTGGTGATGTTTTCGATTTCCTGCTGCCGCCCCAGCATGCCGTCCTGCTCCGAGTCGGCCGCATAGAAGCGCACGCTGTTCTGCGTGACGACGTGGCCCTGGCGGGTGACGAAGTAGCCGCCGGCCGGCAGCCTGGCGCGTTCGGCGAAGGCTTCGGCCGCGTCCTCGGCGTGGTAGGCGTTGTGCAGCCAGTCCTGCAGCAGGCCGCGCAGCGACGGGTCGTTGAGCTTGAGCAGATTCAGGAACGGCTTCAGGCCCGCCACTTCCACCGGCGCCGGCGGCACCGCCGTCGACGGCGCGAACAGCGCCAGCTTGGCCGGCGGCGCGTCGCCGAAGAAGGCCTTGGCCCATTCGATGTTCGACATCTGCAGCGCCGAGGTGCGCTCGCGCAGCACCGACTCCAGCGCCGTCTCCCAGCCCGATTCGATATTCAGTTTTTGCCACAGGCGCGGCAAGGAATCGAGCTCGTGCTTTTGCAGCCATGGCGTCACCTTGCCTTGGGTCTGCACGCGTTCCTGCAACTGCCGCAGCGCGTTCAGGCGCGCTTCCAATTGGGCGTTGGCGGCGGTTTCGCTATTGACCTGCTGCTGCGCGGCCTGGCGTTCTTCCTCAAGGCGCGGCTGCTGCTCCAGCGCCTCCTCCAGCAGGAAGCTCTGTTCTTCCAGCGCCTGCTGCTTTTCCTCCAGCTGCATGCGCATATTGGCCAGGTGCGCGCTGTCGGGCAGACTAAGGCCGCTCTTTTCCTGCTGCAGGCGCTCGCGCCGCACGGCCAGGCCGTTGAGGATGTTGCTGGCGTTGCGCTGGTGCGCGGACTCCAGCTCCAGCTGCTGCTGCGCCTGCATGATGCGGGCGCGCGATTCGGTGCTCTTGGTTTGCGCCTCGCGCCATGCCTGTTCCAGCATCGGCAGCGACTCGCCTTTTTGCTCGGCCATCATCTGCGATTGCTCGACCTTGGCCGACAGCTCTTCAAGCGTGAATTCGGCTTCCTCGATTTGGCCGCCGTATTCGCTGGCCTGGTTCTGCCACTGGTCGCGCTGCGCGGTCAGCGCCGCCAGCTGCGATTGCAGGCGGCCGCGCGATTCGATGACGAACTTGATCTGCGCTTCCAGGCTGCCGATTTCGGCGTTGGTCTGATACAGGCTGCCCTGCGCCGTGTGCAGGCGGTCGCCGGCGGCGAAGTGCGCCTGGCGCATGTGCTCCAGGGTCGCCTCGACGTTGCGCAGCTTCGCGGTCTGCTCCTCCAGATCGTTCTGCGCCAGCTCCACCTCGCGGAAGTACTTTTTCTGCTCGTTCTCGGCTTCGATTTTGCGCAGCAGCCAAAGCAGCTTTTGCTTCTCTTCCTGGTCCGATTGCAGCTGGTGGAACTTGGTCGCGACGGCGGCCTGGGCTTCCAGCTTCTCCAGGTTCGAATTCAGTTCGCGCAGGATGTCCTCGACGCGCAGCAGGTTCTCGCGGGTGTCGTGCAGACGGTTTTCGGTTTCCCGGCGGCGCTCCTTGTACTTGGAGACGCCGGCCGCCTCCTCGAGGAACACCCGCAGTTCCTCGGGACGCGATTCGATGATACGGCTGATCATGCCCTGGCCGATGATGGCGTAGGCGCGGGGACCGAGGCCGGTGCCGAGGAAGATATCCTGGATATCGCGCCGGCGCACCGGCTGGCCGTTGATGTAATAGGTCGAGGTGCCGTCGCGCGTCAAGGTGCGCTTGACGGCGATCTCCGCGTACTGGCCCCACTGGCCGGCGGCCTTGCCGTCGTTGTTGTCGAAGACCAGTTCGACCGACGCCCGCCCGGCCGGCTTGCGGTGGGTCGAGCCGTTGAAAATGACGTCCTGCATCGACTCGCCGCGCAGCTCGGAGGCCTTGGATTCGCCCAGCACCCAGCGCACGGCGTCGATGATATTCGACTTGCCGCAACCGTTGGGTCCCACCACGCCAACCAGCTGACCAGGCACCTGGAAATTGGTGGGATCAACGAAAGACTTGAATCCCGACAATTTTATGGAAGATAGACGCACGTGATTATCTGGGCTCTGGGCTGTAAAAGATCACAATAATACCATTTAGCGCATTAAATAAGATCAAAACACGGTCTACACCGGCGCCCCGCCGCGCGCCTATTCGTGCCCCCGGTGCCGGGAGTCCTGCCACATGGCGCGGGTGTAGGGTTCATCGCGGCCAGACAGGTACAGCGCGGCCTGGGTGATCCACTGCTCGGCCGGCACCGGCTCGACGCGCGGCGCGATCAGCAGGATCGGCAGGCACAGCACGACCAGCATCCGGCTCAGCGCCCAATGGTGCTCGTTGCTGGCGTAGCGGATGAAGGCGGCGGCGATGGCCAGCCCCAGTATCGTCCCGGTGACCGACTCGGACACCGAGTGCGCCATCGTCGGCACGCGCGAGATGGAGATGAGGATGGCGAAGACCACCCCGGCGGCCGTGGCCAGATACCTGGCGTTGCTGCTGGAGCTGCGGAAGGCGAGGAAGGCGGCGACCGGATAGACGGCCGCAGAGCGCATCGCGTGGCCGCTGAAGCCGGCGAACTCGACCGACTCGACGCCAACGCCCCAGCCCACGAACGCCATCTTGGTGATGACGACCAGCGCCATGCCGACGCCGAACAGCACGCCCCACATCCAGGTGAGCCGCCAGGACTTGCCCGCGATCAGCCAGACGGCGATCGCCACGCCGATCGGTCCCGTTACCGCCAAACTACCCGCTACGCTTAGAGCATGCCACCATATCATCCAATCACCGCCTTTCAATTATTTTGCACTGCACCATCATTAGACCATACCCGGCCGTATTTGGCCGAACAATTGCCGCAAAACAACCTTGTTTAGGCAAATAATAAGGCACATACCAGCACGCACGAAGCGTGCCCGAGGCAAAAAAGGAGTCCGCCAGCAGCTTCGGGGACGGCATGGCATACTGTTGCTCATCCTCATTGTTGTTTGATCGGAATCGCTTCATGACCCTCTCGACCTGGCTGTTATTCCTCTCCGTTTCCCTTGCGGCCGCGTTCAGCCCGGGACCGGGCGTTCTCATGGCCATCTCGACGGCCGCCACGCAGGGCGCGCGGCGCGCATTGTATAGCTCGCTGGGAAATGCGCTGGGTGTGTTCATCGTCGCCACCACCGCCGTCGCCGGCCTGGGCCTGGTGCTCAAGACCTCGGCGCTGGCCTTTGGCGCGCTTAAGGTGGCCGGGGCCGCCTACCTGATCTATCTCGGCGTGAAAACCTGGCGCCAGGCGTCGGCGGCGCCGGTACAGGCCGATGAATCCGCGCCGCAGGCCCCAGTCGCGCAGGCCAGCCGCTTCAACACCTTCCGCTCCGGCCTGCTGGTGGCGGTGAGCAATCCCAAGGCGATCCTGTTCTTCACCGCCGTATTTCCGCAATTCATGCCGCCAGACCACATCGATCCGACGCGCTTCCTGCTGTTGACGTCGGCCTTCACCGCCTGCACGCTACTGTCGCACTTCTTCTATGTGGCGTGTGCATCATGGATGAAACGCAAGGTGCGCCAAAGCGCGGCCCGCTCGCGCTTTACCAAGCGCACCACCGGCGCCTTGTTCATCGGCATGGGCGGCGCGCTGCTGACCGTGAAGTAATCAGACCGGGTTTGATGCGCGTCAGCCGAACGCCGACGCCGGCGGATCGGCCGACGCGTCGTTGACGGCGGAGCGCGCCAGCGCTTCGGACAGCGCGAGGGCCACCACGCCGTCGTTGCGCACCACCTGCGCGGTGTTTTCCTGGAATTGCCGCGCCAATTGCTCGCCCGATATCGAGAACGCCTCCTGCCGCGTGGCGGTCGAGAAGATGTACAAGGTGCGCAGCGGACTGATCCACGCCAGCTTGACCTTGCGCCGGCCGCCGTCCGGCTGCGCGAACTCCAGCCACATGCCGCGCCGTAGCCCCTCGACTTCGATGGCCGCCTCCTCCTCGGCCGCTTCGAGCTCCGGCTGGCTGGCGCGCGCGTCGGCCTCGGCCTCGTCGGCCGCGTCGGCCTTCGCCTGCAGCTCCAGGCGCCGCTCGGCGGCCTGCCGCGCCACCTGCACCGATATTTCCAGTTGGCGCTCCGGCGACAGGTCCAGCGGCGCGCGCACGATGGACGCGTGGCACTCGGCCAGCTCGGCGAAGAATTGCAGGCGGTCGGCGTCCTGCCACTTGATCACGTCGAGCCACTTGTTCAAGGTCGCCAGCATGCCGGGCAACTTGGCGATCAACAGCTTGCGGTCGTCGGCGTTCAACTTGGGACGCACGCTCCAGATCAGTTCGTCCATGGCCTTGGTGGCATTGTTGACGGCGCCCGGCTTGCCGTCTTCGATGCTGTAGGCGACGGTCAGAACGGAGACCCAGCGCTGCTCGAGGAAGGCTTCCACCACGGCGATGACCTCGCCGGTGCCGATGCGCAAGGCCACGGCGTTTTTCGCCAGCTTGGCCGATTCCGCCATCTTTTCCTGCTTGAGCGCGGCGGCGATCGGTTCGGCGATGGCGGCCGCGGCGGCGCGCTCCTCGGCCTGGATCGACGCCTCCAGGTCGTTGACCGCCTGCGCGAACACCGACAGTTCCTGGTCGTAGTCGCGGCCGACGCGGTCGACGCTGCGTTGCATCGCCTTGAACAACGGATCTTCCGGCCCCTTGCGCTGCTCCCAACCCATGCGCGACAGCAGATCGATCATGCGGCGCGCCGGGTGCTCCTCCTGGAAGAAGAAGTTCTTGTCGACCAGCGCGGCCTTGAGCACGGGGATCTGCAGGAAGCGGATCAGATCGCGTATTTCCTGCGAGATGTTCTGATCGCGGAAGACGGTGTCGAAGATCGCCGTCAGCAAATCGATGGTGCTTTCGTCGGCGCGCGTCAGGCTGCCCTGCGGCACGCTTTGCTTTATGTTGGGCAAGTAGAACACGTTGGCGGGGATGGGCGCGCCGCCGGGCGCCGGTGCGCCGTCGGATTCCTCCTTGCCAACCGCGCCCGCCGCCGTGGTGGCCTGTAACTGTGCCAGATAGGCGAACAGCGGCTGCTTGGCGCCGATCTGCGACTGCCGCTGGGCTTGCTCGTTGCTGACGCCGCGCGGCTGGAAACCCTGGGCCGGGCCCTGCACCCAGACGCCCCCGGGCGCGCCGGCGGTGGCGAAGCCCGGCGCCGGACCCGCGACGGTGCCGCCAACCGCCCGCGCGGCCGCGCCCTGCCCGGCCGCGTTCGGCACCCAGACGGCGCCGGAGTTCAGCGCCGACATCGGCAAATCAGGAATGCTCAGATCGATACCGCCGGCGCCCTGCAGCAAGCCGCCGGCGATGTTGTCGACAATCTGGCCGGCGGCCGAACCGGCGACATCGCTGGACGCGAAAAATTGCCGTAGCTGCTGAGCCAGCGCCGCCTGGCTGCCGCGCGCGCGCTCGTTGGCCGCCGCCCTGGCCGCATCGGCCTTGCGCCCCTTGTAGCCATCCACCGAGCCCGGCAACACACCCTTGCTTTGCAACGCGAGGTTCAGCGCCTCGAGCATCGGCCCCAGCTCGATGAACATGCCCGGTTTGATGAGCGGTTGCAACAGCGGGGCCGATTCCGGCTCGGGATCGAATTCCAGCCACGCCCGCTGCAAGGCCACCAGGAACACCTCGGGGCGGAACGGGTTCTGGCTCACGCGCAGGATGTCGCGGTCCAGCAGGAACGCCAGCCGCACATTCAACGTCTGCAACGCGTCCGAATGCAGCGATTCGAACGGCTTGCTGACGCCGCCAAGCGCCACCCGGGTATCCATTTCCTCGAACGGCACCAGCGCCATCGGCTGGTCGGCGCCGCCGCGCTTGTCCTTGACGGACGGCGCCAACTCGGCGATCTCGCGGCGCAGCGCCTTCTCCAGGGCCTCCGTCGCCAGATGCAGGAACGCGAAGTGGCGGTTGCGCAGCAGATTGCCGGCACGCAGCCGTTGCTGGATGGCGCGCGTGTCGCCATCGGTGGCGTCGATCAGCGCGCCGGCCAGTTTGGTGGCCAGTTCCAGATATTGGTCGCCCGCATGCTTGACGGCGATGCCGATCAAGTCCTCCAACAAGCCATGCCGCGGCGAGACCGTCTTTTTCGGCCCGCCGCTGGTGCTCGGAGTGGTTGAGGTGTTAGCCATCATGTCGGCCTGCTGGTGATCGATCCGTAGACCTCATTCTTGCACAGTATTTCCACATGGCAATACCAACAATGAAAGAATCCGCGATTTTTTTGGCAGTTTGCGGGCTGTGTACCACTTTCTTCGTTCCAACAGCGGTTTTGACGAGGCGCAAAGAACAAGCTTGGACTTTGCTTAACATCATTATCTGGTCCGCCCTCCGCCCTCCCGCCGTCGCTTCCCTCACCAAGGATATCCATGAAATTCCTGCATAACCTGGAAACCTCCAGCAGATTACTGGTCGCCTTCGCCACCGTGCTGGTCCTGACCGTGCTGCTCGGCGCGACCGCGCTGGGACGCATGGGCGACATCAATCAGGCATCGACGCTGTTGTCGGGCAGTTGGCTGCCCCAGACCATCGCCGTGCTGTCACTCAAAAACGATCTACAGGAATTGCGCAAGCTCGAACACGTGGTCATCAGCGACAAGGCCAGCATCGACGGTTCCGAGCAAAAACTAAGTCTCGCACTATCCGCGTTCCGTGACAATGCCGACAGGCTCGGCAGGACAGTCAACGATGCCAACGTCAAGGCCGAGGCGATCGAATTACAACGAATGGCCGTCGCCTATCTGGCCGAACACGACAAAATGATGAAGCTGGCTAACGAAGGCAAAAAGGACGACGCGGTTGCCGTCCTCAAGGGCTCGTCGCAGCCGGCGCTCGATGCGGCCAACGCCCAGCTGGACAAAATACTGTCCAGCAATATGTCGGGCAGCCAGAAGGCGGCGCGCGGCGCCGACCAGGTGTACACGGTCGCGCGCATCACCACCCTGGCCCTGCTCGCCGCCGCGATCGGCTTCGGCGTGCTGCTGGCGCTGTGGCTGGCGCGCACGATCTCGGCGCCGCTGCTGCAGGTGATGCTGGTGGCGCGGCGCATCGCCGATGGCGACCTGAGCACCCGCATCGAGGTGCGCACGAGCAATGAAACCGGCAAGCTGCTGCAAGCGATGCAGCACATGAACGACAGCCTGATGACGATGATCGCCCAGGTGCAAAGCGGCGCCCGCGCGATCGGCCAGGCGTCGGCCGAGATCGCCGAAGGCAATCAGGACCTGTCGACCCGCACCGAGCAACAGGCCGCCTCGCTGGAGGAAACCGCCTCGTCGATGGAACAGTTGACGGCCACCGTCAAGCAAAACGCCGAGCACGCGGTGCAGGCCAACAAGCTGGCCGTGTCGGCGTCGGCGGTCGCGGTGCGCGGCGGCAACGATGTCGACCAGGTGGTCGGCACGATGGCGTCGATCAACGACAGCTCGAAGAAAATCGCGGAAATCATCGGGGTGATCGACGGCATCGCATTCCAGACCAACATCCTGGCCCTGAACGCGGCGGTCGAGGCGGCGCGTGCCGGCGAGCAAGGCCGTGGCTTCGCCGTGGTCGCCTCCGAGGTGCGCAACCTGGCCCAGCGCAGCGCGGCGGCGGCCAAGGAGATCAAGAGCCTGATCGACGACTCGGTCGACAAGGTCGTGCGCGGCGCGCAGCTGGCCGACCAGGCGCGGCTGACGATGGACGAGGTGGTGGGCAGCGTCCAGCGCGTGACCGGGCTGATCGGGGAGATCGCCGACGCCAGCGCCGAGCAGACGGCCGGCCTGGAGCAGGTCAATCAGGCGATCGCGGCGATGGATCAGGCGACCCAGCAGAACGCCGCGCTGGTGGAGCAGGCGGCGGCGGCCGCGTCGTCGATGCGCGATGAAACCGGCAAACTGAACGAGGCGATCGGCGCGTTTGCCGTGCACGAGGGCGCGTACCGGGACACGCCGCAGTCGGTCGGCGGCGCCGACGCGCTGGACACCCGTGGCACCGCCGCCCTGACGGGCGCGGCGGAGATGCCGGACCACCGGGAGACGCCCGCCGCGCCGGCCACCGCCATCACCCGCCGCGAGCGGCTCAAGCCGGCATTGCCGTCGGCGGACAAGCGCAAGGCCGCGCCGCGCCGCCCGGCCGCCAACACCGCCCCGGCCACCAGCGCCAAAGCAGGCGCCGAGGCGCATGCCAAGCCCCGCGCGACCGGGCGCGCCGCCTCCACAAGCGGCCTCGGGAAAGCGTCCGGCAAGCTCAGCAATGAAGTCGAATGGGAAGAGTTTTGATGAAGAGTGCGAGGCATGTTCCTACAGCCCTCCAAGACGCACTCCGATAGCAAGTGCCTGAGCGAAAACGCATCATTGCTCTACCAGAAACGCACACGTTGCCCACCGGTTTCCGGGAAGCACGGCGCGCTTTTGGCGAGTACGTTCTTTCACTTTCACAAAGGAATTAAAATGAACTCGAATCAAAAAGGCGGCGGCAGCAAGCAAGGCTCCAATCAAGGCAGCGGCAAGCAATCGGGAGACCAGGGTAGCAGCAAGCAATCGGGCGACCAGGGTTCTTCCAGCGGCTCGCGCTCCGGCACCCAGGGCGGCACCCACGAGCAACATGTGGAAGCCGGCCGGCAAAGCCACAAAAATGACGGCAACAAACAGTCGGGCAACAAAAACCGCTAATCAGGATGGATAGCTAGCGGCATCGGCGGCGCCTCCCTGGCGCCGCTCAACCTTCAGATCAAATATTGGCCACGCGCTGTCCGCGCGGCGGCACGAAATCCTTCACCGCGTTGACCATCCCCACCGCCACGCCCTCGGCCGCCGTCAGGTGCAGGTCGGAATAGGCGTGCGTGCGCCAGTGCTCCTCGGTCAGCTGCACATGGTCGCGCAGGATCTGCTCGGTGCGGGCGTCGTCCGCCTGCAAGCCTTCGACGATGATGCGCAGCGCGTCCGGCCGGGCGCCGTGCGGCGCGCTGGCGTGCGATTTGTGCACCATGAAACGTGCCGTGTCGCTGGCATAGCGCTCCTGGCCGGACAGGAAAAGTATGACGGCGATCGACGCCACCGCGCCGGCGTTGTAGGTGACGATCTTGATCGGCAGCTTGCTCAGGTAGTTGTACAGGCAGATGCCGTCGCTGACATAGCCGCCGTTCGACTGGATCAGGATGTGCGCGGTGGTGACGCGGTCCTCGGTCATGTCGGCGACGGCGTCGAAGACACGGCGCACCATGTCACTGTTGACGTCGCCGGACAGGGTGAACCACGCGTGGCCCTCGTAGGAATTTGGATCTTGGCTCATGGGTGGGCTCTCGAATAAGTATGATTTATTCTAGCAAATAGTTGTTTATACGGCGTTTTTATTGTTCGCCATTCGTGCGCGCCCCCGCTCATCGCACCCTCCCGCCTTGCCCGCAAGATTGACATTCCGGCCCTTCTGACATATATTCCCGAGTCTTGATCGGGAGAGGGTTGCGGGCGGATACGCCAACGCGGCCGCCGAAGGGGCACTACCCAAAAACTCTCAGGCAAAAGGACCGATCAAGGGACCGGCGCGGCCGTCATCGATGTCATCACATCGCGGCGGGATGCCAACTGGTCCAACTCTGGAGAGCGGCCGCGGCACACGCCGGCGGTCCACCGAAGGGGCGCACGGGAATCGAGTCCGACTCGTCCCGTAATCTCTCAGGTACCAAGGACAGAGGGGTCTGCGATCATTGTGGAAACAGCTTTTTAGCCGTTCCTTGTATGTTCTGTTAACCCCTTTTCGATATGGACCGAGGAATTATGACGCTCAAAGCCACCCCACTTAATAACGCACACCGTGCCGCCGGCGCCAAGATGGTCGATTTCGGCGGTTGGGACATGCCCGTCAACTACGGCTCGCAGATCGAAGAACACAACGCCGTGCGCACCGACGTCGGCATGTTCGACGTCGCCCACATGTGCGTGGTCGACATCAAGGGCGCCAACGTGCGCGCCTTCCTGCGCGGCCTGCTGGCCAACAACGTCGACAAGCTGCAGGTGTCGGGCAAGGCGCTGTACTCGTGCATGCTCAACCCGCAGGGCTTCGTCATCGACGACTTGATCGTCTACTTCATCGACGAGAGCTGGTTCCGCCTGGTCGTCAACGCCGGCACCGCCGAAAAAGACGTGGCGTGGATGCAGGCGCAAAACACCGCCACCAACAGCGGCGTGACGATCACCCAGCGCCGCGACGGCGATAACGCGATGGCGCTGATCGCCGTGCAAGGCCCGAACGCCCGCGCCAAGGTGTGGGAAGTCATCCCCGAATCGAAGGCCGGCACCGCCGACATGAAACCGTTCAACGTCGCCTTCGCGCACAGCGCGGCCTTCGGCGAGGCGATGATCGCCCGCACCGGCTACACCGGCGAAGACGGCTTCGAGATCGGCGTCGCCGCCGACCAGGCCGAGAAGCTGTGGAACGCGCTCGCCGCCGCCGGCGTCAAGCCCGCCGGCCTGGGCGCGCGCGACACGCTGCGCCTGGAAGCCGGCATGAACCTGTACGGCCAGGACATGGACGAAACCGTGAACCCGCTCGACGCCGGCCTGGCCTGGACCATCGACCTGGTGTCCGAGCGCGATTTCATCGGCAAGGCGGCTTTGCAGGCGATGGGCCAGAACGCCCAATTCGTCGGCCTGATCCTGCGCGAAAAAGGCGGCGTGCTGCGCGCCCACCAGAAAGTCATCGTGGCCGGCACCGACGCCGCCGGCGAGATCACCAGCGGCACCTTCAGCCCGACCATGCAGCAAGCGATCGCGCTGGCGCGCGTGCCCAACGGCGTGGCCGTCGGCGACACCGTGCACGTCGAAATCCGCGACAAGAAGCTGGCCGCCTCGGTGGTCAAGCTGCCTTTCGTCCGCAACGGTAAAATCCTCGCTGTTTAAATTGATTTAGTATCCCGACTAGTACCCCGACCCCTACCCCTCTGGAGCCTTACATGAATATTCCTGCAGACCTGAAGTACACCGAATCCCACGAATGGGTACGCGCTGAGTCTGACGGCACCGTCACCGTCGGCATCACCGAGTACGCGCAGGACGCGCTGGGCGACATCGTCTTCGTCGAACTGCCGAAGGTCGGCAAGAGCTACACCGCCGGCGACGACGCCGCCGTGGTGGAATCGGTCAAGGCGGCCAGCGACATCTACGCGCCGGTGTCGGGCGAAGTCATCGCCGTCAACGAAGACGTGGCCAGCGCCCCGGAATCGATCAACACCGACGCCTACGCGGCCTGGCTGTTCAAGATCAAGCCGACCGACGCCAGCGCGATCGACGGCCTGCTCGACGCCGCCGCCTACGGCAAGACCACCGAAGCGTAATTCATTAAAGACCGGCATCGCGCCGGCCTTTGCTTTAACCCGCACAGCCAGGCGGGGTCGGACCCCACCGGGTCCGACCCCAGGTTTGGCTTGGGGTTACCTCTCTCTTTTGGCCCTGACAAATCATGACCCGCTCCAGCCTCACCCAACTCGAAGCCCGCGACGCTTTCATCGCACGCCATATCGGCCCTGACGCCGCAGAACAGGAAGCCATGCTGGCGGTCCTCGGCTACGCCTCGCGCGCCGCCCTGATCGACACCATCGTCCCTGCCAACATCCGCAACAAGGCCACGCTGCCGCTGGGCGCGTACACGCAGCCGATGCCGGAACAGGAAGCGCTGAACAAGCTGAAAAAAATCGCCGGCAAGAACAAGGTGCTGAAGTCGATGATCGGCCAGGGCTACTACAACACGCTGACCCCGGGCGTGGTGCTGCGTAACATCTTCGAAAACCCGGCCTGGTACACCGCGTACACGCCGTACCAGCCGGAGATCTCGCAAGGCCGCCTGGAAGCGATCCTGAACTTCCAGCAAACCGTCACCGACCTGACCGGCATGGGCATCGCCAACGCCTCGATGCTCGACGAAGGCACCGCCGCCGCCGAGGCGATGACCCTGATCCAGCGCGTGGGCAAGTCGAAGTCGAACGTGTTCTACGTCGCCGACGACGTGCTGCCGCAAACCCGCGAAGTGGTCGAGACCCGCGCCAAGCCGCTGGGCATCGAAGTCAAGGGCTTCCATCCGGCCGAATTGGCCGGCATCGGCGAGGCCTTTGGCGTGCTGCTGCAGTACCCGGGTGTCAACGGCGTGGTGCGCGACTACAAAGCCGGCGTCGAGGCGGTCAAGGCCAGGGGCGCGATGGTGGTCGTCGCCGCCGACCTGCTGGCGCTGACCATGCTCACGCCGCCGGGCGAATGGGGCGCGGACGTCGTCGTCGGCAACAGCCAGCGCTTCGGCGTTCCGCTGGGCTTCGGCGGCCCGCACGCCGGCTACCTGTCGACCCGCGACGAATTCAAACGCAGCATGTCCGGCCGCCTGGTCGGCGTCACCATCGACGCCCAGGGCAACAAGGCCTACCGCCTGGCGCTGCAGACCCGCGAGCAGCACATCCGCCGCGAAAAAGCCACCTCCAACATCTGCACCGCGCAGGTGCTGCTGGCGGTGATGGCGTCGATGTACGCCGTCTACCACGGCCCTAAAGGCCTGCTGCAGATCGCCCAGCGCGTGCACCGCTACACCGGCGTGCTGGCGTCGAACCTGAAGACGCTCGGCTACACCGTCACCAACGACACCTTCTTCGACACGCTGACCGTCGCCGTCGCCAACGCCGAGCAGCTGCACGCCTCGGCCCACTCGCACGGCGTCAACCTGCGCGTCATCGACGCCTCGCACGTCGGCGTCTCGCTCGACGAGACCACCACGCGCGAAGACATCGCGCTGCTGTGGACCGTGTTCGCCCATCCGGTCGGCGGCCCGGCCCACGGCCCGGACTTCGACACCGTCGAAGCGGCCGTCGCCGAGTCGTTCCCGGCATCGCTGGCGCGTTCGAGCGAGTACCTGACGCACCCGGTCTTCAACCGCTACCACTCCGAAACCGAAATGCTGCGCTACCTGCGCAGCCTGGCGGACAAGGACCTGGCGCTGGACCGCACCATGATCCCCCTGGGTTCGTGCACCATGAAGCTGAACGCGACGTCCGAGATGATCCCGGTCACCTGGCCCGAGTTCTCCAACATCCACCCATTCGCGCCGGCCAGCCAGACCATCGGCTACCGCGAAATGATCGCGCAACTGGAAGAGATGCTGTGCGCGGTGACCGGCTACGCCGCCATCTCGCTGCAGCCGAACGCCGGCTCGCAGGGCGAGTACGCAGGTCTGCTGGTGATCCAGGCCTACCACCAGTCGCGCGGCGAAGGCCATCGCAACATCTGCCTGATTCCATCGTCGGCGCACGGCACCAACCCGGCATCGGCCAACATGGTCGGCATGCAGGTGGTGGTCACGGCCTGCGACGCCAACGGCAACGTCGACCTGGCCGACCTGAAGGCCAAGGCGGAACTGCATTCGAAGAACCTGGCGTGCGTGATGGTGACCTACCCGTCGACCCACGGCGTGTTCGAGGAAGGCATCCAGGAACTGTGCGAGATCATCCACTCGCACGGCGGCCAGGTCTACATCGACGGCGCCAACATGAACGCGCTGGTCGGCGTGGCGGCGCCGGGCGCCTTCGGCGGCGACGTCTCGCACCTGAACCTGCACAAGACCTTCTGCATCCCGCACGGCGGCGGCGGCCCTGGCGTCGGCCCGATCGGCGTCGGCGCGCACCTGGCCAAGTTCCTGCCCAACCAGCGTTCGAACGGCTACATCCGCGACAACGCCGGTATCGGTTCGGTCAGCGCGGCGCCGTATGGCTCGGCCAGCATCCTGCCGATTTCGTGGATGTACATCGCGATGATGGGCGCCGAAGGCCTGACCGCCGCGACCGAGACGGCGATCCTGAGCGCCAACTACATCGCGCGCCGCCTGTCGCCGCACTACCCGGTGCTGTATTCGGGCCACGACGGCCTCGTGGCGCACGAGTGCATCATCGACCTGCGCCAGCTGCAGGACGCCACCGGCATCAGCAACGAGGACGTCGCCAAGCGCCTGATGGACTTCGGCTTCCATGCGCCGACCATGAGCTTCCCGGTGCCTGGCACCTTGATGATCGAGCCGACCGAAAGCGAATCGAAGGCCGAGATGGACCGCTTCATCGACGCCATGATCGCCATCCGCGGCGAGATCGCCAAAGTGGAGAGCGGCGAGTTCGATAAGCTGGACAACCCGCTCAAGTTCGCGCCGCACACGGCCGAGGTGCTGACCGCCGACAAGTGGGAACGCAAGTACAGCCGCGAGGTGGCGGCCTACCCGGTGCCGTCGCTGCGCAAGCAGAAGTACTGGCCGCCGGTCGGCCGCGCCGACAACGTCTACGGCGACCGCAACCTGTTCTGCGGCTGCGCGCCGATGAGCGATTACGAGTAACGACTGACGAAGGCGCGCGCGGCGTTTAGCGCGGCTCCCCAAAAAAGCAGGTGAACCTCACGGTTTTGCCTGCTTTTTCCGTTGTAAGATGGATATTCCATATATCCGGGAGCTGAACGATGCATCCAGTGTCTCTGCCACGCCTGTACATGCTGAGGGCCGTCTATCTGATCATCGCCGTGGGACTGGCCATGGTCGTTTGGCCGGGGATTATTCGTCATGACAAGCAGTGGGAAATGATGCAGGGGGTCGTCAACTGCATGCTCGCCGCGTTCGGATTGCTGTGCGCCGTCGGCGTGCGCTACCCGCTGCAAATGCTGCCGGTGCTGCTGTGGGAACTGGTGTGGAAAACGCTGTGGCTGGCGATCGTCGCGCTGCCGGCGTGGCGCGCCGGCCAAATGGACCAGGCCATGACGGAAAACGTGTTCGCCTGCCTGCTGGTGGTGATGATACCCATCGCCATGCCGTGGCGGTACGTCTTCGACAATTACCTGAAACGGCCCGGAGACCGCTGGCGCGACGCCGTCGATGGTTGAAAATCGAGCCGCTGGCGACGCACGCATGGCGGATTAGCGCGCAGCGCGTAATCCGCCGGGAGCCGCCAACGGCCTGCGAGTGCGCTCAATTCCTAATCGACGCCAGCCGCAGGCGCACTACCCGCGGCGAGCCCGGTTGCTGGGGGGCGTTCGGCTCCTGTCCTTCTTCCAGCTTGAACATCGCCACCGCCTCCGACAGGTTGAGCGCCTGCCGCTGCAACCCCGTGGACGCCGCCGCCGCCTGCCGCACCAGGGCCAGGTTCTGCTGCGTCACCTGGTCCATCTCGAGTATCGCCATGTGCGCGCCCTGCAGGCCCTGGGCCTGTTCCGCGCTGGCCTCGCTGATCTGGCTGATGATGTCGCCCACCTGCTGCACCGAGGCCACGATCTCCGCCATGCTGTCGCCGGCCTCCTCCACCGAGCGCGCGCCGCCCTCGATCTCGGCCACCGACTGGGCGATCAAGGCCTTGATCTCGTGCGCGGCCGTCGCCGAGCGCTGCGCCAACGTCAGCACCTCGCTGGCCACCTGCGCGAACGCCTCGCCCTGGGCGCCGGCGCGCGCCGCCTCCACCGCCGCGTTCAAAGCCACCAGGTTGGTCTGGAACGCCAGGCCGTCGATGACGCCGACGATGTCCACCACCTTGCGCGAACTGCCGCGTATCGACGCCATCGTCACCACCAGCCGCTGCACCACGCTGCCGCCGCGCACGGCGAAGTTGGTGGCGCAGCGCACCAGCTGATTGGCCAGCTGCGCGTTGTTCGCCGTCTGCGCCACCGTGGAGCTGAGCTCCCGCATCGCGCCGCTGGTCTCGCCCAGCGAACTGGCCTGCTTTTCGGCGCGCTGCGTCAAATCCACGCTGCCTTGAACCACCGAACGCGAAGCGGAGTCCATCGATTCGGCCGACGCCAGTATCGTCTTGAGCGTGGTGTTCAGGTTGCGGATGCTGGTGTCGAGCGCGCGCGAGGTCTCGGAGATCTCGTCCCTGCCGTAGACGCGGTTCTTGACCGTCAGGTTGCCCTCGGCGAGATCGATCGCCGCCGCGCCAATCTCGCGCACCTCCTTCAACAACGCGTTACGCACCACCATCGTGACCAATAGCGACAAGATAATTGATATCGCTACCATGATCGGCATCCAGACCGACACGCTTGTGAACTCCGATTCCGCCTCCGTGAAAGCGCGCTCGCTGAGCGACTGTTCGAGCTTGGACAGCTCGTCGAGCCGCTGCGACACCACGTCGAACGCACGCTCGGCCTTGAACATGGCGTTGGCAGCCATCGAATGATCGGCGATTCCCAGCTCGATCACGTCGGCGATGGCCTTCACGTACTGGGCGTGCGCGGCCTGCGACTGCACCACGAAGCGGCGCTCGGCGGGACTCGACTGGGTGACCATCTCCAGCTGCGCGAACTGGCGGTCCAGCGCCGCGTGGCGGGTGTGGATGTCGCGCACCAGCGCGTCGATGCGCGGTGGCGCGAAGCTGGCGTTGATCCAGGTGAGCAGCTGGTAGATTTCGGTATGCGCGCGGTTGGCGCCGGCCACCAGGTCGGCGGTCGCCTTGAGGCGCACCGCGCGCTGCTGCACCATGTTTTCGAGCGACTCGTTTTGCCGCACCATGCCGAGGTAGGCCCCGGCCGACAGGCAAATGAGCAGGATCAGCACCACACCGGGCGCCAACAACAGTTTGGGACCTATACGAAGTTTGCTAAGCATGACATTGACCGGTCAGTGTTTGTAGATGCCGGCTTCCAGCGCCACGTCGTCCACCCGCAGCACGTAGGTGCTCTTGGGTGCGACCTTGCCGGTTGCGGGATTGCGGAATTTGTAGTCGACCCACCCTTTGCCGCTGCCCTTGGCCACGGCCACCATCTCGTGGCGGAAGGCCTTGCCGTCGGCGTCCGGCACGTCGAGGAAATCCTTGCCGATCAGCGCGTGGGTGGGGTGGGCGATGGTGATGCCGTGCATGTCGCGCATCGCCAGATACAACGCGCCCTGGTTGAACATCGGGTCCTTGCGGTTGATGCGGTCGATCATTTCCGCTTTGCCGTGGGTTTTGATGAACAATGCGCCCTTCTCGGCCAGCGCGACGGCATCCTTCTCGCTGGGCTCGGCGTTGGCAGCGACGTTGACAGACAAACAGCTTAGCAATGTGACGATTCCGAATATGGCGCGCATGATTTTCCCCCGCAGGTAACATGCTGTAATCTACGCCTCGTACCCCCACGCAATCTTGCGTTGTCTCAACTTGACGCCAGCCCTGCCAATAAACAACAGCCACAACGAACGGAACCACGCACGCATGATGAAACCCACTACCAAGGCGGCCCTGGTGTCGGCGCTGATTTTCCCGGGCCTCGGCCATTTGCTGTTGAAACGGCCGCTGCGCGGCTGCCTGTTCATCGTGCCGGCGCTGCTGGCCATTGGCTTCCTGCTGCGCACCACGCTGGAACTGGCCTACGCCCTGGTCGACGAGATCAACAGCGGCAAGCTGGCCATCGATCCGTTCCAGATCATCGCGCGCATCCACGCCTCCGGCGTCGACAATCCGGCCACCAACGCCGCCTCGCTGGTGATCCTGCTGTGCTGGGTGGGCTCGGTGGCCGACGCCTATTGGCTGGGAAGGCGCGGACAGGCGTAAAATCGAGCGGCGCTCCCGCGCTCCGAGGTCCAATCCATCACAGAAAGGATACGCCATGAGACAGCCGCCGCTCCCCCGCCCCTACCCGAAGATCCGCTTGGTCCTGCCGATACTGCTGCTGGCCGCCAGCGCCGTGACGGCGACCGCGCTGGCGCAATCGTCGGCCATCCGCCGCACCGTGATTCAGAAAGGCGACGTCTCGGTGCCGGGCCGGGAGGCCGTCGTCGCGCGGGTGGAGCTGGACAAGGGCGCGACGGCCGGACGCCATTCGCACCCCGGCGATGAAATCGGCTATGTGATGGAGGGCGAAGCGGATTTGATCGTCGACGGCGAAGACCCGCGCCGCATCAAGGCCGGCGAGTCGTACATCATCCCGGCCGGCACCGTCCACGACGCCGTCAACGCCGGCGCCGGCACGCTCAAGCTGGTCGGCGTGTTCGTGGTTGAAAAAGGCAAGCCGCTGGCGGCGCCCGCCAAGTAGGGCCGGCGCGCGCGCCCGCGCCTATTTTTCCTCCGAAGGCTTATCCTCGTTCTTGAAAGCGCCGCGAATATTGGTGGCGACGAGACAGAGCTGCAGCGCGATCAGCGCGTAAGCCTCGTCGTGCAGGCCCCACGCCACCCACAACGCATTGCTGGCTAAAAAACACCAGAACCCGACCTTGCGCCGGGTGTGTTGGGTGGACGCGACCAGCCACGCGGCGAGCACTGTCACCGCCATCGCTGGCCACTGCAAGAAATCGATCCAATCGGGCATATGCACAGCTTAGTGGCGCGGCCGTCCACGCTATGTGCGCTGGCTCACGGCCGCGGCGATTTGGCTCCGCACCAGCGCGCCACGCCCGAGGCGTGCTGCATATAATGCAATGCAATCGCTGGAAGAATCGTACTGGAGAAAAGCATGTTCGACATGGAATTGCCATGGTGGGAATTCGTCTTGCGCGCGAGTATCGTGTATATCGCCTTGCTGGTCATGATGCGCTTTTCCGGCAAGCGCACGGTGGGCCAGTTCACGCCGTTCGACCTGCTGGTGGTGATGCTGCTGAGCGAAGCGGTATCGTCGTCGCTGTCCGGCGGCGACGACTCTATCCCCGGCGCCCTGATCCTGGCGCTGACGCTGATCGTGCTGAATGTGGCGATCGCCATCGCCACCTCGCGCAGCGAGAAAATCGCCGCCATCATCGACGGCGAAGCGGTGCTGCTGGGACGCGACGGCATGGTGTTCCACGACGCGATGCGCCGCAATCACGTCGCCAAGGGCGACATCGACCAGGCGCTGCGCGAGGCCAACTGCCCGCAAGATAAAATGAAGTGCGTATTCCTGGAGGCGAACGGCCAGATCACCGTCCTCCACGACGAGTAGCCAAACAAAACACAAGGAGATCCATGCGCATCGCCACCTTCAACGTCAACGGCATCGGCAGCCGCCTGCCCGCCCTGCTCCAATGGCTGCACGAAACGCAGCCGGACGCCGTCTGCCTGCAGGAGCTCAAAGCGCCGCAGGAAAAATTCCCCGAGGCGGCGATCAACGAAGCCGGCTACCAGGCCGTCTGGCACGGCCAGAAAAGCTGGAACGGCGTCGCCATCCTGGCGCGCGGCGTGGCGCCGATCGAAGTCGGGCGCGGCCTGCCGGGCGATCCGGACGACGAACAAAGCCGCTACATCGAAGCGGTGGTCAATGGCGTATTGATCGCCGGCCTGTATCTCCCCAACGGCAATCCGGCGCCCGGCCCCAAATTCGACTACAAGCTGCAATGGTTCGAGCGTCTGATCACGCACTCGGCGCGCCTGCTCGACAGCGGCACGCCGACCGTGCTGGCGGGCGACTTCAACGTCATGCCGACCGAGCTCGATGTCTACAAGCCGGAGCGCTGGGTCGACGACGCGCTGTTCCGGCCCGAGGTGCGCGAGGCCTTCCACCGGCTGCTCGCGCAAGGCTGGACCGACGCGCTGCGCACCATGCATCCGGGCGAGACGATCTACACGTTTTGGGATTACTTCCGCAACGCCTATGGACGCAACGCCGGCCTGCGCATCGACCACCTGCTGCTCAGCCCCGATCTGGCGCCGTCGTTGAAGGCTGCGGAAGTCGACCGCGACGTGCGCGGGCGCGAAAAACCCAGCGACCATGCGCCGGTGTGGATCGAGCTCGATATCGACGGGGGCAAATGATGGAACGCGAACAAAAATGGCCCGACCAAATCTGGCTGGTGCGGCACGGCCAAAGCGCCGGCAACGTCGCGCGCGACGCCGCCGAAGCCGCGTCCCAGTTCCTGATCGACATCGCCGAGCGTGACGTCGACGTGCCGCTATCGCCATTGGGCGAGCGCCAGTCGCAGGCGCTGGGCGGCTGGTTCCGCGCGCTCGGGCCGGACGGCCAGCCGACGGTGGTGCTGTTCTCGCCGTATATCCGCGCGCGCGCCACGGCCAGCGCGGTGCTCGATCAACTGGGCCGCGACCAATTGAGCGCCGTGGTGGCCGACGAGCGCCTGCGCGAAAAGGAGTTCGGCATCCTCGACCGCCTCACGCCGCTGGGCATCCGCGACAAATACCCCGACCTGGCCGAGCAGCGCCAGCACGTGGGAAAATTCTATTTCCGCCCGCCGGGCGGCGAAAGCTGGTGCGACGTCATCCTGCGCCTGCGCAGCACGCTCGACACCATCAGCCGCGAATACCGGGGCGAGCGCGTGCTGATCGTCGCCCACCAGGTGATCGTCAACTGCTTCCGCTACCTGCTCGAGCGGCTCGACGAGGAAGGCATCCTGGCGATCGACCGCATGGGCGACGTCCCCAACTGCGGCATCACCGAATACCGCTACGACCCCAAGGCCGGCAAGCACGGCAAGCTGGTGCTGGTGCAGGCCAACTTCGTCGCGCCGCTGGAAGACAGCGGCACGCCGGTCACCGACCAGCCGGACATGCCGGCCGCCCCGAAATCATGAGCGCCGATACGGACATCACCGCCGGGTCGTTGCGCGACTGGAAGCTGCCAATGCCGGGCGCCGATGCCGACAAGGAGGTGCGCGGCCATGTGCTGATCGTCGCCGGGTCGCGCGAGATGCCGGGTGCGTTGCTGCTGGCGGCGACCGCCGCGCTGCGCGCCGGAGCCGGTAAATTGACCATCGCGACGGCCGCCAGCGTGGCGCCGCAGCTTGGCGTGGCGCTGCCGGAGGCGCGTGTCATCGGCTTGGGCGAGACGCCCGATGGCGGCTTGGTGGCCGATGGCGCCGCGAGTTTGTATCAGGCGTGCGAGCGGGCCAGCGCGGTGTTGATCGGTCCAGGCATGCAGGACGAGGCGGCCAGCGCGGCGCTGGTGCGGCTGCTGCTGCCGTATTGCGCGCACGCGCCGCTGATACTCGATGCCGGCGCCATGTGCCTGGTGCGCGATGGGTTCCGCTTCGATAGTCCGGTACTGCTGACGCCCCACGCGGGCGAACTGGCCGGTCTGACGGGGGATGAAAAGGAGGACATCGCGGCGGCGCCGGAGCTGGCGGCGCAACGCGCGGCGGGCGATTGGCGGGCGGTGGTGGCGCTCAAGGGGGCGGTGACCACCATCGCGGAGCCGTCGGGCAAACGGTGGCGTCATGAGGGCGGCAATACGGGGTTGGCGATTTCGGGATCGGGCGATGTGCTGGCGGGCTTGATCGCGGGGCTGGCGGCGCGCGGGGCGGCGTTGGAGCAGGCGGCGGCCTGGGGCGTGGCGTTGCACGCGATGGCCGGGGAGCAGCTGTCGCTGCGTCACGGGCCGTTGGGGTATCTGGCGCGCGAGATCAGCGGCGAGGTGCCCGCGCTGTTGCGGGCCCTCGCGGCGCATTAAGACTATTAAACCAGCTTGGCCGAGTGCTCGCGCGTGGCGTGGAACTTCAGCTTCGGCCAGCGCTCCTCGGTCAACCGCAAATTGACGCTGGACGTGGCCAGGTAGGCCATGTTGCCGGCGGCGTCGTAGGCGACGTTGTGACCCAGCGCGTTCTCGAAGTCGGCCAGCGCCTTCTTGTCGTCGCTCGAGATCCAGCGCGCGCTGCTGATGCTGGTGCCCTCGAACACGGCGTCGACGCCGTACTCGTTCATCAAGCGGCTCGCCACCACCTCGAACTGCAGCACGCCGACCGCGCCCAGTACCAGCTCGCCGCCCTGCACCGGCTTGAAGACCTGCACCGCGCCCTCCTCGCCCAGCTGCTGCAAACCCTTGTGCAGCTGCTTGATCTTGAGCGGATTGCGGATCCGCACCGAACGGAAGAAGTCCGGAGCGAAGTACGGAATGCCGGTGAAGGTCAACAGCTCGCCTTCTGAGAACGAGTCGCCGATCTGCATGTTGCCGTGGTTCGGCAGGCCGATGATGTCGCCGGCGTACGCCTCCTCCACCTGCTCGCGCGACGAGGCCATGAACGTCACCACCGACGAGACCTTGATTTCGCGCCCCAGGCGCAAATGCTTGACCTTCATGCCGCGCTCGAAACGTCCCGAGCACACGCGCAGGAAGGCGATGCGGTCGCGGTGCGCCGGGTCCATATTGGCCTGGATCTTGAACACGAAGCCGGTGAACGGCTGCTCCTTCGGATCGACCGAACGCACCGTGGCGTCGCGCTCGCGCGGCGCCGGGGCCCAATCGACCAGCGCCGACAGGATCTCGCGCACGCCGAAGTTGTTGATCGCGGAGCCGAAGAACACCGGCGTCTGCACGCCCGACAGGAACTGCTCCAGGTCGAACGGATGCGAGGCGCCGTTGACCAGCTCCACTTCCATGCGCAGCTGGTCCATCTCCAGCGGGAACATCTCCTGCAGGCGTGGATTGTCGATGCCCTTGATGATCTCGAAGGCGCCGTCGGCCTTCTCCTCGCCGGCCTTGAACAGCATGATCTCGTCGTTCAGCAGGTGGTACACGCCGCGGAAGTTCTTGCCCATGCCGATAGGCCAGGTCACCGGCGCGCACTGGATCTTCAGCACCGATTCCAGCTCGTCGAGCAGTTCCAACGGATCGCGCGTCTCGCGGTCCATCTTGTTCATGAAGGTGACGATGGGCGTGTTGCGCATGCGGCAGACGGCCAGCAGCTTGATGGTCTGCGCTTCGACACCCTTGGCGGCGTCGATCACCATCAGCGCCGAGTCGACCGCCGTCAGCACGCGATAGGTGTCTTCCGAGAAGTCCTGGTGGCCCGGGGTGTCGAGCAGGTTGACCACGTGGTCGCGGAATTCGAACTGCATCACCGACGAGGCCACCGAAATGCCGCGCTGCTTCTCGATCTCCATCCAGTCCGAGGTCGCGTGGCGGCCCGATTTGCGGGCCTTGACGGTGCCGGCCATCTGGATCGCGCCCGAGAACAGCAGCAGCTTTTCGGTCAGCGTGGTTTTACCCGCGTCGGGGTGGGAAATGATGCCGAAGGTGCGGCGGCGCAGCACTTCGCGCGCGATCAGCGCCGGCGTTTTGGCGCTGGCCGCCGGGGCGGCGTCGTCGTTATTTTCGGGTATTGCGGTTTCGATATCGTTGACCATTTGTTCGCGATCTAAGGCGGTTCTGCAAAACCCTCGATTTTACCGGCACTTGGCTCTGCCGTGTGAATTGTTTCACGGGCCGGCGGGACCTGTCACTCCCCCCGCACGCGGCGCCAGCCCACCCGGTGCGCCTCGGCGCCGGCCTCCTCGGCGCCGTCGTTGACGACCTTGCGGCCGTCGGCCAGCGTGGTGATCAGTTTGAGCTGTCCGCTGGGCAGGCGCACGATGATGAAGCCCACCGCCGCAGACGTGCTCGACAAGGTGATGCCGGCCGGACGGGTGCCGATCGCGTGGCCGTTGCAGACGTTGACCTGGTACAGGTTGCTCGATCCGCCCACCGAGCACGACGACGAGGACGTCGGCAGGTTGGTCACCACGTTGGCCACGCCGCTGACGATCTGCGGGTCCAGGTTCATGCGCTCGCCGGGCACCAGCGACCAGTCGAAGAACCAGCCGTCCTTTTGCGACAAGTCGACCGGGTTGCTGGTGATCGCATAGGTGTTGGTGTTGCTGCTCGGACCGACCAGGCTGAGGGTCTGCTGCACCATCGTCCCGCCGCGGACATTGCTGATCGGCACGCCGCTGTCCTTGAGCAGGTATAGGCTCTGGATCGCGGTGCTGGACGTGTCCGGGATATCGAGCAGGCGCCCGGTGCCGTACAGCACCACCCGCACGCCCTGCATGCTGGTGCTGGTCACGCCGCCGGTGGTGGTGGTCGTCGGCACGCCGCACATGGTCACGTCGGGACGGGTGGTGATCGGCTTGCTGGCGCCGGCGTCGCCCATCTTGATCACCGACACGGCGCCGCTGGCGGCCGTCAGGTCGAAGCGCCACATCTGGCCTTGGTTGTCGCCGCCGTAGATAAAGGTCGCCTTCGGATCGGAACTCGGATCGTCGGAAATGGCGGTGATCTTGGCCAGCCCCGACGGCGTGACCGCGTCGCCCGAGTTGGTGCTGACCTTCTTCAGCAACTGGCCGGTGTAGGCGTCCAGCACGTACAGGTAGCCCTTGCCGTCGCCGCCGCTGACGCCGTCCGTGCCGGTGATGTTGTTGTAGCCGGAGGTGACGAACACCACCCACCGGCCGTCGGCCAGGGTGCCGAACTGTGGATTGCCGAACGTCAACCCGAGATCGGGGTCGTTGAGCGCGCAGACGGCCGGATCGGCGCAGAACTCCCACAACTGCTTGGGCGCGCCGCCGGTGTCGGTGACGTCGAGCGCGTAATAGCCGCGGCCGCCGCCGTTCAGGCCGGCCACCAGGATGGTCCGCCATTGCTTGCCCGACGGCGTGTCGACCTTGACGTCGGCCACCTCGGGCGAGCCGTCGGTGGTGTATTGGTGGTTGGTGCCGTAGGTGATGCTGGCCTGCGCATGCAGCTTTTTCATCGTGATGCGCGGCACGTAGGCCCACACCTCCTCGCCGTTTTGGGCGTCGAACGCATGCAGCATGCCGTCGTTGGCGGCGGTGTAGACCGTGCCGGCACGGTAGTCCGGGCTGGCGGGATTGCCGTACTTGTCCTTGTAGGCGTCGTAGTCGATGTCCGGATACTCGGCCAGCGGCGCGCGCACGAAGGCCGGCTTGGACGAGGCGATGTCGCCGAGCACGATCGGAATCGGCGTCGCGGGCGCGCCCGGGTCATCCGACGTCATCGTGTAGGCGCGGAACAGGTTGTCGTCGGCGTACTGCTGCTGCCCGCGCAGCCAGTTGACCAGGTTGTCGCCGTCGTTGACGATGGCGCGGTCGGCGGCCGACAGCAAGGTGCATTGGGCCAGCGCCGCGCATTTATTGCTGAACCAGCCGGCGGTGATGCCGCTCATATTGGCGAAGCGGAAATCAAGCAGGTCGCCGCCGGGCGATCCCGCCGGATTCATCATGTAGATGCGGCGGGTGTCGGTGCCGCCGGCCACCCGCTTCCCCAGGGTGTTGCTGGTGGTCCAGACCGGCGTCGGGAGGACGCTGCCGTCGGTGATGTCGATTTTCTGGTTGGACAGCTCGCCATACCATTTCACGGTGGTGAAGGTGTCGGAGAAGATATCGTTGTCGGTGCGGGTGATGTTCGGCGTCGAGGTCGCGGCGGCGGCCGCCGCGCCGCTGCGCACCTGCATGTTCGACAGCGCCTCGCTCAGGCCGCTGATGACCTCCTTCGGCTCCTGCGCGCTGAAATACTTGCCGTGGCCGTTGATCGCCGCGTGCCACAGATCGTCGACCCGCTCCTGCACCGTGTTGGCGGTGCTGGCGGTGGCCGGGTCGGGCCACACGTAGGCGCCGTTGTTGTTCCACGGGCAGCCGCTGGTGGCGCCGGTGATCAGGTTGTAGAAGTCGCCGCCGGGCTTGGCGGCGGTGTCGTAGTTGCGCTCGTAGGTCATCACGCCGTCCACGCCCAGACCCAGCGTGTAGGTGTTCATGTGCAAGTGGGTGTTCTCGCCCTGGCCGGCCGGCACCGAGCCGGGGCGCGTCATGTCCGGCTCCAGCGCCGGGCGCAGCGACACCGTGGTGGTGCTGGAGCCGCCGTTGTACCAGTGCAGCGCGACGTCGGCGATCGACGGCTGCGCCTGGGCCCGGCCGTCGACGCAGCCGCGCGCCTGGGTGCAGAAACGCGCCGGGTTTTCCACGTTGTCGTTGTTGACCACGTTGTTGGTGGTGCTGCCGTTCCAGTAGCCGTCGGTGGTCAGGATCAGGAAGTTCTGCTGGCAGGGATACTGCACCACCTCCTGCCCCGCGCCGTAGTTGTAGGGCGCCAGGTTGCCGAACATGCGGCCGACGTTGTCCATCGCGGTGCGGATCGGCGTCGAGCCCGAGGTGGTGGTGTTGTACAGGTTGTTGTACCAGTTGGTGCGGGCGGTGCCGGTGAAGTCGGCCGGCTTCTGGTCGATCGCCTGGCCGGCGCCGGCGTTCGACAATTTCACGTAGCCGACCTTGTAGTTGCCGGTGATCGCCGCGAACGCCAGGCCGACCGAGGTCTTCATCATTTGCAGGCGGCTCTTGTAATACACGTACCAGTTGGCGAAGTTGGTCATCTCCTCGTCGTAGGTGCAGCTGGTGGCGCCGGCGCAATCGACGCGGTCGGCGCCCTTCGGATAGGTCTGGCCGCTGACGATGTTGACGCGCACAAAGGGATTGGGCGCGCTCGAGCCGGCCGAGATGGCGGCGGTCGAGCTCGGAATACCGTCGTTGACGGCGGCCTGGTAGCCGCTGGTCGCGCCGCGCGTCCAGCTCACGCCGCCCTGGTTGTCCATCGTGAAATTGCTGATCGCGGCGGCGTTGGACGTGGCGCCGTAGTCCAGCAGGCAGACGCTGGTGACGCCCAGGCCGGGACACAGCGTGCTGCCGCCCAGGTAGGCGCGGACGCTGCCGGCCACGCCGATACGCCCGGTGAGCGCGTTGGCCACGTAGGCCGCGCTGCGGTTGCGGCCCAGGTTGAAGTAGCTCGGATTGCTGCCGCTGCTGCCGCCGATCAGGGTCGTCGCGCCCAGCGACAGGTTGCGGATGATGGCGTCCTGGCCGCTGGAGGTATTGCTGGAGCTGCTGAAGGTGATCACCGACTTGGCCGGCACCAGCGCGCTCACCTGCACCTGCGGCGCGGTGACGGACAAGCCCCAGCCGGCGCGGCTGGCGTCGGTGATGGTGACGCAGCCGCTGACGGTTTTGGGCGTGCTCGAGCACGTCACCGGCACCACGGCGACGATATTATCGGACGCCAGGGTGATGCCGAACACGCTACAGGCGGGCACGTTCGACTGGCTGGTGGGCGTGCGCACGCAGGCGTACATCTGCTTCTGCGTGGGGTTGGCGGTGGCGATGATGTTGGCCGCCAGCGCGCTGGCCACCGCCTGCTGCTTGGTGGCCGTGTTGGTGCCGGCGGCGGCGGTGATGGTGGCGTTGGTCAGGCTGGTCTGGACGTTGGCCGCGTCGGTCAGCGTCACGCCGGTGATGGTCATCGCGGTCGCCGTGGCCGAGGCGCCGATGGCGATGGTGCCGTAGGCGGCCACCGCGCCGGCCGGCGCCGAATAACTCGGATAGATGAAGGTGCCGACCCGCTTGCCCTGGCACTGCGTCAACAGCCGGTCGCTGCACCAGCGCACCTTGACGGGAACCGGATAGCCGGCCGGCGCGGTCGCCCCGACGGCGGTCGACTGGCACACCTTCATCGTCTCGTCGGTGCAGAACTGGCCGACGCCGATGGTGTAGTAATACGGGCCGGTGGTGACCGCGCTGGCGGTCTGGTAGGTCGCGTCCGGATAGGTGTAGCTGGAGGTGTTGGCGCGGCAGGTGCCGCCGGAGCACCAGCGCAGGTCCGGGAAGCCGGTCACCAGATTGAGGTTGGCGGTGACGGCGGCGCCGGCCAGGTCGCGCCTGCTGGCGCCGAAACCGTCGCCGCTGACCGAGGTCCAGTCGGTGGTATTGGCGCGGTTCTGCTCGGGGTAGAAACTGCCGTCGGCCCTGATCGGCACCAGATAGCGGATCGCCGGGTTGTAGTATTGCTTGTTGAAGTCGGAGCTCATGAACGGCGGATGGCCGACCGCGCACACCGTGGTCCCGGCCTGCAAAGTGGCGCCGCTGCGGCACAGGCTGTCGTTGACGTAATCGGGCGTGTAGGTCTGCTCCATCGAGCCGGAGTTATCGAACAGCAGCATCAAATTCGGCTTGACGGTGCCGGTGCCGGTGATGTTGAGCAGCGGCACCTGGGCGATCTGGGTCGCGGCCGCGCCGGCGGACGACGACGCCAGGGCCAGCGTCCAGGCCAGCACCAGGTTCGACACCCAGGCCAGCGCCGGCGGGAAGATATGTTTGCTCATGATTAAGGACCCTTCAAGACCACCGCTTGCGTCACCACGTTGCCGCCGCGCGCGCCATTGATGCGCGCCGTCACCACATAGTGGATCTGCGGCTGCTGCGAAAATTTCGGCCCGCCCAGCGCCAGCGACGTGCCGAACGGTTGCGGCGCCCGGCTATTGGGGCGCGCCGACGTCGTCCGGCAACTGTTGTTGGCGGCGTTGTACTCCCCCGGGAAGGTGCACATGCGGTGGATCACGTACTGGACCTGGTCGCCGGTGACCGGATTGGCCGGCATCGTGACCGCGCCCAGCCAGAAGGAGGGGTTGCTCGAGGTCCAGGTCGGCGTCAAGGTCGCCACATAGCCTTGCGCCGGCTGGTTCACCAGCAGATCGGAACGGTTCGCCACCGAACGCAGATAGGCGAAGCCGGCGTGCAGGCCGGCGTCGGCCGACTTGCCCAGCGCCGAGTCATAGGCCAGGTTGGCGGCCGTCATCGTCGTCGACGTGCTCGACTTGAGCAGGTAGATGCTGCTCACCAGCATCACCGTCAGCATGATCAGCATGACCGGCAAGGCGATGCCGCGCTGAAGCCGGCGGCCGCGCCCCGGCGGCTGGCGGCGCCGGCGGGCCGGCGATGGCGACGTGGTCATCATGGCCTCCATTGGGCGTTACGGATCGGCACGATCGTCTCGAACACGCGGTAGCGATAGCACTTCCAATCGATCGCGTCGCCGGCCACCGCCACGTTCACCTGCACCGGCGCGGCCGCCACCGTGGCCGGCGCGTTGCCGGCGAACACGGTCGGCAACGCGGTGGTCGCCCCGCACTGGCCGGCGCTATTGGGCTTCTCGGCGCTTTTGCTGCGCGCCACCACCGCCAGCCGAACCGAGCCGATGCGCTGGTAGTCGCCGGCGCCGCCGACGACGCCATCGTTGTCGGCGTCGATCATGGTCGAACTCCACACCCCGATCCGCATGCCGCTGGCGGTCGACACCTGCGCCGCGCCGTTGCCCGGCGTGTTCGGGTCGTACTCCGCCACGACGCGGTTGTCGAAGCCGTACTGCGCCTTGAGCGACACCACGTTGTCGATCACGGACGCGCCCTGCCGCGCCGAGCCGGGCATGTCGGTCGAGCGCAGCAGCAGGATGCCGTTGTTGACCGACCAGGTATGGAAATGCAGGCGGGCGGCGCTGCCCAGGTTGTAGACATAGCTGACGTTGAGCGGATACGCCGTGGTCAGGCCGGCCTGCGGATTGAACGGGAAGTCCACGCCGCTGGCGACCTGCAACTGGTTACCGTTGAGGCCGATGCCGAAGCCCGACAGCTGGAACACGGTGCAGCGCCGCGCCCCGGATGTCATCGGCGCCACCACCAGCACGTCGCCGACATTGAAATCGTAGGGATTGCGGCTGTCGACAGTCAGGGTGCTCTCGCCGGGGACGTAGTTGGCCACCAGCTTGGTCGAGCCGACCCCGGTCTGCGAGGTGCCGCTGTAGAAGGACACGACGTCGCTGTCGGCGCCGTTGGACTGGATCACGACCGGCGCCAGCGGCGTGACGGGGGCGCCGCCGCGCTGCTCGGCCGCCAGCTGGTAGCCGTTGGCGTCGGAGAACACCGTGTCGCAGCCGGACAGCATCGTATCGTTCAAGCCCCAGCCGGCGTCGGCGGCGTCGCCGCCGAGCGAAAACAGCGCCAGCATGCCGTTCTGCATGGCGTCCGAACCGCCGACGGCGGCATCCTTGTTCTGTTCGCCGCTGACCACCAACCGCGTGGCGAACACCAGCGCCAGCAAGCCGATCACCACGCTGACCATCAGCTCGACCAGCGAAAAGCCGCCGCGCCGGCGCGCGCCGGACAAGGCGGGGGAAGGATGGGCATCCATGTCAGTTCGCGATATAGGAAGTAAGCACATGCCGGTTCTGCTCCGTGTTGGCCTTGCGCTGCCAGCGGATCGCGATATCGACCTGGGTTTGAAACACCTGCCGGTTCACATTGACGGAGACGATCGCGCCGGGAATGGCCGCGCGCGTCTCCGCGACCCACGGCGCGATGGCCGCGCCGGGCGTGCCGTTCTCGGCCAGGTTATAGCTGGCAAGGTTGGCCGTGTCGGACAGCATCACGCCCAGCAGCTTCTCGCCGGCCATGGTGGCCTCGGCGCGCATGCCGGCGTCCGACAGCGCCGAATAGGCGCGCGCCTGCAGGCCGATCGTGCCCAGCAGCCCGATACCCAGGATCACGATGGCCAGCATCGCCTCCAGCAGCGCGATGCCGTCCTGGCGGCGGACAGGGAGGTTTTTCATGGCGGACAGCCCCGGTTGTCGGTGTCCGGCAAGGTGGGATTGCACTTGGTGGCCATGCCGGCCAGGGTCACCACCAGCGCCACCGGCGGCACCTCGTCGGCGAACGCCGTCGACGGATCGAGGCGCAGGCTGTTGAGACGTCCGGCGAACAACGGATCGACCCAGCCGAGCGGCGTGTAGTACACCTGGTTGCTGCCGGCCGGCTGCGTGGTCGGCTGCAGAATCTCGGCCGGCGGCAGCGAATCGGCGGCGCGGAACACCGACTTCCAGCCGGCGTCGCCTTCCGGGTCGCTGGCCGAGGGCGCGTCGGTGGTCGACCAGGCGCCCTGGGCGGCGTTGCACTGGGCGGCCGGGGTGGCGAAGCAGATATCGACCTGCCAATCCATCTGGCCGGTGTTGACGTTGGGCGTGAGCGAAATGCGGCTGAAAGCGTTGTGCGCCACGGCCTGGCGGCGCGCCAGGCTGAAGCCGTCGGCATAGAACTCGCTGGCGCCACGCGCGCGGTTGGCCAGCAGCCAGCGGCTGGCGTTGGGGATGCCAACGGCCAGCATGATGCCGAAAATGGTGATCGTCACCAGCAGCTCGATCAGCGTGACACCGCTTTGGCCACGCCGGCCGCGCCGTGACCGTAGCGTCAATTGGTGCATGCGCCACCCTTGTGGTCGACCCAGCAGGCGGTGTTGACACCCCAGCCGTCGGGGCTGCCGGTGGTGGCGTGGGTGCCGTTCTGGTCGATGGTATAGACGAAGCCTGCCATCTTGCCGGTGCCGGTCGCGGTCAAGGTGTAGGTCGAGGCCGACTCGCCGCTGAGGGCGTAGGTGAAGTAAGGGGTATTGGCCGGAAAAGTGTTGGCGGCGCCGAAGCCGACGTAGGTGCGGTTGTTGGACCAATATTGCTCGGCCGCCGGCTGGGCGCCGCCGAGCGCGGTGAACGCCTCGCTCAAGCGGCCGCGCACCACGTAATCGCTGTAGGCGGGAACGGCCACGGCCAGCAGGATGCCGACGATGGCTACGGTGACCATGACCTCGATCAGCGTAAAACCGTTCTGTATGCGTTGTTTCATGGCCGGCTCCAGGAATGTTATCTGCTGGAACCAGTCTACGCCCGCAAGCTTGCATTTCCCTGAGGAAATGCTGACAAACACCTGACAAACAACACTTAGGGGAAGCGGACTGTGAACAGGGCGCCCTGGCCGCCGGCGGCGTCGGCTATGCTCAACGAGGCGCCGTGGACGACGGCGATGTCGCGCACGATCGCGAGGCCGAGGCCGCTGCCGTGGGTCTTGTCGTCGAGCCTGACGTAGCGGCTGAAGACTTGCTCGCGCTTGGCCACCGGGATGCCGGGGCCGCTGTCCTCGACCGTCAGCACGCCGCCGCCCTCGTCCGCCCCGCATGCCACCGTCACCGCGCCGCCCGCCGGCGTGTAGCGGATGGCGTTGTCGATCAGGTTGTCGATCAGGTCGCGCAGCAGGAAACGGTCGCCGCTGATCGCGACCGGCCGTAAATCGAAACCGATGTCTATCCCCTTGCCCGTGGCCTGGTCGACGAAGGATTGAATCGCGTCCTCGACCAGCGCGTTCAGCGCGACCGCTTCAAGCCGGGTCTTTTCGAAGTGCTTCGGCTCGGCGCGCGCCAGCGCCAGCAGCTGGTTGGTTTGCCGTATCATGCGCTCCGTGGCCGACAGCATCAGCTTGACCGAGTGCGCCGTGTCCGGCTCGGCGTGGCGCGCGCCCAGCCATTCGAGCTGCGTCTTGAGCCCCGCCAACGGCGTGCGCAACTGGTGCGCGACGTTGGCCAGGAAGTCCTGCCGCGCCCTGGCGCCGTCGTCCACCTTGTCCAGCAGGCCGTTGAGGGCCGACACCACCGGCTCCAGTTCATACGGCACATCGGCGACGGCGATCGGCGCGAGGTCGTCGCCGTCGCGCGCGTTGAGGCAGGCGCGCAGGCGGTTCAGCGGCCGCAGCCCGTTGCTGACCGAGAACCAGATCAGGCCGATGCAGGCGAGCGCGATCAATACCTCCAGCAGCACCAGCCCGCGCACCACGGCTTGCCGCATCTGTGCGCGCTTGTGCCGCGCCGGGTCGACCGCGGCCTGTCCCGCCGGCGCCGCCTGAACCGCGCCGGCCGGCCCCCGCATCGGCGCCTCGGGCTGGCTTTGGTCGAAGGCGATTTGCGCCGGCAGCCAGGCCAGCATGTAGGCCAACGCGCCGCCCGCCAGGTTGATCAGCAGGATGGGCACGATCAGCGTCTTGAGCAGCCGCAGCCTGATGCTAGTCATCCGTACCCCGCGCCGGAGCCAGCTCGAGCATGTAGCCGAAACCACGGATGGTGCGGATCGAGACGCCGGCGTCGGCGATCTTCAGCCGCAGCCGCGAGATATACACCTCGACCGCGTTCAGGGTCAGGTCGTCGCCCCACGGCAGGATCGCTTCGATGATCTGCTGCTTGGATACCACCCGCGCCCCGTGCTGCAGCAGGTATTCGAGCACCGCCCATTCGCGCACCGACAGCTCGACGGTTTTGTCGCGCACCCGCGCCCGCTTGGCCGACAGGTCCAGCGCCAGGTCGCCCAGCGCCAGCACCGTGGGCTTGGGCGCGTTGCGCCGCGCCAGCGCCTTCAGCCGCGCGACCAGTTCGGCCGTGGCGAAGGGCTTGACCAGGTAGTCGTCGGCGCCCAGCTCAAGCCCGCGCACCCGGTCCTCGATGGCGTCGCGCGCCGTCAGCAACAGCACCGGCACCTGGCTGCCGCGCGCGCGCAGGCGGCGCACCACCTCGAGGCCGTCGATGCCCGGCAGGCCGATATCGAGCACGACCACCTCGGCGCCGGGACCGGCGCGCTGCAGCAGCACGTCGGCCTGGGCGCCGTCGCCGACCACCTCGACCACCATGCCGTGCCCGCCCAATACGCGGCTCAGACCGTCCGCCAGGACGGCATCGTCTTCCACTACGAGTACATGCATGTTGTGCGCCCTTCGACTGGGATTTGTGCATTATGCACCGGCGATAAAGAGAAACATAGCCGCTGTGTAGGAGTAGACCTACAGCCAACCATGTTGCAAGCCTACATTTGTGCGTCCACTCCTCTTATGTTCGCAAACTAACATTCCCCATAAAGTGCTACCAGCACGTCAGATAACCCCCGACGTGATTTGTATAGCCAGAGATTAGTGAGGAAAAATATGAACAACACCCAAGTCAACGCAACCAAAAAATCCACCGCATCCGGCACCATGGCGGTCGATTCAAAAGAGTTTAAGGTTGCGTCGCGGCCTGTTGTCAGCTACAGCGGCACCCAGCAAAACGAACTGCTGGCCGCGCTTCCACGTGACGTGCTCGAATCCTTGTTCGAACACCTCGAACTCGTCACCCTGCCCTTTGGCAAAGAACTATTTGAATTCGGCGGCGCGATGGATTACGTCCATTTCCCCACCACCGCCATCGTCTCGCTGCTGTATGTGATGGAAGACGGCGCCACCACCGAGATCGCCGTGGTCGGCCATGAAGGCGTGGTCGGCGTGTCCTTGTTCGACGGCGAGCGCGCCATGTGCAGCGCCGTGGTGCAGGCCGCCGGTTACGGTTACCGCATGAAGGCCCAGCACCTGCGCGACGCCTTCAACCAGGGCGGCGCCCTGCCCGCGCTGCTGATGCGCTACAACACCGCGCTGTTCGCGCAGATGGCGCAAAACGCCGTCGGCGGGCGCCACAGCTCGATCGAACAAAAGCTGTGCCGCTGGCTGCTGGACCGTCTGGACCGCTCGCCATCGAACGAACTGAAAGTAACGCAGGAAATGATTTCGATCATGCTGGGCGTGCGCCGCGAGAGCATCACCGCCGCCGCCGGCAAGCTGCAGGACGAAGGCTTGATCACCTACCGCCGCGGCAACATCACCGTGCTTGATCGCTCAGGCTTGGAGGATTATGCGGGTGAGTGCTATAAGGTTGCGAAGACCGAGTATGATCGTCTGCTGGTTGATGTAGCGCGCTGTTAAGCACATCGGTGATGGAGGCCGGCAGCGGCGGCAAAGGTGCCGGCGCTGGCGCCGCCATCATCGCCCCCACCGTTTGCGGCTGCATGCGGCGCTCTTGTCCCGGCGCCGGCGCCGGCTGATCTCCTGCACCCTTCCCGCCATCGCTCTTACGCAGCGGAATGGCCACTTCGATGCAGGTCCCCGTATCGTTGCGTCCCCGGCGTATCGTCATCGTCCCGCCCAGCAGCAAGGCGCGTTCGCGCATGCCCAGCAGCCCGTGCGACATCGGCTTGACGATATTGTTCGAGTCGATGCCGATACCATCATCGATAATGCGCAGCATCAGCGCTTCCTGATTGCGGTTCAAGGTCACCGATACGCGGCTGGCCTTGGCGTACTTGCGGATATTGGTCAGCGATTCCTGCACGATGCGGAACAAGGCGATCGACAGGTCGCCGGAGTCGCGGCCCAGCGCCTCGATGTCGGCGGCGACGTCGCAATCGCAGCGCACCTGCGCCATGCGGCTGAATTCGTCGCAATAGCTTTCGATGGCGGCGCACAAGCCCAGGTTGTCCAGCAGGCTGGGGCGCAGATTCTCGACGATGCGGCGCTTCATTTCCACCGCCTCCATCAGGGTGCCGCGCGCGCGCTTGAGCTGGGCGGCCATCTCGGGCTGGTTCTTCTGCAACTGCTGCGTGACGGCCGCGATGTCCATGCTGATCGACGTCAGGAAGGCGCCCATCTCGTCGTGCAGCTCGCGCGATAGCCTGACCTTCTCCTCCTCGCTGATGCTGATCAGGTGGCGCGACAGCACGGATAGCTGCTCCGTCCGCTGCTCTACCTGCGTTTCCAATGTTTCATTGGCTGCCTGCAGCGCGTGCTCGACCTGGGCCCGGTTGGCGAAGCTGCGCCGCACCAGCTGGTAGAACATGATCAGCACGACGATGGCGACGGCGTTGATACTCATGCCGAGCAACACCGCTTTTTGATATTCCTGATAGAACATGGCGCTGCGCGTGGCCATGGTCTCGTTCTGTTCCTGCTCCATGATGACGACCTGCAGGCGGATCTCGTCCATGCTGCCGCGCCCGTCGCTTAGTTTGGCGATCTTGACGATCTCCTCCAGCCCGCCTTCGCGGTAGACGTCGATCGCCTGGCTGACGGTGGTCAGTCGGCGGCGCACCAGGGTTTGCAACTGGGTCAGATTCTTGAGCTGGGTCGGATTATCGGCCAGCAGCTTTTGCAGTTCCTTGAATTCGTGTTCGCTGTCGACCAGCGCGGTGCGGGTGGGCCCCAGATAGGCGTCGCTGCCGGACAGGAAATAGCCGCGCATGCTGCTTTCGGCATCGAGCACCAGGACGTTGAGGTATTGCAGGCGGTCGGCCACACGCGCGCTCTGTCCCAGCAGCACTTGCGCGCCGCGCAGGGCCTGCAAATTGTAAAACAGGCTGAAGCCGTTCACGATCAGCAACAAGGCGCAGGTCACGCACAAGACGGTCTTGTACAGCGGCAAGCGATGGTGCGGCGCTGTTTCGACGGTGAAATACATCCACTTCCTTCGCGGGTTATGACGGCCGGCAACACGCCAGGCTGGCTAATTATAGTCCGTTAGGGAAATAGATGCAGCAGCTGCGCACCCCAAGAGTGCGCAACTGTATCCATTAAGCAAGTGGTCTCAGGACGAGACCGGCTTGCAAAATTTCAGTCCAGCAAGTTATTTTTCATTGCGTAATATGTTAAATCGCTGTTCGACTGCATCCCCATTTTTTCCATGATGCGGGTGCGGTAGGTGCTGACGGTTTTGATGCTTAAAGACAACGCCACGCCGATATCGGACACCGTGGCGCCGCGCGCCAGCCGCAGGAACACCTGGAACTCGCGGTCGGACAGCTCGGTGTGCAGCGCCGTATTGGGATCGCGGTCGAAGCTTTGCGCCAGCAGTTCGCCGACGGTCGAGCTGACATAGCGGCGGCCCTGGTACACGGTGCGCACGGCGGTGATCAGCTCATCGGCCTCGCACTCCTTGTTCAGATAGCCGTTGGCGCCCATTTTGAACAGGTTCAGCGCGTATTGCTGGGCCGGATACCCGGACAGGATCAGCACCGGCAGATCGGGCTGCCCCTGGCGTATCGTGCGCAAGGTATCAATGCCGCTTTGATCCGGCATGGCGATGTCGAGCAGCAACACATCGCAAATCTCACGGCGAGCGATATCGAGCGCTTCACGCCCCGTACCGGCTTCCGCGACCACGTCGAAATCGTCCGACGCCGAAAAAATCTGTTTAAATCCTGCTCTTACTATCTGATGGTCGTCACAAATGGCAACGCGTATCATTGTTTCCCCTCGTCTTGTCCGGCTCGCACCCGCAGGCACGCCGGACTTCACGCCACCGTGTATATCAGCGTCGCTGATAAATGAATAATATTGAAAGTATATCAGGAATTAGCTTCTTGCCACCCCTTGTGCAGCGGTGCGCGCACTAGTCTTGCTGGAGCAGACTCAGGATGGAAAGCAGTTCGCTGCGTATCATTTCGCGGTCCAACGGAGCGGGAACGGCCTGCGCCTCCTCGCCGGAACCGCCATCATACTCCGCCGCCGCGCCATCGTAAGCACGGCTGTCGAGTTTATTGCGCGCCCCGCTGATGGTGAAGCCTTGCTCGTACAACAATTCGCGGATGCGGCGTATCAACAGCACCTCGTGGTGCTGGTAATAGCGGCGGTTGCCCCGCCGTTTGACGGGCTTGAGCTGGGTGAATTCCTGTTCCCAGTAACGCAGCACATGCGGCTTAACGCCGCACAGCTCGCTGACCTCACCGATGGTGAAATAGCGCTTGGCCGGTATCGGCGGCAGGACGACCAGTTCGGACTTGGCGAGACGATCGTTCATCACTTCTCAGCTCCCACTCAGGCGGCACGCGCCATCGGATTGGTCTCTTCGACCATGCCCTTGAGTTTTTGGCTCGCATGGAAGGTCACGACGCGGCGCGCCGTGATCGGGATTTCCTCGCCGGTCTTGGGGTTGCGGCCGGGCCGCTGCGGCTTGTCGCGCAGCTGGAAGTTGCCGAACCCGGACAGCTTGACGGCCTCGCCACGCTCGAGCGCGTTGCGGATCTCGTCGAAGAAGGTCTCCACCATGTCCTTGGCCTCGCGCTTGTTCAGACCGACCTGTTCGAACAGCAGTTCGGCCAGCTCCGCCTTGGTCAGCGTGGGCAAATCTTTTTCCGCATCCTGGCGTACCTTGGCGACCTGCATGGCGCGATGCAAATCGGCAGCCAATGCGGATTGGAGTACGGCGGAATCAACGTCGTTGTTATTAATTTTCCTGCCCTGCCTTATCAAAGAACGAATGAGTCCGGCCTGATGCCGGACTCCCGAATGATCAAAAAAAGAAAGCGCGCGTGTTCGCCGAGCGGACTTGGCGGCGCATCAAGTGCGCAGACGGGCGCCTTGTTTTTGCTTGGCCGCATCGCCTGCCGCGGCCATGACAGCCTCTACAACATCGTCCTGCAGCGTGTTTTGAGTATCTTGCAAGCTAAAGCGGAAAGCAAGCGATTTTTCGTCCTGCTCCAAACCTTTTCCACGATATTCATCAAACAAAACAATGGCTTGCACGATCTTTCCTTGCGGACTTGCTTGCACGGCAGAATTAAATGCGTCCAACAAATCCTGCGCCGGCACGTCTTGCTTGACGACGACAGCCAGATCGCGCGTGGCGCGGGGGAACTTGGAGATCTCGGCATATTCTGGCACGGATCGTTGCTGCAAAGCAACAGCATCCACCTCGAACACGACCGGCGCTTGCGGCAGCTCGTACTTCTGCATCCAGCGCGGATGCAGCTCACCGATAAAGCCGATGACCTTGCCGTCGAGCAGCACCTGCGCCGAGCGGCCGGGGTGCAGCGCCGGATGTTCGGCCTTGACGAAGCGCAACTGCAGCGGCGCGAACAAGTGCTCCAAGTCCGCCTTCAGGTCGAAGAAGTCGACCGCACGGCTTTCCTGGCCCCACTGCTCGTCCGCCACGGTGCCGTAGGCGATCGCGGCGACCCGTTTCGGCTGGTTATAGCCGGCCACCGTCAGCGGACCGTCCGGCACGCTGTCGTCGCGCTGGTAGATGGCGCCGACTTCGAACACGCGCACGCGGTTGGTCTTGCGGTTCAGGTTGTAGCGCACGTTGGCGACCAGGCTGCCGACCAGGGTCGAGCGCATCACGCTCATCTGGCTGGCGATCGGGTTTTGCAACTTAATCGGATTCGTGTTGCCGCCGAAGTCCTGCTCCCAGGCCGCTTCCACAAAGCTCATGTTGACCACTTCCTGGAAGCCCAGGTCGGCCAGCTGGTGGCGCACGGCGAACAGCGAGCGGGTGTTTTCCGGCGCGATGATCATCGTGTTGGCGGCCACCGGGGCCACGGTCGGAATGTTCTCGAAGCCGTAGACGCGCGCGACTTCCTCGATCAGGTCTTCCTCGATTTCGATGTCGAAGCGGTAGCTCGGCGACGTGACCGAAAAGACGCCGTCTTCCAGCGTAAACGGCAGCGCCAGGCGGGTGAAGATGTCGGCCACGGTCTTGTCGTCCAGCGCCACGCCGATGACTTTCTGCGCGCGCGCGGTGCGCATCTTGACCGGTTCGCGTTGCGGGATGTTGACGATCTGGTCGTCGACCGGACCGACCTGGGTCGCCGCCGTGCCGCAGATTTCGATCAGCAACGAGGTGATGCGCTCGATGTGCTCGACCGTGGTGGCGTAGTCGACGCCGCGCTCGAAGCGGTGCGCCGCGTCGGTCGAGAAGTTGTATTTGCGGGCGCGGCCCTGGATGGCGTTCGGCCACCAGAACGCCGCCTCCAGGTAGATCGACTCGGTCTCCAGCGAGACGGCAGTGGCGTCGCCGCCCATGATGCCGGCCAGCGATTCGATTTCCTTGTCGTCGGCGATCACGCCGACCCACTCGTCGATGTTGACGGTGTTACCGTTCAACAGCTTCAAGGTTTCGCCGGCCTTGCCCCAGCGGACGTCGAGGCCGCCGTGGATCTTGGCCAGGTCGAACACGTGGGTCGGACGGCCCAGTTCCAGCATGACGTAGTTGGAAATGTCTACCAGCGCCGACACCGAGCGCTGGCCGCTGCGCTCGAGGCGCTGCTTCATCCAGTCCGGCGTGGCGGCCTTGGCGTTCAGGTTGCGGATCACGCGGCCGGAGAAACGGCCGCACAGGTCCGGGGCCGAGATTTTCACCGGCAGCACTTCGTCGCTGTTGACGGCGGCGTTACGGAACTGCGGCGCGTGCAGCGCGACGCCGGTCAGCGCCGACACTTCGCGCGCCACGCCCAGCACCGACAGGCAGTCCGCCTTGTTCGGGGTCAGCTTGATGGTGAACTTGAGGTCGTTGAGCGCGTAGTAGTCGCGGAAGTTCTTGCCGACCGGCGCGTCGTCCGGCAGTTCCAGCAGGCCGCTGCCCTCTTCCGACAATTTCAGTTCCTTGGCGGAGCACAGCATGCCCTGCGACTCGACGCCGCGCAGCTGGCCGACCTTGATTTCAAACGGTTTGCCGTCGGCGCCCGGCGGCAGCACGGCGCCGGCCATGGCGCAGACGACCTTCAGGCCCGGGCGCACGTTCGGCGCGCCGCAGACGATGTTGAGCAAGGTGCCGGTGCCGACGTCGACCTGGCACACGTTCAGGCGGTCCGCGTTCGGATGCTTGGCCATTTCGCGCACCAGACCGACGACCACGTTGGAGAACGGCGGCGCGACGGGTTCGACTTCTTCCACTTCCAGGCCGGACATCGTCAGCAGGTGGGCCAGTTCGTCCGAAGTCATCTTCGGATCGACCATGGTACGGAGCCAGTTTTCGGAGAATTGCATAATCAAGCCTTCAAAGAGTGTCCAGCGGGAGCGCAAGCCTTACTGCAAAGCCGCGCTCGACCGCGTGTATGTACTGAACCGCGTGAGCCGAAGCGTTAGTTGAACTGCTTCAGGAAACGCAGGTCGCCTTCGTAGAACAGGCGCAGGTCGCTGACGCCGTAGCGCAGCATCGTCAGGCGCTCGAGGCCGGAGCCGAACGCGAAGCCGATGTACTTTTCCGGGTCCAGGCCGAAGTTGCGCACCACCGACGGATGCACCTGGCCCGAGCCGGAAATCTCCAGCCAGCGGCCCTTCAGCGGTCCGGAGCCGAAGGCGATATCGATCTCGGCCGACGGTTCGGTGAACGGGAAATACGACGGACGGAAACGCACCTGCAGGTCGTCGGTCTCGAAGAAGGCCTTGACGAAGTTCAGGTACACGCCCTTGAGGTCGGCGAAGCTGATGTTCTCGGCGATCCACAGGCCCTCGACCTGGTGGAACATCGGCGAGTGCGTGGCGTCGCTGTCGACGCGGTAGGTGCGGCCCGGCGCGATCACCTTGATCGGCGGCGTATGGCTGCGGGCGTAGCGCACCTGCATCGGGCTAGTGTGCGTGCGCAGCAGCAGCGGCTTGCCTTCGCTGTCGTTGCCTTCGATGTAGAAGGTGTCCTGCATCGAACGGGCCGGATGGTTCTCCGGGCTGTTCAACGCGGTAAAGTTGGTCCAGTCGTTTTCGATCTCGGGGCCGTCGGCCACATCGAAACCGATCGAGCGGAAGATTTCCTCCACGCGCTCCCAGGTGCGCATGACCGGATGCAGGCCGCCGCCGGCGCGTCCGCGGCCAGGCAGCGAGACATCGATGGCCTCGGCGTTCAAACGGGTTTGCATCTGGGCGTCGGCCAGCGCGTCGCGCCGGGCCGTCAAGGCCGCTTCAATTTGCCCCTTGGCGGCGTTGATCAGGGCGCCCTGCGCCTTGCGTGCCTCGGGGTCGAGCTTGCCCAAACCCTTCATCAATTCGGTGATCTGGCCGGTCTTGCCCAGATATTTGGCTTTGGCATTTTCCAGCGCGGCGGCGTCATCTTGCGCGGCCGTGAAATCCTGCACTGCTGAGGCGACGAGTTGTTCCAGGGAGTCCATGCGTTTTTCTTATCCTCAATCAAAAACGGGGCACAGGTCTAGACCTTTGCCCCGTTCCCACCACCGGCCCGGTGAAGGGCCAGCGATCAACAATCAATGCTTACGCAGCGATTTTTGCTTTCACAGCGTTGACAATCGCGGCGAAGGCCGGCTTGTCCATCACTGCCATATCGGCCAGAACCTTACGGTCCAGTTCGATCGAAGCTTTTTTCAGACCGTTCATGAAGACGCTGTACGTCACGCCATGCTCACGGGAAGCGGCGTTGATACGAGCGATCCACAGGCGGCGGAAGACGCGCTTCTTGTTACGACGGTCGCGGTAGGCGTATTGGCCAGCGCGCATAACTGCTTGCTTGGCAACACGGTAAACCTTGCTGCGACGACCACGGTAACCTTTGGCCAAGTTTAAGACTTTTTTATGACGGGCACGAGCTGTAACCCCACGTTTTACTCTAGGCATAGTAACTCCTTAAATTGAGTGTGAGATTAAGCGGTTGGCATCATGCGCAGAACGGATTTCACGTCCGACGCATCGACGTTCGTGATACCGCGCAATTGGCGCTTCGACTTGGTGGTTTTCTTGGTCAGAATGTGGCGTTTGAACGCGTGACCACTCTTAACAGTACCACCTGGACGCACGCGAAAACGTTTCTTCGCGGAGCTTTTGGTTTTCATTTTTGGCATAGCAATCTACCCTCTTGGGTAGCTCCATATCAAACAGGATTGCAGGTGGTGACACGACGTCACACTTAGATGCCTGCTTTCACTTGTTTTTGCAGCAGATGCGAGTCCACTACATTTACAACAGCCGGCAATTATAGACCAGTTGCGGCAAATCTGCACCAAATAAAAAGGGCGCCTCGACGGCGCCCTTCTTTAACCCTCAGACCGGAGGGGTCGTACCCAGCGGGGTACGACCCCGGCGACGGATCGCCGTGCGGGTCTGGGTGTTACTTTTTCTTCTTAGGAGACAACACCATGATCATCTGGCGGCCTTCCATCTTCGGGAACTGCTCGACCTGGCCGTACGGCTCCAGATCGGCCTTCAAGCGTTCCAGCATGCGGAAACCGATATCCTGGTGCGCCATCTCACGGCCGCGGAAACGCAGCGTGATCTTGGTTTTGTCGCCTTCATCGAGGAACTTGATGAGGTTACGCAGCTTGATATTGTAGTCACCGTCATCGGTACCCGGACGGAATTTGACTTCCTTCACGGCGATGATTTTCTGTTTCAATTTAGCTTCGTGAGCCTTTTTCTGCTCCGAATACTTGAATTTGCCGTAGTCCATCAAACGGCAAACCGGCGGTACCGCCGTTGGCGCGATCTCGACCAGGTCGACGTTGGCCTCTTCCGCCAGGCGGAAGGCTTCGGCCAAAGTGACGATACCGAGCGGCTCGTTCTCGACCCCACTTAAACGCATTTCAGGGGCAGTGATTTCGCCGTTGATGCGATGCGACTTGTCAGTAGCTATGGTGATTCCTTTTAAAATCTAATGGTAAGGCCAGTGCGATCAGGCTTTATTGGCGACGTCTTGCTGGAGTCGCTCGATCAGGGCATCGACGGACATGACGCCCAAATCGACATTGCCCCGCGCCCGCACGGCCACGGTGTTGGCATCCCGCTCTTTATCGCCGATTACAAGGATGTAAGGCAGTTTTTGGACGGAATGTTCACGTATTTTATAGGTTATTTTCTCGTTGCGCAAATCGCTCTGCACGCGGAACCCGCTGCGGCGCAGCTTTTCCGTCACCTGGGCCACATAATCGGCCTGCGCGTCGGAGATGTTCAGCACCGATACTTGCACAGGCGCAAGCCACGTCGGCAAGGCGCCGGCGTAGTTCTCGATCAGGATGCCGATGAAGCGCTCCATCGAGCCGACGATGGCCCGGTGCAGCATGACCGGCACCTGGCGGGTGTTGTCGGCCGCGACATATTCGGCGCCCAGACGCTCCGGCATGAAGAAGTCGACCTGCATCGTACCGACCTGCCATGGGCGGCCCAGCGAATCCTTCAAGTGGTACTCGATCTTCGGACCGTAGAACGCGCCCTCGCCCGGCAACTCGGTCCAGGTCACGCCGCAGGCGCGCAGGCCGGAACGCAGCGCGTCCTCGGCCTCGTCCCAGACTTCGTCGGTGCCGATGCGGTTGTCCGGACGCAGCGCCAGCTTGACGTCGATGTTGTGGAAATCGAAGTCCTTGTAGACTTCCATCGCCTGCGTGTGGAAGGACACCACTTCCGGCTCGATCTGTTCTTCGGTACAGAAGATATGGCCGTCGTCCTGGGTGAAGCCGCGCACGCGCATGATGCCGTGCAGCGCGCCGGACGGCTCGTTGCGGTGGCACTGGCCGAACTCGCCGTAGCGCAGCGGCAGGTCGCGGTAGCTGCGCATATTGCTGTTGAAGATCTGCACGTGGCCCGGGCAGTTCATCGGCTTGAGCGCGTAGGAACGGTTTTCCGACTCCGTCACGAACATGTTTTCGCGGTAGTTGTCCCAGTGGCCGGTCTTGCCCCACAGGCTGGAATCGAGGATCTGCGGCGCCTTCACCTCCTGGTAGCCGTTGACCTGGTACTTGTTGCGCATGTACTGCTCAACCTGCTGCCAGATGGTCCAGCCCTTCGGATGCCAGAACACCAGGCCCGGCGCCTCGTCCTGGAAGTGGAAGAAGTCCAATTGCTTTCCGAGCTTCCTGTGGTCGCGCTTTTCCGCCTCTTCCAGCTGGAACAGGTATTGTTCTTGATCTTCCTTCTTGGCCCAGGCGGTGCCGTAGACACGCTGCAGCATTTCGTTCTTGCTGTCGCCGCGCCAGTAGGCGCCGGCCAGCTTCATCAGCTTGAACACTTTGAGCTTGCCGGTCGACGGCACGTGCGGGCCACGGCACAAGTCGGTGAACTTGCCTTCCGAGTACAGCGACACGTCCTGGTCGGCCGGAATCGACGAGATGATCTCGGCTTTATATTCTTCGCCGATCGACTTGAAGTACGCCACGGCCTCGTCACGCGGCAGCACCTTGCGGGTGACCGGCTCATCCTTCTTGGCCAGCTCGGTCATTTTCTTCTCGATCGCGACCAGATCGTCAGGCGTGAACGGACGCTTGTACGAGAAGTCATAGTAGAAGCCGTTCTCGATGACCGGGCCGATGGTCACTTGCGCGTCCGGGAACAATTCCTTGACGGCGTAGGCCAGCAAGTGGGCGGTCGAGTGACGGATCACATCGAGGCCTTCCGGATCTTTGTCGGTGATGATGGCCAGATCGGCATCTTTCTCGATCAGGAAAGAGGTATCCACCACCTTGCCATCGACCTTGCCGGCCAGCGCGGCCTTGCCCAGGCTGGTGGCAATGCTGGTCGCCACTTGAGCCACGGTGACTGGGCCGTCGAATTCACGGGCAGAACCATCTGGAAGGCGGACTGAAAGCATAGTGATCTCCTGTCGGCGCGAGGCCGGTGTAGTAACAACGTTAAAGCGTGAATAATAAAAACGCGGACGAAAAAAAACGCGGGCTAGCCGCGTTTTCTCTTTTTTTGAGCAAAAGAATCCCGATCGACTAGCGTCACTCCCAAAGCTTGGTAGTAGTTCGCGGTGTCATAACCGGATTGCCTTTCTCGCTCTTACATATGTTCTGGTGGGCGGTGCAGAATTCGAATCTGCGACCCCTTGGATGTCGACCAAGTATTCTAACCAGCTGAACTAACCGCCCGTTGTACTTCTCTACTTCTATTTTACCGCTTTTTACTGCGCTTTTACTACGGCACTACGTAATCTGGTGGGCGGTGCAGAATTCGAATCTGCGACCCCTTGGATGTCGACCAAGTATTCTAACCAGCTGAACTAACCGCCCGAAGACCAGCATTATAGAGAGCGATTCGGAGAAAAACAAGGGTATTCATAGGAAACATTTACAAAACGCACTATGACGGCGCAAGACGCGCCGGACGGCATCCTTTAAACTGTGGTTATTCGTCACTAAGTCGTCGTCATCGACAAACCTTATGCAAGCTGAAACCCGCATCAATGCTAGTCCGGAGGCGACCGCCTCGCCCTCCGCCCATCTGCACGAACACCGTGACGGCGACGCCAAGCACGCGCACTTCACTTTGCAGCGCAGCCAATCGGTGCTGGCGTGGTCGCTGGCGTTGACCCTGGGCTTCGCTGTGGTCGAGGTGATTACAGGCTTTATGTCCAACTCGCTCGCGCTGATTTCCGACGCCGGCCACATGGTCACCGACGCCGCCGCGCTGGGCCTGGCGTTGCTGGCGCAACTGGTCGCCAAACGGCCACCGTCGGCGCGCCACTCGTTCGGCTTCGGCCGCGCCGAGGCGCTGGCAGCGTTCGTCAACAGCCTGGTGCTGCTGGTACTGGTCGGCTGGATCGTGTTCGAGGCGGCGCAGCGGTTTGCGCATCCCGAGCAGGTGCACGGCGCGACCGTGTTCATCGTCGCCACCATCGGCCTCGTCATCAATATCGTGCTGGCATATATGTTGTCGCGCGGCGACAGCAACATGAATACGCGCGCCGCGCTGGTCAACGTCATGGGCGACTTGCTGGGATCGGTGGCCGCGCTGGTCGCCGGCGCCGTCATCTATTACACCGGCTGGATGATGATCGATCCGCTGCTATCGATCTTCGTCGCGCTGCTGATTTTAAAATCGACCGTCGGCGTGCTGCGCGAGTCCTACCACTTCCTGATGGGCGGCGTGCCCGAACCGATCGACTACCTGAAAGTCGGCGCCGACCTCGAAAAGATCGACGGCGTCTGCTCGGTGCACGACTTGCACGTGTGGGACATGTCGCCGGGCGAGCCGGCGCTAATCGGCCACGTCGAGATCGTCGACCTGGAGCGCTGGCCCGACATCCTGCACGCGATCAAGGCCATGCTGCTCGACCGCCACGGCATCGACCACATCACCTTGCAGGCCGAAGTCGCGCCGCAGTTGCGCTAGCAGCCCGCGCGATGATCATCCGTCGGCAGCGCCGCGAGTTTTGGGGACACGGCGCACCGGAGCGCGAAACCGCCGGCTTCAGCTTCCATCTGCTGGCTGCCAATCCGCCCGAAGAGGAAGTCCAAACGCATATGCACGAGGAGGCCCACTTCGTGCTCGTGCTGTCCGGCGGGTATATGTCATCAGCAAAGCACGCACCCACCGTCTCAAGCAACCCGCTACTCGTTTTCAATCCCGCCGGCACCACCCATCGCGATCGATTCCTCGGCGGACGCGGCACGTTCCTGGCGGTGTCAGGCGGCATCGATACCTGTGGCTACGGCTATGCGACAACAGTGATCGATCCCGATGCCCTGCTGACGGCGAAACGCATCGCCGCCGACTTCCACCAGCGCGGCCTGACGCAGCTTCAGTTGGAGGGCAGCGCCCAGCAGCTGGTTGCAGCCTGCAGCCCGCCGACCTCCGACGAAAGCTTGTCCGCGCGGCAGGCACCGGGGTGGCTCAAGGTCGCCTTTGAAATGATCTTCACCAGTGACGCCCCCAACCTCACCGTGGCCGAGGTGGCGGCCTACACCGGCGTGCACCCGGTCCATCTGGCGCGCGTGTTCCGTCGCTATCTGCATTGCACACCTGGCGACTATCTGCGTGGCCGGCGCCTCGAACGTGCGGCGGCGGCCATCGGCGCCACCACCGCTTCGCTGGCCGATGCGGCCTGCGCGGCCGGCTTCGTCGACCAGGCGCATTTGACGCACAGCTTCCGCAACGCTTTTGGCATGACGCCGGGCGAATGGCGGTCCAGGCAAAATGTTTCGCCGATACAATCCGAATAGCGCGAACGGCGCCATACTCGGGCGTCGCCATCCACTCAAGGAAATCGAATGACAATGAGCACTCGCCTGTGCGTCGCGCTGTTGGCCGGCGCGACCATGATGCAAGCCGCGTCCGCCGCGGAACCGTTGGCCAGCGTGTTGTCGCAATGGGACCGGGACGAACACCCGGACCTGCGCAGTGTGCTGGTGATGCGCCACGGCGCCATCATCGCCGAGCGCTACTACAACGGCGAAACCGCCGACACGCTGCACGATATTCGTTCGGCCGGCAAAAGCATCACCGCGCTGCTGGTCGGGGCCGCTATCGACCGCGCCAGCATCGCCGGCGCCGATACGCAGATCCAGCGATACTGGCCCGCGAGCGAGGGCACCGCCATCGGCGACGTCACGCTGGACAACGTTCTGACGATGCGATCGGGCCTGGATGCCTACGATGCCGACGCGGCCTCGCCGGGCAACGAGGACAAGATGGACGAAGCCGCCGATCCAGCCGCCTTCGCGCTGGCCGTGCCGAGGCAGGCCACGCCCGGCACCCGGTACCGCTACAACTCGGTGACGGCCTACATCGCGGGCGTAACAGTCGAGCACGCCACCGGCATGACAATGGAAAATTTCGCGCGCGGGGCGTTGTTCGCGCCGTTGGGCATCACCCGCTGGCAGTGGGAGCGCGACGCGGCGGGCCACACAAAAGGCCAAGGCAACCTGTCGTTGCGCACGCGCGACGTGGCGCGCATCGGTCAGATGGTGCTGGACAAAGGCATCCATCAGGGACGCAGGGTCATTGGCGCAGGCTGGATCGACGCCATGCTGGCGCCGCGTGTCGATATCGGCGCGACAGACCGCTACGCCGACCACTACGGCTATTTCTGGTACACCAAAACGCAGCCGATCGGCGCGCAGCGGATTCCCGTTCAGTTCGCCTCTGGCAACGGCGGCAACAAACTCTATCTCGTGCCGTCGTTAGACATGGTGGTGGTCGTCACGTCCAGCGCGTATGGCAAGGCTTATGGACAATTGCGCTCGGAAAACATCCTCAAGGCCATTTTGATTAGCACAATCAACGCGATACAATGACCCGAAAACTCCCCGCCAACATTTAGAATCAGCCATGCACAATTTTGAAAAACGCCGCGACCGCTACAACCTGTTCGCCGCGTTTGAAAAGCCGCTCGTCAACGTCAGCTTCGAAATGCCCTTGCCCGACTTCCGGCCTTACTGCAAGGAGCACAAGCTGCCGCCATTCCACTTCTTCCTGTATTGCATACTCAATTCAATCAAGGAGATCGACAACTTCATGTACCGCATCCATGACGGCGAAGTGATCAAGATCGAGGAGTTCTGGGCGTCGTACACCGTGCTCAACAAGGACAAGAATCTCAACTTTGCCTGTTTCGCGATGTCGTCCGACTTGCCGGAGTTCGTCGCCCGCAGCCTGGAAGCGAAGGCCATCGCCGAGGCCAGTACCGAGATGATCAACTCCGCCAAGGAACAGTCCGAGCGCGAGCAAAAGAACAACGTCCACATCACCTGCATGCCGTGGTTTAAGCTGACGTCGATCGAACACCCGATCTACCGGCACGGCGGCTACGACATCCCCTCGCTGGCGTGGGGAAGATTCAGCGACGCCGACAACGGCAAGATGACGGTGCCGTTCTCGGTGCAGGCGCACCACGGCTTTGTCGACGGCTACCACATCCATTTGCTGGCCGAAACCATCGCCGCGCGCGTGACCGGGATCATCCAGGCATGATGGCCGGAGGGTTTGGAAAACAAGTGATGCGCTGCGGCCTGTTTGCGGTGTGGCTCGCCATGACGTTGGGCTTATCGTTGCCAGTTACGGCGGCCGAGGCGCAGCGGGAGACGCTGGCGGTCGTCGACGATGCGTGGAACACCTTGCGCCAGCAAGCGCGGACCGAGCAACTTGCCCAGCTGATGGCGGAGGACTTCGTACTCATCAACACGGATGGCAGGATACAGCGCAAGCTCGATTATCTGATGTATCTCGCGGCGCGCCCGCGGCTGAGCAACGCCATCCTCAACGAGGGGTCGAGCACCAGGTTCTACGGCGACATGGCGATCATCAACAGCGTCAGCGTGCAAACAGGAACCCGCGACGGCGCGCCGTGGACCGAGCGCGAGCGCATTACCCGCGTATGGCAATGGGACGGCGACAGTTGGCTGCTGGTGTCGTCGCACGCCTCGCGCATCCCGCCGATGTGAGGAGAATGCGAGCAGATCGACATGTCAACGTAATTCACCCATGTCCAACTCCGCCAAAAACGCCCGCACCACGCCGGACGCCCGGCCAGTCTGCGAACTGACCAGGCCGAATTCGCGATACGCTGGCGGCTGCAACTGCATCACGCGCAAGCCTTGACGGTCCGCCGGCAGCGCCGACTCCGGCACTATCGCCACCCCCATTCCCTCCCTCACCAGTACCGCAGCGCTACCCAGGTCGCGCACGGTGACGCGGATATCGGTCAAAACCAACCCGGCCTGGGCCGCGAGACTGAGGCCGTTGACCGAGCAGCCGCCGGTCGCCAGAATAAAAGGTTCCGCGACCAGCTCGCTCAAGGCAACGCCCTGCGCGCTGGCGCGGCGTCCCAGCCGGTGGTTGGCGGGCACGATGGCGACCCAGGCATCGCGGCCGATGATAACGGCCTGCCGTCCGGGCGCCGGATTGAGCACCACGCCAAGTTCGATGGTGTCGTCGGCCAGCCATTGCTCCACTTCCTCGTCGGTGCCTTCCAGCGCCACCAGTTCTATCCCTGGGTGGCGCCGTCGAAACGCGCCGACCATCTTCGGCAGCACCGTCGCCAGCACCGACGGAAAGCTCGCCAGCCGGATGCGGCCGGCATGCAGTCCCTGCGCGGTGGCGGAGAGCGCGCGGATGGCGTCCAGCTCGGCCAGCATGGCGCGCGCGTGCCGCATCACCTGCTCGCCGAAAGCGGTGGGCGCGACGTCGCGCCGCTCACGCGCAAACAACTTGGCGCCGAGCGCGGCTTCCATCTGCGCGATCGCCTGGCTGGCGCCGGATTGGGTAATGCCAACCGCCTCAGCCGCATGGGAGATATTGCGCATGTCCGCGACAGCGGCCAGCAGGCGCCAGTGCGTCAAATTCATCATCAGTAGAAAACCTAATACCTGGTTACTGAAGTATTAATTTTACAGGAAATGGAGGGCTATCTATGCTGGCAAGCACATTCAACTTGAACGGGACCACCATGAAGCTGTATTTCGCCTCCAACACATGCTCGCTGTCACCACACATCGTGCTCGAAGAACTGGGTTTGCCGTGTGAACTGATCCGGGTGGACAACAAGACCAAACAGACATCCGACGGCCGCGATTTCCGCGACATCAACCCGAAGGGCTATGTCGCCGCGCTGGAACTGGACAATGGAGAGGTGCTGACGGAAGGCGCCGTGATTGTGCAATATCTGGCGGATTTGAAACCCTCGGCGGGGTTGGCGCCGCCGCAGGGCAGTTGGGAGCGCTTGCGCATGCAGGAATGGCTCAACTTCATCACCAGCGAGATCCACGCCGGCGTCGCGCCGTTATTCAACGCGGCGTTGCCGGGCGAAGTGCGAAGCATCTTCATCGATAAGCTTCACCGCCGCGTCGCGCTGCTGGAGACCGCGCTGCGGCGGAACGACTATCTACTGGGAGCGGCCTTCAGCGTAGCGGACGCGTACTTGTACACGGTGCTGGGCTGGTTCGGCTTCTTCGACATCGACCTGCGGCAATGGCCGGCAATAAGCGCCTACCACGCCCGCGTTGGAGAGCGCCCGGCGGTCCAATCCGCCATCAAAGCCGAGGCCGCCTAACCTCGTTGCCTTTAGGCGCGGCGGGCTTCCTGCACGCCGCTGACCTCGGCGATGGCGTTGAGCGCTTTTTGCAGCTGCGCCGTGGCGCCAATTTCGGCCGTGAACGTCATGCGCGCGTAGCCTTTGGCGCTTTGCGTGTTGACGCCGATGACGTTGATCTTTTCACGCGAGAAGATTTCGGAGATGTCGCGCAGCAGGCCCTGGCGGTCGCCCGCCAGGATGAAGATGTCGACCGGGTAGACCGTGTCCGAGACCGCGCGCCCCCATTCGGTGACGATCACCCGCTCCGGCGCCTTGGCGCGCATTTCGGCGAAGTTCTTGCACGTTGTGCGGTGGATCGAGACGCCCTTGCCGCGCGTGACGAAGCCGACGATGCCGTCCGGCGGCGCCGGCTTGCAACACTTGGCCAGCTGCGTCATCAAGCCGTCGGTGCCGACCACCAGCACGCCTGACTTGGCGCCCTGGTCCACGCTCGACGCCTTGCTCTTGCCCAGGACGACCGCATCCTCCGGCTCGACCGGCTCGCCGGTGTCGTGCAGCGCGTGCTCGACGTGGCGCAGGCTGAATTCATCCTTGCCCACCGACAGGAACAGGTCATCGACCTTGGCGAAGCCCAGCTTGTTGGCCAGCGCTTCCAGGTTGACCGCCGTCTTGCCTTCGCGCTGCAGCGATTTTTCCACCATCGCGCGCCCGTGCGACAAGGTTTCCTGCATGTCGATGGCGTGGAACCAGGCGCGGATCTTCGACCGCGTGCGGGTGGCGACCGTGTATTCGTCGCTGAGCCAGTCGCGCGATGGACCGGCCGTGCCCGGCGCGCCCTTGGCGGTGATGATTTCGCAGGTCTGGCCGTTCTTCAGCGGCGTGTTCAGCGGCACCATGACGCCGTCGACGCGCGCGCCACGGCAGCGGTGGCCGACATCGCTGTGCAGGTGATAGGCGAAGTCGACCGGCGTGGCGCCGACCGGCAACTCCAGCACCCGCGCCTGCGGCGTGAGCACGAAGATGCGGTCGTCCAGCGCGGCCGACTTGAGCTTCTCCACCCATTCGCGCTGCTGCTCCTCCTGCCCGACGACCGCGTCGGCGACGTCGGTTTTCCACGCCAGCAGCTGGCGCAGCCAGGCGATCTTTTCGTCGTACTTTTGCCCGGCGAAGTTGGAGCCGCCCTCCTCCTTGTAGCGCCAGTGCGCGGCCACGCCGTATTCGGCGAAGCTGTGCATCTCTTGCGTGCGGATCTGCACTTCCAGCGGCCGGCCGTCCTCGGCCGTCACCACCGTGTGCAGCGACTGGTAGCCGTTCGGCTTCGGACGGGAGATGTAGTCGTCGAACTCCTTCGGGATCGGCGTCCAGATGTTGTGCACCACGCCCAGCACCGTGTAGCAGGTCTTGACGTCGGCGACGATCACGCGGAAGGCGCGCACGTCGTACAGGTCGGTGAAGTCGAGCTCCTTGCCCTTCATCTTGCTCCAGATGGAGTAGATGTGCTTGGGCCGGCCGAACACCTCGGCCTGGATGCCGGCCGCCGCCATCTCCGATTGCAGCCGCGCGATGGCGTTGGTGACGAACCCTTCGCGCATCATGCGCTTTTCTTCGAGCATCTTGGCGATGCGCTTGTACGCCTCCGGCTCGATGAAGCGGAACGACAAATCCTCCAGCTCCCATTTCAGTTGCCAGATCCCCAACCGGTTGGCCAGCGGCGCGTACAAATCGAGCGTTTCGCGGCCGTAGGCGCACGTCATGTCGTTGAACAGCTTGATGTCGGCGAAGTAGCGCAAGGTCGTCACGCACGAGGCCAGCCGCACCAGCACCACGCGCATGTCGGAGGCCATCGCCAGCAGCATCTTGCGCAGGGTTTCGACCTGCGCCACCGCCATCTGCGCGGCGTTGCGGCCCCGCCCCACCGCCACCGGCGCCACGCCGCCATGGCCACCCGGCGCCTGCGTCAATTCGCGCAGGCGTATCAGCTGGCGCACGCCGGCCACCAGGTCGCCGACCTCCTGGCCGAAACGCGGTTCGATCACCGCCGCCTGCGTGGTGTCGAGCAAGGTCAGCTCGAACATCAGCCCGGCGATGCGGGTCTCGACGTCGGTGCGCATGAACGACAAGGTGCCGGCCACGCCGATCGAGAAGTCCAGCGCCGACTGGCCGCTGGTGCTGACCAGGTCGCCGTACGCGGCGCTGGCGAAGTCGAGCGCCGACAGCATGCGCGCGCTGTCGTCTGGCGTGAGCCCCTGCACCAGTTGTTCCGACGTGGCGCTGGTAAGGGCGGTGATTGAAACCATGATGTTCCTAACGCTGCGCGGCGACGACGACGATCTCGACCAGCACTTCCGGATTGGCCAGCTTGGCTTGGACCGTGGCGCGCGGCGGCGTGTGGCCGCTTGGCACCCAGGCGTCGTACTCTTCGTTCATGCCGTCGAAATCGGCCATGTCGGCGATATAGATCTGGCAGCTCAGGATGCAGGTCTTGTCGCTGCCCGATTCGGCCAGCAGGCGGTCGATGTGACCGAGCACTTCGCGGGTTTGACCCTTGATGTCGAGACTGGTTTCTTCGGCGATCTGGCCCGCCAGATAGACGGTGCCGTTGTGAATCGCCACTTCGGACAGTCGTTTGCCTACATGCAGTCGTTTGATTTCCATACTTTTTCTTCTCTAACTTTGTTCTAGTGATTCACTTGTTTAGTTCAAACTCGCCCCGCCTTGTCAGCCGAGCAGGAATTTCCGGGCGATCGCGATCTGATCGTCGTGGATGAAGGTCGGCGCGTGGCCGACGTTCGGGATTTCCACCAGGGTGGCTTTCGGACCGCGTTGGGTCATCATGGCCGCCGTCTCGCGCGTGAGCAGATCGGAATCGGCGCCGCGCACCAGCAGGGTCGGACAAGTGATGGCGTCGTAGGCGGCCCACAGCATCGCCTCGTCGGCGCCTGCCGACTCCGGCGTGGCCGAGCGGAACGGCAAGGACAACCCCATATCGTAATGCCGCACCCACTTGCCGTCCTTATCCTGGCGCAGGACATCGGTGGCCAGTTTATGCCATTCCTGCTCGGTGTGCTCGCCGAACGACGCCGAAACGTCGCGGACGAATTTGGCGCCATCCTCAAAGGTGTCGAAGCGCAGGTCCTGGCCGATGTAGTCGCCGATGCGCTGCAGCGCCACGGGCGCCAGCACCGGGCCGATGTCGTTGAGCACCAGCTTGCGGATCGGATTGTCCGGCAGCGAGGCCAGGCCCAGGCCGATCAGGCCGCCCATCGAGGTGCCGAACCAATCGATCTTTTGCGCCGGCCCCTGGTCCAACACACTTGCCAGCAACGTCACCATGTCGCTGACATATTGGGGAATGCGGTACAGCTGCGGGTTCCCGAGCCAGTCGGAGCGCCCCCGGCCGACCACGTCCGGGCAGATCACGCGGTAGTCGGACGCCAGCGCGCGCGCCATGCTGTCGAAATCGTCGGAGACGCGGGTCACGCCGTGCACGCAGACCAGCACGTTCGGGTTGCCGGCGTCGCCCCATTCCTTATATGCCATCCGGTGCAAGCCAGCCAACGACAGACACTGAACGGACTTTATTTTCGCTTCGAGCATGCGGCTTCCTTGATGGTTTTTATGTAATGATGTTCTGAAATACCATTTTACCGGGCGTTGCGCTTAAAATCCTACCGAAGTGTAGCGCAGCAGGCCTTTTATCTCCAACCCCGCAGAGGACACCATGACAAACAAGACTTTGAGCGGCAAAACAGCATTGGTCACCGGCTCCACGTCCGGCATCGGATTGGGCATCGCGCGCTCCCTGGCGGCCGAGGGCGCCAACGTGCTGCTGAACGGTTTCGGCGACGCCGCCGAGATCGACAAATTGCAGCAAGACCTGGCCAAGGAATTCGGCGTCCAGGTCGCCTATCACAACGCCGACATGTCCAAGCCCGCCCAGATCGAAAGCATGATCGCCTTCGCCGGGGACAAGTTCGGCGGCGTCGACGTGCTGGTCAACAACGCCGGCATCCAGCATGTCGCCAATATCGAGGATTTCCCGGTCGAGAAATGGGACGCCATCATCGCCATCAACCTGACGTCGGCGTTCCACACGTCGCGCCTGGTGCTGCCGCGCATGCGCGCCAACAACTGGGGCCGCATCATCAATCTGGCCTCGACCCACGGCCTGGTGGCATCGGCCGGCAAGTCGGCCTATGTCGCGGCCAAGCACGGCCTGATCGGCCTGACCAAGGCCGGCGCGCTCGAGACGGCCAGCACCGGCGTCACGGTCAACGCCATCTGCCCCGGCTTCGTGCTCACGCCGCTGGTGCAAAAGCAGGTCGACGCCCGCGCCGCCAAGGACGGCATCAGCAACGACGAGGCGAAAAAGGCGCTGCTGGCCGACAAGCAGCCGTCGGGCGAGTTCGTCACGCCGGAGGAGCTGGGCGCGCTGGCGGTATTCCTGTGCGGCGACGCCGCCAAGCAGGTGCGCGGCGTGGCCTGGAACATGGACGGCGGCTGGGTCGCACAATAAGCGAACACGGGAGACACGTAGGGCGGATTAGGCGGCACGCCGTAATCGGCCATGCATGAGCCGCCGGCTGCGCATGCATGGCCGATTACGCGCTGCGCGCCAATCCGCCCTACGTGTTATCCCTCATATGGAACAGATATCACAGCCAGTGATTTGCGGGTTTCCACAATAGTGATAACTCTCCAGTTGGGACATCATGAACTCCTCAAACGAACGCGAGGAGACCCCGTGAAAAAGCCATTCTATAAAATCCTATATATCCAGGTGTTGTTCGCCATCGCCTGCGGTATCCTGCTCGGCATCTTCCTGCCTGCCGACGCGGTCGCCATGAAACCCCTGGGCGACGGCTTCATCAAGCTGATCAAGATGATCATCGCCCCGGTGATCTTCTGTACGGTGGTCTCCGGCATCGCCGGCATGCAAGACGTCAAGAAAATCGGCCGCGTCGGCGGCAAGGCCCTGATCTACTTCGAAGTGGTCTCCACCTTCGCCCTGGCCATCGGCCTGGTCGTTGCCAACGTGCTCAAACCGGGCGCCGGCTTCAACGCTGACCCGGCCCACCTGGACGCCAAGTCGATCGCGCAATACACGCACGCCGAAGGCCTGACCACCACCGACTTCCTGATGAACATCATCCCGAAGACCTTCGTGGACGCGTTCGCCAAGGGCGACATCCTGCAAGTGCTGCTGATCGCCATCCTGTTCGGCTTCTCGCTGTCGCTGCTCGGTGAGCGCGGCCGTCCGATCACCAAGCTGATCGACGAGCTCTCGCACGCCATCTTCGGCGTCGTCAACATCATCATGAAGGTCGCCCCGATCGGCGCGTTCGGCGCGATGGCCTTCACCATCGGTAAATACGGCCTGGCCTCGCTGATCCCGCTGGCAAAACTGATGGGTTCGTTCTACCTGACCTGCGGCCTGTTCGTGTTCGTCGTGCTGGGCGTGATCGCCCGCTACACCGGCTTCTCGATCTTCAAGTTCATCAAGTACATCAAGGAAGAACTGCTGATCGTGCTGGGCACCAGCTCGTCGGAAAGCGCCCTGCCTTCGCTGATGACCAAACTGGAGCGCCTCGGTTGCGCCAAACCGGTGGTCGGCCTGGTGGTCCCGACCGGCTACTCGTTCAACCTGGACGGCACCAACATCTACATGACGATGGCCGCGCTGTTCGTTGCCCAGGCGACCAACACCGAGCTGACCCTGATGCAGGAACTGACCATCCTGGGCGTGGCGATGCTGACCTCCAAGGGCGCTTCCGGCATCACCGGCGCCGGCTTCATCACGCTGGCCGCGACCCTGGCCGTGGTGCCGACGATCCCGGTGGCCGGCATGGCGCTGATCCTGGGTATCGACCGCTTCATGAGCGAATGCCGCGCGCTGACCAACTTCGTCGGCAACGGCGTGGCGACGGTGGTGGTTTCGGCTTGGGAAAAAGAACTGGACCGCGACAAGATGAACGCGGAACTGAACAACCCGGGTTCGACCGTGGTGGCTGAAACCGAAGTGAAACCGGCGATCATCGTGCCAGCGCACTAAGCCGACACCCCGTTCGCAACAAGCCCCGCGCAGCGATGCCCGGGGCTTTTTCTTTGATCGTATGCGGCAAACAACGGCGTGGGGAAATTTTCTTTTGTATAACTTAATAGTCTATGAGACAATTAAAGTTATCCAACAGGAATCTAAAATGAACAAAACCATCCGTGTCCTTGCCTGCGCCGCGCTGCTCGCTAGTAGCGCCGCCGCCCAAGCGGCCAGCTACGTCTTCGAGTACACCATGCTCGACAACACCCACATCACAGGCAGCTTCGACGGCACGGCCAACGGCAACCTGGTCGAGGGCATCAGCAAGCTGGCGATCGCGGTCAACGGCTTCGCCATGCCGAACAGCGGCAACCTGTACGCCTACGCCGCCGACGGCGGCTTCGTCCAGGGCGGTGCCAGGATCTCGTTCGACGGCCTGGCCACCTCGCTGCTGGCGTTCGACGCGCCCATCACCGGCAACTGGACCTCGAGCTTTATCATCGGCGCGTTCAACGGCGGCGCCACCGATGCCATCAACTACAATATCGCCGGCCTGCCGTTCAACGGCGAAGGCGACGGCGACTACTCGGCAGGCCGCTGGAGCCTGACGGCCGTGTCGGCGGTGCCGGAGCCGGCGACCTACGCGATGCTGCTGGGCGGCCTGGCACTGGTGGGCGCCCTCGCCCGCCGCCGCAACCCGTTGGCGTAACAACCGCTTCAAAGCTCTAGGCGCCACACGGAAGAGAAATGTCGTGCGGTAGCCAAAGCGCCATGAACCTGAAGCGCGTCCAGCAGGCGTGCTCGGGTGTAGCGTGGATTTTTCAAACTGTTCACGCATCTTTCCAGAGCCGAGCCAACGCGGACACTACTCGCTTGCGTAAGGCTGTCGATGAATTTTCCGGGTGCGACCACAAGGACATCTAACCGTCTCATGTCGGCAACTGCGAGATGCTTAAGATTGTTGGAGACAATGATGACTCTATTATGAGCATTGTCTTGCAGAACTAAATCCCGCAACACCAAAGCGGCCGCAGCGACATGCCGGTCTGCGACATTCACCGCAGCTGGAACCCTGGCTAGAACCGATGACGCTTGATAGCCGATAATTTCATGGCCTCGGACAGCTCTCTTATAACTAAGCAAGCGTTTGCCAGCCTTGATTGCCTCGGCGTCAGCCTGTTGGCCCGACTTGGCAGCGCGCGCACCAAAAGCGACCCTTGGCCAATTCCGCAAGAATTCGGCTTCGATTTCGGCGCTCCACCGCGCCCAGAACAATCCCTCCAGACACAAGTCGAACAAAACGTCGGAAAGGCGCGGCGGTAGTAAGACGTTTGCGTCAAGCAGCACATGCGTCTCGCCACCAGGCGACAGCGGATGGCAGACCGCCATTTTTAGGAGCGGTGGCGTTTATTTGCTTGGATAAATGCCGTCTCCGGAATGTCATACATTCCATTCGCCTCGGCGACCGCGTGATAGTCGGGTTCCTGCCCCCCCGCCTCGCGTTCCTTGATCCACGCGCGCACCGATGACTCAGGCACTAAACAGTGCCCTCCTGCGGTAATCAACGCGCCAGCGAACTTCTTGTTGTCGATCAGCATGGCGACATAGGGACGGCTGCACCGCATCAGCTCAGCCGCAGCCTCGACAGTCAACATCACCTCGCTCGGTTTGCGTGCCGGACGGCCTTGCTGCCCGGCGGCCTCCGCCACAATGCTTGGCGTATTGCGTGGCTTTCTGACTCCGCCGCTCATGGAGATCGCTCCTTCGGTTTCGTTTCATTCTAGTGAAGATCGAAAATAACGCAATGATTGCCTCGTCCGGGACGACGATCCAATTCATCATACTGACACCAAACATAAAAAAAACGGCAAGCGCCCGCAGCGTTTGCCGTTTTCAAAACAGATTTATACCGGCCTAGCTTGTGGCGTCGAATGTCCCGCTCGATCAGCTCCGTTTATTAAAGCGCCGACATGTCCAGCTCGACACCGGTGGCGGCCTGGATCTGTTCCCGGCTCACACCCGGCGCCAGCTCGGTCACCTTCAGGCCGCCCTCGGTCACTTCCATCACGCCCAGGTCGGTCACGATCAGATCGACCACGCCCACGCCGGTAAGCGGCAAATCGCATTTTTTCAGCAGCTTGTGCGACGTCGTGCCGTCCTTGGCGGTGGCGACGTGCTCCATCAGCACCACCACCCGCTTGACGCCGGCCACCAGATCCATCGCGCCGCCCATGCCCTTGACCATTTTGCCGGGAATCATCCAGTTGGCCAGGTCGCCGCGCTCCGACACCTGCATCGCGCCCAGGATGGCCAGGTTGATCTTGCCGCCCCGGATCATGCCGAACGAATCGGCCGAGCTGAAGTAGGCCGCGCCCGGCAGCGCCGTCACGGTCTGCTTGCCGGCGTTGATCAAATCCGCGTCGATCTCATCCTCGGTCGGGAACGGGCCGATGCCCAGCAGGCCGTTCTCCGATTGCAAATACACTTCGATACCGGGCGGCACATAGTTGGCCACCAGGGTGGGCAAGCCGATGCCCAGGTTGACGTAAAAACCGTCCTGCAATTCCTTCGCCGCGCGCGCGGCCATTTCGTCACGAGTCCATGCCATGATAATTATCTCCGTTGTTCTTAGTTGGCGCGCACGGTGCGCTGCTCGATGCGTTTTTCCGGCTTCGCGTTGACGACGATGCGGTGCACGAAAATGCTCGGCAGGTGCACGGCGTCCGGATCGATTTCGCCGATCTCGACCAGGTGCTCCACCTCGACGATGGTGATTTTGCCGGCCATCGCCGCGTTCGGATTGAAGTTGCGCGCGGTCTTGCGGAACACCAGGTTGCCGGCCTTGTCGGCCTTCCAGGCCTTGACCAGCGCCACGTCGGCCACCAGGCTGCGTTCCATCACGTATTGTTCGCCGTCGAATTCGCGGATCTCCTTGCCGTCGGCGACGATGGTGCCGACGCCGGTCTTGGTGAAGAAGGCGGGAATGCCGGCGCCGCCGGCGCGCAGCTTCTCGGCCAGGGTGCCCTGCGGCGTGAATTCCAGTTCCAGCTCGCCGGCCAGGTACTGGCGCGCGAACTCCTTGTTTTCACCGACGTAGGATGCGATCATCTTCTTGATCTGGCGCGTTTCGAGCAGTTGGCCCAGCCCGAAGCCGTCGACGCCGGCGTTGTTGGAGATGGCGGTCAGGCCGGTCACGCCGGAATCGCGCAACGCGCCGATCAGCGCTTCGGGTATGCCGCACAAGCCGAAGCCACCCACGGCGATCGTTTGACCGTTTTGAACGACGCCCGCCAACGCTGAGGCGGCATCCGGATAGATTTTGTTCATGTTGTCCCTTAACTCTTGTATTTAAGTGGTGCTGGTCTTATTTATCGAAGTCGTCTGTTGCTAAATCAGTTGATAACATTGTTAACTGCGCTACCGAGGCGGCGTCTCAGCATAGAATACGCTCTCTAAAAGCACAATACCGTAGAACTACCTGCCACTTTCACCATGAACGCCGCCCCCGTCATCGATTACGAATCCATTTTCCTGCATGCGCCGGTGGGCATGTGCATCTCGGAAAATCGCGTCATCCAGCGCTGCAACGACGCGCTGGCGTCGATGTTCGGCTATACCCGCCTCCAGCTCGAAGGCCTGTCCTTCCTGGCGCTGTATCCGACGATGGACGAGTTCCTGCGCACCGGCGACCGCATCATTCCGATCATGAACGCCAAGGGCCGCTATTCGGACGAGCGCATCATGCGCCGCGCCAATGGCGAACTGTTCTGGTGCCACGTCACCGGCCATTCGATGAAGGCCCAGGAGCCGCTCGGTCCCGGCATCTGGACGTTCGAGGACGTCAGCGAAAAACGCCCCGTCACCGCCGAGCTGACCCCGCGCGAACGGGAAATCGCCGCCCTGCTGGTCGAGGGCAAGACCAGCAAAAGCATCGCCCGCCAGATCGACCTCAGCCCCCGCACGGTGGAAATGCACCGCGCCAAGTTGATGCGTAAATTCTCGGCCTCCACTTCATCCGAGCTAGTGCACAAGCTGGTGGGCATCCAGCTTTAAGCCTTACATCGCGGTCATGCCATCGTCCGCGGAAATAATGGCGCCGTTGATGAAATTCGAATCTTCCCCGGCCAGCAGCAACAGCAAACCATCCAGATCCTCCGGCGTGCCGGGACGCTTGCGCGGCAGCATGCTGATCAGCTTTTGCCCCTGCTCGCTGGCGAAATACTCCTCGTTGATCTCGGTCGAGATGTAGCCGGGACAAATGGCGTTGGTGTTGATGCCGTACTTGCCCCACTCGACCGCCATCGCCTTGGTCATCTGCACCACGCCGGCCTTGCTCATGCAATAGACGCCGATCTGCGGCAGCACGCGCAAGCCCGCCACCGAGGCGATGTTGATGATGCGGTGCTTCTTGCTCGGGTCGCCCTTGGCGCGCGCGATCATGCGCTTGGCGGTCTGCTGCGCGACAAAAAAGGCGCCGCGCAGATTGGTGTCCATCACGAAGGCATAGTCCTCGGGGGTGACGTCGACCAGCCGCTGCGTCGTCGATACGCCGGAATTGTTGACCAGGATGTCGATCGGTCCCGCCTCCGTCTCGGCGTGGGCGATGGCCGACTTGATGCTGGCAAAATCGGTCACGTCCAGGCTGACCACGTGCGCGGCGCCGCCGTCGGCCTCGATCTCGGCGCGCAACTCCTTGAGCCTCTCGGTGCGGCGCGAGGCCAGCACCACCTGGGCGCCGGCCTGGGCCAGCACTTTGGCGAACCGGGCTCCCAGACCGCTGGAGGCGCCGGTGATCAGCGCGATTTTTCCCTCAAAGTTGACTTCTATGCCCACGAGCTACTCCTAGATTTATTGGTGACGAATTCCTGATAGCCGGCTCTAACCCCTGGTGGGGGCCCCGGCTGTCGAAACGTAATCATTACACAAATCGCCAGTATTAGATTGCGGTGTCTAATAATGTCCCTCAAAATGGCGCCAAAGTTGCATTCGGACGGAAAAAGAAGCACACTCGTGCTAAAATTTTCCCGATCACGAAGCCCTGCCCCATTAAAACCACCATAACCACTATAAAAAGACCATGACACAGCCTCAAAATCTCGTAGAACAGTACGGCCCGCGCGACGCGATGGAGTACGACGTCGTCATCGTCGGCGGCGGCCCCGCCGGCTTGTCGGCGGCCATCCGCATCAAACAGCTGGCGGCCGACCAAGGCCGGGAAGTCTCGGTCGTCGTGCTGGAAAAAGGCGGCGAACTGGGCGCCCACATCCTGTCTGGCGCCGTCATGGACCCGAAGGCGCTCACCGAGCTGATCCCGGACTGGAAGGAAAAAGGCGCGCCGCTCAACACCGCCGTCACCGAGGACCGCGTGCTGTTCCTGACCGAAACCAAATCCTTCAAGACGCCGAATTTCGCGCTGCCGGCCTGCTTTGAAAACCACGGCAACTACGTCATCTCGCTGGGCAACGTGGTGCGCTGGCTGGGCCAGCAGGCCGAGGCGCTGGGCGTCGAGGTCTTCCCCGGCTTCCCCGCCGCCGAGATCCTGTACAACGACGACGGTTCCGTCAAGGGCGTCGCGACCGGCAACATGGGCGTCAAGCGGGACGGCGAGGCCGGCTCGGACTTCCAGCTGGGCATGGAGCTGCACGGCAAATACACCTTGTTCGCCGAAGGCTCGCGTGGCCACCTGGGCAAGCAGCTGATGGCCAAGTACGACCTGAACAAGGGCAAGGACCCGCAATCGTACGGCATCGGCATCAAGGAGCTGTGGGAGATCGACCCGGCCAAACACCAGCCCGGCCTGGTGATCCACACCACCGGCTGGCCGCTCGACACCAAGACCTATGGCGGCTCGTTCCTGTACCACCTGGAGAACAACCAGGTCGTGGTCGGCTATGTGGTCGGCCTGAACTACGAAAACCCTTATCTGTCGCCGTACGAGGAATTCCAGCGCTACAAGACCCACCCGGCCATCAAGCCGTTCTTCGAGGGCGCCAAGCGCATCTCCTACGGCGCGCGCGCGATCACCGCCGGCGGCCTGCAGTCGCTGCCGAAACTGGTGTTCCCGGGCGGCGCGCTGATCGGCTGCGACGCCGGCTTCCTCAACATGAGCCGCATCAAGGGCAGCCACGCGGCCATCAAGACCGGCATGTTGGCGGCCGAGGCGGCGTTCGAGGCGCTGGGCGCCGGCCGCCAGCACGACGAGCTGGCAGCCTTCCCCGCCGCGTTCGAGAAATCCTGGCTGCACGAGGAACTGCACGTGGCGCGCAACGTCAAGCCGTGGCTCAACAAGGGCCTGTACCTCGGCTCCTTGATGACCGGCATCGACCAGATCGTCTTCCGTGGCAAGGCGCCGTGGACCCTGCACCACACGCACGCCGACCACGAGTGCCTGAAGCCGGCCTCGCAGTTCACGCCCATCGTCTATCCGAAGCCGGACGGCAAGCTGACGTTCGACCGCCTGTCGTCGGTGTTCATCTCCAACACCAACCACGCCGAGGACCAGCCGATCCACCTGACCTTGAAGAATCCGAGCGTGCCGGTCGACGTCAACCTGGCCCAGTACGCCGGGCCGGAGGCGCGCTACTGTCCTGCCGGAGTGTACGAGTTCGTCAAGACCGACGCCGGCGCCGACCGCCTGCAAATCAACGCGCAGAACTGCGTGCACTGTAAAACCTGCGATATCAAGGACCCGACCCAGAACATCGTCTGGGTCACGCCGGAAGGCGGCGGCGGGCCGAACTATCCAAATATGTGATCGGCGGCGTGGCCCGGGCCACGCGTTGGTTGCGCTTAGTTGCGCTTGGTCGTGCTTAGCTGCGGCGTAACTCGTCCAGGTCGGCGGCCACCGCCGCGATCACCGGCGCCCAGTCGCCGCGCTGGCCCTGGCGGTACAGGGTGGCGCTCGGATACCACGGACTATCGGCGCCCTGCTCCAGCCAGCGCCACTCGAACGGCGCCTGCAACAACACCCAAACCGGCTTGCCCAGCGCGCCGGCCAAATGGGCCACGCTGGTATCGACCGTGACCACCACGTCCATCAACGCGCACAAGGCGGCGGTATCGGTCAAATCGTGCAGGCGGTCGGCGAACTGGCGCACCGGCGAGGCGTCCAGCAACGCTTGCTCGTCCGGCGGCACTTCCTTTTGCAGGCTGATGAACTCGTACTGATCGGAGAACAAGCGGGAGAACAGCGCCAACGGCACGCTGCGATGGTGGTCGTTCGGGTGCCCCGGGCCGCCGCGCCAGACCACGCCCACGCGCGGCCTGGTCCGCGCGCCCAGCAGCGCGTCCCATTGCGCGACCTTGATGTCGTCGCTGGCCAGATACGGCAGCGCGCCCGGCACCGTGTCCAGCCGCGTGTCGAAGGCCAGCGGCAGGCTCATCAGGGAGATGTGGTAGTCGAACGGCGGCAGCGGTTCGTCCTTGACGACGATCCGGGAGACGCCCGCCAGCGTGGCCAGCAAGCCGGCCAGCGGCCGCTTCACTTCCAGTATCACGGTGGCGCCGCGCTCGGCCACCAGCGGCGCATAGCGGCAAAACTGCAACGCGTCGCCCAGCCCCTGCTCGGCGTGCAGCAGGATGGTCTTGCCTTCGAGCGCTTCGCGGCCGGTCCACACCGGCTGCGCAAAGCCGCGTTTGCCCTTGTACACCGCCAGCGTCTCCGCCTTCCAGCGCCATTCGTATTCGCGCCAACCGCGCTGGTAATCGCCCCGGCGCAAGTACACCAAGGACCGGTTCCAGTGCGCCAGCGCGCAGTCGGGATCGAGCTTGATGGCCTGCGCGTAGTTCGCCATGGCCCGCTCGGCGTCGCCCAATTGATCCAGCAGGCTGCCCAGATTGGTGTAGACGCCCGGATGGCCCGGAGCCAGCCGTACCGCCGTTTCGTAAGACTGTAGCGCCTCATCGTAGCGCAACGCCGCGCGCAGGATGGCGCCACGGGTCAGATGATAGTCCCCGCTGTCGGGCTTGAGCGCGAGCGCGCGCGCTATGCTCTCGAGCGCCTCGTCGCGCCGCCGGTCGGCGTTGAGCATGCGCGCATGCAGTTGCCAGAGGTCGGCGTCGGTGTCGTCCAGCGCCAGCGCGGCGGCGAACTGGCGGGCCGCCGAACGCGGACGATCCAGTTCCTGCAGTTGCGTGCCCAGCTGGCGGCAGGCGTCGAACCGCTGCCGCCGCAGCCCGCTGGCGGTTTGCTCGTCGCGCAAGGCCTCGCCGGGCCGGTCCAACTGGCGCAAGATGGCCGCGCGCTGAAGATAAGCCTCGGTCAGGCGTGGATCGAAGCTTATCGCCGCGTCGAAACACGGCAACGCGTCATCAACCAGTCCGCGCGACCGCAGCAGACAACCCAGTTTGTGGTGCGCGTCCGCATAGTCCGGGAACAACTCCAGCGCGTGCCGGTAACTGTCCGCGGCCTCATCCAGCCGCCCCATTTCCCGCAGAATATCGCCGCGGTGCTTGTGCGCCTCGACGTTGTGCGGGTTGACGGCCAGCGCCCGCTCCACGCTGTCCAGCGCCGCCGGCGACTGGCCGGTTTGCTGCAACGCGACCGCGCGGTTGGCCCAGGCTTGATCGTCGCCGGCGTCGACGGCCAGCGCCCGGTCGTAGCTGGACACCGCGTCCGCGGGCCGTAGCATCGCCTGCAGGGCGACGCCGCGATTGAAATGGGTGTTGGCATCGGCGCCATTGAGCTCGAGCGCCCGGTCGTAACTCAACAGCGCATCGTCCAGATGCCCCAGCTCCCTCAACGCGTTCCCCAGGTCGCCGTGGACGGCCGCGCTGCCGGGATCGACCGCCAGCGCCGAACGCATCATGCCGGCCGCCATGTCAAAGTTGCCAATCGAGAAAGCGATGACGCCGACATGGTGCAGCGCGCCGAAATGTTTGGGGACGAGCTTGAGCGCCTGCTCATAGATCCCCATCGCGGCGGCCAGATCGCCCTGGGCGTGCAATGCCACGCCTTGGGCGAACAGGGCGTCGGCCTGGGCGCGGAGCGCGTCCGCGCCGGCGGTAGGGGAAGATTGTCGAATCGATATCACCATCTGTCGTGCCATTTAATAGAGGAATCCAGGCCGCCAGCATAACCCAGCCCGGAGAAATGTTAGACCCCGGACCGGGGACGGAGTAGAATTTCCCTGGCGAAAGCCGCTTTCCGTGGGCAAACGTAGCCCGTCAGAAATAATTTTCATAAATTTCCACAAAGCATTTAATGTCCTCCCGGATACGGTCGTCTTGTACTTGGGAGAGCGCAAAATACCGACGCTCCGAACTGAATCCACCTACCAGGAGTATTTCATGCTGAGCCTTCACACCAATTCCGCTGCCCTTTCCGCGCAGAACTCGATCTCCCGCACCCAGACGTCGCTGTCGACCTCGCAGACCCGCCTGAGCACCGGCTTCCGCATCAACTCGGCAATGGATGACGCTGCCGGCCTGCAGATCGCAACTCGCCTGAAAGCCCAAACGAGCGGTATGTCTGTTGCGATGCGCAACACGCAGAACTCGATCTCGATGATGCAAACCGCCGAAGGCGCGCTGGACGAGACCACCAACATCCTGATCCGCATGAAAGATCTGGCCACGCAAGCAGCCGACGGTTCGTCGAACGACACCGACAAAACCGCGATGCAAGCTGAATTCGACGCGCTGACCAAAGAACTGACCAACATCGTCGGCAACACCGCCTTCGGCGGCCAGAAACTGCTGAACACCACCGATGCCGCCTCCAAAACCGGTACCTTCATGGCTGCCGCCGGCACCGGCGTCGACTTCCAGATCGGTTCGTCGACCAGCGAAAAAATGAACGTTGACATCAACGCTCAACTGACCACGATGCACGCTTCGATGCTGGCCGCAGCAAGCGGCTACAAGAGCACCGGCGACGCAGCCGCTGTTACCGGCACCGAACTGACCGCAACCGCTGGCGCCACCATCGACCTGCTGAAAACGGCAATCGACGACGTCGCCACCGTGCGCTCGGCCCTGGGTGCCGCTTCGAACCGCCTGGACCACGTTTATAACAACCTGGCCAACGTTTCCACTAACACCAAAGCCGCAACTGGCCGTATCATGGATACCGACTTCGCGACCGAATCGTCGAACATGACTTCCAGCCAGATGCTGCTGCAAGCCGGTACCGCGATGCTGAAGCAGTCGAACAGCACGTCGTCCCTGGTTATGTCCTTGCTGCAATAATCGTAGCCTTTCCGTTCCGCTCGCGGGACGGGAAAACAAGGAGCCAACCGGAGTTTTCGGTTGGCTTTTTTTTCATCGAATCGAACCAGTTACATTAAAGAGCGAGCCTGATGGCCGTAGACCGCGTCGGCGCCACCCCGCGCCCCTTGAGCATCCCAGACCGGCAGTCCGGACAGCCGGGCCCGTCCGTGCGCGGACCGATCGACGCGCGCGACAGCAACGCCCCCTACCCGGTCACGCCGATGGCGCCGGCCGGCCCGGCCCATGTCGGCATGCCGTTCGACGGCCCCGACGCCCAGCCGCTGCCGCAGTCCGGCCTGGACGCGCTGGCCGCCGCGCTGGCCGATCTGCCCAACGCGGCCGAACCGTCGGCGATGCGGCCCAACCAGGTTTTCCTGTCGCGCCAGATGGTGTGGCAGCCGCCCGACACGGCCATGATGGCCGGCTCGTGGCAAACCATGGTGCGCACCTACGGCGAGCAGCGCGCCGCCTGGCTGGAACAGGCCGCCGGCCAGCATGTGCCGTCGAGCCTGTTCATGGCCGACCACACGCCGTCGGCGCTGCGCGAGGGCCGTCCCGGCCTGCCGCTGGTGACCGAAATGGAACCGTGGCGCTTCGCCGTGTTCGCCTGGGGGGCGGAACGGCTGGTGCTGCGCGTGGTCGTCAACGACGACGAGGAACCCGAACGCCAGCGCCGCAAGCGCGCGCGCGTGGCGCTGCGGCTCGAACTGATGCTGCCCGGCCTGGGCCGGGTCGTCATCCAGATGGAACCGGCGGCCGGCAACGGCGTCATCATGGAGGTGGGCGCGGCCCACACCTCGGCCATGCAGCACATGCGCGAAATCCTGCCGCACCTGGCGGCGATGGTCGGCCGCTGCGGGCTAACGATCCTGCGCTGCCGCCTGCGGCGCGAGCTGCCGCCGACCAGCACCGAGCACCCCTACCCGACCCGGGCGCACACGGCGGCGCTGACGGCGGCCGTGTTCAAGGCCATGGCCGAGATGGCGGTCATGCTGTCGCAGCCGCTGCCGCCCGACGACGTTTTCGCGGAAACGGCGTGATAGCGGCATGATAAACTCGCGCGCATGAGCGCAAAAGACCCCGACAACCAACCCGCCACGGCGGCGCCCGCAGCGGTCGGCTTCGGCGCCGCTTTTCTGTATTGGCTCAAGCTCGGCTTCATCAGCTTCGGCGGACCGGCCGGGCAGATCGCCATCATGCACCAGGAGCTGGTCGAGCGGCGCCGCTGGATCTCGGAGGGGCGCTTCCTGCACGCGCTCAACTATTGCATGGTGCTGCCGGGCCCCGAGGCGCAGCAGCTGGCGATCTACATCGGCTGGCTGATGCACCGCACCCGGGGCGGCATCGCCGCCGGCGTGCTGTTCGTGCTGCCGTCGCTGTTCATCCTGATCGGCCTGTCGTGGATGTACATGGCGTACGGCCACACGCCGGCCGTGTCCGGACTGTTCTACGGCATCAAGCCGGCCGTCACCGCGCTGGTGTTGCACGCCGCGTGGCGGGTCGGCTCGCGCACCCTGAAAAACGGCTGGCTGTGGGCGATCGCCACGGCCGCCTTCCTGGCGATCTTCCTGCTGGAGATCCCGTTCCCGCTGATCGTGCTGGCCGCCGGCCTGGCCGGCTACCTGGGCGGGCGCTACGCGCCGCAGCGCTTCCACGCCGCGGGCGGCCACGGCAAGGCCGCCGCGTCCCTCCGCCCGGCGCTGATCGACGACCACACGCCGACGCCGGCGCACGCGCAATTCAACTGGCGGCGCTTCCGCATGGTACTGCTGGTCCACCTGGGCCTGTGGCTGGGCGGCATGGGCGCCTTGATCGCCCTGTTCGGCACCGACGCCGTGCTCACGCGCATGGCCTGGTTCTTCACCAAGGCCGCGCTGCTGACCTTTGGCGGCGCTTACGCGGTGCTGCCCTACGTGTTCCAGGGCGCGGTCGAGCACTACCAATGGCTCAGCGCGGCGCAGATGATCGACGGCCTGGCGCTGGGCGAGACCACGCCGGGGCCGCTGATCATGGTGGTGTCGTATGTGGGCTTCGCCGGCGGCTGGAACACGGCCATCTTCGGCGGCGACGCGCTGTTGCTGTCGGGCGCGGTGGCGGCGGCGGTCGTCACCTGGTTCACCTTCCTGCCGTCGTTCCTGTTCATCCTGCTGGGCGGGCCGTTCATCGAATCGACGCACGGCAACCTCAAATTCACCGCGCCGCTGACGGGCATCACCGCCGCCGTGGTCGGCGTCATCGTCAATCTGGCGCTGTTCTTCGCCTGGCACACCTTGTGGCCCAACGGCTGGAGCGGCGCCTTCGAGTGGCCGTCCGCGCTGATCGGGCTGGCGGCCGGCGTGGCGCTGTTCCGTTACAAACGCGGCGTGATCCAGGTCGTGGTAGCCTGCGGACTGGCCGGCCTGGCTTGGACGCTCCTACTAAAATGAGGCACATGAAAGCATCTCTATATATCGCATTGATCCTGGCCTCGCTGGGCGGCTGCACCCTGCTCACGCCGACGCCGAAGGTGGTGCAGACCTGGGAAAGCCCGGCGGCCGAGTATCCGGCGATCTGCATGCTGATGCACGAAGATGGCACGCTCGCGTTCAAGGGCGGCCTGCAGTTTTACCAGCCGGGCAAGTGGCGGCAGGAAGCGCAGACCGGAGTGATGACGCTGACGCTGGGCGGCACCGAACCGTTCCCGGCCGATCTGACGAAGGTGCAACTGCGCAGCAAGATCGGCGCGCTGACCGCCTACAACACGCAGCGCCGCGAGCTGACCTACAAGGTCGCGCCGACCACGCCGCTGATCGCCTTGGGCAATTTCTATTTCTACCGCACCGACAGCTGCAGCGCAAAGTGATCCGGCACACTGCGGAGATCACACACCAGAATGTCCTCGGCCATCGACGCTTGCCGCAAACAGCCCCTGCGGCGCATCGATTTCGCGGTCGGCCACATCCACCAAGCGTGTGCCGGGCATGCAATGCTGGACATCATTGAGCAAGCTGGTCATAATATTTTTCAATCAGGCCAATGCCTTGTCCTCATCCGAGCCCCCACACATCATGTCGAGCATTGCCATCACCGGTCTAACTGAGCCCAGGGACATCGACACCGTCTCGCGCCCTGTTGTGGCTTTGAGTGGCACATCGGTAACAAAAAATTGGGAAAATGCAAGGCATCAGCACCGCAAGGCGCAGCTGATCTACTCCGCGCGCGGCATCCTCAACTGCGAAATCGAAGACGGCGTCTGGATCGTGCCACCGCAGTGCGCGATCTGGATACCGGGAGACTTGCCGCACTCGGCACGGGGGGCTGGTGAAACGAAATTCTATTGTCTGTTCGTCGAGCCTGACGCCGCTTCCGACCTTCCGCAAACCTGTTGCACTATTTCGGTATCGCCATTGCTGCGCGAGTTGCTGCTGAAGGTGGCCGGCATCCCTGAGTTATACGCGCTGGGAGGGCGGGAAGAACGCCTGGTTGCCGCATTGCTTGATGAATTGGCGGCGGCACCGGTGGAAGACTTGCATTTGCCCATGCCGCGCGATCCCCGATTGCGCCACCTCGCAGAAATGATGCTGGCCGACCCCAGCGACAAAACTTCGAAGGCCGACTGGGCTACTCGCATTGGCATGAGCGAGCGAAGTATGAGCCGTCTTCTGTTGCACGAAATTGGAATGAGCTTCGGGCGCTGGCGTCGACAGCTGCACGTGATTCTTGCGCTGCAACGCTTGACCAGGGGTGACAGCGTGCAAACGGTGGCGTTGGAGCTGGGATATGAAAACGCCAGCGGATTCGTCACCATGTTCCGCAAGGCGGTGGGCAAGCCTCCGGCACGATACCTTTCGGATCGCATCAGTGGCGCGGAGCTCGCTCCCGTGTCTGGCATCATGCTCCCCGAGGGCATCTCAATCTGACTGGGCCAAGCGGTCTTGACCCGGGGCCGCCCACAGCCGTCAACCGCCCGCTGTCCGGCTAGGCACGTTGGGCTGAGCGCAGCCTGGCCACGTTGGCAACCTGCCGCATTGTGGCATCAGGTCAAAATATTACGCAATACGGCCAATGTGCCGGGAATTACCGCGATTGGCCTAATCGAATAACATTCTGGCCTGGTTTCACTATTACCTGCCCCTGACTCCATTGTCTAATACAGCATCTAAATGCAAATGAGTCTTGTTCATGCCTATCCTCACACATACTGAAAAGTTCCGTTGGTCAATCTATTTGCGCGCAAATGCCGCCGTCTATCCTCATCTGGACGGGTCGTCCAAGGGCGCCATCTGGAGCGCGCCCCGCGCCGTGCTGGGCGCTGCAGTTGGCGCGGCGGTTCTCATGAGCGCTCAAGGCGCATCGGCCGCCGGGTCGGGCCAGATACAAACCAAGGCAGAGGGAACGTCCCAAGAGGAGATAGCCTTGCCGGCCATCACGGTAACGGGCCGTATGGAGCCGGCGACCACCGAAGGTACCAATTCCTACACCACGGGCCAGACGGCGGCGGCGACGCACCTGCCGCTTTCGCTGCGGGAGACACCGCAGTCGGTGACGGTGATCACCCGCCAGCGCATGGACGACCAGCAATTGAATTCGGTGCAGGGCGTGCTGGACAACACCACGGGCGTCTCGTCGTACCAATCCGACAGCGACCGGACGAGTTTCTATTCGCGTGGTTTCATGATCAACAACGTTCAGTACGACGGCATCCCCACCGTGGTCGGCGACATCGTCAACGGTAGCGGCATCGGTTCTCTCGATACCGCGTTCTATGATCGTGTCGAGGTCGTGCGCGGCGGCTCAGGTTTACTGACCGGCACCGGCAATCCGTCGGCCGCCATCAACCTGGTGCGCAAACGGCCGAGCCGTGAGTTCTCGGCAGCGGCCGCGCTTGGCGCCGGGAGTTGGGACACCTACCGTGGCATGGGCGACATCTCGACGCCGCTGACCGAGGACGGCCGCATCCGCGCGCGCATGGTGGCGACGTACCAGGACGGCCACTCCTATATCGATGGCTACAGACCGCAGAGGAAGGGCTTCTACGGCATCATCGAGGTCGATCTGACCCCGGACACGACGTTTAGCCTGGGCGATGACTACCAGGACATCACGCCGAAGGGCTCCACCTGGGGAGGTTTGCCTCTATGGTTCAGTGATGGCACGCAGGCGGAGTATGCACGCTCCAAGAACTACGCGCAGGACTGGAGCCATTGGAACAACACCCTCAAGACGGCGTTTGCCGGGATCGAGCACCGCTTCGGCAATGGCTGGAACCTGCGGGGAGTCGCGAACCAGTACCGCACGGAATACGATGCCGAACTGCTAGGCCTGATCGGCCGCCCCGATCGCGCCACGGGATTGGGCACTTTTCCCAACGGGGCTTATCCGGTGGCACTGGCGTTCGAAGGTCGCAGCCGTCAGAACACCGTCGACGTGATGGCGAGCGGCCCTTTCGAAATGCTGGGCCGCCAGCATGACCTGGTGGTGGGGGCGACGAGTTCGCGCCGCATGGCCAACCAGGATGCCGCTCCGTTCTCTCTGGGCTTTACCCCGGTCAATGTCTATGAGCTGAGCCCGACCTATCCCCGCCCTGACTTCGATGCCATGGGGTCGATACCGACCCGTACCCGAATCAAGCAGAGCGGTATTTATAGCGCTGCCCGGCTTTCGCTGGCCGAACCTCTGAAACTCATCGTCGGCGGCCGCTTCAGCAATTACGAAATCGACGACGCCGCCGGTGGCACGTCGTTGAACTACAAAAAGAACGGAAAATTCACACCGTATGCCGGTGTGGTCTACGACATCGACAAGACCTATTCGGCCTACACCAGCTACACGGGCATATTCAATCCGCAAACCGACTATCGGGACAGCAAGGGCAACGTGCTCACGCCGTCAACCGGAAAAACCGGAGAAATCGGCCTTAAAGCCGCTTACCTGGACGGGCGCCTGAATGCGTCGGTAGCCCTGTTCGAGACCGCGTTGGACAACGCGGCACAGACGGTCGCCGGAGCCTATACGCCAGCCGGCGCCCAAGCCTATGAAGGCGCGGATGGGACGAAGTCGCGCGGCATCGAACTGGACTTGCAGGGCCAGCTGGCGCGTGACTGGAACATCTACGCCGGCATCGCCCACTTCACCGCGCAAGATGGCGACGGCGCCCGCCTCAATTCGCAGATACCGCGTACCACGGCCCAGCTTTTCACCACCTGGCGGTTGCCCGGCGGCTGGAGCAAGTTGTCGCTCAGTGGCGGCGTCAAATGGCAAAGCCGCTTTTACCAGGCGCCCAACACTGGCATCAGTTCGCTGGGCGGGGAACAAGGTTCTTATGCGCTGGGATCACTGATGGGGCAATACGCCATCACGCAAAAGACCAGTCTGTCAATCAACCTTAACAACGTGTTCGACAAGAAGTACGCGTTACAGAAGGGCGATTTCGACACCGTCAATTATGGCGCACCACGCAACGTGATGGTGACGCTGAACTACAGGCATTGATTTGCCCATACATCCATCGATTATCGAGAAAGTTCCTATGCCCACTCAGTCCCCCATAAGCCCCACCCAAAACCTGACCATGCACAACGCAAACAAGGTGGCCTTGTTCTGGTTGACGACAGCCGCCGGCGCCGTGCTGTTTGTAGCCTTGCAGGTGTTCTCTTACGTCAACGACTTTGTAAGGGCGAAGGGCGCGACACCGACAATTACGTTTGAGCCCGGCTTACTGTGGATATCGTCCGCGTTCTACGGTTGCTGGATCGTCACGGTGCTTCTCGCATTGATCGGAACCCGAACCGCCGTATGGGTTGCCCTGGTACTCGGCAGTTTGCTGGTTGTGCTCAATACCCTCGGGGGCATCTTCGACGGCTTGCGCGACGGCTGGCACATCGCCTTCTCGGCAGTATTCTTCATCACGTTACCCGGCGTGTTCTCCATTGCGGCCACCTGGCGTCGCATCAAAAGCAAAGGCAACAATCATGTCTATCAATAGTTCCAACTTCCCTTTGGTCTGGATGAATTTTACGCAAGAACCAGGACATGATCCCCAAAAGGACTTCGACGAATTCGAGGCCAATTTGCAGCGCGGGGAGCCCTTCGTGCTGTTGACCGATAACGTCAAAGACGAAGACCATGAGCACTCGCCGGAAGAAAACAAACGCACCGCGCTTTGGGCGAAAAAGCACAAGGTTCAATTGCGAAAGCTGGTGCTGGGAATGATCCTGATCGAACCCAACGCGGCCAAACGTCTTGCTTTCAAGGCGTTTGCGGTGGTTTTTGCCAAGTTCTGGGGCTACCCTCTATTTCTTGCCGCTTCTCGTGAGCAAGCATTGGCGATGGCAAGAGAGCTGCTGTCAAAGGATGGCAAGGCATCCCACTGATAGCGCGGCCTCTGATCTCTCGTGAAATCCTGCGGCCGCGCACTGTCGCGGCGACCTGCTGCCTCGACCGTGGTCTGATCTCCGGCTTCCACGGCGCCAGCGAAGAAATGGTCCCGATCTTACATGCACGCGGACTCTTCCACCACGATGATGAGGTCCGCACTCTACCTGCCCACCTCGGCGCTCCAGATCAATGTGGATGAGATAGCCGAGTAACAGGCTGATCATTACCTGCAATAGTTTCGCGACTGGTCTCTTCTATACACCAGCGCTTATTACCAGGAGAGCCATCCGTTTGGAAGGCCGAATTACCTTGATGCAGCTAGTCCCATCCGATCACCAGCTATCGAAAATAAGCAACATGATGACTATAAGTCCCCAGGAGTCGAATCGCGACAATGCGATGACCAAGTTGTTAGTAGACGTGCAAAATGCCGCTGAAAATTGGGCATCAATCAGCAATGACGGAGCGTTGGTTTGGAGTATCGCCAACGAATTTCGGGAGCTATGGTATGACTGGGGGCGGGCCTTAAGCAAACCTGTATGGAACGTACCAAATCCTGTTGTTTATGCGTTGGAAGTGGTAGCTACCAACACCAATGACGACGCCGTGCATCTGTCCGTAGATTTGGCAAAGCAGGCGATCATGAATTACCGTGAATAGCCTCAAAGGCTCCCTGGGGCCTGTCCGCAACGTGTGCGGCGACGTGCCAGGCCGATCAGGCCCAAGCCAGCCAGCAGCATCGTGCAGGTTTTTCCGGTTCCGGTACGGCAGAAATGGTGCGTCGACGCCGAAAGGCAGTTCCACGTAAAGGCCACTGCCGCATCGAAAAGCTGGGGGCCCGAGGTCAGCTCGCGCACCGGCGCGATCGAGTCGAAACGCGACAGCACGTCGGCGAGCTTGCGGCGCTGGAATCATGGCAGCGACAAGCGCATCAATCAAGTAGGCGGGTTTATAACGCCATGTGTCGCACTGTAAAAAGACAGCGGGCGCTCAAGGCGCCCGCTGGGGAAATCAAGCCGCAAGATTCAGGCTGCCGCTCAGCCGACGGTACCGATGATGCTCACTTCGCGGTTCTCGGGTATCTCGTTGTACGACAGCACGTGCAGGCCGGGCGCGAACAAGCGCGCGTAGCGCGCCAGCAGCGGCCGGATCTGCGGCAGCACCAGCAACAGCGGCGGCGTGGCCTGCTGCTTCATCTGCTCACGCGCCACCGGCATGTTCACCTGCAGCTGCGCCAGCAGGTGCGGGTCGATCGGGTAATTGTCCAGCACCACTTTGCCGCTCTGGCGCGCCTGGTTCAACGACCCCAGCAACATGTTCTCCAGGTCGCCGCCAAGGTTGAAGGCCAGCATCTCGGTCTTCTGCCCGAACAGCCCGGTGACGATCTGGCGCCGCAGCGCGCAGCGCACTTCGGCCGCCAGCAGGATCGGGTCCTTGGTGGTCTCCGAGCTGTCGACCAGGGTGGTGGCGATCGGCACGATGTCCTTCAACGAAACGTTCTCGGCCAGCAGCACGCGGAACACGCGCAGCATCTGCGTGTGCGTCAACGCCTTGTCCAGCGAGGCGGCCAGCTTGGGCGACAAGGCCGTCAGCCGGTCCATCAGCGCCGGCACGTCCTCGTGCCGGAACAGCTCAGGCAGGTATTCGCGGATCAGCTTGGACAGGTGGGTGGCGATCGCGCTCGGCGCCTCGACCACCTGGTAGCCCAGCCCCAGCGCGTTGGCCTTCTCGCTCGTTTCAATCCACGTCACCGGCATGCCGTAGGCCGGCTCGATGCCGGGGATGCCGTCGATCTGGCCGTAGATGTTGGGCGACGGGATCGCCATCAGGCGGTCGGCGAACACCTCGGCCTGCGCCACCACGCTGCCCGAGAGCATCACCGTGTACTGCGACGGCTTGAGGCCGAGGTCGTCGCGCACGATGATCGGCGGCAGCAGCAGGCCCATCGATTCGGACAGGCTCTGGCGCACGCCGCGCACCCGCTTGGTCAGCGGCTCGCCGTGGGTCTTGTCGATCAGGCCGACCAGCTTGTAGCCCAGCGCGAGCTGCAACTGCTGCACCGCGGGCAGGCTGTGCCAGTCGAGCTCGGGCGCGCGGTCGTCGCGCAGCGCCGCCTCGATGGCGTCGATGCCGGACGTGTCGGGCGCCTTGACCACCTGCCCCAGCTTCCAGCCGACATAGGCCAGCACGATGGCGAACGGCGTGAACATTTGCCACGGCATGCCCGGCACCACGGCCAGGATGATCATCATGCCGGCGGCGCTGAACATCACCTGCGGCGACGTCAGCACCTGGTCCCCGACCTGCTTCTCGAAGTCGCCCGAGTCGGAGATCCGGGTCACCAGGATGGCCGAGGCGGCCGACAGCAGCAGCGCCGGGATCTGCGCCACCAGGCCGTCACCGATGGTCAGCAGCGCGTATTGCTTGAAGGCGTCGCCGAACGACATGTCCTGCATGATGGCGCCGATCGCCACGCCGCCGACCATGTTGATGATCAGAATCAGGATACTGGCGACGGCGTCGCCGCGCACGAACTTGGAGGCGCCGTCCATGGCGCCGTAGAAGTCGGCCTCGGCGGCGACGTCCTTGCGCCGCGCCTGGGCCTTCTCCTGGTTGATCAGGCCGGCGTTGAGGTCGGCGTCGATCGCCATCTGCTTGCCCGGCAAGGCGTCCAGCGTGAACCGCGCGGACACTTCCGAGATGCGCTCGGCGCCCTTGGTCACCACCATGAAGTTGATGATCATCAGGATCACGAAGACGACGATACCGACCACGTAATTGCCGCCGATGACGACCTCGCCGAACGCTTCGATCACCTCGCCGGCCGCCGCCGTGCCTTCATGGCCGTGCAGCAGCACCACGCGGGTCGAGGCCACGTTCAACGTCAACCTGAGCATGGTGGTGGCCAGGATCACCGTCGGGAACACCGAGAAGTCCAGCGGCCGCTTGGCCGAGACGGCGACCATGATGACGATCAGGGCCAGCACGATGTTGAACGTGAACATCACGTCCAGCAGTATCGGCGGCAACGGCAGGATGATCATCGCCAGGATCACCAGCAGGAATACCGGTGTGGCGAACTTGTGGCGACGCGCTTCGGCGATCAACCGCTGGAATAAATTCATGACTGCTTAACCTCGCTCATGGATGTTGGTACGACGACTTCATTCGGATACGCCGGCTCGGCGGCGCGCCGCCCGGTACGGAATGCTTTCAGCTGCAGCACATAGTTCAGCACCTGCGAGACCGCCTGGTACAGCTGCACCGGGATCTGCTGGTTGACCTGGCTGGTGTTGTAGATGGCGCGCGCCAGCGGCGCCAGCGCCATCACTTCGATCTTGTGTTCGGTGGCGATCTGGCGGATGTAGAGCGCCATCTCGTCGACGCCCTTGGCCACCACGTACGGCGCCTCGGCGCGGTCGTGGTCGTACTTGAGCGCGACCGCGTAATGCTCCGGGTTGACGATGACGACGTCGGCGCTGGGCACGGTCTTGCGGGCGCTGTTGCGCGCCAGCGCGCGCTGCAGCTGGCGGATGCGCCCCTTCACTTCCGGCCGGCCCTCGGTCGACTTGTGCTCCTCCTTCATGTCCTGCTTGCTCATGCGCTGCTGCTTGGCGAAGAAGAAGGCCTGCGCCGGCACGTCGATCAGCGCGAAGATGACGAACACGGCGATCAGCGCCATCAGGCCGTCGAGCATCAGGTTCGAGCCGTTCACCATCGCCTGCCCCATCGGCATGTGCTGCAGCTGCGTGTAGTCGCGCACGGTGGAACGCGCCACGTGGATCAGCACCGAGATCAGCACGCCGGCCTTGGCGATCGACACCAGCAGCTCGAAGCCGTGCTTGGCGCTGAACAGCCGGCCCAGGTTGGCGGCCGGGCTCAGGCGGCTCAGCTTGGGCGCCCAGTGCTTGGTGGTCATGACCCAGCCGCCCGGCACCATCGCCCCCAGCACGATGAACAACGGCACCACGAACAGCGGCAGCACCATCTTGATGAACAGCGCCATGGCGCTGCCGAACACGGTCGACATCGAGTTGTCGATCGAGCCGGTGCTGTCGAACGGCGCGAAGCTCTGGTGGAAGATCTCGTTGAAGTCCGCCATGTAGTTCGGCAGCAGGTAGACGAACAGTTTCAGGCTCACCAAAATGCCGATGGCCGTCGACAGGTCGCGCGAACGGACCACCTGCCCTTCGTCGCGCGACTTCTTGAGCTTCTGTTGTGAAGCCTTTTCTGTCTTATCGCCGGTGCTGCTCTCAGCCATGGGCGGCCACCTGCATCTGCTGGCGGATCAGCTCCAGCACCTGGTTGGTCATGCGCACGTAGTGGTCGGGGATGAAGCGCACCACCTCGGCCAGCATCACCAGGCCGAAGATGGTGATCACCGAAAACCCGAGCGCGAACAAATTCAAACTGGGCGCGACCCGGTTCAAAAAGCCGAAGCCGAGCTGCACCACCAAGGTCGAGAACACGATCGGGATCGCCAGCAGCATCGCCGCCGAGAAGATCCAGGCGACGTTGTAGGCCACGGCGTTGAGCAGCATCGGCGTATACCCCTGCCCCAGCGGCCAGGCGCGGAAGCTCTGGCCGATGATGTTGGAGATCACCAGGTGGCCGTCGATGGCGAAGAACACGATGATCGACAGCACCGACAGCAACGCCGAGACCACGTCCGACGACTGGCCGTTCATCGGGTCGTTCATGACCGCCATCGAAAAGCCCATCTGCGACGACACCATGAAGCCGAGCACGCCGATGACCGACATGGCGAAGTGGAACGCCAGCCCGAGCACGAAGCCGATCAGCGCCTGCTCGATGGTGGCGACCACGCCATGCATCGAGAACGGGTCGATGGCGTAGCCACCGACGCCGCCGGTGGCCGGCAGCATCAGCACCGCCAGCACCAGCGCGATCAGGATGCGCACCGTCACCGGCGTGACCGCCTCGCCCAGCACCGGGGCGCCGATGAACATCGCCAGGATGCGGCAGAACGGCCACCAGATGGCGGTGAGCATCGGCAGCAGTTGGGCCAGGACCGGTTCCATGTCGGGTGACGAGGGGCGCTAGCCGACCAGGGTGGCGGCGCGGGTGAAAATGGAGACGCAGAAGTCCATCAGGTAGCCGGCCATCCAGCGGCCCATCAGGATGATGGCCAACAAGGTGACCAGCAACCTGGGCAGGAAACTGAGCGTCTGTTCGTTGATCTGCGTGGCCGCCTGCACCAGCGCCACCAGCAGGCCCATGATCAGGCCGGGCACCACCAGCAGGATCACCAACAGCATGACAATATGCAGCGATTCGACCACCAGGTCGACGGCAACTTCAGGAGTCAGCATCGGGCTCGCCTATCGTTTCGGTTCTAATACGCCTGCACGCTCGTGACGAGCGTGTTGACGGTCAGGGTCCAGCCGTCGACCAGCACAAACAGCAGCAGCTTGAACGGCAGCGAGATGACCAGCGGCGACAACATCATCATGCCCATCGCCATCAGCACCGACGACACCACCAGGTCGATCACCAAAAACGGAATGAACAGCATGCAGCCGATCTGGAACGCGGTCTTCAGCTCCGACAGCACGAACGCGGCCAGCTTGACGGTGAACGCGTGCTCGGCCGGCGTGGCGACCTTGTCCTCGCCGGCCAGGTGGGCGATCTGCTGCAGCGCGGCCTTGCTGGTTTGCGCCAGCATGAAGCGGGAAATGGGTTTTTCGGCGATCTGCAGCGCCGTCTCCAGACTGATCTTGTCCTGGTCGTAGGGCACGAAGGCGTCGGTCCAGATCTGGTCGCCGATCGGGCGCATCACCAGCAGGGTCAAAATCAGGGCGACCCCGGTGATCACCCGGTTGGGCAGGCCCTGCTGCAGGCCCAGGGCCTGGCGCAGCAGCGACAGCACGATCACGAAACGGGTAAAGCTGGTCATCATCATGACCATCACCGGGAGCAAGCCCAGCAACGTCATGATGATCAGGATTTGCATCTTGACCGTCAGCTCGGTCTTGGCGCCCGGCACCACGTTGGCCAGCAGGTCGACCGCCTGGGCGGCGCCCGGCGCCCAGGCCAGCGCCAGGCCGACCGCGGCCGCCAGCACGGCGGCGGCGGGCACTGGCCGGCGCCACCGCGTCGTCACACTCCAGGTCATGGAGTCATCATGTCGAGATTGAGGCCGTCCAGGTCGATGACTTTGAGGCCGTAGTTCTCGCCGGCCACCACCACTTCGGCGCGGCCGATGGCGGTGCCGTTGACCTTGATGACCAGCGGCTCGCCGGCCAGCACGTCGAGCTCGACCACGCTATCGGGGCCGATCGCCATCAACTCCTGCAGCGAGATGCGCGCCGAGCCGACCTCCAAGGTCAACGTCACCGGGATCTTGCGCATCATCGCCGGCAGGTCGCGGCGCGGCGCGACGGCCGGCACGTCGGCCAGCTCGGTGCCGACCTGGTCGATGATCATTTCCTCGGACAGGTCTTCCAACAGGGCGTCAGTGGGGTTGGCTACGTTCATGTTCATCATGTTTATTCAACATCTTCAAAGGAGGTTAGACAGAGTTTGCCCTTGTGCTCGGTCACGGCCGCGGTGAACAGCCGGGAATCCTCGAGCAGGACGTCGGCTCTGCTCAGGCTGATGGGGATGACATCGCCAACCTGCAAATCGTACAAGGTTCCCAGCATCACTTCCTTGCTGGCCAGGCGGCCCGTCAGCCCCACCTGCAGGCGCTGCGCCAGCGGACTGGCGGCCTGGGGTTTCTTGGCGCCGTCGCGGTCGCGCAACAGGCCGCGCAGCACGCTGGCCATCAGCGCCTTGTCCAGCGCGAACCAGAACTGGCCGGTGGCGCCGCTGGCGTTGTCGGCCAAGGTGACGGTGATGGTCCAGTTGCCCTTGGGCGGCGGCGCGCCGGGCGCCGGTTTGAATTCCGTGTCGGCGCCGTCCTCCGCGCCTTCGGCGGCGGCCGGCGCCTTGTCGATCACCGGCAGGTTCAGCTCGATGCGGCCGGCCAGCGTGCCGGCCAACTGTTGCCCCAAAACCACAGCCAGGCGCTCCTCGGTGGCGGTCACGCGCACCGTGTTTTCATCGACCGGGGCGGCGCTGTTGTCGGACTTGCCACTGCTGCCGTAGCGGAAGTTGAGTACGCTCAGCAACACCTTGCGCTCGAGCGAGAAGGCGATGTGGCCGGCCGGGGCGGCAAAACTCAACCAGCGGCCGCGCTGTTCGCCGTCGAAACGGGTGAACTGCACGTCCTCGACCCGGAACCCGCCCCAGTAACGGCGGCTCATATTCAGGCGCATGGCCTGCGTCAGGTCGTCGCGCAACTGGGCCGCGAAGAGGTGCAGCAGGTGCACGGGACGGCCCAGCAAGCAAGGATCGAGGACCTGATGGTGCGCAGGCTGTTTTGTGGTTGTCATGTTAGGGCCAGGTCGGGTGTTAGGGCCGGGTCGGATAATTCTTCATACGCCACCATCATCGCACTATCCAGCCAAAAACTGGTTACTTACAGCGCAAAATTTGGCTACATGCAACAGCATAACGGAAAGTGGCTCTGCATCGCTAGTCGCAGTCTACAGGAAAATTCACATTATTGCTATGGAACAAGTTTTGTCGCAGGATGTTTACGTAGGGCAAATAAACCTTTACAAGAATATTGCTAGCCGGTAAGCTAAACACAGCCTCATAGAGGAATCGCTGCACCGCAACAAACATTAACAAACGACCCTTAGTGAATGATTTATAACGGTATTTACTCCAGGAAAACACTTCCGAAGAGATCCGGAATTGGCAGCGCAAACATTTAACCAGGGTACGCTCAAAACGTGACATTTTCCCGCCGCACAATACCACCCGACACAATTGCCTTTTGGCAATGCACCAGGGTTAGTCCGACAGCGCGATCGCACTCTTTCCTACAAGACTGTGACATGCAAAATGGATGTGTAGCACGAATGAGATAGAGACGGCGCGGCAGAGCCCGGCAATGAACGCTTCAGCGACGCCGAGCTTGCCGCATCCCGGCAATCTGGATATGGTAGACACGTGGGACCGACGCGGCGCGCAAGCCGCCTACGTCGCGCGCAACAGGAGGTAACAAGCATGAGTAACGGATTCTCCAGCCTGATTCAGGCCGACCTGGCGTCGTTGACCAACGCCGCGCAAACGCTGGGCAACAGCGCCATCGCGCCGGCCGCCCAGTTCGGCGGCCAGGCCGGCCAGTTCGGCGCCGCCGAGGCCAACGCCGGCTTTTCGTTCGCCCAGTCGATGAAGGACGCGGTCGGCAAGGTCAACGAGGGCGACGCCGCCGCCGGCCAGAAGATGGCCGATGTCGATGCCGGCAAGAGCGACGACCTGGTCGGCGCCATGCTGGCCAGCCAGGAAGCGAGCCTGTCGTTCTCGATGCTGATGCAGGTGCGCAATAAAGTGATGGGCGCCGTCGACGAGCTCATCAAGTTGCCGCTGTAAGCGCCGTAAACCACCTATCGCCTTCCGACACCACCGCGCACCCACAACGCGAAAGCAATCAACGTGATCAACACCATCAAGACCGCCTTTGGTCGCTGGCGCACCAGCCCGGCCGCCATGTCGCTGCCCCCCAACCTGCTCAAGAACCTGTATCCGCTGCTGTTGCTGGCGATCGGCGTGACGGCCCTGGTGCTGATGTATCTTTGGAACGACCAGTCCGGCTACAAGCCGGTCTTCGGCGCGCGCGAAAAAGTGTCGGCGTCCGACATGATGACCGTGCTCGACACCGACCACATCCCCTACCGCCTGCATCCGGAGAGCGGCCAGGTGCTGGTGCCGGCGGCGATGCTGGGCAAGGTGCGCATGCTGCTGGCGGCCAAGGGCGTCACCGCCCAGCTGCCGGCCGGCCTCGAATTGATGGACAAGAACGACCCGCTGGGCGTGTCGCAGTTCGTCCAGGACGTGCGCTTCCGCCGCGGCCTGGAGGGCGAGCTGGCGCAGTCGATCATGACCATGGACGCCATCTCGCACGCCCGCGTGCACCTGTCGATCGCCAAGTCGACCTCGTTCGTGTCGTCCGACGGCGACAAGTCGTCGGCCTCGGTGGTGGTGGCGCTCAAGCCGGGCCGCACCCTGCAGCCGGAGGCCATCGCCGCCGTCGTCAACATGGTCGCCGGCAGCGTCGCCAGCCTCAGCCCGCAGAGGGTGAGCCTGGTCGACCAGACCGGCAACCTGCTGTCGTCGCACATCGACCTGACCGAGGGCTTCGACGCCAGCAGCGCCAGCAACGAGAACGGCAAGCGCATCCAGGACGAGGTCAAGGCCAACGTCAAGAACCTGCTCGGTCCGGTGATCGGCGACGACAACTTCCGCCTGAGCGTGATGGCCGCCGTCGACAACGACAAGATCGAGGAAACGGTGGAGAAATTCGGCGCCGATCCGAAGGTCACGAGCGAGGCCATGCGCGAGGAGCAGGACCGCAACCGCATGGCCATGGGCGTGCCGGGCACCCTGTCGAACCGGCCGCCGCCGGCCAACCCGAATCCGGCCGACGCCGCCAAGCCGGCCACCGACCCGGCCGGCATGGGCGACGGCACGGCGCGCAAGAACGCCACCACCCGCCAGTACGCCTACGACCGCAGCATCACCCAGACCAAGCGCAGCCGTGGCCGCCTGCAAAAACTCAGCGTGGCCGTGGTGCTGGCGCAGGCCGCCGCGCCGACGCCGAAGACCGGCTGGAGCGCCGCCGAGATCGCCAACATCGACAAGATCCTGCGCAACGGCCTGGGCATCAACGCCGAGCGCGGCGACCAGCTGGTGGTGTCGGCCATGAACTTCCCGCCGAAGGCGGCCGTGACCCAGTGGTGGGAAGAGCGCGACAACATCGTCGACATCAGCTCCTACGTGATCTACGGCGTCGGCCTGCTGCTGGGCTACCTGCTGATCCTGCGTCCGCTGCTGCGCCTGGTGACGGTGCGCTTCACGCCCGACCCGCAGGAATTGCAGCGCGTGGCCGCCGAGCGCCGCGCCGCCGAGGCCGCCGCAGTGGCCGCCGCCAAGGACGCCAAGGACGCCAAGGACGGCGTGCTGCCGGCGCTGCCGGGCACCGCCGCCGCGGGCGCCGCCCCGGCCCTGCCGGGCGCTGCCCAGCCGGGCATGCCGGTGGTGCCGCTGCTGGAGAACTACGATCTGCCGCCACCGGGCTCGGCGGTCGACGTCATGGTCGACCACCTCAAAGTGCTGGCCGCCAAGGAACCGGAACGCGTAGCCGAAGTCGTTAAACAATGGATGCAGAAAAATGGCCGAACTCAATAAACCGCAGGACTCCGACGAGTCCGAATACGCCCACGCCCCCGCCAAGCTGTCCCCGGTCGAGCAGGCCGCGATCGTGTTGCTGAGCATCGGCGAGGAGCCGGCCGCGGCCGTGCTGCGCTGCCTGAGCCGCGAGGAATTGCTGGAGGTGACGCAGGTGATGTCGCGCATGAGCGGCATCAAGGTCGAATCCGTCAAGGCGGCGATGCAAACCTTCTTCGACGACTACCGCGAACAGTCCGGCGTGCACGGCGCCTCGCGCAGCTACCTCAAGCGCTCGCTGGACCTGGCGCTGGGCGGCGACCTCGCCAACACCGTGTTGAACAACATCTACGGCGACGAGCTGCGCCCGAAAATGGCGCGCCTGCAGTGGGCCTCGCCGAAATGGCTGGCCGAATACATCTCCAACGAACACGTGCAGATGCAGTCGGTGTTCCTGGCCTTCCTGCCGCCGGCGCTGGCCGGCCAGATCATCGACGCGCTGCCGCAGGAGGGCCGCGACCTGGTGCTGCTGAACCTGGCGCGCCTCGACGAGATCGACCGCGACCTGCTGCAGGAACTCGACGAGCTGGTGGTGCGCTGCCTGAGCTCGTTCGACTCGCAAAGCACCAGCGTCGAGGGCATCCGCCAGGCCGCCGAGATCCTCAACCGCCTGCCGGGCAACCGCGCCCAGATGGTCGAGCTGCTGCGCGCGCACGACCCCGAGGTCGTCGCCCAGATCGAGCTGTCGATGTACGACTTCTTCATCCTCGGCAACCAGTCCGAGGTGGCCATCACCCGCATCATCGAGGAAGTGCCGCTGGAGCAATGGGCGATCGCGCTCAAGGGCGCAGAAGTGTCGATCCGCGACGCCATCCTCAAGACCATGCCGAAACGCCAGGCCCAGGCCTTCGAGGACATGATGCGCCGCGCCGGTCCGATGCCGATGTCGCGCATCGAGCAGACCCGCCAGGAGATCATGGCCACCGTCAAGGCCCTGGCCGACGGCGGCGAGATCGAGATCCAGCTGTTCGCCGAACAGGTGGTCGAATGAAGCAGTTCCGCGCCTACCGCTTTCCGCCGCTGGCCCAGTTCACCAACCTCGCCCACCAGCGCGCCGTGGCGCAAAGCCACGGCCAGGGCGGCGACGGCGGCGCCCAGTGGGCGGCGTCGGTCAGCGAGGGCTTCGAACAGGGCCAGCGCGACGGTTACGAGATCGGCCTGGCGCGCGGCCAGGAGGACGGCTTCGAGGCCGGCCGCGCCGCCGGCCAGGAGCAGGGCCGCGAGGAAGGCCGCCATGAAACCCTGGTCGCCTACGACCAGATGGCGCGCCCGGTCGACGCCATGCTCAAAAGTCTGAAGAAGCTGCGCTCGGACTACCGCGCCGCGCAGCGCAAGGAAGTCGTCGACCTGGTGGCCAAGGTGGCGCGCCAGGTGATCCGCGCCGAACTGGCCTTGCAGCCGGTGCAGTTGATGGCCCTGGTCGAGGAAACCTTGGCATCGATGCCACCGACGCGCGAGGAGATCGACGTCTTCCTCAACCCCGAGGAATTGAAGCGCATCGCCGAGCTCGATCCGAAACGCTCCAAGCGCTGGAACCTGATCCCCGACGCCCGCCTGGAAGTGGGCGAGTGCCGCATCAAGGCCGGCGACAACGAAGTCGATGCCGGATGTCATCAACGTCTTGCTGCTGTCATGGAACAGGTCGATAATCAATTGCAGGCGGCCGACGGCGGCGACGAAACGGAGACGGAAGAGTGATCGCTGACGCGTTACGCAATCTGGAGCTGGGCTCCGTGCCCATGGCGACCCCGACGGGCCGCCTGGTCGGCGCGTCCGGCTTGCTGCTCGAGGCCGTCGGTTGCCCGATGCACACCGGCCAGCGTTGCCAAATCGAGACAGTCGGCGGCGAATGGCTCGACGCGCAAGTCGTTGGCTTCCGCGACAAGCTTTCCTTTTTGATGCCGTTCAAAAAAGCGGTCGGCCTGACCACCGGCGCGCGCGTGCTGCCCTCCCCCGAAAAAATCAGCCTGCAAATCGGCTCCGGCTGGCTCGGCCGCATGGTCAACGGCCTAGGCGAGCCGATCGACGGCCTGGGCAAGCTGAACGGCGACTTTCCGCTCGACCCGCAGCCGCCGCGCGTCCATCCTTTAAAGAAGAAACCAGTCACCGAGCCGCTCGACGTCGGCGTGCGCGCCATCAATTCCATGCTCACCCTGGGCAAGGGCCAGCGGGTCGGCCTGATGGCCGGCTCCGGCGTCGGCAAGTCCGTACTGCTGGGCCTAATGACCCGCCAGACCGTGGCCGACGTGGTGGTGGTGGGCCTGATCGGCGAGCGCTCGCGCGAGGTGCGCGAGTTCGTCGACATGTCGCTCGGCAAGGACGGCCTGGCCAAGGCGGTGCTGGTGATCGCCCCGGCCGACGAGAGCCCGCTGATGCGCATCATGGCGACCGAGCTGTGCCATTCGATCGCCGCCCACTACCGCGACCAGGGCAAGAACGTGCTGCTGCTGGTCGATTCGCTGACCCGCTACGCGATGGCGATGCGCGAGGTGGCGCTGGCGCTGGGCGAGCCGCCGGCCACCAAGGGCTATCCGCCGTCGGTGTTCTCGGCGCTGCCGCAGCTGGTCGAATCGGCCGGCAACGGCGAGAACCAGACCGGCTCGATGAGCGCGATCTACACCGTGCTGGCCGAGGGCGACGACCAGCAGGACCCGGTGGTCGACACCGCCCGCGCCGTGCTCGACGGCCACATCGTGCTCACCCGCGAGCTGGCCGAGCGCGGCCACTATCCGGCGATCGACATCGGCGCCTCGATCAGCCGCTGCATGAGCCAGGTCATCACGCAGGAACACATGCTGGCCGCGCGCGCGCTCAAGTCGAGCATGGCCCGCCACAACCGCGTGCGCGACCTGATCCCGCTGGGCGCCTACGTGCCCGGCGCCGATCCGATCACCGACAAGGCGGTCATGCTGCACCCGAAGGTGGAAGATTTTCTGTGCCAGGGCACCAAGGAAGAAGCGCCGTTCGCGCCGTGTGTAAGTGAACTTGAGAAGCTGATGACATGAGCCACCAAAATATCCGCAACCTGACCACCCTGGTCGCCCTGCGCAACACCGAGGTCGAGCGCCTGCAGACCGAGATGGCGGAAAAGCAAAACTTGCGCGACCGCTACCAGAAAAACCTGGACCGCCTGACCGGCCTGTACACCAACAGCGGCGCCAGCGGCAACCTGCACCCCGCCCTGGCCGGCAACTGCGGCAACTACAAGCAGGCCGTGATGCAGATGGCCGACAGCCACCGCCTCGACCTGCACATGCACGAGGCCGACATGGCGGTGTCGCAAAAGGCGCTCAACGCCGCCTGGGCCAAGCGCGAGGTGCTGGGCAAGGTGCTGGTCACGCAGCAGAAGGTGGTGCTCAAGGAAAAGGACGCCAAGGAGCGCAAGCAGCATGACGACCTGGCGACCCAGGCCTGGCTGCGCGGACAAAAAACACCCGGATAATCTTGGCGCCTTGCCAAATCTGTTGTCGCGGCGTCATTGATGCGGTTAACGACACATTCCGGGAGCCGCGCGACACATTTGCAACACCAAAAAAAAAGTTAGAAATATTTTCATACGGAAACGATTAGGGTCGCCTTGTATCAAGGTACACTTCATTCATCCTTTCCAGGAGCACGATCATGGCAGTCATCAGCAGTCCGACCTACGACCCGAAAACCACCGCAACCAACCTGGCCAACAACTATGTCGCGCCGACCAAGGCGATCCTGGACGCGCAGGCGGCCGAGGCCAAGGCCACGTCGGGCGCGCTGACGACGCTCGGTTCGGCGCTGAGCGCGTTCCAGAGCGCGCTGGCGGGCCTGACCACGGGCACCAAGACGGTGACGGCCAACGCGGCCACCCTCAGCAACCCGGCCGTCGCCACCGCCAGCGCCAACTCGAAGGCCGTGGCCGGCACCTATTCCTTCTACGTCGAGCAACTGGCCACCGCCGGCCAGGTGTCCTACAACGTCGCCGACAGCACCGCCACCAACGCCGGCTCGCTCAGCATCGCGCTGGCCGACGGCTCGACCTTCCTGGTCGCGCTGACCAACGCCGACAGCGACATGGACGGCAAGCTGACGGCCAAGGAGATCGCCGCCGCCGTCAACGTCGCCGCCACCAACAATTCGCGCGTCTCGGCCTCGACGATGACGATCAACGGCGTCTCCAAGCTGGTGCTGACGTCGACCAAGACCGGCGCCGACAACGCCGTGGCGTCGATCGACGTCACCGGCCTGGGCGACCCGGCGCTGCAGGCGGACCTGTCGGCCAAAACCGTGCTCAGCGCGGCAAGCAACGCCATCGTCTGGATCGGCGGCCAGAACGGCACCAAGATCGAGCAAGCGTCCAACACCATCACCGCCATCGACGACGTCAGCTTCACTGTCACCCAGGCGCAGGCGGCCAACGCCACGCCGGTGACCTTGACCGTGGCCGCCGACAGCAGCGGCACGGCCGCCAACGTCCAGGCCTTCGTGACCGCCTACAACACGCTGCTCGGCGTGATGAACACGCTGACCGTGTCGGGCACCGAAAGCAGCAATGGCGCCGACGGCGCGCTGCATGGCGACGCCGGCCTGGCCTCGCTGCGCGACCGCCTGGGCTCGGCGCTGCGCGCGGCCACCGGCGGCCAGTCGCTGATCAATTTCGGCATCGCGGCCGGCCGCGACGGCATGCTCACGCTCGACACCGCCCGCCTGAACAAGACCATCGGCAACAATCCTGCCGCGCTCGACACGCTGTTCGGCAAAACCGGCATCGGCGGCGCCGCCGGCACCGGCGTGCTGGGCACGATGAACAAGCTGGTGTCGAGCTGGACCAACACCGCCACCGGTTTCATCGGCGCCCGCCAGCAGGTGGCGACACGGCAGCAAAGCGACGTCACCGACCGCCTGGCGACCCTGGAAAACCAGTTCAACAACGCCTACCAGCGGTATCTGGCGCAATTCACCGCGCTGCAGACCCTGCAGGCGTCGATGACGTCGACGTCGAACATGTTCACGGCGATGTTCTCCTCCGACAGCAACAGCTAGCAAACTACTTATCGCCGCGGCAATCGTGCCGCGGATACTTACCCGTACGGTGAACCCCATGTTGAACCACGAAGCTTATAGCAGTTACCACTCCACCAATCTGGACGCCCAGGTGGCACGGGCGTCGCCGATCGAACTGGTGCTGGTGCTGACCGACGGCTTGCTCGAGGAGCTGGCGCGCGCGCGCGGCCATATCGTCGGCAAGCGTTACGAGCTCAAGGCCGTCAGCCTGAACAAGTGCACCGACATCATCAACGGTCTGTCGAGCTCGCTGGACTTCGACCACGGCGGCGAGGTGGTCGAAAACCTCGGCCGCCTGTACGACTACTGCGCCGGGCGCCTCTACACCGCCGGCGTCAGCCTCGACCCGGCCGTCATCGACGAGGTGACGACGCTGCTCACCACGATCAAAAAAGGCTGGCTGGGCGTACAGGCCAAAAATGGATAGGCAAGCGACATTGGTGCAGATGGCAAAGAAAATGAACGCCGCCATCGCCGCCGAGGATTGGAAGCTGCTGGCGGCGATGAACACGCTGGTGGAGGCGACCTTGCCGCAAATGGCGGCGCAGGGCAAATGGAGCGGCGCCGAACGGGCCGCCCTGTCGGCCTTGCATGAAATGCATCAGGAAGCGGTACGCCGTTGCGACCTCGCCACCGAAGACCTGGGGCGTCGTCTGAACGAAATGCAGGCAAACAAGGAGGGGTGGCTGGCCTACGCCCTCGACAGCGAACAAGCGGAAAACGGAATTCAAGCATGAGCATCACTATGAACAGCGTCAACGGCGCCAGCGCCACGGCCAAGGCGGCCCAGGCCGCCAAAGCCGACTTCACCGCGCCGGTCGCGGCCAATCGCGGCCAGCAGGAGCGCGCCGGCAACGGCGCCGCCCAGGTCCGGCAGCCGGCCCAGCGCGCCGCGGCGAACTCGAACCCGGCCACCAGCCAGAGCGCGCCGGCCAAGTCGCCGGCCGGCCCGGCGCCGGCCAAAAGCGCCCAGTCCGGCGCGGGCACGCAAGCGGCCAAGACCACGCAGCCAGGCAAGACCGCCCAGGCCGCCGAAGGCGCCGACGAACCGGGCGCCGACGCGCCGGTGGTCGCGCCGTTCGCCTACATGCTCAACCTGGTGGACCTGGCCGCCAAGGACGACGGCGCCGCCGCGCCGGCCGCCGATGCCACCGACACCCACGCCGCCGCCGACGAGGCCAGCGTTAGCGCCGGCGCCGGCGCCGATACGCTGCCGGCGATGATCACCTCGCTGCTCAACGCCGGCGCCGCCCCCGGCGGCACGCTGGCCCTGGCCGCCGACGCCCGCGGCGAGACGGTCAGCGCCGTCTCCACGCTGAGCAACTCGGCCACGCGCCTGAACCTGGCCGCCGCCGGCGTGGCCGTCAACGCCGTCGCGCCGCAGCCGGCCGATGCCGCCGCGCAGGCCGCCGCCCAGTCGCAAGCCGCCGCCGGCGCCAGCGTCCAGGGCGTCCAGAGC